>JBKQVW010000126.1:0-2984 GCA_052142955.1 Acidobacteriaceae bacterium | reverse complement strand
CTGACGCCCGGACCCGCGTGCTGATGAATGGCGATACATTCGCTATTTTCGATCGAAGCGGCGATATTCAGGTCGTTGGCGCGGGCCAGCAGGGCATCTTTCACAAGGATGCGCGCCATCTGTCGCGGCTCAGTCTGAGTATCGGCGGTCTTCGCCCCTTATTGCTCAGCTCAACGATCCGCGAAGACAACATTCTGTTCGCCATCGATCTGACCAATCCCGACCTGAAGCTCGCGAATGGCTCATCGCTGGCCGGCGGCACACTCCACATTTACCGCACCAAGATTCTGAGCGATGCAGCGTGCTACGACCGCATTACGGTGCATAACTACGGAGACAAGCCGGCGGATGTGGAACTCGAGTTCGAGTTCGAGGCGGACTTCCACGACATCTTTGAGGTGCGCGGAGAAAAGCGCGCCCGCCGGGGCGACCTCTTTCCCGACAAAGTAGAAGGCTCTGCCGTGACAGTGGCTTACGCCGGACTGGATGGTGTGAAGCGTGGGACACGCGTGGTGTGCAGCAGCTCCTCAAGTTATGCGCGGAATGGGGGAATCTCGGTTCCAGTTCACCTGGAGCCGCAGGCGAAAGAGAGCTTCACGCTCGCGATCCAATACTGGCGCGATGCGGAGCCGGAAAAGGCGGACGGCTACGAAGATGCGATGCGGCATCTGGTCGGGAAGCGCACGGCCGGACCTTTGGCCGACGTCGAAATCGACACCTCGAATGAGGAGTTCAACCTTTGGCTTCGCCGCTCTCAATCCGATCTGGCCATGATGCTGGTGCGAACTCCAACCGGATTTTACCCGTATGCCGGCGTGCCCTGGTTCTCTACCATCTTCGGCCGCGACGGGATCATTTGTGCGCTGGAGCTGCTTTGGCTGGCGCCCTCGGTCGCCCGGGGCGTGCTTGCCTGCCTGGCTGCGACACAGGCTACGGGGGTCGACACCGAAAGCGACGCCGAGCCGGGCAAGATTTTGCACGAGACGCGGAAGGGAGAGATGGCCGACTTGCACGAAGTCCCGTTCGGCCGCTATTACGGATCGGTGGATGCTACCCCGCTGTTCATCGTTCTTGCCGTCGCCTATTACGAGCGCACCGCCGATCATGAGTTTGTGCGCAGCATCTGGCCAAACCTGATGGCGGCGCTCGAATGGATCGATCGGTACGGCGACAAGGATGGGGATGGCTTTGTGGAATACGCGCGGCAGTCGGGCAACGGTCTGGTGCAGCAGGGATGGAAGGATTCCAAGGACTCGGTCTTCCATCGCGACGGCGAGCTGGCGAAGGGCCCCATCGCGCTCTGCGAGGTGCAGTCGTACGTCTACGCCGCCAAGCAGGGGATAGTGGGTCTCGCCAACGATATGGGCGATCCCGAACTGGCGGCGAAACTAAGCGCAGAGGCGGCGCAGCTCCGAAAGCGATTTAAAACGTTCTTCTGGTGCGAGGAGCTGGGGACGTTTGCGCTGGCTCTGGATGGCGAAAAACGGCAATGCCAGGTGCATAGCTCGAACGCCGGCCATTGCCTGTTTTCCGGCATCGCCTCGGAGGCCGAGAACCGACGGGTGAGCGAAGCGCTGCTAACGCCGAAGTTTTATTCCGGGTGGGGAATCCGTACCATCGTGACGGGGGAGCGGCGCTACAACCCAATGTCGTATCACAACGGCTCGGTATGGCCCCACGATAATGCGCTGATCGCGTGGGGCGCCCTGGGCTACCGGCAGAAGGAGCTGGCGTTGCGTGTCCTGTCGGGACTGCTCGATCTTTCCACGGCCGTGAATGTTCATCGGCTTCCTGAGCTGATCTGCGGCTTCGCGCGCCGTCCCGGCAAGGGGCCGACCCTCTATCCGGTGGCATGTGCGCCGCAAGCCTGGGCCGCGGGCGCGGTGTTCATGGTGCTGCAGGCGTGCCTGGGCCTCCAGATCTGTGCGCGCGAGAAGCGAGTGTATCTCCATCACTCTGCATTGCCGGAGAACTTGAAGCAGGTTCACGTTTCCAACTTGAAGATTGGAGACGCGCGCCTCGATTTGTCGTTTGAACGCTATTCGGAGAGCACGGGGATAGACGTTCGCCGGCGGGTTGGGGAGGTAGAGATCGTTGCGATGCGTTGAGCCCGCAAGGCGCTGATTCGCAGCCCTTTTTGGCTGGTTTCCCACAGAATCCCGGCGCTTTCAACAGGTTGGGTACGCCGGTTTCGGAGCTTTCGGGGTGGTTTTTCTTTTTTTTATTACAAACAGGCTATTTAATGCCCAGTTACATTTGCATTACCGCGTGTCCCGTGCTAATCTTGAAAAGTTGCAGATGAGCAGTGGAGCCTCCCGGTGGCCGTGTGGCCTGCCCCGTCTGAGGGAAGTGGGAAGCTGGTTCGTAGGGTCGGACGTTTTGCCCATGTGGTGCATCGTTGAACCCCTGTAGGTAACCCCACAGAGAACAAGCCATTGCAAGACCCGGGAGTTCAGCTCCCGCGAGCCCTAGTGGCTCGGGCGTTTGTCGCTGGCCGCTCTTTGATTTTTGCGCTGTGCGGACCGTGTTATCCATCGTGGTTCAGGCGAAATGTTTTCTTGACCTGAAGCCGCGATTTTGATAGGTTTAAAAGGTTCGCGCCAAAACGCCCAGGCTTGTCAGGCAAGCGGAGAAAGACGGCGTTGCGCATCAAGTTCGAGGACAAACCGGACGCGAGTTCGGGCCTCGATCCCAAGGGTCCCGCTTAGGCGGATAACCCTCAAGGATCTTTGACAATTGGTTGAACGTGCCAGTCGTGAGATGCGATCAAGTTTGGCTTGATCATTCTCACAAGGTAAGGTGCCCAATGCAGAGATGCATAGGGCACGGCCGAACCCATCGACCTCCGTCGAGCGGGTGAGGCATCAGGTTTCAAACGAGAGTTTGATCCTGGCTCAGAATCAACGCTGGCGGCGTGCCTAACACATGCAAGTCGAACGAGAAAGTGGTAGCAATACCATGAGTAAAGTGGCGCACGGGTGAGT
>JBKQVW010000125.1:0-82418 GCA_052142955.1 Acidobacteriaceae bacterium | reverse complement strand
GGTGAAGTTGAAAGGCACCCTTTGCCATCCTTCTCGTCTCGTGTTTTCGGGAGACCGAGAAGTTTGCGATTGAAGCTGGATGAGTAACAGGACGAGTAAAGAGAGAATTAAACTATTTATAATCAATCTATGGCGGAGAGGGAGGGATTCGAACCCCCGATAGCCTTGCGACTATGTCTGATTTCGAGTCAGGTGCATTCAACCGGGCTCTGCCACCTCTCCGCGTGTTGTAAGTCTATTGGTTCTCTATCAGTCGTCGTCCATTCGCAAGTCAACCGATCATCACCAGTCTACCGGCGAAGGTGTGGGGTTGCAATGCCATCTGTGGCGCACAGAACTCGCGTTCTCACTGGCGAAGTTCCGACTCGACTTGTGCGGGTGGTATGAGGTCAAATGTTTCGGGCGAGAACTTTTTACACGGCGACGATGACATTTCGTTCATCCGGATTGCACACTCTCTATGATGGCCGTTGACCTCCGTTGGTTGAAAATTTCTTGCGCGCAATCGGAGATCGAAGTTCGCGCAAGGCGAGGCGCCCTTTGTGGATTGCGCAGCATGTTGTGATGGGGAGACAACGCCGAAATGTCTTTTCAGCACTTGCAGTGTCAGAGTGCATAGCAGCATTCTCAGGCCGCCCGATGGAGCCATTTTCCCCGATGCTGTCCGTCTTGCTACCATGTTGTTAGTCGCGTCACGCGGTCCTCTTGCTATGTTCAAACGTCTATGGATATGCCTCTTCGCTCTCCTGCTACCGATTTCCTCTTGCATCCCGTGCGCAGCCAGCGCCTATGATGGCCATCCCAAGCTGGTCGTGGTCCTTGTGATCGATCAATTTCGAGAGGATTACCTGGAGCGATATCGCACCGACTTCAAAGGGGACGGGTTCAATTTGTTCCTGGATCATGGCGCGTATTTTCCAGACTGCTATTTCGACTACGCGAATCTGGTCACCGCAGCGGGACACTCAGCGATCGCAACTGGCGCCTATACGGATGGCAACGGAATCGCCAGCAATGAATGGTGGGACCTGACCCGGAACACCGAGAGGCCCATCACTTCTGTGGAAGACCCGCGCTACAGCATCGTTGGCCTGCCGGCCACGGCTCCGGAGTCTGCCCGCGAGGGCGCTTCGCCGCGCAATCTGTTGGCCACGACCATCGGAGATGAGGTCCGCCTGGCCACCAAAGGAGAATCCAAGCTTTTCGGAGTTTCGCTCAAGGCTCGTGCCGCGATTCTCACCGCCGGCCATACTGCAAATGGCGCCTTCTGGATCGACCCGCAAAGCGGCACCTTTGTTACCTCCACGTATTACATGCCATCTCTTCCGGACTGGGCAACAACGTTCAACCAGAGTGACAGCGCTGCCCAGGCCCGAACAGCGGCGGGCGTCTCCGCCAATGCGCCTTTTTTCTCTGCTGTCGGCCCAACGGACGCTGCTATCCAATATGAACTCGCCTTCGCGCAGGCCTTAATTCAAGGCGAGAATCTCGGTTCAGGAAATGTGACCGATGTGCTGACCATCAGCATCTCCTCCACAGACATTCTTGGTCATCGCGTCGGCCCCGACGCGCCGGAGCAGCGGCAACTCGTCGACCAACTCGATGGCAACCTCGACCAATTCTTTACATGGCTCGATCAAAATATTCCCGGCGGACTCCAGAACGTATGGCTTGTGTTGACGGCGGACCATGGGGTAGCCCCGGTACCCGCGAATGCGCAAGCGTTGGGAATTCCGGCTGCAACAATTCCCATGAAACCCCTGATTCGCGCGTTGAACAAGAGCATGAACGAGCGTTTCTCGCCTGGCCAGAAGCTCGAGTATCTGCTGCCCGACCAGGATTTGCCCTATATCGCGCTGAATATTCCGACATTTGAGCGCGCAGGCATCAACGAACTGGAGGGCGAGCGTGCCATTCGGGATTCCATTCCCGCAGCTGTGGCCAGCCTCGATCCAGCGGCGGATGTGCCGGATTCCTCGGTCCAGCCCAGTGCGAAGCGTGTGGCTCCGCAGCCACGTGTCTTCCGTACGTTCACACGTCTGCAGATGGCGTCCCTGCAACCTGGATTGCCTCCTACTGAATTTGGCCGCCTCATTGCCCACAGTTACTCGCCCAACGGCGGCTGGTATGTGATGCTGATTCCGGATGCCTACCAAGTACCGGGTTCAGGTAACGGTGCGACACATTTCTCTCCCTACTCTTATGACCGGCATGTGCCACTGGGTTTCTATGGGTCCGTGTTTACTCCGGGAACGTTTCGCGGGCGAGTACAACCTGTCGATATTGCGGCGACACTTGCCGCTCTGCTCGACGTGAACCAGCCCTCGGCGAGCATCGGCCGGATTTTGACGCAGGCAATTCATCCCGAGGTAGTGGTGAAACCCAAGCGCGAGCTTCGACCGAGGAGAAGGCACGAGGAAACACCACGGCCAGCACACGCGGCAACAGGTGCTGCGAAGAGCGCAACCCCGACAACATCGCAGCCATCGGGAAATGCTCCAACTCGGAGTGAACATACTACGCCAGTTGGCCCAGGCCATCGGCCATGACTTCCAGTCCAAAGCCGGATTTGCGAGTGCGGTTCTGCGGCATCGAGCTGCGGAACCCAGTCATCGCTGCCAGCGGGACCTTCGGCTACGGAGTGGAATTTGAAGACATTGTGGCGCTGAATACAATTGGCGCATTCGTGACAAAAGGCCTTTCCAAAGAGCCAATGCCGGGCAACCCTCCCCCGCGAATCATCGAGACCGCAGCGGGCATGCTGAATGCCATCGGATTGCAAAACATGGGTGTCGCCGCGTTCATTGAGCAGAAGCTGCCCGCGATTCAGAAGCTTCCCTGTCCGGCGATTGCCAATGTTTTCGGCGGCTGTGTGGAAGACTACTGCGCTGTGATCGAGGCACTGAATGCCGTTGAAGGGATCGTCGCCTATGAACTCAATGCCTCCTGCCCCAACACCGAACGCGGCGGCATGGTCTTCGGCACGGACGCTTCGGCGTTGTACGAACTGGTCCTGCGCGCCAAACCGCGGGCGCGACGCCCGCTCATCGTGAAGCTATCACCCAATGTGACCAGCATTGCGGACATGGCGCGCGCCGCGGCGGACGCTGGAGCGGATGCACTTTCTTTGGTCAACACCTTTCTTGGAATCTCCATCGACGCCAAGACCCGGCGTCCCCGCCTCGCCAATGTTACGGGTGGCCTTTCCGGACCGGCGATCAAACCCTTGGCCCTGCGGATGGTCTATCACGCCTCACGTGCGGTTTCTATTCCTGTACTGGGTATGGGAGGAATAACGACCACCGAAGACGTGATCGAATTTATGCTGGCAGGAGCCACCGCGGTACAGGTTGGTACCGCCAGCTATGCGGATCCGCGCGCCGTGGAACGAATTGCCCGTGGGCTGCGGGAGTGGTGCCATCGGCATCGTATTGACAAGATCGCAAGCATTACCGGCGCCATGGATCTGACACCTTATCCAATCCCGTAACTCGATGAATCCCGCACAGCTCGCGACTTCAGACTCTGAGGTCTTAGATTGCATCTGCCGCACGACCATAGGTCTTTCTTGTTGATTGGGATGCAGCGACCAAGCCGCAGAGCCCGTGCCGGGTGATGCGGAAGATTCTTCGCGTTTCAATTGATTGGACGTGAGAAAGGACAATCGATACTCAAGAAATAAACGGCGAGAAAATATTTCCTGCATTTGTCAGCAAAGCGGGCCGTGGAATCAGGCTGATTTCCCGGCTCGTTCGGCAGCTGTGATGCGCTCTTCCGCTTCGCGGATGACGCGATTGGCCTCATCATAGCGCCTGGCTTCATCGCCAGCTTCATTCCACATCCTCTGGCCGTGTTCCAACTCCTGGCGTGCCTCAGCGACATTGATTTCGCTCGGCGGAATCGCGCTTTCGGCGAGAATCGTCACTCGGTCCGGCAGTACTTCAACAAAACCCTGGGCGACAAAAAGCTGTTGATCCCCCACATCGCCGCCGCGCAGGGTCACCTCGCCGGGACCAAGTTCGGCTAGCAGCGGAGCGTGCGCGTACAGCACCTCCAAATAGCCTGAGGCCGACGGCAGCGACACGGAATCCGCCGTTCCGTCGATAAAAATCTTCTCAGGCGTTACCAGCCGAACACGAATTGAAATGTTTTCCGCCATTGATCCCAAGAGCCCTTATGCGGTCTGCTGCATCTTGCCCGCGGCTTCCAGAACTTCGTCAATATCGCCCTTCATGTAGAAAGCCTGCTCCGGCACGTCATCATGCTTTCCGTCGATGACTTCTTTGAAGCTCCGCACCGTATCTGCCACCTTCACGTATCGTCCCTGGATACCGGTGAACTGCTCTGCCACGTGGAACGGCTGCGAAAGGAACTTCTGCACTTTGCGTGCGCGCATAACGGTCAGTTTATCTTCTTCCGACAGTTCATCAATACCAAGGATGGCGATAATGTCCTGCAGGTCCTTGTAGCGTTGCAAAATGCGTTTCACGCCCTGGGCAACGTCGTAATGCTCCTGGCCGACAATGCGCGACGTCAAAATCCTCGACGTGGAAGCCAACGGATCGACAGCAGGATAAATACCGAGTTCCGACAGCGGACGCGAGAGCACGGTGGTTGCGTCCAGATGGGCGAAGGTCGTCGCCGGAGCAGGGTCCGTTAGATCGTCAGCCGGTACATACACCGCCTGCACGGACGTGATGGAACCGTTCTTGGTGGATGTGATGCGCTCTTGCAGTTCGCCCATTTCCGTTGCCAGGTTCGGCTGATAGCCCACCGCGGAAGGCATGCGGCCCAGCAGCGTCGAGACTTCTGAGCCAGCCTGCGTAAAGCGGAAAATATTATCGATGAATAGCAGGGTATCCGAGCCTTCTTCATCGCGGAAATATTCGGCCACGGTCAGTGCCGTCAGCGCCACCCGCAAACGCGCTCCAGGCGGCTCGGTCATCTGCCCATAGATCAACGCAGCTTTGGATTTGTCCGGCTGCTTCAGATCGATCACGCCGGACTCCTGGAATTCAAGCCAAAGATCGTTGCCTTCACGGGTACGCTCACCCACGCCGGCAAATACAGAAAAACCGCCATGCTGCGAAGCAACGTTGTTAATCAATTCCTGAATAATAACCGTCTTGCCGACGCCCGCGCCGCCGAATAAGCCGGTCTTCCCACCCTTTAAAAATGGCTGGATCAAGTCGATGACCTTAATACCGGTTTCAAACATTTCTTCCCGCGTCGACTGTTCGTCGAATGCTGGAGCCGACCGGTGAATGGGCCGACGCTCCTTGGCATCGACCGGGCCCAGTTCATCGACCGGCTGTCCGATCACGTTCAACACCCGGCCCAGCGTGGCGCGACCTACAGGAACCGTGATCGGCCCGCCGAGATCGAGCGCCTTCATCCCGCGCACCATCCCTTCCGTGGCTTCCATTGCGATGCAACGCACGCGGCCTTCACCCAGATGCTGCTGCACTTCCACGATGACCTCCAGCGGCGCAGGTACGTCGAAACCTTCGCTGGTCACCCGCAAGGCCTGATAGATAGGGGGGATCGTCGCTTCATCAAACTGAACGTCGATAGCAGGTCCAGCAACTTTTATGATGTGTCCAATGTTTTCTGCCATGATCTTGTATCCAATTCCTCTGCTACAGCTTGTGAATTCCCCTTGTCCGTCTCATCTGCCCTGTCTACAACGCTGCCGCGCCACTGACGATCTCGATGATCTCCTTGGTGATCGCGGCCTGACGCAGCCGGTTCATCGTCAGCGTATAGGCGTCGATCATGTCAGAAGCATTGTTCGTGGCGGCATCCATGGCCGTCATTCGTGCCGCATGTTCGGCAGCCACCGACTCCAACATTGCGTGATACAGTTGCGTCGAAATATAGCGTGGCAGCAGCGCACCCAACAACTCGCTGGGGGACTGCTCGTAGATGTAATCCACTTGCGCGGTGCCAAACTTACTGGCTTCCTCGTCGGCCTGGCGCGTATCCTCAGCCTCCAGACTGACGCCAGCACTCTGCGCTGCCCTGGCCATCTCCTCGCGCTCTTCCCGTTCCATCTCAGTGGCAACGGTAATGTCCGGTTTGCCGACTTCAACAATCGGCAATATGCGTTCGACCACGATGCGTTGAGCAATCACAGACTGAAACTCGTTAAAGACAAGATAGACTGCATCCGTTTCCTGTGCCGCATACCGTTCGACCAAAGTACGGGACAAGTCTGCCGCTTTCTCGAAGCTCAGCTTGTCGAGCATTCCCGCGTGCTCCCCGACAATTTCCACCCGCGCCTTGCGCGTGCGCGCTTGCGAGCTTTGCGCTGGCTGCTCGTCTTCGGCGTTGGATGCCAGCGGATAACTGCGGCGCAGAACGCCGATTCCTTTGCGTCCGACGATTTCCAAGTCGACGTTGACGTCGGTGCGTTCGTCAATAAATCTGTGTGTCGCTTTCAGAACATTGGCATTGAACGGGCCCGCAAATCCTTTGTCGCCGGTGACAACTACAATGGTGACTCGCTTTTCCGGGCGCGCCTCCAGCAAAGAATGCTTTGCCTCGCCGGTGTCTGGATCGTATATATCGACGCGGCGCACCAGCGAAGCCAGCACGCTGGCAATCATCCGGGCATACGGACGTGCGGCAAACGCACGCTCCTGCGAACGGCGCAGCTTTGCCGCAGCCACCATCTTCATGGCCTTGGTGATCTGTCGCGTATTTTTTACGCTGCGGATGCGACGCCGCAAATCGAGAACATTGGCCATTGCTTACGCTTGCTTCCCTGCTGCCGCTTCGGCTTGTGGGCTTGTTGCCGGAGCATTTTCATTCTGCTTCGTGCCGGTGTCCGGGTTTGCGGGTTTCTTGGCATCGATGTTCGCTTCAGGCGTCTCAGCAAAGAAATTCTGCTTGTACTCCTTGATGGCCGCGCTCAGCCGCTTTTTCAGGTCGTCATCCAGCGCCTTCCTGGTGGCAATGTCGTTGAGAAGCGCCGATTGCGCGGAATCCATATAGGGATAGAAAGCGTTCTCAAACACACTGACATACTCCACCTTCACGTCATCCAGAAAGCCGTTGGTTCCGGCGTAGAGAATCGCTACCTGCTTCTCCATGGTCAAAGGCTGGAACTGCGGCTGTTTCAGGAGCTCTGTCAAACGCTGGCCCCGATTCAACTGGTTCAGGGTCGCCTTGTCCAGATCGCTGCCAAACTGCGCAAATGCTGCCAATTCTCGATATTGCGCTAGATCCAGTTTCAATGTCGCGCCAACCTGTTTCGTGGCTTTGGCGGCCGCCGAGAAACCGACGCGGCTCACCGACAGACCCACGTTCACCGCCGGGCGAATTCCGGAGTTAAACAGATCCGTTTCCAGGAAAATCTGCCCGTCAGTAATGGAAATGACATTCGTCGGAATGTAGGCCGAAACATCGCCCGCCTGCGTTTCAATAATCGGTAGCGCGGTCAAAGAACCGCCGCCGAGCTTGTCGCTGAGCTTGGACGAACGTTCCAGCAGCCGCGAATGAAGATAGAACACATCGCCCGGATACGCTTCGCGTCCTGGTGGACGGCGCAGAAGCAGGGAAATCTCGCGATAGGAGACGGCGTGCTTGGATAGATCGTCGTAGATGATCAACGCGTGGCGGCCGGAATCGCGGAAGAATTCACCCATGGCGGTGGCCGCGAAGGGTGCGATATATTGCATTGGCGCCGGCTCCGATGCGGACGCCACAACGACGATCGTGTAGGCCATCGCGCCATGGTCGGTCAACGTCTGCACCACCTGCGCCACGGACGAACGCTTCTGCCCAATCGCGCAATAGACGCAGATCAAATTGTTTTTTGCGTTGTTGATAATGGTATCGAGCACGACAGCGGTCTTGCCGGTCTGGCGATCGCCAATCAGCAATTCGCGCTGACCGCGGCCAATCGGGATCATGGCGTCAATCGCCTTGATGCCGGTCAACATCGGTTCCCGGACTGGCTGACGATCGATGACACCCGGAGCCAGCCGCTCCACCGGTAACGACTGATCCGTCGCAATGGGACCCTTGTCGTCGATGGGCTGGCCCAATGCATTCACTACACGACCGATCATCGCGTCGCCCACCGGCACGCTCATAATCTTGCCCGTGCGCTTGACCTGATTGCCTTCGCTGATCTCGGTATAGTCGCCCATCAGCACCGCGCCCACCTGGTCTTCGTCCAGGTTCATCGCCAGTCCGGAGACGCCATGGGGGAACTCCAACATCTCACCGGCCATCACTTTGTCCAGGCCATGAATGCGGGCAATCCCATCGCCCAGTGAGATGATCGTGCCAACTTCATCGACGCGCACGCGCGACTCGAAGTTTTCTATTTGCTCACGAAGTAACTGCGAAATTTCGTCTGCTTTGATCTGCGCCATTCTGCTTCCAGTTGAAGTTCTGAATTGCCGGTTGGTTAATCTGCCATCATCTTCTCGCGGAGCTCTTCCAGCCTGCCGCGAACGGAGCCATCATAAACGGTATCGCCGATGCGCAAAACCACGCCCCCGAGCAGCGATGCATCTTGCCTATAAATCGGGCGAATCTCGAGTCCTGCCAGGACCGCTGCTCTGGCCTCAATTCTCGATTTTTCCTCAGCATTTAGTTCGCGAACGCTGGTAATTTCTGCTTCGCTGATGTGCAGCCGGCGGTCAATTTCATTTCGATAGTCAGTGGCAATCGACTCTACCGCATAAATGCGATCGTTCTGCAACAGCAGAGCCACAAAGTTTCGAACCTGCTTCATCATGCCGATTCGCGGAACCATTGCATCCAACACTTTCAATTTAGTATCCAGTTGGATAGAGGGATTTTGAAAGACCTCCCGCAACTGCCGGCTGCCGGTCCAGGTCGCCTGAAAGTCCTGAAGCTGCTGGTCGATTTCTTTGGTGTCCAGCTTATCTGCTAGGACAACGTCAGCCAGGGCATGGGCATATTGCAGAGAAAACGCGTCCATCAATTTACCCCACCGCTTCTGCGCTCTCGATCCAAGTCCACCAGAAAGCCTTCCACCAGCGAACGGTCGGCCTCAGCCGTCACAGCAATCTTATGTTTGGCGCGTTCAATCGCCAGCTCCGCGGTCAGACGCTTTAACTGACTTTGCGCTTTGCTGCTGGCTGCCGCGATTTCCTGTACGGAGGAGTCGAGAATCGACTGCTTCTCCTGCTCCAGCGCAGCGCGCATCTGCTTCTCTTTTTCCAGTGTTTCGTGTTGCGCCTGCGTTTTGATCGCTTCGATTGCGCTGTCCAAACGCGTCAACCGTTCTTCCACATTGGCCAGGCGGCGGTTCGCGTCCTCCGTCACCGTACGGGCCTGCTGCAGCTGGTTCTGAATCCGTTCTGTCCGGCCGCGCAATGTCTTGGGCAAGACCCGCGCCAGGAACCAGACGATGAGGGCCAGCACAATCAGGAAGTTGAACATTTCGAACATTCGCGAAGTCACTTCGACCGAAAGTCCGAACACACGCGCCAGCGTGTGCACCATCGGCGAATGCCGGTAAACATTCACTCCCTCTTCGGCCTTCGGATTGCTGCTTTTATTCTGGTGGATATCTTCCCGACGCTCTGCCTGAGATTTCGCCTGCGGCGAAGTCAACGAATTCCGGACTGCAACCGTGCTCTGCGCGGTCGAGTCGGCGAGAACGGCGTGGACACGCGGCACGGCGAACGACAGCAAAAACAATCCGCAGAACGCGAGCACCAAAGTGCGCAGCCCAGAAGAATGCCGAGTCCATGAGCTCAACGTCACAGCAGAAAAGATCATCCGGCTTGCTCCTGCGATGTTTGCTCCTGAGAGGATGCGATTCCAGCCGGCAAAATACGCTTCAATATCTCCGCGGAAAGCTCACCGATAAGCGCGTCTAGTTCGAGCCTCGCCGCTTGCATACTCTGTTCAATTGCGATCTTGGCTGCCGCAGTGCGTTCCTGCGCCGATGCTCGTGCCTGAGCGAGCGTGAGCTCTGATTCCAGATGGACCTTATCCAGATGTTCGCGGAGTTCGTGGAGAATGTCTGCTCGTGCCACCCGCAAACGCTCTTCGTACTCCGTCGTCTTCTGTTCTGCGGCGGCAACGGCAGCGGCCGCATTTTCGATGGCCCCTTGCGTCTTCGAGTAACGTTCGCGCAGGACCTTCGTCAAAGGAGCATGGACCAGAAAACGGTACGCCGCCAGTGTGACCAAAAACAGGAGCATGGTCGGCACAGCGCCGAGCACAAGTCCTCCAAGCTGTTGTAGCAAATCACTCATTTTGCAACGTGGTTTCAGACTCACCGGCAGTGGAACGACGTGGGAATCTCATTGATTCATTGTTGGTTGACCGTTGATGGAACACTCAGTTGTAACAAAGGGCCCACCGGGGTGTCAAACCGACGCCGAGGAAAAGTCCGCCGCATTTCACGCAATCTTAAAGGGTAATTTCATCCGAATCGCGCCAGAAGGGCCCTCCCCGGTTCAGGCTTCCAGTTCTGTCATCGATGGTCGGGCTTCAATTGTTCCCGAGCAGGCTGCGAGCAGCCGTTTCTCTGCGGAAACACCTCGCCTCCAGGTTTCAATACGAAGGATTTCCACTGTCATGGTGAAATTTCGGCAAACTGGCAGTTGACTTCGCACGGAGGAGGCCTACACTGTTTGTAACAGCCTTGGATCTAGTCCTAGGTCCGGCATGCCGAGTGCCCAGAATAGTAGCCCAACATTCGGGCACTCGGTCTGCTCTTTCCCTCCTTCATCCGTATCCAGGAAATAAATTCCCGTGGTCAATTTTGCCAGTACCTGCGGTACTTTCCCAGCAGCGACGCAGGCCCTTGCACGTGCAGGTGCGTCGTTTCGCCTTGAAATGTTCTGTCCAAAATGATGGCCCCCGCATCCAGTGCCGCCAGCACCCCGCCTTCGCTCTGCGGAACAATCATGTTTCGATCTTCCAACGGATCGGAATCCAGCACTTTATCCAGCGCCGCAAGCAGGACGTTCATCCCTGTTTTGGCGCGGGCGGAGACGGCGATCGCACCATTTTTCCCTGTCCGCTCTTTTTCCGGTAGCAGATCCATTTTGTTCATCACCTCAATACGAGGTTTTTTGTCGACCTCCAGTTCCCGCAGGATCTTTTCCACCTCCTGGCGATGAACGTCGAGTGACGGACTGGACGCGTCTACCACGTGAATCAACACTTCCGCGGTCTGCACCTCTTCCAGCGTTGCGCGAAACGCTTTGACCAGGGTCGGCGGCAGAGCGCGAATAAATCCGACCGTATCGGACAGTAAGATGCGCCGTCGCGACGGTAGCGTGATCAGATGCAGCTTGGGGTCCAGCGTCGCAAACAGCCGCGAAGACTCTAGCACGCCGGCCTGCGTTAGCGCGTTGAACAGCGTGCTTTTCCCTGCATTGGTATAGCCGACTAGCGCCACGGTCGGCACAGGTACAGAGGAGCGACGCTGACGTTGTTGGCGGCGAATATTGCGGACCGCTTCCAAACGGGTGCGAATCACCTGAATCTTGCGACCAATCTTTCGACGGTCGGTTTCAATCTGCGTTTCGCCGGGTCCGCGCGTGCCGATACCACCGCCCAGCTGAGACATGGAACGCCCACGGCCGGCCAGACGTGGCAGCATATATTCCAGTTGTGCCAGCTCCACTTGAAGTTGGCCCTCACGGGTACGGGCGTGCGACGCGAAAATGTCCAGGATCAATTGCGTACGATCGATGACGCGGCATGGAAGCGCCTTTTCCAATTCGCGCAGCTGGGAAGGCGATAGGTTTTGCTCGAAAACGATCAAGTCAGTGCGGCTGGCGCCGGCTTGCGCGGCAATTTCTTCCAGCTTCCCTTTGCCGACCAGGGTCGCTGGATCTGGATGATCGCGGCGCTGCACGATTACATCCAGCACGTTCGCGCCCGCGCTTACGGCCAGCTCACGGCATTCAGCGGCTTCAGCGGAAATTTGCGATGTGGAGAAATCATCGAATCCTTTCTCCATGGAGTCGATGTGAGAGCGCCGGATTACGCCACCTGCGGGCCCTTCCTGTTCGTGAATTGCGCGCACAGCGCCTTTCGCCTGACGCGCAGACGGGGTGAGACGCTGTCGATATTTTTTCCCAGTAAACTCGCATACGACGATCAGGGTCCGTTCCCGCCGGTCTTGTTCGGGGGGATTCTCCCTGCCTCGTTGAGAGTCGAACGATTCGATCATTCGATCGTCTTGCCGTAGGCGCCACCCGCCGTCGCACGAACCGGCAGCTGCGCGCATGGTGTCATGAAGCCGTGAAGCTCGATGGCGTCAGCACTGGTGCGCTCGCCACCTCCGCCCCGGTGGATGCAGGACCGTGGCCCGCGCCTGCCGCGGCAGGTCCCACTCCGGCGGCTTGCGTCCCGACCGGCACATGGCGATGTTCAGCGATTAACACTGGCTTGCCGCTGACGACCGTGGAAATGGCATGCTTGAAGATGAGCTGCTCCTGATTATTGTTTTCCAGTAGAACGGAATACTTATCAAATGATCGGATGCGTCCCGTCAATTTCACGCCGCTCACCAGATAAACCGTGATCTGCGATTTATCTTTGCGCACGGTGTTCAAAAATGTGTCCTGAATATTTTGTGCTGTCTTGCTTTCCATTTGTCATCTCCTTGCCTTACCAACGAGTGGTTCAAAGCGTGCTGCTCAAAGCGGGCCGACAGATGCCCAACTGCAAGTTCTACAGCCATACCGGTTCATTCTGCCCAATGGCGGGCGTAATTGCACCGTGCCAGTATTGTCTATGAAATTGAGCAATATCGCCAGAAAACAGTCGAAACACCGCAAAATACAGCTTGCAATTTGGATGCACAGATCCCTACCGGCGTTTCACGGGTCGAGGATGTCTTCCGCTTTTCATTCGACTGCCGATGTCAGGGACCCGATATCCGCTGCCGAACCGCTGTTGAAGCTGCAGGAGATACGAAACCGGAAAATGGCGTGAAAACCCGCGCCGAAAGAGAGAAATCCGAACGGTGCTAGCATGAAATGTGCCGTCGCGCCCACTTCCCGTCTCCCCGTCCGCTCCAGCCCCTGCTACCAGGGTGCCCATGCTGGACTTTTCCCGCCAATATCAGCCAATTCGAGCTGAAATCATGGCTGTCATTGAACAGGTTTGCGACGGCCAGCATTTCATTCTGGGCCAAGAAGTCCAGCGGTTCGAAGCGGCGGCGGCCTCTCTGTGCGGCGTCGCGCACGGAATTGGGTGTGCTTCTGGCACCGACGCGCTGTGGCTGGCGATGGCGGCCGCCAAAATCGGCCCCGGCGACGCTGTTCTGACGACTCCCTTCACCTTTTTCTCGACGGTCAGCTCCATTGTGCGGGCGGGGGCGCAACCGTTATTGGCCGACATTGACCCAAGAACATACAATCTGGACGCCGTGCAGGTCGCAACAACGCTGAAGAACCTTCCGAAACACACTCGGGTACGGGCGATTCTTCCGGTCCATTTGTACGGGCAGTGCGCGGACTGGGACAAATTCTCGCAATTGATACATGAGTTCCATGTTCTTTTGATCGAAGATGCGGCCCAGGCCTTCGGGGCCAAGTGGAACGATCGCCCGGCTGGCAGCCTGGGGGATTTGGCCGCTTTCAGCTTCTATCCCACAAAGAACCTGAGCGCCTACGGGGACGCCGGACTGGTTACCACGAACAACGCACATTTCACCGACCGGGCGCGAATGTTGCGCGTTCACGGCATGCGTGAGCGTTATTACCACGAAGAAATTGGCTGGAACAGCCGGCTGGATACGATCCAGGCGGCTGTGCTGCTGGTGAAACTTCGCTACATCGAGCGCTGGAACCAGCAACGCCGGGAACGGGCGAAAACCTACGCCGGTCTATTCGCGCGACAAGGTTTCGTAGAAAGCGGCCCGTATCCCGAGCATGGTGTCGTCCTGCCGTATGTCGATCCGCGCGGATCGCACGTCTTTCACCAATACGTTATCCGCGCTCCCCGCCGCGATGCCCTGAGGACCTTTCTCGCCGAGCGCGGCATCGGCTCCGAGGTGTACTACCCCGTGCCGCTGCATTTGCAGCAATGCTTTGCAAGCCTCGGCTATACGGAGGGCGCATTTCCCGAGAGCGAGCGCGCCGCGAGAGAAGTTCTGGCGCTGCCGATGTTCCCCGAACTGACGCAGGAAGAGCAAGAACGCGTCGTCACCGCCATTGCAGAATTTCTTAGCTGACTAGTTCCACTTGCTATGCGGCTTGCGCCCCATTCAAGCCATTTTGGGCTTGAATGGGGCAGAGCGGCCTATCCGCGGCACTCAGGAGGAGCAAGGCTTCTATGCGTCTACGTGATTACTGAACTTCAAGTCAAGAGCCAGCTTGTTTCCCGCAGCGATACGCCCGGAAAACTCCTCCATCTGCCCTTTCGACATCGGAGTGAACGTTCTGCCCCAGGCCACATTCTGGCGCAGCATGTCGAGCGTAGGCATACCCACCACAGCCGCGGCAATCGGCAGGCTCAGCGTGTAGCGCAGCAGATGACCTGCATCGCTCTTATCTGGACCGGGACCCAGCAGCCCTTCCTGCCCCATCACCTTCATCGCCAAAATGCCCAGGTTCTTTTTGCGCGCCGCCGGCAGCGCGACATCCTGGAAACTCATCGCCCTGGACAGGTTCAGGCCGTCGTGTCGTCCCAATGGCATCCCTTGCATGCCCGCATTCAGGGCCATCTGGACGCAATCGATATCGTTGTGCTCAATGGCTGTTTTCAATACAGCCGGATTGTAATGGCTGGTAATGCCGATGAAGCGGGTGACCTTTTGCTCGCGCAGCTTGTAGAGAGCATTCATCACACCGTTTTTAGCTTCCACTTTGGCCAGGTCGTCCGCTCCCTGCAAACCGTGAACGTGAACCAAATCGATCTGGTCGGTCTGCAGCCGTTTCAAACTGCCTTCCACAATGCGCATGGCGGCATCGCCGTCACGTGGCTCAACCTTGGTAGCAAGAAAAAATTCCTTACGCCGCGTCTTGGCGACTTGGCCAATCCAGGTTTCACTTTGCCCGTTGCCGTAGCCATAGGCCGTATCGAAATAGCTGATGCCGGAATCGAGTGCTTGATTCAGTACATTCACTCCCGCCTCTTCGTTGCCGTACGCCAAAAGGCGGCTGCCGCATCCCAGCGCGACAATCGAAACATGCGCTCCGGTCTTGCCCAGAATGCGGGTCTGCATGGCGCCGGATGCCTCCGCTGTTTGGCTGCCGAGAACAACCGCGGCTGCTCCAACCACTGCTGACTTTTCCAAAAATTCCCGTCTCGAAATTCGATCTGCCATGGAAACCTCCACTCGCTCATTCGATGGGCACAATTATCGTCCTAAGGGTGTGCGGAGTAAAGGTGCGATTTTCGCCGACCGGCGCGCCTTCGGTCGGTCCCAGTCGTGCGTCCCTGCGAATGGCGGCGCCTATCGCCGTGGCCGGCGATAACGGCTCTCGCGGTGCACGACTCGGACACGAGCGACGCCCGCAGTCGGAGTGGGCTTTGCGCCTGGCGGAAGAACCTGCCGGACTAAGTTCCCTTCCATCCGGTAAGCCACCGTCTTCAATTGCGCCGCGCGGGGCCGGCCTGTTTGCGGATCGAGACTGACACTGTCGCCCTCGGCGACCTGGAAGCTAAACGCCGGCTCCGGTCCATTCGGACTGTTGGGATCACCGGGCACCACTTTCACGGGAAAGAACCCAACAATATCGCGCTCGCGAAAGGCGGTGCCATAGCGATGCCGGCGGGTGTCCCAGGTAAACACGCGCACCTGGTCGAAGTCATACGGCAACCCTTGTTTATAGGGTGTCAGCACCGTCAGATACTCCGGTACCTGGCCATTCGGCTTTCCGGAATCCGGGTCTGCGACCGTGCGCAGAACATAGGCTCCCACCATGCGTTCGTTCTCTGCGTACTGGGCCACGTCCTCCGGGACATCCACCTGAAAATCGCGAGACAACATCCATCCGGTGTGTCCGGCACTACCGCGCGCCAGCCACCAGTCTTCCATGGGAACCGCAGGGGCGAATCGCGAATCAAAGCTTTTCTTATGGGCTTTTTCGTGATGCACCCCTGAGTGGGCTTGCGAAGCTTTTCCGGGCAAGCCGAGCAAGCTGCTGGCCTCAAACCTGGGAACAGAGGCGCGTTCCAGCATTGCAACTTTGGTGTTCGCCGGCAGCAGGTAGTAATGCGGTGTTTCCCGCCCCGGCGTCAGATGCATATAAAGCTCGTTGTAAAGGATGGCTGTGGCGACGGGAGTCTGATCGGCGTGTTGTTTCGCGAGATTCTGAAACTGGTCAAATTCACTCTGATCGAGGACAGCATGTTCCTCAATCCATCCCACCGCACCTTGCGGCGTTTTCACTTTCATGAATCGAGGTATTTGTTGCAGGACCCGCAGGCGCTCCCCATTCTTGACTTCCGCCACCCGATTCGCCACCACGGCGACGCGATCGCGCAAATACATCTGCTTCACCACCACATAAACATACTCAGCCGAGGAAGCGGACCGAAGATGGCTGCAGCCAGACAGCAGTACCATCACGCCTAACAAAAGAGAGGCCAGGAAAGGCGCGTTTCGTAGACGCCGATGATGCGGAGACAAAACTTTCCGAGGGAGACACGACATAAAAATTCAGAGGAAGAAGTTTCAGTTTACGCGCAATCGGCGTCAATCTGAGGCGATTCGTTCCCCAATCGTACCGTTATGGGACGACGGACAGTGCGACTGCGCCCGCGGGATCGGCTCCGGTTGCGACGGAAGTGACGGAGTCCAACTGGCCCCCGACCGTCGCGTCGAAGCTGAAGACCTCGAGATCCGGCGAGCCACCGTAGTTCACCACGAATAAATACTTTCCAGTCGAATCCAGTGACATCGCATTCGGCGCGGAACCCGTAGTAAACGGCGAGCTGCTGAGCGGAGTAAGAACGCCGCCAGTCCCCAGTGTATATCCCGTAATCACGTTCGCGGTGCGGTTGGCGACATACACATAGGTGTTCGTCGAGTCGACCACAATAGACGACGGTCCAAGCTGCGAGGTAAACGGCGAACCGGTGACTTCCTTCAACGCACCGTTCGTGCCAATGCTCAAAACACGAATCCCCGATCCCGCCTCGCCAACGATCAAGTACGCAGAGTTGTTGTCGGCAGCCAATGCGTTGTCTGACCCTCCGTTTAGCGGTGCCAGATGCAGCTGATTGCTGACCGTACCCGTGGAGCTATTGAACGTAAACCCATCCGTACCACCAGTTGCTAGACCGACATACACGTATTCATTGTTCGGCGTCACATAGACCTGGGTCGGATTACCGGCATCCAGTGGGATCGTTCCCTGGCTGCTCTGCGTCAGCGTCCCTGTCGAGGTATTGATCTGAAAAATGAGCAATTGGGGCGAGCTTTTGGATACCAGAAACAACCAGTTCCCACTGGGATCTACTGTCATCCAGGTTGGGTTCAGGGTTGAGGTAACAGCAGATCCACTGTTGCCGATGGTCAGTGCGCCATTGGTGCCGATCGTATAGACAAACACCGAACCCGCTGCTGTTGCCAGGTACAGGAACGTTCCTTTAGGGGTTGCAGCCAAAGCGCTCGGTGGAGTTCCAAGGGTGGTGCTCGTGCCCGTCAGGCTGGTGAACGCAGCTGTGGGAACCGGAAAGGTTTCAATGGTCCCGATGGTTGAATTGGCTACATAGGCATAGGAACTGTAGGTCCCGGTTCCGCCGCCGCAGTCGTTATGCGCCTGGCAAACCGGGATGAAAAAGCTACCGCACCCTGTCGTGCTTGGGACCACAGCAGCCAGAAAAATCATGGCAAACCCACACAGTACGCCAGCGCGCGATATTCGTAGCCTCATACGGGGATAGTGTACCGCTCCTCTGCCTGGTTATGTATGTAGCGGCGATACCCATACATCTGCGTTATGCCTGAAACACCGGCTCCTCCACCGTACTGTGCTCCACGTCCAACACCGTGCCGATTGCATGAACGACGGAGGAGACACGAACCGCGGCGATCATGATTTCCTCTGTGATGCCCTTCTGCCGCAGCACGTTCTCGTGCGCGTCAATACACTTTCCACAACCGTTTACCGCCGAGGCGGCCAGACACCAAAGTTCAAAGTCGACCGGATCAGCCTTGTGCGTGCGAATCCCATTCATGCGCAGGCGTGCGGGCATGGCGGCGTACTTTTCATTTTTGGTGAGATGGTGGAAGCGATAGAAGATATTGTTCATTCCCATCAACGTTCCGGCCGTCTTCACTGCGTCCACTTGCTCGGCGGTCAGATGCTCCGCCGCGGCCTGCAGCACGGCCCCTGTCAGCGCCGGCTGCCGCGTGGCGATCGCACTCACCAGCAATGTTCCCCACGCTTGCGTCGCGGTGAGTTCCGTATTCTGGCGAATCAGTGAAGAGTAATTCAGTTTCAGGTCTTTCGCATATTCCGGAAGACCATCGATCAATTCATCAAGCGACATGCGATTGTTCCTTTCAAATTCGCCCATCAGACCTCTAGTGTTGCATCGCCCTTTTGCCAGTTGCACGGGCACAGCTCATCGGTTTGTAACGCATCCAGCACGCGCAGAACTTCCTGCGGATTACGGCCCACAGAAAGATCGGTCACATAGATGAAGCGGATAATGTTATCGGGATCGACCAGGAACGTGGCGCGCTGCGCAACGCCTGCCTTCTCATCCAGAATTCCGAGCTCGCCGGAAAGATCGCGCTTGATGTCCGAAAGCATGGGGAAAGGCAAATCCTTCAGGTCGGCGTGATGGGTACGCCATGCGGCGTGGACGTATTCATTGTCCGTGCTGGCGCCCAGAACCTGGCAGTCACGGTCCAAAAACTCGCGATTCAGCTTTCCAAAAGCTGCAATTTCTGTGGGGCAGACGAAAGTAAAATCCTTGGGCCAGAAGAAATACAGCTTCCACTTGCCAGCGTAGGAATCCTGAGTGACTGTCGTGAACGCTTTTGCCTCGTCCTTTGCAGTCGAAATGGTGGCAGTTAAAGAGAAGTCGGGAAATTTTTCGCCAATTTGTAGCATGTGTGTCGCCTCTTTCGGTCGGTTAGGGTGAGAATCGTCTGGCGTTCGATGCACGCCAATATCGAAAATCAAGTATCAATACTAGGGTAACAAATGGCGAGAACCACAAACAAAGAGGCGGCCCGGATCGGTCGCCTCTTTTCATGCAGTTAGAACCGCCTATCGATTGTTACGCGGGCAGCAACTCCTGCGCCTTCACAATCTCGTGGATGTCACGACCCATGGCCTTTGCCACCCCCTCGCCGTACTTGGGATCGCACTTGTAGAAGTGTTGGATCTGCAGATCCTGGATCCGCTTCTCCACCTGCCCCAGGCCGCCGGCAATATTGTGGCATAGCCTCTGTTGTGCATCCGCGGGCATTAGGCGGAACAGGTTCCCCGGCTGCGTGTAATAGTCGCCATTCTGCTCGCGATGGTCGTAGCGCGCCACCGTGGAGCTGGGATAGGTCGTCGGCCGCTCAATGTAATGCGGGTCCTGCTTCGGTCCGCCAAAACTGTTCGGCTCATAGTTGGGCGCGCTGCCGCCGTTGTCCCCCAACGCCATGGTTCCGTCGCGGTGATAGGTCGAAAACGGACACTTCGGCTCGTTCACCGGCAGCGACTGGTAATTCGTTCCCAGGCGATACCGGTGGGCATCCGGATAGCTAACCAAACGGGCCTGCAGCATCTTGTCTGGCGAGAAGCCCATGCCCGGGGCCACATTGCGCGGCTCAAACGCAGCCTGCTCGATCTCTGCGAAGTAGTTCTTCGGATTCCGATTCAGTTCCATCTCGCCGACCTCGACCAGCGGATAATCTCCGTGCGGCCATACCTTGGTCAAGTCAAACGGATTGATGTGATAGGTCGCCGCCTCGGCTTCCGGCATGATCTGGAGGCAAACCCGCCACTTGGGGAAATCGCCTTTCTCGATCGAACTGAACAGGTCGCTCTGGGAATAATCCATGTCCACACTCTTCATGTGGGCGGCTTCCTCATTGTTGAAATTCTCAATTCCCTGCTTCGTCTTAAAGTGCCACTTGACGTAGAACAGCTCATTTTTCGCGTTGATCAGCGAGAACGTGTGGCTGCTATACCCGTTCATGTGGCGATAGCCCTTCGGCGTGCCTCGGTCGCTGAAAAGGATCGTCACCTGGTGCAGACTCTCTGGAGACAGGCTCCAGAAATCCCACATCATCTGCGGCGATTTCAGATTGGTTTGAGGGTCGCGCTTCTGGGTGTGGATGAAGTCGCCAAACTTCAGCGGGTCGCGGATAAAGAATACTGGCGTGTTGTTGCCGACCATGTCCCAGTTGCCTTCTTCCGTGTAGAACTTAATCGCAAACCCGCGCGGATCGCGCTCCGTGTCCGCCGAGCCCTTCTCCCCGCCCACAGTCGAAAATCGAATCAGCAGCGGGGTCTTCTTGCCGACCGTATCGAACAGCTTCGCGGTGGTGTACTTCTTCATATCCGGATTGGTACAGGTCAGGGTGCCGTATGCGCCCGATCCTTTGGCATGCACGACCCGCTCTGGAATGCGCTCGCGGTTGAAATGCGCCATCTTCTCAAACAGCAGATAATCGTCCAGCACGATGGGACCGCGCGGCCCTACCGTCATGGAGTTCTGGTTGTCGCCTACCGGCCTGCCGGCATCGGTCGTCATGACTTTGCTTTTTCCTTCCTCTGCCATGGATCTCCTCGTTGCATTGCTTGTTGGAGGCTGCGTTAGAAACTCCGGCTGTAGCACTCGGCGGAAAGGCCGAGCACCTCGACCGAGATGCGCTCTATGTGGAACCTGCGACGAAATTGCCACTTTGCACTGCGACTTGAAAACCGTTTTCGTCCAACTCTGCAAATGACCCGCAACTGCGACAAACCAGATGCTGTCCGGCACGGTTCGTTTACGCATACGGGGCCGGCAGTCCGTTTGCATGGCGGTAAGCCCGCATTTCCTCCCCCTGGTGGGTAAGAATCCGCACATCGCTGCGCGGCATGGCGCGGCACAGCAAAACATAGCCCGCAACTTTGTCTTCGGCGAAATACATGTCCGGACGGTCGTGATCGATCGCTCCTTCCAGCAGCAGGCCGGCGCAGGTGAGGCAACGGCCCTGGTGACAGATGGCGGGCAACGTCACTCCGCTGGCCTCCGCCGCATTCCAGATATGTTCTTCTTCGCCGCAAGTAAAAGAGCGGAGGCCATCGGGAGTTTCCAACACCACGTGAAATCTCCGCTCTTTCGTTATGTCATCGTTGGTGTTCGCCACTAGGGATTGTAGAAACCCCGGTTCTTGCTGTACGGGGCTTCGCCGGGCTCGCCGCGGCGGAAATGGCCGGAAGGTATCGACTTCCCATCGCGCTCGTGGGCCAGCAGCTCAATGAACCAAGCCTCGTGCTCAATTTCCTCATTCAAGATACGCGCCGCCATGTCATAGGTGCGCGGGTCTTTGCCGAAGGTCATATCGCAGACGGCGCTCCAGCTTCGAATGGCGCAACGCTCCGACTCCAGCAGCAGGGTAAGGATGTTGACGGCTGTGGGCGGGTCCGGCAGCTTGGCCGCGGCACACCCGGCCTGATCATGAAATGCCTTCAGGTCGTTAGGAAGATGGCCGCCCAGTTCATAGATGCGCGGGACGATCAGTTCCCAGTGAGCCCGGTCTTCCAGTCTGGCGTCCTCGCATATTTCCTTGTAGTCCTCATGGCCGGCAAGGTTCATGCGGAGAATCGTGTAGTAGTAGTATGTGCTGGCAAACTCGGCAGCCGCGTTGGCGACGAGCACCTTGATGAGTTTCTCGACATCGACGCCACGAGCGCGGATGACTTCCACTCCGACGCGTTTCGTCACGTCGCCCGGTTTCACTGTGTCCTTTTCTGGCATTGGCTTGTCCTTTCTGCGAGATGAGTCTCAGTTCTGCTGGTTGAGACTTCTGGTACCCATGAAATCTGCTCTTCTTTAAAAGAACATCATTCCATCGGCATTGTTGACGTTTTCTTGCAGGTCGGACACAGCCCCACAACCTCAATGGAATAGCGCTCGACCTGAAATGCGGGTGAAACATGGTCACGTTCGATTTCCAACCTAAAGCTGTCTTCATCTAAATCTGTGATCGACTTGCAGCCTCTGCAGACAAGATGGTGATGTGCAGCACGGTTGGTTTCGATCCGCAAAGAACCGTGATGCAGGCTGACTTTCCCTACAATTCCGCTCTCCACAAAAAGGTGCAGGTTCTTGTACACCGTCGCCAGGGAAATGGAAGGAATGCGACGGCGCACACGAGCATAGATCTCTTCCGGAGATGGATGGCCTTCCATTTCCTGCACCGCTTCAAACAAAATCTGACGCTGATGCGTTGCTGCCAGACCATGTTCGGCGCAGAAGGCTCGAAATTCCTGAGTAGTGATTGTCATCCGATTAGGATAATTAAACAATAGTTATTATCATCCGTCAAGACAGCGTTTTCCACAGCTTGTGGACAAATCCATGCGCAGCCTTGCCGTCAAGAAAGGCTGGGCTCAGTGGTTGTTTCCAGAGGAAACGTACCAGACAGGAAATTTTGCTAGTTTGGTTTTGGTTTCTGGGGGCGCCGAAAGCGCTCGTCCACAACCTGGCGGCCGCTAAAACCCGATTCCATGGTGTGCCAGTGGCGAATTTCCGTCTCGCCCATCTTCCAGCACAATAAAACAATTTCCTCGCCAAGCCGGCAGGGAAAGTCCAGCAGCCCGGTATCCAGGTCCTTCACCTGGACCCCGATCGAGTCGATCTCCGCCAAGGTATCTTTTACCTGCTGTACGGCCTTGTCCTGCTGGGCGCGGCGTTGAGCAACCGCGGCGATATGGACCAACGTTCCACCATTCAGAAAAATGCGCTGCGACAGCTGCTGCATTTCCTGGGCGATGGCCTCCGCGGTATTCTTGGCTTCCATCGCGTTCTTCATCAGGGATTCCAGCACCGGTACCAGCGTCTGCGCTTCTTCCAGAGAAAAAGTCTTCATCGGCTACCCCCGTATCTCCAGCATACGGCCTAGCGCCACGCCCGCCCAATGTTTGATTCCTTCGTCGACACGGATACGATTGACGATCCTTCCTTCCGCCATATTTTCGAGCACCCAGGCCAAGTGCTGCGGCGAAATACGAAACATGGTTGTACACAGGCAACCTGACTCGTCGAGTGTGATGATTTTCTTTCCCAGCGGAGCAAACCGCTTGCCGAGCCGGTTCACCAGATGAATTTCTGTGCCCACGGCAAACATCGAGCCCGTCGGCGCGTCTTCGATGATCTTGATCAGCCGCTCCGTCGATCCGATGGCATCGGCCTTCTGGCAGAGCTCCAAACGGCATTCTGGATGAACAATCACCTGGATGCCAGGATAGGCGGCGCGTACTTTGTCCGCATGTTCCGGCAAAAACCTCTGATGGACGGAGCAGTGCCCTTTCCATAAGATGACCCGGGCCGCACGCAACCGGTCCGGCGTCAGGCCCCCGTTGATCTGGTACGGGTCCCACACCACGGTTTCCGACAGTGGAATCCCCATGGCATAGGCGGTATTGCGCCCAAGGTGCTGGTCGGGAAGGAAAAGAATGCGGCTACCGCGCGCAAACGCCCAGTCGAACGCCGCCTTGGCATTCGATGAGGTGCATACCAGACCGCCGCGCTCTCCGCAAAACGCTTTGATGGCCGCCGTCGAGTTCATGTAGGTCAGCGGAATCAAACCGCCAGCGGCTGGACCGTCCAACCCAAAGGCGTACAGCTTGTCCCAGCATTCTTCCACCTGAGATATGTCCGCCATATCGGCCATGGAGCAGCCCGCGTTCAGGTCTGGTAGAACCACCTGTTGCCATGGCTGGGCCAGGATGTCCGCGCTTTCAGCCATGAAATGCACACCGCAGAAAAGGATGTAGCGGCTGCTTGATTCCGACGCAATCTTGGACAGCTTGTAAGAATCGCCTGTATGATCGGCGAACCGAATCACTTCATCGCGTTGATAGTGGTGGCCCAGGATGATTGCCTCTTTGCCCAGGCGCGCACGGGCCGCGGCAATGCGGCCATCCATAGTGTGGTCTGGCATGGCCAGATAGTTGTCGAGCGAACACGCATCCTGCGTGGATTCGGCCGGCATAGTTACGACGGGTTCGACCAGTGTAGCCACGTTATTTCCGCCTTCAGTTCCGCGTCTTCAGTGACAGTGGAACGGGGATGTTGAAAGCATTTCTTTACCCTGTTGCAGTGGACTCACTGCGACGTTTGGCCTTCCATCTGCCAAGTCGCCCAATCCACGGGGCTGTTGCAACACTTATTGGACGTTTCCGGTCGGGCGTCGGATTCAACCCAAACGAAAATTCCTGTAACCAGATTGTAATACGCCTGACAGGAGGAATCCCATTTCCCCCCGTATCAACCCAGATTGCCCGCGGTCCACTCATCAAGCGGTTCTCGGGCTACAGCGACCGGAAGTCGTCAAATTGCAAGAATTTGCCGTTTCCATCCACTGAAAGGGCGCGCGGAGATGGGGACTGTTCGCGCGCATTCCAGAAAGGATATAGTGGCTACGGAAGCATTTCCGTTCGCAACGACAAAGGCCACCCGATATGCGATGAATGCGGCAGCTGGTAAAAGTCATGGGTGAGGAGGGTCTGATGAATATTTCCGACACGGTTGAATTGGTGCTGAAAAACAAAGACCAAAGAACGGTCCTGTCGATTGCGCCCGAGCAGTCGGTCTACGAAGCAGTCGAGAAGATGGCCGAGAATGATATCGGCGCGTTGTTGGTCCTTTCCGACAACAAACTGGTGGGTATGTTATCGGAGCGTGACTACGCGCGCAAAGTCATGTTAATGGGCCACTCTTCCCGAGAAACCCAGGTCCGGGAGATCATGACCAGCCCGGTCTTCTTCGTGAGTCCGCAGCACACCGTGGATGAATGTATGGCCATCATGACCCAACACCGTTTCCGCCATCTTCCGGTCTGTCAGGGTGACGCCGTGGTAGGAGTGGTCTCTATTGGCGACCTGGTGAAGTGGGTGATTTCCGGCCAGGCGCATGCCATTCAACAGCTGGAGGGTTACATCACCGGAGCCTATCCCGGCTAGCTTTTGCGAATCCCGGATTTACGGCCTGCTGATATCCAAACTGGCGGCGCACTCATTCGTCGATTGCAGGTTTGTTTGGCCCTGGGCCACTTCAGTATGATGGAACTCGATGAGTCTGCCCGATACAGTCTTTATCTTCGTGTTGGCCCTGATCATTTTCGGGCCCAAGAAGCTGCCTGAAATTGGTCGGCAACTGGGCAAATTGGTCGGAGAATTTCGACGCGCCAGCAACGAATTCAAGTTTCAAATTGAAGAAGAACTGCGGCAGGTCGAACTGACGGATCGCCAGACCATTGCTGCGCCCAGCAAAGAACTGGAATCGTCGAACTCTACCCCATCTTCTCCGGCGTCGTCTGACGAAGTGGATGTTTCCGGTTCTCCCGATCTTCCCTACCCGGAAGAGACTCTCCCTGTCGGTCAGTACCCGAACATCGATAACCTGGATCCGTATGAGCTGAACGCTCTCAATCGAAAATCGGCCGAGCCGGAAGCTGCTGAAGACCGGAAGCAGGATGAAGTTGTTGCCGAAGTTGTGCCCGCCTCGCTATCGATTACACCCGCAACCGGAACGGAGCCGCGCACTACAGTGCCCAACGCATCTTCAGATTTAGGCGCGATCACCCCCATGGAAGTGACTTCGTCCTCCCCTGGTGTGAGTCCGGAACCGGAATCTCATCCAGCAGCGACTGCTGCTTCGTCGACGGCGAATCCGGCTGCGCCGCCTGCGCACGAACCCGCCGATCCCTATGCTGCCCCTGCGGTAGTGGACATCACCCATGGTTGATCTGCTGGACCGTGCCCGCACCGCTGTGGGCGACCGGGCCGATCTGCCTGGCATGAGCCTGCTGGAGCATCTACAGGAGCTTCGCAAGCGCCTCGTCTATTCCCTGGCTTCCATCGGCGTGGCATTTTTTGTGGCCTTTGGTTTTCACGATCGAATAGCCGCGCTCATGATTGCCCCGCTCACCAAGGCACTGAACGCGCATCATCTTCCTGCCAAGCTCGTCTACCTCAATCCAATGGACGGATTCAACTTTTATCTTAAGATTGGGCTGTTCGGCGGCATCATTCTCGCGTCCCCATTCATCCTGTACCAGGTATGGCTGTTCATTGCGCCCGGCCTGTATCAAAACGAGAAGCGCTACCTTGTTCCTTTCATGTCCGCGACCGTCGGTTTGTTTCTCACCGGAGCATTTTTCGGCTATCGATACGTCTATCCGGGTGCGCTCGAATTTCTCATCGGCTATAGCAAACAGTTCACCCCCATGGTGACCATCGGCGAATATACGGAACTGTTTCTTACCGTGATCCTTGGCCTGGGCATCGTGTTTGAACTTCCAATTCTCGTTTTTTTTCTGGCGCTGTTCGGCATTGTCAATTCGCGTTGGCTTTGGAAGAACATCCGTTACGCAATCCTGGTGATCTTCATCGTTGCCGGCATCATCACTCCTACACCCGATCCGCTGAGCATGTGTCTGTTTGCGACGCCGATGCTGGCGCTCTATTTGATCAGCATCGCCGTGGCCCATTTCGTACACCCAGATCGTCGAGACAAAGCAAAGAAAGCAAAACTGGAGGCCTGATGCTGCGGCGTGCGACGTTCCCGGCAAGTCTGACCGTCGTAGTGGCGGTTTGCAGTCTCGCAATTTCTTCCATGGCATCAGCCGAGACGCGCCAGCACGCCCACACGGCTGCGCGAATACAGTTCAGCGGAAGCCGCGCCTACCAGTATGCGCAGGATATCGTGAACTGCGGACCGCGCTGGATCGGAAGCCAGGGCCACGTTTGCGCAGAGAATTTTTTGAAGAAGCAATTCGCCAAAGACAATCTTGAAGAGGACACTTTCACGACGAACACCCCCGCCGGTGTCATGTCGATGCGTAATTTCATCGTGAAATTTCCTGGCAAAAAACCCGGAGTGATCGTGTTGGCCTCGCACTATGAGACCAACTATCCTTTGCGCAACATCCATTATGTCGGCGCCAACGATGGCGCTTCCACCAGCGGGTTGCTCATCGAAATGGCGAACGACTTGCGTGGACGGACACTCGATGGCGACAGCGTCTGGCTGGTTTTTTTTGACGGCGAAGAAGCGATCCAGCAGTGGTCGGACACGGATTCGCTGTATGGCAGCCGCCACCTTGCAGCCAAGTGGGACCGCGATGGGACACTGAAGCGGATCAAAGCATTTCTGCTGCTCGACATGATTGGCGACAAGGACCTGGACATCTGCCGCGACCGGAACTCGACCCCATGGCTGCTCGACCTGGTGGGAGAAGCCGCGAAAACAGAGGGCGACCAGTCCTACTTTTTCAAGCAGCCCAATGCCATTGAAGATGACCACCTGCCCTTCGTCGAGCGCGGTGTTCCAAGCGCCGACATCATTGACATCGATTACGGCCCGCACACGTTTTCGCATCCGGACGGCTATCATCACACCGCCCAGGACACCATGGACAAGATCAGCGCGCACAGTTTGACGGTTGTCGGTCAGACCGTTCTCGAGACCATCCATCTGCTGAATCAGAGATAGATCCATTCATGGCCATCGGTACCTCTCTAGTGGACGGCCGCATATTTGGTGGGGCGCCGCTGTGGTTATGGCTGCTCTTCCATCTGCTGGTGTTCGCGCTGCTTGTAGCAGATTGGGCCTGCACCAGAACCGCGCGCGACGAGCACACGCTGGCAGGACGCGCTTATTGGTTGACGACTGTCTGGATTGCCGCGGCCCTGCTATTTGCGCTGCTCGTCTACCGCGTGTTGTCGCAGCGATATGCCCTGGAATATCTGACGGGATATGGCATCGAAGAGTCGCTCAGTATTGACAATCTTTTTGTTTTTCTCGTGCTCTTCCGCGTCTTCGATTTAGAGCTGGCACAGCAGCGAACAGTGCTGTTCTTCGGCGTGCTAGGCGCCATCGTAATGCGCGGTGTCATGATTTTCGCGGGCATTCAACTGCTGAGCATGTTCTCCTGGATGAACTACATCTTCGGCGCGGTCCTGCTTTACACCGCCTGGCACCTGCTGCAAAAATCTCTTCAATCTCAACCGGACCATCCTCCCTTCTGGATGGACTGGCTGACTCGTCACCCCCCCATGGCCCGGCAGCAACATCAGCGTCGATTTCTGGTCTGGGAGGACGGTCACCTGCGTTTCACTCCTCTGTTTATCGCGCTGATTGCGATTGAGACGACGGACCTGATCTTTGCAACCGATTCGATTCCTGCCGTGCTGGCCGTCTCGCATCATCCTTTCATCGTCTACTCTTCGAATATTTTTGCGGTGCTTGGATTGCGTTCTCTTTACTTCACATTGGCAACAGCCCTGGAACGGCTGAACAAGTTGCGCTATGGACTGGTGGCAATCCTGATTTTTGTCGGCAGCAAGATGATGCTGAGCAATTTCATCGCTGTCTCTATTTGGATTTCGCTTGCGGTCATCGCTTCAGCGGTCGGCATCACTGTGGGGTGGTCGCTGCTGTCAAAACCGTCTACGTCGAACAAACGCGCGCGGACCGACGGCCGGTCTATGTAAATTCGATAAAGTCGACATGCCCCTGCACCATCCGCGAATGCTTTGCCTGCCCGGGATTGTGCTGAGGAAAATCTGTGCGCGCGTGGGCGCCGCGAGATTCTTTTCGCGCCAGCGCGGACTCGACGATCAGCTCCGCCACCGAGTGTAGGCTGCACAATTCCGCGTTATCGCGAGTGGTGTCGACGGGCAGTTCACGACGCATCGCATGCAGTTCGGCCTGAATAGCGGATAGTCCTGTTTGATCGCGCAACAGGCCGGCGTGGAGCCACATCAGGTCGCGCAACCGCTCCCGTAATCCGGAAACTCGGCTGGCTTCCGCAGGAGAAACGTCAGGGGTGACAGGCACGGATTTTTCGACATAAATCGGAGTGTCCACGCGCAAGCCTTCCTGAAGCATCGCCTCCGCAGCCCGTACGCCGAAGACCAGCCCCTCCAGCAAGGAATTGCTTGCCAGCCGATTTGCTCCATGAACACCGGTGCATGCAACTTCGCCGGCAGCGAACAGGCCGGGCACGGAAGTGCGACCCTGCAAGTCGGTTCGGACGCCGCCCATCAGGTAATGCGCAGCCGGACGGACAGGGATCAGATCGCGAGAAAGATCGAAGCCGTACTCTTGCAAACGCGCGGAGATTCCAGGGAACCTGGCGCGCAGGTCCTTGCCGGTGACGTGCCGCATATCCAGATAGACGGGCTGCGTTTCTCCGGGCCGCTCTCCTACGCCTTCACGCATGATGGCGCGGGCCACAATGTCACGCGGCGCCAGTTCAGCCAACGGATGATACCGCTCCATGAATCGTTCGCCGCGGTGGTTCCGGAGAATAGCGCCTTCGCCCCGCAGTGCTTCCGACAACAGAAAACGTGGAGCGCCCGGCACACTCAGAGCGGTCGGGTGAAATTGATAAAACTCCATGTCAGAGACTTCCGCGCCTACCCGGTAGGCCATTGCGATGCCATCGCCGGTTGCAACCCCTGGATTCGTGGTGTCGCTGTAAACCTGGCCCGCTCCGCCACTGGCCAGCAACACTCCGCTGCCGAGGAACATCAACGGCTTATTGTCAGCATCCAGAGCGTGGACGCCGATGACTCGTCCATCGCGGACAAGCAGCTCGCGAGTCGTGACTCGCTCGTGCAGATGGATGCGCGGTTCCTGACTGACGCGCTCCAGAAGGGCGCGGCCAATTTCTCTGCCGGTAGCGTCGCCGTTGGCGTGCAGAATGCGCGGCAGACTGTGCGCGCCTTCGCGCGTCCGCATCAGTTTGCCCAGGCCATTTCCTTCGCGATCGAAGTTTGTGCCCCATGCCAGCAACTCTTCGATGCGAGCAGGACCTTCTTCAACCAAGAGATGCGCAGCCCTCTCGAAAACCAGGCCGTCCCCCGCCTGGATTGTATCCTGGCCGTGGAGTTCGACATCCTCGGCACCGCCCATGGCGACTGCAATTCCACCCTGCGCGTAGTGCGTGTTCGATTCCGACGCACCCTCTTTGGTGATCAGCGTGACGTCCGCGTCTTTCGCTAACGTAAGCGCTGCGCGCAGCCCCGTAATTCCTCCGCCAACGACCGTCCAACCCCGCAAATAAAAAATCTCCACGATTGTGAGGATAGCACGCACAGAATGGTATGTACGGCCCGCAGATCCCACCACGTTTCCGTTGCATTGTGGTCATCGCGAAGTTCGGCCGACGACCGCTCACATCAATACAGCCTGGGAACCAGGCGCGAGGTACGGGCACAATACGCGCTGTACTCGCTTCCGAACTGCTCCCGAAGCAGCTTTTCTTCTGCACGCATGCGCGCGATCAGTGGCGGAATCAATAGCGCTGTGAGGACGACCCCTACCCCCGACCGAAATGCTAGCACCCACCCCAGTGAGCTCACCAACATCCCCAAATAGCTCGGGTTGCGGATACGGCCGTAAATCCCACTCGTCACCAATGTATGACCGGGTTGGATGGCGACCAGTCCGCTGAACCGGCGGCCAAGTACATACACTGGCCAGAGTCGCAGCGCGCCCCCGGCCGCAAACAGCACCACGCCCACCCAGCGAATCGGTTCCCACTCGAAGATGAAAAAGTCAATCCGATCTGTATACGCCGGCAAGTAGGCGATCAGGATCGTCAGCGCACTAAAAAGGATCAGGACCCAGCGATTCCCGCGGTCCTCGTGCTCCCCGGAACTCATCGTTCCGCCGCTGAACAGTGCCGCAACCGCCAGCACAACCGTAGCAACCCCAAGTGCAACCAGGGCCGGATGCGAGAAGAAGGCATCGAATCCACCACAACCCAGAATGGCAAGCCCGAATTGCGCTGCCACTGTGACCAGGGTGAACAAGATTAGTTTGGGGGACATCATCCTGATTTCTCCGAACAACCGTTGGAGCTTGACGGTTGGCCCTGTTCCAGAACCACCCAACAGATCGTAGGCGTTGAGCTTACGATACTCCCCGTGACTGTGCCGTGATTCGAACCAGGACCGTCTTGCGATACGATTAGGAAATCGGCATGTCTACAATTCTGGTCAAAACCGCATCGGCGAATTATCCCGTTCTCGTCCAGCCCCGCGTGCTGGAAAAGCTGGCCTCCCACGTGCGCCAGGCCTGCGGAGAACAGCGCTCAATTTTCGTCGTCACGTCGCCGGAGATATGGTCTCGCTGGGGACAAGTTTTTCTCGCCTCCTTCTCTGCCTGGAAGATCGATGTCCTGCCATTATTCGTGCCTGCGGGAGAACGATATAAACAGTTGAAGACCGTCGAACACCTGGCAGAAAAGATGATCGTTGCAGGCGCCAAGCGCGACGCAATTCTGGTTGCTTTCGGCGGCGGCGTCATTGGCGATATGACTGGCTTTCTTGCTGCCGTATATATGCGCGGCATTCGTTACGTTCAGGTACCAACCACCTATCTTTCGCAAATCGACTCCTCCCTTGGCGGCAAGACCGGAGTCAATCTTCGCGTCGGAAAAAACCTGTTAGGCAGTTTTTATCCTCCGGTCGCGGTCTTTTCCGATCCAGCAGTGCTGACCACCTTGCCGCCAAAGGAACTGCGGTCCGGCGCGGTGGAAAGCGTGAAAGCGGCCGTTCTCGGCAATGCTCTTTTCTTCGACTGGCTCGAACATAATATCGATGGCCTACTTGCAGGCGATCCCGAGATTGTTACCCGCGCCATTGAAGCCTCCGTGCGTATCAAAGCGGAAATTGTCAGCGCGGACGAGCGCGAGTCTGGCGAGCGGATGCTGCTGAATCTTGGCCACACAGTTGGCCACGCCATTGAAGCCGCGACTCGCTATCGGAGCCTGCTGCACGGCGAGGCTGTGGCATGGGGAATGATCGCGGCAGTGCATCTGGCAGTCGCGCGATCCGCATTGACGCCATCGGAAGCCAAGCGCATCGAAGATCTCACGTTTCGTCTCGGCCCGTTTCCACGCTTTCGGGCCACACCAAAAATTTTGCTGGATCGCACCGCGGGCGACAAAAAACATTTGCAGACGGCACATCGTTTTGTTCTACCGGTGGCCATCGGCAAGGCCGTCGTCGTGGAAGATGTTACCCAACAGGAATTGCTGGTTGCGATCCAATCGATGTTGCGCACCATGAAAGTACGTGGCGAATGACGCGCTTCGCTACCGGCGCAGAACCCGGCGGGATCGCAGATAAGCGCAACCCCGGCCACGATGAGCGGAGCGTCAGCCAAACCGTGCAATCCATGTTCGACGGCATTGCGCCCCGGTATGATTTGCTGAATCACGTGTTGTCCGCCAATGTGGACCGGATCTGGTGGCGTCGCACCGCACGCGCCTTTGCTCCTGTCCTGGAAAATCCCGAGGCCGCTGTTTTGGATCTATGCTGCGGCACCGGGGACATGACTCTGGCCCTGCTGCGGCATCGTCCAGCAAACGCGCGGCCTGTGGTTGCGCTCGACTTTTCCCACGCCATGCTGGAACGCGCAAAAGAAAAATTTGCATCTCCGGAGTTTTCCTCTTACGGTGTGATCGCGATGGAAGCGGATGCGCTGCACATGCCCCTGCCTGAAAGCTCGATCGACCTGATCACCACCGCATTTGGATTTCGCAACCTGGCCAATTATGAGGCTGGTTTGCGGGAGATCCATCGTGTACTTCGCCCCGGGGGCCAGCTCGGCATTTTGGATTTCAACGAGCCCGGCGGCTTGTTCGGCAAAATATACAATCTCTACTTCCGTCACGTTCTGCCCCGAGTGGGTCGAACTCTGTCCGGTTCGTGCGCACCCTACGCGTATCTGCCCCAGTCCGTGCACCGCTTTCCCAAGCAGGAAGAAATGCTGGCGATGATCCGGTCCTGCGGATATGTGGAGGCAACGTGGATACCCTACACCTTTGGCATTGCGGGCCTGTACCGCGCTGTGAAAGCATGAACCTTCCCCACGCTGATGGCGCCTTTTTTCTGCCGCAGACGAGGTTGACCGGTCAAAATGGCACGTCCCATTTCCATCTCAAGTCGTAGAACGTTCGACCCTGCGATCAAACGGCGAACCGCGACCATCTCGGTGACGGCCGCCGCCGTCATGACCTTTCTCAAGTTGTGGACTGGTGTCGAAAGCGGCAGCATCGGTATGTTGTCAGAGGCCGCGCATTCCGGCCTCGATCTGGTTGCCTCTCTGATCATCCTCGCGTCCGTCACCATCTCTGACCGTCCCGCCGATGAGGCCCATGCCTACGGCCACGGCAAGATGGAAAATCTGGCTGCATTTACCGAGACGCTGCTGATGGTCGCCTCCGTCCTGTGGATTCTCGCCGAAGCCCTTGAACGAATCCTGGGGCATGCGCCGCCGCTGAATCTCTCCGTCTGGCCCTTCGCCGTTTTGCTGCTCTCCATGGCCGTAGATTTTGTTCGTTCGCGCGCGCTGGGCCGCGTCGCCCGGCAGACGAAAAGCCAGGCTCTGGAAGCGGACGCCCTGCACTTCAGTATGGACATTTGGTCGAGCCTCGCCGTCATTGGCGGGTTGCTGGCCTGCGCTGCATCACAACGATGGCATCTGCACTGGCTTCGTTTTGGCGATCCGCTGGCCGCTGTCGTCGTATCGATTATCATCCTGAAAGTCTGCTGGCGCCTGGCGCGGCAGACCGTCGATATCCTCACCGACGCCGCTCCACTTGCCATCCGCCGCCGCGTGGCAGAATCCTTGCGCCAGCTGCCGGACAGTATCGGAATTGAGCGGCTGCGGTTGCGCCTTTCCGGGAATCATTATTTTGCCGACCTCACCGTCGGCATGCCGCGAAACTTGAGCTTCCAGCGAACAGAACAAATGAAGGAGCAGGTCGCCGATTCAGTGCGGCGCATCCTTCCAGAAGCGGATGTTGTCGTTAACGTAGTGCCACGCGTAGGGCGCTCAGAGAGCATCTTTGACCGCGTTCGTGCGGTCGCCTCACGCAATAACCTGGCCGTCCACGATCTGAGTATCCAGCACTACGATGGAAAGCTGCATCTGGAGCAGCATCTGGAGGTACCCGAGTCTCTCAGCCTGCGCGATGCGCACACTCTGGTCACCAGCATTGAGAGCGAAACCCGCGCCGATGTCCCGGAGATCGATTCCATCCTGACTCATATTGAAAGTGAACGCGGTACGATTGAAGTTGAGGGTCGCCGCAGCGATGATGCCGCGCTGGAAGTCGAGCTTCGCCGCCTTGCCGCCGAGTTTCCAGATATTCTGGACGTACATGCGGTTGTAGTATCGAAGGCAGGCGACCGAATGCAGATTTCCTGCCACTGCACGCTGCCGGACGACCGCAGCATGGCCAATGTTCACGCGCTGATTACCGCGCTGGAAGATCGGATCAAATCGGAGATGCCGCAGATTGCCCGGGTCTTTATCCATCCCGAACCAGCAACCGACAATCAGCGCTGATTTCTGAACACCTTCGCCTAAGGAGCAAAATGCAAGCCAACGCAACATGGATACGCGACATGACGTTTGATGCGCTTTCGCAAAGCGGACACACGATTGTATTCGACGGCGATCCCGCCCCCACTCATGGGGCCAGCCCCATGGAAGCGGTGTTGATGGGGTTGTGCGGCTGCACCGCCATCGATGTGGTCTCAATTTTGAGGAAGAAGCGGGAGCCATTTACAGGGTTGACCGTTTCCGCAATCGCCGAGCAGGCCGCCGAGCCTCCCAAAGTTTTTACGCAGGTGAAATTGACGTACCGTGTCAGCGGCGCTGTTTCGCACAAAGCCGTGGAAGATGCCGTACATTTGTCAGAAACAAAATATTGTTCTGTTGCTGGGATGGTATCGAAGACCGCCAAGATAGAATTTGCGATTGAATACGCAGGCTGAAGAAAAACCGGGCGAATCCCATGCTGCAAATTTTTCGCGCATTCTCAGCAGTGCTGTTGCTGGTGACCATCGCGCTGGTCTCGGCACTGATCACCATGCGGCTGGCCATTCACGGCGCCGAAGTGCAAGTCCCTTCGCTGCAAGGCCTGACTGTGCCGCAGGCTGTGGCCAAACTGCGCGCGCGAGGCTTGCAGGCCGGCATTGACGGACATTTTTACAGCGCTATGCAGCCTGCGGGAGATGTACTGACCCAGAGCCCAGCGCCGGCCACTCTGGTTCGCAAGTCTTGGCGCGTACGAGTCACCGTCAGCCTGGGGCCGCAAAAGGTTGCGATTCCGGCGGTGAATGAGATGAGTGAAACCATGGCCACCATCACGATACGCCGCACCGGATTGCAGGTCGGCGATGTGGTCGCGATGCCCTACGCGTACGCTTCAGAACATACGGTGATTGCCCAGACTCCTACGGCGCGCGCGATTGATGTGCAAGGTCCGCGAGTTAGCATCCTGACAGCGCAATCCGCGCCGCCTGAGGAAAGTGCCAGCGTCATGCCGGACTTAACGGGTGAGAGCTTTACCCAAGCCGCCCTGGCCGTTATCCATGCAGGATTCACACTTGCGCCCTTGCAGAATGCGCTCCGCGCGCCTTCCCCGCTAAAGCCACCCGCCCGATCCCCGGCGTCGATAACGGCCACTGCGCCCTCTACGATCGCTTCATCGACACCCGCAGCATCGTTCCCCGCCGGCGCAGTGATCGCACAGATTCCCGCTGCCGGAAGTCGCATTGCGGCAGGTTCGACCGTTCAACTCACCGTCCAGCCGTGAGCGGCGGAGGCGGAGTAGTTTAGAGCGGATTCACAGATACTGGTTTCAAAGTGAGAGGAGTCATTCTAAGGTCGCCGCGGCGACAAGAATCCAGAGAGCGATAGCAGCGTTGACGATGCGGGTATCGTCTGGATTCTTCACCACAAATGACAATACAAACTGTAAATCCGCACTAGCTGCGTTCGATCAGTGCCGCAAAGAATCCGTCGCAAGGATGCAGTCCGGGCAGCGTTCGGAGATAGCCATCGTGAAACCCGCTGGCGCGTAGCTGTTCGACGGCGTCGCCGCGAACGGTTCCCTCTTGTCCCAGCCGGTCGAACTCCTCGCGCAGATCAAGTAGCCTCCATCGGTCGGTCGAATTCTCCGCCGAGTTCAGACAAGCCGCTACGACCGCTTCATTTTCCTCGGGCTCGAGTGAGCAAGTGGAATAGAGCAGTCTTCCCCTGGCCGCCAGCAAACGAAGCGCCGCGGACAAGATTTCTCTCTGACGCTCTGCTTGACGGGCCAACTCTCCAGGCTGCAGGCGGTGACGAATTTCTGGATTCCGCGCCAACGTTCCCGTTCCGGTGCACGGAACGTCGCACAAAACTCTGTCGAACGGCCCGACGCCGACCAGCTTGGCTGCGTCCGCTACGCGATATTCGACGCGAGCCTGATCGATCGTCAGCGTCAGGCGTCGACTCATCGTTGCCAGGCGCGTGGGATGGATGTCGCACGCCTGTACCTGCGCCTCCGGATTGTTCTGCAACAGCACCGCGGTCTTGCTGCCTGGCGCGGCGCAGCAATCCAGAATGCGTCTTCCTCTGCCAAGCAGTTCCGCCACCAACTGCGAGCCTTCGTCCTGAATTTGTGCGTGCGCTCGATTCTCGAACAGTGCGTGTCGATCGGCGGCGCGGCCTGCCATCGAACCTGCGCCATCTGCGTGGGGAATAGCTGCCGGGGGTTCTTCTCCGTCATCCAGTCGGCGCGCATTTGCCAGGAATGCTCCCGACCGCAATACGATTCCTTCCGAGCGCAATTTCTCTTCAGCATCCGGTGTGAGCAACCGCAAAGCAGTCTGTGGCTCTGTCTGCCCCTGCTCGCAAATACGCCGGCACGCATCCGCTCCATAAAATTTCTGCCAGCGCGCGACCATCCGTTCCGGATATGCCAACTCGGCAGCAAATTTGCGCGTCTTCGGCAACGCGGCCACTTTGCGCAACACCGCATTCACAAGGCCCGCCTGCCGCGCGCCTTCAGAAGGCTTGCACCATTCCACCGATTCGAAAATCGCCGCGTGAGCGGGAATGCGGTCGAGAAACAGCAGCTGGTACGCGCCCACGCGCAACGCCAGCAGAGCGTCCTCTGGCAAGGTCAGGTCCGGCCGCGCGAGAAATCGGCGGCATTCGCCGTCCAACACATGTTGCCAACGCAATGTTCCCAGCACCAGCGTTGTACAAAGATTGCGATCCTGCTGCGATAGCGGATCTACCTGAATCGAGTGCAGGAGCGTATCGCTGTTACCGCGGCCCCGCGCAACCTTGCGGAGAATGTCGAAGGCAGCCCGGCGCGCCGGCGCGATGGATGAGGAGAAGGCTGCGGACATCGCCGCTATCCCAACCGCTCGCCGTCAGCGAACGAGAAGCCGTTCAAAAACGCCTTCACCGGCACGCTACGTTTGCCTTCCATTTGTACTTCCAGCAAATCGAGCCAGGTGGCTCCGCCGCAAGCCACCAGCAGACTGTTTCCCTTCCGAACCAGCGTGCCGGGCATCGCACCCACCGGCAACGTCGCGGAGTCGGCTGCAACCTGCATGGCGTGGAGGATCCATTTCTTCCCGCGAAAGCTTGTGAAGGCTCCGGGCCACGGTTGAAATCCGCGCCACCGGTCAAAAATCTGCTGCGCCGTGCGCCTCCAATCGATGCGGCCATCTTCCCGCTGCAGGAGCGGCGCAAGCGTCGCACGGCTCGCGTCCTGCGGCACCGTTGGCACTGTTCCTTGCTCTAAACCGGCAAGCGTACGAACCATGAGCTCCGCACCAACGGCAGCGAGGATCGGAGACAGTTCCAACGCAGTCTGCCGAGACAAAATCGGCACTTTCTGCTGCAGCAGAATCTCGCCGGTGTCGAGGCCTTCGTCAATCCGCATTGTGGTCACGCCGGTTTCATTTTCTCCATTGGCGACTGCCCATTGGATCGGCGCGGCTCCGCGATATTTCGGCAACAGCGATGCATGAAGATTCAGGTTCCCATAGCGTGGCAGCATCAGCATCCATGGCGGGATCAGGCGTCCATACGCAACAATGATGATCGCGTCGGGAGCCAGTTCCCCGAGCCGCTGTTGAAGGTCGGGATTGTTGCGAATTTTCTCCGGCTGCGCGAGAGCCAGGCCGTGCTGCTCGACAAATCGCTTGACTGGAGAGATTTGTACTTCCAGGCCGCGACCACTCGCGCGATCAGGCTGCGACAGCACCAGTTCCACCCGGTGCCCCGCCTGCAACAGCGCTTGCAAGGCGGGTACTGCGAATTGCGGGGTTCCGCAAAAGACAAGGCGCATCGGTTCGAGCATGGCTCCTAAGACCGTATGGGAGAGACTAAATCAACTGCGCGGGCCCGGCCCTACCACTCGCCGGCTTTCTGCAGTTTGCGAATTTTCCGCAGCTGCAGGTCGCGTTTCAACCGGCTCAGCCGAAAGATGAAAAGAATTCCATCCAGATGGTCAATCTCGTGTTGGATGGCGCGCGCCAACAGTTCAGTCCCTTCCACTTCGATCGGCTTGCCCTCCGCATCCTGGGCGCGCACTTTTACCTCGGCGGCGCGCACGACGCGGTCGCGAATCTCGGGCAAACTCAGGCAGCCTTCTTCTTCCACCTGCTTGCCTTTTATCTCGACCACTTCCGGATTAATCAGAACAATCTTGTCTTCCGGCTTTTTTTGAAAGCTAAGATCGATCACCGTCAGCCGTTTTGAGACCCCAATTTGAGGCGCGGCCAGGCCAATACCCTGCGCATCGTACATAGAGGTAAACATGTCATCGACCAGTTTGCGCAACTCTGCGTCGAACACCGTCACCGGCTCCGCAGGCTGCTGCAAGATAGGGTCGGGAAATTTCACAATCGGATAAATCATGAGGAAAGTTTCGTCTTTCTGATTTCTCGTAGATCAGAATTTTCGGATCTGATCGCAATACCCTTGATAGTTTCTCACCATTTCACGCAAAGAATCGCCACCGAACTTCTCGATGGCAAGTTTCGCCAGCGTCAGCGCCACCATCGCCTCACCCGCAACTCCGGCCGCCGGAACCACACAGACGTCTGAGCGCTCGTACGCAGCCTTCACTTCTTCCCGCGTCTCAAAACTGACGGAGCCCAACGGTCGGCGCAGCGTGGAGATGGGCTTCAAATAGCCGCGAACGATGACATCCTCGCCGTTCGAGATGCCCCCTTCGATCCCCCCAGCGTTGTTCTGGTCCCGCATAAAACGTGTGTGCCGCGTCGATTCCTTTTCCGCTGAGTAATGAATCGCATCGTGCACCACCGACCCAAACGCAGCTGCTGCCGTGACGCCCCGGCCAATTTCGACCGCCTTCACCGCTTGCAACGACATCACCGCCGCCGCCAACAATCCATCCAGGCGCTCATCCCAGTTGGCGTAGGTTCCCAAGCCTGGAGGCACACCGTGCGCGACCACCTCAAATATCCCGCCAACGGAATCACCCGTCCGCAGCGCCTGGTCGACGACCGCCTTCATGCGCTGTTCCGAGGCTTCATCCACACAACCGAGTAACACTTCCTCGCGAGACTGCAAGGCCAGAATTTCCGCCCAGTTCGCATCCCGATCCAGTTCCGCATCGCCGACGCGGATCACGTGGCTGGCAACGGAGATCTCCAGGGATTCCAGCAATTGTTTTGCAATTGCTCCCGCCGCCACCCGTGCTGTGGATTCGCGTGCCGAAGCGCGTTCCAGCACATAGCGCGCGTCCGAAAAATCGTATTTCAGGGCCCCTGCCAGATCGGCATGGCCAGGCCGAGGAGAAGCGACCGCCTTATGTTTCGCTGGATCCCCCGCCACCACCGGCAAAATCTCCGTCCAGTTTTTCCAGTCGCTATTTTCAATGCGGATCGAGATCGGCGAGCCGATCGTTTTTGCATGGCGAACGCCGGAGAGAATCTGCCCTGTATCGCGCTCAATCTTCATCCTTCCGCCGCGTCCGTAGCCCTGCTGACGCCGCCACAATTCACGGTTCATCTTGGCTTCGTCAATCGGCACGCCCGCAGGCATGCCCGAAACCATGGCAATTAAACATTCCCCGTGAGATTCTCCTGAGGTCGCAAAACGAAACATGCAATAAACCTTTAAGTATTCTATTTAACTATTTGAATGCAAATAAAATAGTTCGACAAAGTTCAGGCCTTCGTCAGCCATTCATATTGTTCTTCTGTCAGCGGAACGACCGACAATCTGCCCTGTCGTACCAGTGGCGAGTCCCGAAAAAGCTTCTCCGCCTTCACGGCAGCCAGCGTCTTCGGTGAAACTGTTTTCTCGAAACGGATGTGCACGAGCGGTACTTTTGGATCTCTGGCATCGACGCGGACCACCGTTGCCATCCCGACCGCCGCTCTTTCCTCGCCCGTGTGATAAATCACCAGCCTATCTTTGGGATGCATCTCGCGCAGATGCTTCACCGCCGCCGGATTTGCGACTCCATCCCAGACCGTCTCGCCATCGCGTTTCAGATCGCTCACGGAATATGCATCCGGCTCCGTTTTCAGCAGATAATTCATCGCTAGATTTCCTTGGCCTCAACCTGCGCAAGAAATGCCCGGGTATTCACCAGCGGACGCTCCAGCGCGCGCACACGATCGATATACACGGGCGGTGGTGCACCCTCCGAAGGCGGTTGGCACGCCTCCTGGATAGCCAACATCTTTGCTTCCGCATCATCCAGGTAGTGCAGCAGCACTGCTTCTGGAATCATGGGTAGTTTCGGCGAGCCAAATTCGAGTGATCCATGATGGCTCAAGATTATATGTTCAATAAGTGTGTGCATCTGCTTAGGAAATCCGGGAAGGCCCTTCACCTTTTCATCAAGCAGCCGCGTAGCGATTGAAATATGCCCGATCAACTGACCTTCCAGCGTGTACTCGAAACCGCGCTCCCAACTCAGTTCGTAAATTTTTCCGATGTCATGCAGAATCGCTCCTGTCAGCAGCAAATCGCGGTGGATCAGTGGAAAATGGCCGGCGGCCAGATCGCAAAGGCCGATCAGATCGACCACATGCTCCAGCAGGCCGCCAATCCACGCATGATGCATAAACTTCGCTGCCGGCGCTGCCCGATATCGTCGTGCAATTTCCGGATCATCGAGGAATGCAAATACCAGTCGCTTCAGATTTTGATCGGTAAAGCTGTTCACCGAGCCACGCAGCTCCGCCCATAACTCTTCGATATCGCGTGCCGTCTTGCGCTGGAAATCGCCTAGATCGATCTGCGTCGGATCGAGCCGCGTAATCTCCAGGACCCTCAGCTGAAGCTTCCCGTTGAATTCATCTACGCACGCGCGCACATCGACAAAATCGTTTTGCTCGAACTTCGCTGCCCACGTCTCTGCGTTGTCCCACAACCGGCCATCCAGGCGCCCGGTGCGGTCGCACAATGTCAGCGAAAGGTATTTGGCGTTGCCATCGTTCCGGTCGCGCAACTGTTTCTGTGCCACCAAAAAGTGAGAGCGAATATTGCGGCCGCGATGTTTGGCGGCGTCGGCAAGGAAGAAATCTTTCATGCGCTCCTCTTCCGGAATCCGGCGCTAACGGATTTCCTTTAGGTGTACTTGAAGCGGTGGATCTTCGCGCGGCCTCTCCCTGAGAAAAACGCTCATTGTCGAATCCGGATGGGCGTAGCAATAAGAAAATCCGCTCGAATCAACCACGATGGCAGCCGCGAGCCATCTGCGGAACAGCGCCCTCCATCTTCAACGCAACGCCATCCGACTAAGGCTGATCGGTCGAGGAAGAAGAAGCCGAGGGCGGAGTGGAAGGGGTTCCGCCAGAATCGCCCGTGCTCTTCTTCTTTGGCTCACTCTTTTTCTCGTCACTCAGCCGCGTTTTCTCACAGTTGTGGACTTGTACTTTTTTCTTCTTTTTCTTTTTTGCCGCCGTGTCCCCATTCAAGCCCAGCGGAGCGGACTGGACCTGCCGGGTTGCTGTTTCCGCGGGCGTCAACACAGTCGGCTTTGCATTGTCATGTTTGACCTTCTTAGGCTTCCGAGGCGTCTTGTGGTGTTTTCTCGCCGCCCTTTCCGACTTGTTGCGGGCCTCATCGCTGAAACGCGTCTTCCCTACTTTGGGCTGTGTAATCAACGGGATGTGTTCCAGATCCGGCCCCAGAGGCTGAACGTCGGTGGCGGGGGCAGTGTCTGCTGTCGTGCTTGTCTGGCTCTCCGCCGAGGGTGGTGCGGGCGCGGGCACCGACGTCGCTACCTGCTCCGCGGACACAGGGGTCTCTGGTGCGCGACCATAGCGGAACTTCTCGCGCTTTGGCTCATGGTGCTTTTTCGCCGACTTGCTCTTTCTTTCCGCCGAAGAGGGGCTGGCTGCAACTGCAGGAGACGTTGTCTCCGGCGCCGTCGCGGAGGCCAGTTGCGTGGGGACCTTCGCATGGGCGGTACCGCGGCTATATCGAACCACCCGGCCGTCATACCGTGCCTTGTGTTTCTTCTTTTTCTTCGGTTGAGGCGGAGTATAGGCTGCGAACGTCGGTTTGGTTTCGTTGGGGCTCGCGGCTGAATCGGTGTATCCAGGCCGGATATCGATATAAGCCTCGTCTCGCAGACGGGTCAGATAGCGCCGCACAGCAGGCCCGATCTTCTCCATGTAAATTGCCTGCTCAATTTGAGGTTCTACTTTCTGCAGCGGCGCTGTCCCGCCCGGAGTATGCTCAGTGACCTGCAGAAGAATGTAGCCCTGCCGAGTACGGATCGGGGCCGTATAGCCACCCACCGGCAGATCGAACGTCTGGTCTTCCAATACCTTGGCCAGCGCGCCGCGACGAAAATCGCCCAGGTCCCCGCCTTGCTGGGCGGTGGGACCCTTCGAATATTTCTTCGCCAGCTCAGTGAAGCTTGCACCGGCTTTCAGCTTGGCTTCCAGTTCCTTAGTTTCTGCATCGGCCGTGGCCAGTTCGGCGCTGGTAGGGTCTTCGCTCGTCGGAATCAGAATCTCGTTCAGGTGAATGGATTCCTCGTGAGTGAATTCGTCCTGATGGTCCTTGTAGTAGGCCCGAATTTCGGCTTCGGAAATTTCCATTTTACTGCCAACCTGGTCCCGCACCACCTGCTGCGTGATGATGCTGTTGCGGATGTTGGCCTTGAAATCCTCATAGGAAATGCCCTGCTGCTCGACTGCCTTTTCCAGATCGTCGAGAGAATCGAGATGGTTTTCTTTGCGGATCTCGTCCAGCCGCTTAATCAGTTCCGTGTCGCCGGTGATGCCGAGCTGCTTGCCTTTCGAAATCAATAGCTGCTGATCAATCAGGTCCCGCAGCAAGTTCGCTTGGCCCTGGTTGATTTGCTCCAGAGTCCAGTTATTCTGATGTGCTTCCTGGGCCAATTGCGCCTGGGCCCGGGCCACATCGGAATTGGTGATCACCTGGTCATTGATGCGGGCGATGATCCGCTCCACCGGCGTTCCGTACAGGCTAGTCAGAGCATTGGAATTCGAACTGAGATTGGTACTGGAACCGATGGTCGAAGCACCCTGTACCGGCACGGGGGCATCAGGAGTTGTTTGGGCCGTGCCGTGGAAACACAGACTGCTGGCAACGGCCAGAGGAAGAACAACGCGCACAACTGCTCGTAACATCATTTGTTGGTTGGTACCATCCATACCTGCTTGTCGCCGTGACGATCCCGAATCCGGTGGCTTCCAATTGAAGATCTATGCCGGCGCGGATACAGCAACTCGATGCAGGTCGATTCCGTTGCTTTCATTCTAACCGCATCGGGGCTGCTTTCCCAACCCATCGAAATTCTATGTTTCCTCATCCCGCGAAGGTTCTTTCGGTGGTGTCTTAAATGTGCGTTGATAGAAAACAGCAATCGCTTGCGCGACTGTAACGCTGATCGTATCGTTGAGACATGCCAACATCGCGCCAAGAACTAGGAACACTGAAGCGGTTGCTCTCGGAAACAGATCTCATTCTGTCCACGACGGAGCTTCCAGAGAACCGCACTGCGCGATGCCGGGAACTGCTCAAAGCCGCGATAGCTCTTACGGATGACCTATACAAGCAGGAGAAATTGCCTGCCGCAGCGCTCTTAGGTAAAAAAGGCGGCTCCGAAACCGCCAAGCGCGGTAGTGAATACTTCCGTCAGATTGCAGCCAAGCGCACGATTCGCGGCGGCGGCAGGCCCAGAAAAAACCTCGAATAACATCAATCGCTTTATAATGCAGTGTTATGACGCACCTACAGGAGATTAGAGATAAAATCTCTCGTCTTGAGCGCCGCTACTCTGTGCTCCAATACCAGAAAGATGTTCTAGAACGAGCATGGTCCGACACTGCAAAAGCAGCTTTGCCGGGATTCAAAAAGCATATGGATGTTGTTCTTACGGAATTACGAGAAGCTGAGGCCGAAGAACATAGGCTGACATGGCCCCGCAGAAAATAAGCGAACTGCATCGATTACGGTTTTACCCGTTAAAATTATCGTTCTTCGGACACTACCCATGAACGATCCTGAACGACCACCACTCGATCCGATTGTCCAAGAGCAAATCCGTCAGTTGCTCTATGGGGTAGATAGGCAGCACTGGCCGTTCATTGCAGAAATGCGGGTTGCGAAGTTTATCCCGCCGTCAATCCCAGTTCCTCCGCAACTTCCCTTGCAATTTCTCCACATTCTTCGCACGTATGCCAGCGTGCTCTTCAAGACAGAAGCGGATCAATATCAGCAGTTCCGCGATCACAGGAACTACTCTCCGTGGCTATCCCGATTGGCAGATCGCACACTCATGCGAGTGTTGGAATCTGTAGAGAAAATCGATCAAGATGATTCATCCGCTCTTCTTGGCTATCACGGAGTTACGCGACCGGAGATGGAGAAGGCTTTGCGGGACACACTGACGGGGATGGTACACCACTACACGTGGATAGCGGCAAATCCGGCAACCGCTCCTGAACCGCCGAAAAGCGACGTAGTCTTGGAAGCGCACGAGACCCCAGACGAGTCAATCGGAAAACAGATCAAACGCCTACAGCAGGAATGTGACATTACGGCGGAAGCCATTGCTGAATACCTGTCTGTGGTTCCGCGCTCAATCTATAAACATCTTGCCGGACAGACTATACCGAGGCGCAAGCATATTGCAGCATACGAGAGGCTATTCTCTGAACGCCTCAACAGGTCAGTGACTTTACAGAAAGTCAGCAAAAGGTCAGTCTAAAGTCAGTGAAAGTCAGTGGATTTTAGACAAGAGGCAGGCAATAAGTCTCGTATAAGTCTTCCGTAAGTCATTGTTTTACAGCGCTATACGCCGTACGCTGTAAAACATGAAGCGACCGCACACAATTCGAGGGCCACCACATCAGAATCCCCGCTAGGGGCTACCGTTCACTCATTTTCTACTCGGAATTTTGCGTTGACAAACAGCAAGCGCTTGCAGTATTATTCAATCATGAGGAACGATACACAATCCGTGCAGATGATGATTTGCCGAGACTGCGGCGTTGACTGCCAGCGGTTCGGCAAACACCGTAACGGCTTGCGGCGATTCCGCTGCTCGGACTGCAAGAGAACGTACACGGAGAGCCATGAGCGCACGTTGGGCACGATGTATGTCCCTCGGGATCGCGTCGTACTCGCTCTGCAACTGCTGCTTGAAGGAAATTCAATTCGCAGCACGGAACGAATCACAAATCTAGACCGCAACACGATTATGCGCATTCTGATTCTTGCCGGTGAAAAATGCCGTCGCCTCATGCAGCGGAAGATTGAGCATTTGCCGGTGCGGGATGTGGAAGCGGACGAGATATGGGGTTTTGTCGGGAAGAAAGAAGGACATAAACTGCCCGGCGAAGAATCCGGACCGCCGACCGGCGATGCATGGTGTTTTGTTGCGATGGAGCGGAATACAAAACTGGTACTGGCGTTCCATTTGGGCAAGCGCAGCAGGATTTCGACAGAGGCTTTTATGAACAAACTGCGCTATGCCACGTCGAATGACCGCTTCCAATTAACCACGGATGGGTTTCACGCCTATCCCAGTGCTGTCGGCCTGACTCTCGCAGACCGCGTGGATTACGCCAAGCTGATTAAAGTTTACGGCGCTCCGCGTGATGGCGAGCAGCGGTATAGCCCCGCTGAAGTCGTCGATACGGAGGCGGTCCCAGTCATGGGCAAACCTGATTATCGCCGCATCTGTACATCACACGTAGAACGCCAGAATCTTTCTATTCGCATGGGAATGCGCCGCATGACGCGGCTGACAAACGCATTCAGCAAGAAATGGGAGAATCTGGAAGCGGCTTACACGCTGCATTTTGCCTACTACAACTTTGTGAGAGTCCACAGCAGTCTGCGGGTCACTCCCGCAATGGAGCAAGGCATCACAGATCACATCTGGACGATTGCGGAATTGATTGCCTAGAGTCCCCGAAACAACTCTTCCAAAGTCATCTCTAGAGATTCTGTCAAAGCGTGCAGCGTATCGATCCGCGCTGCGACCGCTCCATTTTCTATTTGCGATAGATGCGCCCTTCCAATCTGCGCCATATCTGCCAATTGTGTCTGAGACAGACCATGCTTTTCCCGCACGCTGCTGATGCGGCGACCGAGTCGGACGGGAAAAGAAATTGCCATTCCCCATCGTTCCCGGTATTTTGAGGTTTACTGTTCGGTGTACCGAACAACGTGAGGTGTTCTGTGATCCGCTTGGTCCTATGTGGTTTCATGGTGCTCGGTTTGTTTCAGCCTGTGTATATTGCACGCTCCCAAGACATTCAGTCGCTCCAGATAAAAGCAGACAAGGGCGATGCCACGGCACAATTCGACATGGGAGAAGCCTTTTATTACGGGAAAGGTGAACCACAGGATTATGAGCGAGCAGCTATTTGGTATGAGAAATCCGCCTTACAGGACAATATCGAAGCCGAATATGCGCTTGGCTATATGCATCGTTATGGGCAAGGAGTTCCCCGAAGCAATACCCTTGCTGCCTTTTGGTTCGCTGGGGCTGCGCAGGGAGGCAATGCAGCGGCCCAAACCGAACTTGCACTAATGTTTGAATATGGATTAGGAGTCGAACAGGACTCAGCAAAAGCATTTGGCTGGTATATGAAGGCTGCAAAACAAGGAAACCCTACAGGAGAATTCAACGCGGGTCTCATGTATCAAGAAGGAGAAGGTGTTCCACAGAACTATGCTCGCGCAATTCTCTGGTATCGCAAGGCAGCAGATAATCGCTATCCAGCAGCGATGTGGAATCTTGGAACAATGTATTCAAAAGGACTAGGCACGCCTCAAGATTTCACTCAGGCTTATTTCTGGTTCGATTTAGCTTTGTCGATGCATTGGGACAATATGGACCCAAATGAGCGGTCCACGCTTTCCAGCGAAAGAGACGAAACGGCCTCTCATCTTTCCAACGCAGTTCTTTCACAAACACAAGAACGAGCGCAGCGATGGGTCGAAAACCATCCAACTTTCGACAGCACAGAATAGAGGGATCAAAAACTCGTTTTCATAAAAGAGGCGTCCCCGTCTTTTCCGAGCGTAAGCACTCCCATAAACGGTTCAAGAGAGAAATTATTTTCTCCAAAGAGAGTGGCTTTGATACTTATTCGCCCACTCGGAAGAGTAATATATTCGATCCTATCCAACCATCCACTTGCTAATGGCGAATCCCGGAAAGTGATGGTCTGCCAGCTTTTCCCAGTAAAATAGGTAAGGACAGCACACTGAGTTTTAGGGCCTATCTCAATTTGGCCTTTATCGTGCCCAATCCATCGGGCCGGAAATACTAAGGCTACTTCTTCGCCAGACCGTTCTAGGGAATACGATATTCGCAGTTGTGCTTCTCGAAACCTTCCGACTTCTTGGCCGGGAATCGCGACGTTTTGGAAACAGATTTTAGCTCCCGATTGGTCGATCATGACTCCCACGCATTGAACGTTGTACGCTGGTTTGGTCCAGCCACTATACATAGGCGGCGCGACATCGGGAACAGTGGCGAAGTCGCTGCTGCGACACCACACGTGTCGCTTCATCCATGGGTGCGTGAATAACCAGAAGAACCAGCACAACCCGCAGCCAATCCATACCCATTTCACGAGGAACGCATAGTGTTGTAGCTGCTCTGGAAAGAGCGCTACGCTTAGTTGGAACGCGGCGCTTCCCATCACCGAACCCACGAAAGCCGCGAATGTTCGCATATGTGGAATGTTCTCATTGCTCGCCCTTTTGCGTCGATTTCTTTCAGAATGGGAGGGAGAATAGCGATTAAAACCGTCAACGCAGATTTAAGACAGTACCGTTCTTTCTGAAACGTCGATTCGAGTGCGCGGCAATGCTACACTGAACGGTAGTCGATGCCTATTCCCTTGCCATCCAACCGCAGCGTGATTCCAATCCACGGTGCAAAAGGAACCCACGGTTCATGACTTCCCGTACTCGCCGTTCGTTGTTGTTCGTCATCGTGTTTCTTGTCGTCTGCGGTGCTGCGGGCGCTTTCCTGTATCGAAACGTTGGAGCGCAGACGTCCAGCGACCAGTCCACGCTGCGGGAGAGCCTGAAGCAGTTCACCAACGTCTATAGCATCGTTGAACAGAACTACGCCGAGCCCATGACCAAGGACCGCGTGAACAACGCCATCTATGATGGCGCGATTCCCGACATGTTGCATGTTTTGGATCCGCATTCGAACTTTTACGATCCCAAAGCGTTTGCGGAAATGCGCGAAGAAGAGAGCGGCAAGTACTACGGAATCGGCATGGAAATCATGCAGCAAAACGACAAGATCGTCGTTGTCAACCCCTTTGAAGGGACTCCTTCCTACAAGGCTGGAATTCGCCCCGGAGACGTGATCCTCGCCGTCAACGGCAAGCCCATCAATGGGACCGGCCCGGACGGGAAATCCGTCAAGAGAGCAACCACCTTGGACGTTGCCAACATGCTGAAGGGCCCCAAAGGGACGCCCGTGGACGTCACGATTGCGCGCGAAGGAAGGCCCGAGCCTATCGTGTTTCACCTGGTTCGCGCGGAGATTCCGCGTGCCAGCGTCGACCTTGCATACGACATCCAGCCCGGCATCGGTTACATGCACATTAAAGATTTCGCTGAAGAGGAAACCGGCCAGGAAGTTCTGAACGCTCTGCAACAGATGGGCCCCATCCATGGCCTGGTGATCGATTTGCGTGGAAATCCGGGCGGTCTGCTGAGCGAAGCTGTTTCCGTTTCCGGCGATTTTCTTCAGAAGGGTCAGGTCATCGTTTCTCAACGCGGACGTGCTTTCCCGCCCATCACCTATCGCGCCACGCGCGGCGAGCAGAATAGGACCTATCCTATCGTGATACTGGTGAATCGGGGTACAGCTTCGGCAGCGGAGATTGTCAGCGGCGCGCTGCAGGACCACGACCGTGCCTTGATCGCCGGAGAAACCACCTTCGGCAAGGGCCTGGTGCAGACCGTCTATCCTCTCTCGGACAACACGGCGCTGGCGCTGACGACCTATCACTATTACACGCCGAGCGGCCGCTTGATCCAGCGCAATTACACAGGCGTCTCCATGTACGACTATTTCTATAACCCTGCAGATCGACCCCAGAGCGACGCGAATCGTGAGGTCAAGTTGACGGATTCCGGGCGGCCTGTCTACGGCGGCGGCGGCATCACCCCTGACGTAAAAATCGATACCCCGAAGTCGAACGATTTTCAGGATGTTCTGATGGAGCAGTACGTATTTTTTAACTTTGCCAATCACTATCTCGTCAACCACACCGTAGGCAAGGATTTTAAGGTGGACGACGCCGTGATTCACGAATTCGAGACCTATTTGACCAGCAAACAGATTCCGTGGACTGCCCAGGACATCAGCGGCGTCCGCGGCTGGATCGACATGAGCATCAAAAGCGAACTGTTTACCTCCGTCTTTGGCCAGCAGGAGGGGCTGAAAGTTCGCGCCGCATGGGACCCCATGATCAGCAAAGCGATCACGCTGATTCCCCAGGCTGAAACTCTTACGACCACTGCGCAGAAGACCATCGCCATGAGGACTAGTTCAGCATCCAATGCAGTTCACTAGGCCTTCGTCTGCTGTAGAAAGCGGAGATGCATTGATTCGAAGCTTCCCGCAACGATAACGACTGCATCGAAATTCTCGTCTGCCGTCCAACTTCGTTAGAGCTTCCCTCTAACGAATCTGCGCCACGCGTGTGCTTTTTTTCTGCCGGATGGACACACGTGAGCAGTTTCCGTTAGTCTTGCAACCAAATCGCCGATCCACCGGTAATTTTTTGTGTACGGATTGCGGCGCTTGGTGTGTACCGGCCACAGGGCTGCATACTGCTACCCAATCGGTCGATGTACAGTCTATCCAGGAATCTGCAAAGGAGGCTGGTTTGCCACTCTTAGTTGTCGAGGCCGAGGCGCCAGCCCCGCAACTCCTTTCCCCGTCGCTTCCAGCCCCGGCCGGGTTGCGGCGCCTGCGGAACTTCTTACAACATCCCTTTGTGTTTCTTTCCGGCCTCACCCTTTTCGCTCTGCTCATCCAGGGCTACCACCCGTTTGTCGACGATGCAGCCATCTACTTGGCTGGGATTGAAAAAGTCATTCATCCGTCGTTATTTTCGCTGCATGCGGAGTACGTTCTACCGCATCTGGAACATTCGCTTTTCTCCTTCGCCATTGGCTGGTTGGTGCGCGGGCTGCACATCCCCCTGCGATACGCGCTGTTTCTCAGTTATCTAGGATCGCTTTGGTTGATGCTCTACGCGTGCTGGCGGCTGACCCGTCTGCTTTTTTCCACGCCTCGCGGACGATGGGGAGCATTGCTGTTAATCACTGCCACACTCACGCTGCCGGTGGCAGGCTCGGCCATTTTCATCCTCGATCCGTACCTGACAGCGCGCTCCTTCTCTACACCCCTTACCCTGCTTGCAATTTCGTATGCCCTGGAACGGCGCATGCCAGCCGCAACGTTCTGTCTGGTCGCCGCCTGCATCCTTCATCCGCTGATGGCCGCCTATGCGGTCGGTTATGTCGTGGCCATGACCCTGGTCCGCGGTCGCCGCTGGGGATGGCTTACCGCCGCCGCTCTTGGAGTTATGCTGCTCGGGCTCGCTGCTTCGCATGCGGGCACACTGCTGGGAGCGTCGCCGGCGTATCGCGTTGCTACCGTCAGCCGTTCCTACTTTTTTCTCGGCCAGTGGCAGTGGTTTGAAATCTTTGGCCTATTTCCTCCGCTGGTTGCCTGCTGTGTATACTTGTTCCGCGGCAAATTCCGTCTGGACTCCAACTATGGCCTGATTGCGGCTGTCTCGCTGTATGTCGGCGTGTTAGCGGTCGTGTTTGCGCTTTGCTTGACTCGCACGGACAATTCATTCCTGCTGGCGCGACTGCAGGTGCTTCGCACCTTTCAGCTCATTTACATCTTGTTTTTTCTGCTGCTCGGCAGTCTTCTTGGCCAGCACGTCCTGGGCCGTCGCTGGTGGGCATGGGCGGGTTGCTTCACGGCCATCGCCACCCTCATGTTCACAGTGCAGCTCACACTCTATCCAGCGCTCAAGCATGTGGAGTGGCCATGGAACCGCAGCCACAATCCCTGGGCCCAAGCCTTTCTCTGGATTCGCCACAACACTCCTCAGGATGCGTATTTTGCCCTCGATCCTCACTACCAGGAACTGCCTCAGGAAGACACTCTCGGCTTCCGCGCCATGACCGAGCGAGGCGTTTTACCGGACTGGAGCAAGGACGGTGGCATTGCCGCGATCGATCCCGCGTTGGCGCAGCAGTGGTGGAACGATGTCACAGCCACCAATAATTTTCCCCGCTGGTCCGATCAACAACGCATCCAGACCCTGGCTCGCTATGGAGTCACCTGGGTCGTGCTGCCTGCCAGCATGCCCACCCAGTTCTCCTGCCCCTATCAAAATTCTGCCGTGCGCGTCTGCCACCTGCCCGCGGACCTGGCTTCCCTGCCGCAGCCCTCCTCCGCCACCGCCCAGCCATAAAATAGCTGCCTGTCGGAGTTCGATGAGCAATTCTGACCAGATTTTGGAAACCAGCTCGTTCCATACTCATTCTCTAGAGTGCTCTGTTTCGGACAAGGAAGCTCTCGAAAATAGGCTTCCCGTCGCGGACATTCACTGCAGAGGAGGGCGAAATGCATCTAAACCTGATGGACCCCAGACTGATCATTGGCGTGATTGCGGCCGTTTTGATCGTCGTTCTTGTCGTTGCACTGTACATGCAAAAACGCAGGAAGACGAGCGCGGAACTGCGCAAGCGCTTTGGACCAGAGTATGACCAAGCTGTTCTGACGCATGGTTCGGAACGCAAGGCCGAAGCGAAACTGGCGGATCGTGAGACACGGGTGGATAACTTGAAGATCCGCGAGCTGGGCGCTGCAGAGCGGGAACGTTTTCTCGCAGAGTGGCAGACAGTGCAGTCCCGCTTCGTCGATCATCCGAAGAGTTCGGTCACGGAAGCCGACGAACTGGTTTCTTCGCTTATGCAGGCACGCGGCTATCCGGTCAGCGATTTCGATCAACGGGCCGCGGATATTTCCGTCAACCATCCTCGCCTGGTGGAAAGCTATCGCTCTGCACACGGGGTCGCGGTGCGGCTTGGCCGAGACGAAGCCAGTACGGAAGACCTGCGGACCGCGATGATCCACTACCGCACGCTGTTCGACGAACTCATCCAGGCGCAGACGCCTGACAAAAATGCGAGGTCTGTGGCATAATCCAGGCCTTCGACTGGAAAGTTCGTTCGGTCTTCTCTGTTTCGTCTACTTCCTGCCGTTGAATTCATGCACGGCATCGATCATGGCGATGATATTCTCCGTCGGCGTTCCCGCCTGTAAGTTGTGGATGGAATTGAAAACAAATCCTCCGCCTGGAGCGAAGAGTTCGCATCGACGCAGCACCTGTTCCCGCACCTCCTCCGGCGTTCCGAACGGTAGAACATGCTGCGTGTCCACTCCTCCGCCCCAGAACGTAAGACGGTCGCCAAAGTTTGCTTTCAATCCCTCCGGCTCCATTCCCGTTGCCGAACATTGCACAGGATTCAGAATGTCAATCCCAGCTTCAATGAATGACGGAAGAAACTTGGAAACCGCGCCGCAGCAATGCTTCAGGACCTTCCAGTGCGTATGTGAATGGACCCAGTCGCAGACCCGCTTGTAGTACGGGAAATAGAGGCTATTGAAGGTCTTCACGGAGCAAAACGCGGACGTTTGCGTGCCGAAATCCGTGCCGCAAAGATACATCACATCCACGTTGTCTCCAACCACCGCGTAAATCCGTTCCAGGTTCTGAATGGCAATCCCGCATTGCCACTCAAAAACCTTATGGATGTAGTCCTGACGGCTGCTGGTCGAGACATACCATTCCGTAATGTCCCGAATGCCCTTCGGATGTTTCAGCATCGGTCCGGGGACATCGCCGATATTGCCGAAGGTCGTTCCGCCAAAGCTTGCGACGACGCCCAGGCCTGTGGCCCTCGCCGCCTCTGTCGCACGCGCAAAGTGATCGAGGTCCTCCTGCGTGACGGCGCCAAACTCCTCCATATTGTCTTTAGGATTCAGCTTCTCTTCGTCCAACGGCTCCTGGCGGACAATGCAATCGAAGAAAGCACTACCCTCCGGCATCACCGCGCTGGGCGGCACCGTCGTGTCTCCCTGCGGATACATCAGCGTGTCGCCTTTCTCGTTCACCGTTACGTTGAAGCCCTCGGGAACCAGCACTTCCAGGCCGTGAAAGTCCCACGTCTTCCACTTTTCCCCCACGACAAAACCGAACTTGCACTTGCGCCCGAAGACACCGGTCACGTCGATCCCCATCGCTTCGATCAAGTCGTCCTCGATCAGCCCCAGCATCTGGTAGGGTTCGTGGATGCGGACGGGGCGCTTGTCGAGGCCATAATAATTCCTTAGTCCGGCCACGCAACTGGCATGGATGCCGCTGCACATGTGCCCGCCAAAATCGATAGGAATCCGGTCCGGCTGCTTATGGTTCAGCGCGGTGACCAGCCGCTCCCGGCTCGCCGTTTCTTGAGCCAACACACTCATCGTGAGCACTCCTCGCTATTGGTTCGATCATAGAAGAAGGTGTCCCCGCCGGCCAACTTCAGTAGATGGAGTGTAGATGAAGCGAAAGAAAACGCGATTCGGCAACCACGTACCCAGGTGGAACGCCCCCAGCAAAAACCCCGCAAAGTAATCCGCCCATTTATCATGGAGATATGACCCTGCTCGTGTACACGGCAGCCTGGTGCGCGGATTGGCAGGAAGCAAAACGTTTTCTACTGAAGCACAAGATTCCGCACACCGAAATCGATATTGAAACCACCCCTGGCGCCGCCGAAGAAGTGATCGCACACGTCGGCAAGTGCGCTATCCCCCAGTTCGTCATCGACGGCAAATGGGTGCAGCCATATCGCCCCGGCCACGGATTCTTGTACAAGGAAATGGCGCAGTTGCTCGGCGTCACCGAATCCAGAATCCAGCGGATACGCACCATAATAAATCGCACGCGAAGGACTCACTCGTGATTGAACGCTACACGCGCCCTGCCATGGGCCATATCTGGACGGATGAAAACAAGTACCGCATGTGGCTGGAGGTGGAAGCCGCTGCCTCCGAGACGCTGGCCGAATTCGGCATCGTTCCCGCCGCTGCCGCGCGGGCCATCCGCGAGCGCGGCAGCATCCACGTTGCCCGCATCCAGCAGATTGAGGCCGAGGTACGCCACGACGTAATCGCCTTCACCACGGCGGTCGCGGAAGGCATCGGCCCGGAGGCACGTTGGCTCCATTACGGCCTCACCTCTAACGATGTCGTCGACACCGCCCAGGCCCTCCAGGTGAAAGCCGCCTCCGCTATCCTGCGCGCGGACATTCTTCGTTTTCTGGATGTACTGAAGCGCCGCGCCATTGAATTCCAGCACACTCCGACGGTGGGACGCACCCACGGCGTACACGCTGAACCCACCACCTTCGGACTGAAGCTGCTGAACTGGTATGCGGAGATGCAGCGCAATCTGCGACGCTTCGACATGGCTGCCGAGGACATGCGCGTGGGCAAGCTTTCCGGCGCCGTCGGTACCTTCGGTCACCTAAAACCGGAACACGAGGCTCGCATTTGCGAGCGGCTCGGGCTTACGCCGGCCCCCGTGGCAACTCAGGTCCTGCAGCGCGACCGGCACGCCTTTTATATTGGCACGCTGGCGTTGATTACATCTACGCTCGACAAAATTGCGGTGGAGATTCGCCACCTGCAACGCACCGAAGTGCGCGAGGCCGAGGAATATTTCTCCGAGAAACAAAAGGGCTCCTCCGCCATGCCGCACAAGCGCAACCCCATTACCAGCGAGCAGATCAGCGGCCTTGCTCGCGTGGTGCGCGCCAACCAACAGGCCGCGCTGGAAAATGTGGCCCTGTGGCATGAGCGCGATATCTCTCATTCGTCGGTCGAGCGGGTCATTCTGCCCGACTCGACAATTTTGACCGACTACCTGCTGGAGAAGACGACCAACCTGCTCGATAAGCTGGTCGTGCATCCAGAGCGCATGCTTCGCAATCTGGAATTGACCGGCGGCCTGATTTTTTCCGGCCAGCTGCTGCTGGAGCTTGCGGAAGCCGGCATGTCGCGCGAGGACGCCTATCGGCTAGTGCAGTCCCATGCCATGCGCGCCTGGCAGCAGGATCGAAACTTCCGTGAAGAAGTCGGCAAAGATCCTGAGATTACAAAATTGCTTTCGCCGGAAAAGCTTGCTCGCGCTTTCGATTTGCATCGACAGCTGACCAACGTGGATACCATTTTTGATCGCGTCTTGAACCAGGAAGCTTGAGAGAGCAGGAAGTTCGATGTCCTCTGGAAAAACTCTGACGGTCGCCCTTACAGGAGCCAGCGGCGCGGTCCTCACCCGCGAATTGCTTCTGCTGCTGGAACATGATGCGCGCGTTGAACGCGTTCACTTCATCGCGTCGGAAAGCTCGCTGCGCGTGGTAGCGGAAGAGCTGGACGTCAGCGGCCGGAACGACCTGGTTGTAAAACTCCTCGGGCAAACGAGCACCAAAATCCTCCAACACACACCCGGCGACATTGGAGCGCCCATCGCCAGCGGCAGCTATCCCTGTGATGGAATGATCGTTCTGCCCTGCAGCATGGGAACGCTCGGCGCCATTGCCAATGGGCTGGCGGACAATCTAATCGCAAGGGCCGCGGATGTCTGCCTGAAGGAGAGGCGACCGCTCATCCTTTGCGTGCGCGAAACGCCTTTCAATACCATTCATCTGCGCAACATGCAGTTGGCAGCCGATGCGGGCGCGACCATTTTCCCTGTCATTCCAGTCTTCTATAACCATCCCGCTAACACACTGGAGATGGTGCGGCAATACGTTTGCCGCGTGTTGGCCCACATCGGCTTGCCGCAGGACTCTGCCTATATGTGGAGCGGAAAATCCAAGTAGCAGCGCAGCGGTCGCTAGTAGGAATAGGTTCCCCCGGTCATCGGCGGTTGACTGTGCAGAAAATCCAGCACTCTGGGGACGATGCGGTCCGAGCAGGTTGCCGGCCCCAGATGCCCGCAGCCGGAATATAACTCCAATACAGATTGTGGCATTGCTTCGTGCATACGCAACCCGACGCTAGGCGGAATCAACTCATCGTGCGCGCCCCACACCAGCAGCACCGGCATGCGAAGTTTATAGAGGCGCGCCGTCAAATCGCCTTCCTCGGTGAGCAAAGACTCCAGCGTTCGATGCGCAACAGGCCGGTTGTGTTCCATTACACGCAGAAGATCGCGCTGAACAAACGCGGGAATGTAATACCTGTGCGCCATCAGCAGCGCTTCCAAACGCTTCAGTTGGGGAACAGTGTTCGGCTCCAATACCTCCGGCGTCAGACGGGTCTGAAACTTTAGTCCCGCGCTATCCATCGCCACCAGGCGGCTCACTCGCTCAGGATGCCGCAAAGCAAATTCCAGCGCTACCCAGCCGCCCATCGACCATCCCATCACGTCGGCTTCCTCGACGTGGAGAGCCTTCAGGAATCCGTCGACCAGGTCTGCCTGCTCGCCGATGGTGTAGGCAATGTCCGGGCGGTCGGTGCGTCCGCACCCCAGCAGGTCCATGGCATACACGCGAAAGCCATTCTTCGCATACGTGGGCATTTCCGGCGTCCAGTCCTCACTGCGAGCGCCAAGACCATGAATCAGCAGTAGCGGTTTTCCTCGACCACCGACAAAATAATGCACGCGGTACGGTCCCACCCTTGCATACTCACTATGAATCCCGGCCAAATCCAGGCGCGCATCCATCACGTGGTCAATTACCCACATAGGATGCCGATAGAACACGATACTGAAGATCAGGCCGACAACCGCCATAGCCAACAAGCATACGGCTCCCGCACGCTTCAGCACCGGGTAGGTACGCGATTGCCGAGTATTCCGCGGGGGCGCCATTAGAATTGTTGTCGCCGTCTTCATTGATTGAGTCTGGGAGCTGCTTTACTGGTTCTCCGGGTCGGATTAACCCAGACAGAGAGTCCCTAACCATTCTTCCTTCAAGCAGCCCGTCTGTACTATAGATGCACTCCTCACTCGAAGTAGTCGCACCGTCCATGATAGGTTGTGCGTAGGAACAGCCCGGCAAAGTTCCGCCTGCGCAGCCGCACGCCTAGCGCTTGTTGGATGTAGCCGGTCCCAGCAGCTTGACCTCTTGTAACGTCCACCAATAGCCGCTTCCAGCTGGATCGGATTGATAGCCGGTATGAAGATATCCATTGGTAAAATTTGCGGAGTAGGACAGCCAGAGCGTACGGCCATCTTTGCTGATGAACTTCGAGGGGAAATTCACAAAGTATGCTTGCTCGCCAAAATTTCGCATGTAGACGACCAACCGCCAAGGCCCGGCGATCTGCGACGATTCCAAAGTATACGTGTTGTACTTGCCAATCGTATTTCCGCCGTCGGTAATCGCCATCAGGTACTTCTTCAATGGTGCGTCGTAGGTCATCGACACATTCCCGGTATGGTTGTTCCAATCAATCAATGGCTGAATCTTCGAAAACTCGTGTGTCCACAGCGCATGACCATGCGCATCGTGGCCTGCAAAATACTCATAGGCAGCCCGGCGATTCATGTTCTTTATGGTCGGCTTCACTCGCGCAAGATAAATCTGGTCGCCAGTGATCCAGCTTAAATTTGCATCGCGCGGTTTCGGATCTGCATCGGTTGCGCCCTGCGAAACTAGATAGGCGTTGCCATCGGGCGAGTATTCCATGTTCTGCCCAAAATCCACGAAGTGCGGCAACCCCAGCTTCACCGGGCCGCCAATCTTTGCCGGTTCATCGAATAGCGAATGCTCCGGCGTGTGGGGATTTGCATGCCAACTCTTCCCATAGTCGGTCGAATATCGAAAGCCGACAAACGGTCCGAGGATGTCCCAATTCAGCCTCGTCCCCGGCGTCTGCTTCAGACAATAGGTACCGTAATACCAAACGCCGTTATACACCAGGCCACCTGCCGGATAGCGACCTCCGTAGGGCAGCGGACTGGCCGCATAGGTGCCGACATTTGTAATGGTGAGATGGAGCGGATCGTCTCCGACGATGGTTGCGTAGCCAGTAGTCGCCTTCGCTCCAGCAGAGGACGACGAGATGCCATTCACCTTGCCATCCGTCCACGAGGAGTAGAGATTGCCGTTCTCTCCCCACGTTGGAAACCAGGTGTCTGCGTTGCCATAGTGAACGTGACGCCCTGTAAAAGCGATCCCGGTAAGGTCCTTCGAAGCGGCGAACGGAATATCTGCCGGCGGATCCGACGGCCAGACTTGCATTTGACCCTGCTGTGGCGAACTGGCTGGCACAGCCTGGCAGACCACGCACAAGGTCAGCAGAGCCACGACCGTGATTGTGCTTCTCATAGGCGGAATCAATAATAGATCGCGGAGCCAGTGCAGGGAAGAAAACAATCCGCAAAACATTTGGCTGCCCCTCAGGGATTCGAACCCCAATATGCTGCTCCAGAGGCAGCTGTCCTACCATTGAACGAAGGGGCAGTGCGAGGACGCGCGCGGAAAACAGCGTCCTTACTGAATATATTGGCAGCGCGCTTTCCGGTCAATTGCTCGAGGGCTTCACCTTCGCGCTTGCGGTGAAAACAGCCTTCACTCTTCGCGCAGCACGTCGAGCGGCTTTTGCAGCAGTATGCGATAGGACGCGAGCCACCCTGTGGCACTGGCCAGGACTGCTGCCGCTATCATAGCCGCAATGGAGGTCCCCCAGTTCGGATGAAAACTGACATCCAGCTTATGCAGCAGGACTTTCGATAGCAGCAACGCACAAGCCACGCCGGCCACACCGGCAATCCCTCCCAGCATCAGGAATTCAATGCTCAGCATTCCGATGACCTGCCTGCGCAGTGCACCGAGTGACTTCAATATTGCCACCTCCCGGACACGTTGAAAGCGTGTTGCGGTCACGCTTGACGCCAGAATGATGCCTCCCGCCAGCAACACGAACCCCGCCACAAATCTGAGGATCATGGCGATCTGATCGACCACCTTACGGACGACCTCCCGCACGTCCGCCATATTGATCACCGTCACGGTAGGATAGGCGGCGAATAGGTTCTTCTCGACTTCGCCGACTTGCAGCGGATCTGCGTGGAACGCACCGTACCAAACCGCAGGTTGCCCTGCCAGCGCACGGCTCGGCAAGATAAATTGACTGCGCCCGTAGATGTGGTCGCCATCCGAGCGAACAATTGCAACCACCGTGGTTCCAATTTTCTGTTGTCCGGCCAGGAATCCGATTCGCGAACCAATTCTTAGGTGCAGCGCCGTCGCCGTGCGCTCGCTGACAGCAACCTGCGATGCCGCGCTCACCTTCTGCCACCACTGCCCGGCAACAATTTTCTCGCCAACCGGCAAACTGCCCGCCCAGGTTAGCGAAGTCGAACGCAACAGTCGCTTCGGATAATGCTGGATATGCAGTTGATCCGTGGGCACTCCGTCGATCGAAACAATGCGCGCGGAAACAATGGGAATCGTCTCCAGGCCGCCTTTGACCGCCGCTTGCGCCGCAATCAACTTCTTGACGCCTGCCAGCTCGTCGGTGCCCACGTCGACGAGAAATACATTAGGAACGCTGGCGGATCCGCTGGTCATCCGCAGGTCCTGCACGATGGCCCGCTGCACATAGTAAATCGTCATCAGCAGCATGACGCCCAGGCCCAGGGCTGTGAGCACCGCCGCGGACTGATTGCCGGGCCGCTGCAGATTCACCAGTCCCTGCCGCACCATCGGCGTAAATCGCTTGCGCTGGAGCTGCATCGTCCAGCGCACCGTCGCCAGCAGGCCGGAGGCCGCCGCCAGCAATACCGCCAACACAACGAACAGACCGCCCGCAAACCATTCACCCACTATCGGGGATTCGGTCAGGGTGCTGGCAATTACGGCCAATCCCGCCAGGATGACAAAAATCATCCCAATCTGAACCGGATCGCGAGGGAATATATTCGCCAGACCCGTCCTCTGTTCTTGCTCAACATTGCGGCGCAAAATGCGTAAGGGTCGAAAATCTCGAATCTCCAGCAGCGGCGGCAGGGTAAACAGCAACGTCGTCAAGATTCCCGTGCACAAGCCAATCAACACAGGAGAAAACGCGAGCTGGCCTTCGACCGGCAACGAGACGAGACGCTCCAGGAGAAACGGAAACGAACGCGCCACGCCAAATCCCGCCGCTACACCCAGCAATGCCCCCACAACACCCAGAAAGAGCGTCTGCAGCAGATAAATCCGCATCACTTGCGAGGAACGCGCGCCCAGCGCTTTCATGATGGCAATGGTTTCCAAACGCTGTTGCAAATGCGCGTGCATGGCCATGGCCACGCCAATCGCGCTCAGCACCATCGTCACCAGGCCCACCAGCGTCAGCATTGCGGTCGCGCGATCCAGACCATGCACCAGCGCTGGATTTGCTTCTCGATAATCTGTCATTTGCGCTTCCGGCAGGATTGTTTCCACCTGCTTACGCAGTGCGGCGATGTCCATGCCCTGCTGGGTTCCCTGCCGCGGCAGACGAAACAGCATGCGCTCAGTTGCCCGGCTGCCCGGTCGAACCAATTCCGTAGCTGGCAATGCCGCCTGGCTGATCATTACGCGTGGTCCGATGCTGAACGAGGACGAAATTCTGTCCGGCTCAGAACGCAGCACATCCGCAATCGTGAATTGCTGGTCACCCAGATGCAGCGTGTCGCCAACTTGCGCATGGTCGCGCAGCAGAAATTCTTCACTGACTACGGCTGTGTGGTCGCGAAGCACCGCGCGCATCGGCCTGCCCGATGCCAATACCACGTTGCCGTAGTAAGGATACTGCGACGGATCGACCGCTTTCAGCGACACCAGCACCGGGTTAGGGTTCTGACCCGTCGATGCCATGGAGACGGTCTCCGTCACCGGCGTGTATTGGACGCCGCGCGAGTGCAGCCGGTTCAGCTCAGCAAGCTGTTCGTCCGTGTACGGGTGATAAGCCGTTGCCGATAAGTCCGCCGCCATTAAGGTGCGCGCCTGCGCTAGCAGCGTTCGCTGAAAGACCATGCTGAAACTGCGCACGCCTGTGAGCGAACCGACGCCGAGCGCCACCGCGACCACGACAAACGCAAATTTGCTCCAGGAAGCGTGCAGATCGCGCCAAGCCACTTTCCACGCCGTGCTCCATGCCAAGCCTCCAGCGGTCGGCATCATGCACCTGCCCTGGGGTCCTGATCGTGCGGCCGGCATAGTTCATCTGCTTCAATCCGGCCATCTCGCAGCAGAATCTTGCGTTCCGCATGGGCCGCGAGACTCGCGTCGTGTGTGACGAGAACCAGCGTTGTGCCTTCGCGCTGGTTCAATTCCAACAGCAGTTCCATCACCCGGGCACCGGTTGCAGAATCCAAGTTGCCTGTGGGCTCGTCGGCCAGAATCACGGGAGGCCGCAACATGAAGGCACGCGCCAGCGCAACGCGCTGCTGCTCTCCTCCAGAAAGTTGCACTGGATAGTGATGCATACGTTCCGCCAATCCGACGCTCGTCAGTAGTTCCTGTGCGCGCGGTTTTCCATCATCTGCGGCATGCAGTTCGTGCGGTAACAAAACGTTTTCCAGAGCGGTCAGCGTTGGGATCAGCTGATAGGACTGAAAAACGAATCCAAGTTTCGTAGCGCGAATGCGTGCCAGCGCATCCTCAGTAAGATGGCTGATTTCTTCGCCGTTAATTGCGACGGTACCGCTGGTTGGTGCATCCAAACCAGCAAGCAGCCCTAGAAGTGTGCTTTTCCCGCTGCCTGACGCGCCCATGATGACGACGAATTGGCGCGGAGGAATGCTGAGGTCGATTCCCTTCAGAATTTCCAGAGAAGTCGATCCGCTGCGCAGAGACTTTTTCAATCCGCGGACTACGATGATGGCATGATTTTCAGATGACATTTATGAGGGTGATGTTGGTGAAACCTAATTTGAAATATGTTTTTTCTTCCGTCTTGATGATCGCATGGCTTCTTGGATGCAGCAGTGCAAACTCGCGACCGCAACCCTCCACGTCCCCCGAATCAACCTCTCTTTCATCGCCATCGAAGACGCCTGAACCTGCGGCAGCCGAAAATCGCCCCGCCATCGTGGCATTCGGCGATAGTCTGACCGCAGGACGCGGAGTGAGCAGGGACCAAAGCTATCCCGCCGATCTTCAACGCGACCTGGATGCACGTGGATATCGCTATCGAGTCATCAACGAAGGCATCAGCGGCAATACGTCGAAGGACGGCGTTCTTCGCATTCCGGAGGTCCTGCAATTTCATCCGGTTGTCGTCATCATTGCCTTTGGCGGCAACGACGGCTTGCGGGGCCTTCCCATCCGAGACACGGAGATGAATCTGGCAACCATCATTTCGGCCATGCAGGATGCCCACGCCAAGGTCATCCTGGGTGGAATCACGCTGCCGCCAAACTATGGAAGCGACTACATCGCAAAGTTCAACGCGATCTACGTGAAAGAGTCGAACGTATATCACGTGCCCCTGCTTCCTTTCATGTTAAAGGGAGTCTACGGTGTGGCCGGTTCCATGCAGAACGATGGCATCCATCCCACATCGCAAGGTTGCGGGCAGGTCGCCAGGAATTTTCTGCCCCTGTTATTGCCGATGCTGCACAAATCTGGCCACAGCCACGCATCGAGCGACGCTCACTAACCCAGCACTGCCATCGGCTGTGTTAGCGTTCCGGCAATGCGTCGACCGATCGCGAACAGCTCCCGTTGATCCGTAAATATCTTGATGAATGGCGCGGTGGAGTAGTCCGGCAGATTGCACGCCATACCATTTTTCAGCCGGATTGCCGTGCCCTCATCGACCGTGACCGACGGCATCTGCGGCAACAAACAACGCGGATGCGGCAAATGTTCCGCGAAGGAGCCGTCGCGTTGCCACGCCGCAATTTCGTCTAACGCAGCCGCCTGCTCCAAGGTAAACTCACCTGCCTGCACACGACATAGACTGCCCAGGTGCGCGCCACAACCCGCAAGCAGCCCAAATTCATGAGCAATGGAGCGGATGTAACTGCCCGAAGAAACATCGACTGTAAACGGAGCGCTCGGCGGATCGTAGCCGAGAATTTCCAGCTGGCGAATCATTATGCGAACTGGGCGTAACCCCACCGGCTTGCCTGCGCGCGCCAGTTTATACGCGGGAACTCCCTGCAATTTTTTTGCGGAAAATGGTGGCGGCATCTGATCGATCTCGCCGTGAAAGCGCTCGGCAAGACCTCGAATCTCCGTCAGCGTCAATTTTGGATCGACGCACTCGCCAACAATATCTCCATCGGCGTCGTAGGTATCGGTAGCAAAACCAAATCGGATCGTGCCGGTGTATCGCTTACTGTCCTGCTGAAAAAACTGAGCCAGTCTAGTAAAACGCCCCAGCAGTAGCGGCAGCACCCCCGTGGCCATGGGATCGAGGGTCCCTAAATGTCCTACCGACGACTCACCTGTCAGCTTGCGAACCTTCGCCACCACGTCATGCGAAGTCATCCCAGCCGATTTGTTCACGATCAAAAGACCATTCATGCGTAGGCTTAGAACAGGACAGCGGATCTCGCGAATCCGCTGCACCTTGAAAAGAGAAAGGAAATTTCTTCGCTCGAACGAACACCGACCTGTGCCCTAGATTCCGTTGTCTCCGCGACCATGTACCAGCGACAGGAACTCGTGGCGTGTTTGCTGATTGGTACGAAACGCTCCCAGCATGGCGGAGGTCACCGTGGACGAGTGCTGTTTTTCCACTCCACGCATCATCATGCACAGGTGGCGCGCCTCAATCACCACGCCGACACCCTGCGGCTCAATCGCTTCCTGAATCGCATCGGCAATCTCGCGGGTTAACCTCTCCTGCACTTGCAGCCTTCGCGCAAATACATCCACCAGGCGAGGAATCTTGCTCAGCCCGATCACCTTCCCGTTGGGAATGTAGGCCACATGGACTCTCCCGAAAAACGGTAGCATGTGGTGTTCACATAACGAGAATACTTCGACATCCTTCACGATCACCATCTCGTCGTAATCCACGTCGAACATGACGCCGCGAAGAATCTCGCGCGCATCCTGCTTGTAACCTCTGGTCAGAAACTCCATCGCCTTCTCGACGCGCTCCGGCGTACGCACCAAACCATCGCGCGCAGGGTCTTCGCCAAAGCGGCCGATCAGTTCCCTGTAAAGATCCTTCGTAGAAAACTCCGACAGAACATTCTCAGCGGACCCCTGTACCAAAACTTGCTTTGCCATCGAACAACCTTTCGCTAGAAAACGCGGTCCTGTCTACTCCTGTCCCCGCGGTCACCGACTCACCCTGCATACTCAAAGAAATTCTTGCTTGTTTCTTCCACTCGTACCTTCTCCAGCTTCGCATGGCGGAAACCTGCGCGTATGACGCTATAAATTTCTACGCACAAATTTTCCGTGGTAGGAACAAGGGTTGCAAAACTCGCATCCAAATTCAGATTCTTTTCGTCGAACCTGTCGACAATCTCCTGACGCACAAAGTCGTCCAGCTCGCCCAGATTGCAAACCATCCCTGTTGCCGGATTGACCTCTCCACTCACCATCACCTCCACGGTATAGTTGTGACCGTGGCCGTGCGGATGATTGCATTTTCCGTATACCGCCTTGTTCTGTTCCGGTGAAAGGCGCTCCGTGTGCAGCCGATGCGAAGCGCTGATGCGGTAGCGTCGAAACAAATAGGCCTTCATCACTCTCCACAATAGTCGGCGAACAGGTCCGGCATCTCATACACGCGTACACGCTGCAGCCGAGCTCCAACAATTTTCGGCTCCAACCGCTTCCAGATCGCGATCGCGATGTTTTCCGTCGTCGGATTCACCGAGCGAAATTCTGGCACCTCCAGGTTCAAATGCCGATGATCGTACACCTGGATCACCTCGCGCTCTATCACGTCTTTCAGCGCCTTCAGGTCGACAACAAAGCCCGACACCGGATCAATCTCTCCTGCGACCGTGACTTCCAGGGTGTAATTATGTCCGTGGCCATTGCGGTTCGCGCATTTGCCGAACACCTTCTCATTCTCCGGTTGCGACCAGGCATCGTTCCAATAGTAGTGAGCTGCGGAAAACTCCGCCTTGCGCGTCAGAAGCACCATATAGCTAGCATATTGGATTCATCTGACCCCTGTCTTGACGCACTTTTTCTGCTTGCCCCCTTGACCCTTCCGAGGGAACGAATCACGCCCCGTATTCGCGCCCTTTCCAGGCCAGCCTGCCCCGCAGATGTTTCTGCATCCAGCTATCCAACAGCAACCAGCTATAGAGCGGCAACGCCACTGGGGACAACAGAACATCCGCAATCGGAAAATGCGCTCTCGCGGTATTCGCATAATGCACCCGTACGCGCCATGCCCACCATAGCCCCACGGCCCAGACGACCGGCATCCGCGCCACAGTCAGGTACAGCCAGACGGCCAGCAATGGCAGGCCGAACAGCAATACCGCCTGAAACAGCTTCCAGAGCCCGCGACTTAGCGCATCCGGGAACAGCAGCGCAAGGCTTTTTCTCCACCCGGCGTACATGCCGCCCAGCGATGTGTACATCCGCGTGCTGGCGGCATCCGGCGCAAAACGCAGCCGCAATGCTTCCCCCGATTGCTTGGTGTGCCGGGCCAGTTCCATATCCTCAATCAGCGAGCCACGTACGGCCTTATGCCCTCCAACACGGAGGTAGGCGTCCCGCCGGATCATCAGAAACTGACCATTTGCCGCCGCCACTCTGGAGTCCGGCAGATTGACCAGGCGCGGAGGATAGACCTGCGCCAGATCGGCAAAGACCAGCGTCATCAGCGTCCGCTGCAATAACCCACGCCCCACCTGGCGCGGAGAATAGGAAAGCAGAGTCACCCGGTAACGCTCCGCTTCATGCATCGCGCGCCGCAGATCGCCCGGTTCATGCAGCGTATTTGCATCGGTAAACAGTAGCCATTTCCCCCGCGCCTGCTGCGCCGCAAACCATAGCGCACTCGTCTTCCCCGTCCAACCCTCCGCCAGCGACGGAGCTTTGAGCACGGTCACTCCGGCAAACTCCGCCGCGATCTGCCCCGTGGCGTCCGACGATGCGTCGTCGACAACAATCAACTCCCAATCGCGTCCCAGCAAAAAGTCTTCCTCGCTCTGCCGCACTAACGAGGCGAGGCAGTCCCGGATCGACGCAGCTTCATTTCTCGCCGGAATCATCACGGAAAGTTGAAGCTGGATCGAGTCCTCCTCTGTCGAAAATGATGTCGCCGATTTCGTCTCCATCCAACAAATTCGTATCATAGATATGACATCGAAAGTTGGTAGAAATTGAGAGATGGTAGTTTCAGGCGTTCGGTTGTGCTAGCGGTACTCCTCGTTCTCTGCCTGGCGACTGACACAGGATGCAACCGCGGCCGCCTTCCGCGCGAACTGGGAGAGGTGGCCCCAGCGTTCACCATCCATGACGGCGCGCAGACGGTCAGTCTCCGACAGTACCGTGGGCAGGTGCTACTCCTCACGTTCTGGGCCAGCTGGTGTGCCCCCTGTATGGAGGAATTCCCTTCTCTTCTGGCGTTGCATCATCGCCTACCCAAGCTGCAGATTCTCGGGGTCAGCATTGACCAGGACCAGCAAGCATACCGAACTTTTCTGCTGGAAAATCGCGTCGATTTCCCTACCATCCGCGACCCTTCTCAAACTGTCATGCATCGCTACGGGACCGTCCAAATTCCTGAGGCCTACGTAATCAACCGCTCCGGCCATATCGTCCGAAAGTATGTCAGCGCCCAGGATTGGACCGATCCGGAAATATTCCAGACGTTGTCCGCCACCCTCAACCAAAAACATTAGGGCTGGTATTGAGGGGCTCGAAGGTAACTCGCGCGGAACTCTCGATATTGACCGGAACTTGAAACCCCTGTGCCATTTATGATGGAAGCATGACGACGAACATTGACGTGCAGTTTCGCTATACCCAGCATCCGACCGAAGATACCATGCGCGCCGTCGCGGATCTCTACGATGTGTACGGCATTCGCCGCGTGCGCCTGAATCGGACCGATCGAACCGTCGCGGTGGAATACGATGCCACCCGCCTCAGTGCCACTGCAGCCTTTCAGCTACTGCGCCGCGCTGGACTTTCCGTCACCGAGCAAATCTCTCCTTTTGCTCCCGCTCCGCCTCCTCCGCCGCCCGCGCCACAAGCAAACAAGAACCCCGCTGCGTGAGCGATTGCACACTCCGTCAACACCCACGAGCCGAACTTTCTCCGCACGAATTGAAGCTCCGCTTCTGCTTCTCGCCATCCAGACCCCTCTAAAACTGTATCCTGACTTCTGAGTGGACATGGAAACCTCCTGGTCGTCGCTCAGTACGCGGGGCAGCGTTCGCCGTTGGGGAGCGAAATCATGAAAGCGTTGCAACGCGAAGGCGAGCCGCGACTCCTTTTAGAATCGGCGTTTCTTGGAGTCGTAGGCGCCTTGAGCGCGCGGCTCTTCATGTGGATGCTTGGAATTTGCAATTGGGCCTTCCTGTATCGACTCGCTGGCTATCAGGGGCCACAGCTTGAGAGCGGCCGTGCCCTCGCCCAACAGATCGGACCTCACGGACTGTGGCTGATTCCGGCAGTGACGACCCTAGGCGGTCTGCTCTCCGGTTTCCTCGTCTATCGCTTCGCGCCGGAAGCAGAGGGCCACGGCACCGATACCGTCGTCAATGCCTTCCATCGTCAGGAAGGCATCATTCGTCCGCGCGTCGCGCCCATCAAAATGGTGGCTTCCGCCATCACCATCGGTTCCGGTGGCTCAGCGGGTCGCGAAGGACCGATTGCGCTCATCGCCGCCACCCTTGGCTCCTACTATGCCCGCCTGACCCACCATACCGAACAGCAGCACCAGATTTTATTGCTGGCTGGTATGGCAGCTGGGCTTTCAGCGATCTTTCGGTCGCCCATGGGAACCGGCGTGTTCGCCATCGAAGTCCTGTACGGAAACATGGAATTCGAGGTGGGAGCTCTTCTCTACACCATGTGCGCCTCGGCGGTCGCGTATTCGGTCAACGGTGTGTTCGTCGGTTTTAGGCCGCTATTTCAAATTCCTGCGATCGCCACCCCAGGACTCGCCGACTACGCCTCGTATGCAGCCCTGGGATTGGCCGCGGGAGTGATCGGTACGCTGCTGCCGGAAGCCTTCTATCGCGTGCGCGATCTTTTCCGGACGCTGCCAGTTCCCCTCTGGATCAAACCTGCCATTGGCGGTCTCGGGGTTGGCATCCTGGCTCTTTGGCTGCCGCAGGTTCTGCAGGGCGGGTATGGCTGGATTCAATTGGCGATCAATGGCCAGATCGCACTGCGGCTGTTGCTGCTTCTCGTGTTCGCAAAGATTGCGGCGTTCGCATTGACCGTTTCCTCCGGCGGCTCCGGAGGCGTATTCGCCCCCTCACTCTTCGTCGGTGCAATGCTGGGAGGCAGTTTCGCGATCGTTCTGCACCAGCCGCCCGCAATCTTTGTCATTGTTGGGATGGCAGCAGTTTTTGGCGCTGCGGGCAGGGTGCCAATCGCCACCATGTTAATGGTCACCGAAATGGCGGGCGGGTTTCACCTGCTTGTGCCTGCGGGAATGGCCGTGATGATCAGCTATCTGCTCCAGGGAAGACTCTCATCTAAATTGAAGTACCGCAGTTTGTACGAAGGCCAGGTTCCAACTCGCCAGGACTCTCCCGCCCATTATCTTGAGCATATTCAGATCGCATTGGGCCTGTTAGCCAAAAGAGATGTGCCGCTCACCGATGAGGTCGGCCACCTTGATCTGCTGCGTATGCTGCAATCCAGAATCCACTTTGATCTGCCGGGCAAAAGGGAACTCACCATGGCATTGGTAAAGGAAGACAGCCCCATGGCTGGGAAGACCATTGACACGCTATACCAACAGCTGCATTCCTATCAGTTCGAGATTATCGCTGTCATGCGGCGGGAGCATGTGATCTTGCCGCATAGGAAAACTGTTTTGCAGCCAAACGACCGCCTTGTGTTGATCGCGTCGCCCGAGGCCAGCGGGCCGCTGGCGCAGTTCTTTCTACCGTTGCCCGCGGCGCAAAAAGACGGCGTACAAGCTTCCGCGGCTGAAACGCCATCCTAGATAAAGGAGAGACCTATTTTGGAGCAAGCATATGCCGCACGCACCTACTCCCGCTGAACAAGTTCCAGTCCGGTTGAAGCGCATTCTCTTCGCCACGGACTTCTCTCCGGAGTCCAACCGGGCGCTGGAGTATGCCTATGCGATGGCAAATGCGTACGAAGCCGAACTGTACGTCCTCCACGTTGCAGAAAATATCCGGCGAGAGCCGCTTTCGACCAAGATGACTGCGGACGCGTTTTGCCGAATGCGCCTTCTTCAAAACTGCTTGCCGGAAAACGAGCAGGGTGTTCAGCCCAGGTTTCTGGTCGACTTCGGGCCGGCCGAGCCGCTGATTCTGGAGGTTGCTCAAAAGAGAGCCGTTCAAGTGATCGTCGTGTCGGCGCCAGCAACCACCCATCCAATCTGTCTTCCTATCTGCCCGGGCCCATGGCGTACAACCTGGCCTCGCACGCACATTGCCTTGTTCTCGGAGTTCGGAGCGCACCTCGGGCGACATAAACATTTTTGGACTTCGATGTCTGCTTCTTCGGTTTGCAGAGAACAATACCGGCAAAGCTGAACCGGGACCGCCTGAAATATTTGCGCCGAAACACGCCTCCTGATAAGTTAGAAACTGCTGCTTCTCACCAAGCACGCACATCCGTATTTGTGCGCCCCTAGCTCAGTTGGATAGAGCGTCTGGCTACGAACCAGAAGGCCGGGGGTTCGAATCCCTCGGGGCGCACCACTTCCCGCCGCGCAAGTTCAGTCAAGAGCTCGTAGGAATGCGATTCTAGCGTCGCCATTCGGGGTTTCCGGCTAGACTCTCCTGCAGGAGGTTCCTATGCCGAAGTTTCTCATCGAAAGAGAAATCCCCGGAGCTGGGGCAATGTCACCGCAGCAGCTTCAAGGGGTCGCAGAAAAATCGTGCTCCGTTCTGCGAGATTTAGGACCGCAGATCCAGTGGTTGCACAGTTATGTGACTGACAACAAGATTTATTGCGTGTACATCGCGCCCAACGAAGAAATGGTGAGAGAACACGCCAGTCGCGGAGGATTTCCGGCCAACCGTGTCGCGGAAATCAGGACAACGATCGATCCCACGACTGCGGAAAGCGTGGGATCTCACTGACGCTTGCTTACTGGGCATTCCCCCAACTGCATGGTAAGCGGGTTCACGGACGAACGCCCCTTGAAGGTTTTCGGCCTGCCCCAGACGTCTCAATGAAGCGCAACATATGCCAACCTCGTCCAGGAATCGTGGACAATTTTTGCGGATCCATTTCTTCTGCGTTACACTCCAGGCATAATGAAAGGTTCTCCTAAAGTCATCGAAGAATTGAATAAGGCCCTGCGGGAAGAGTTGACCGCGATCAGTCAATACTTCCTGCACGCGGAGATGTGTGAAAACTGGGGCTACGACCGTCTCGCCGACTGCATTAAGAAACAGTCCCTCGGCGAAATGAAACATGCGGAGTCTCTGATGGAGCGCATCCTGTTTCTAGACGCTACGCCCACCATGCAGCCGCTGGACCTGACGGTCGGCAAGACTGTAAAAGATATGCTGCACAGCGATCTGGGTCTCGAGATCTCCGCTGTCGCCCATTACAACGCCGCTATCCAGGTGGCCGTGGCGGAAAAAGACAACGGTTCCCGCGATCTGTTCGTCAAACTGTTGAAGGATGAAGAAGGTCACGTGGACTGGCTGGAAGCGCAAGTCCATCAGATCGGCGAACTCGGCTACGAACGCTACTTGACCATGCAGATGGGCGAACTGAAAGAGTAGGAGCGTCACGGGCAATGCTGCAGGGCATTGCCCCCGCTTCCACCCGACCGCGCTAGCGAATCACGGACTGGAACAATTGCGAGTTCAGAAGCGATGCGAACTGATCGTCCGAGGTGGCGAAACGCACCTGAAGAACGTTTCCGCTGGAAGTAATATTTGTCGCATCGATCGCCTGTTTCTCCGTCGGCGTGGCGTTCATCTTTTCCATCAATGCCGCAGCACTCATTAATGAGGACATGGTGGCAGCGGTGATTGTGTCCGGAGTCACCACATCCAGAGAAAATCGCACGCCCTGGTCGAAATCCATTGTGTAGCGAGAGCCAACCAGGCTGTTTTTTACCGTGCTATAGTCGGCCACCTGTGCGGCCTCCCCCAGGACGGACTTCATCATTTCCTGCGTACCTTTTTGATCGAGAACGCTCCACACAGCTTCATCCTGGAGCGCCGGCATCAGGTTCTGCATTGCCGTATTGGTCAGGAAGCTGGGCTTGATCCCGTCTCGCGCATCCAGCGAATCCTTAATCGCTTCCAGCGAGCCGAAGATCATGGTGGTCTGGTCCAGAAACACGACGCTCAACCCGGTGTTGCCCATCGGGTAGATTGTCTCGTTGCGCACCTGCGTCCCCTTGACGTGGTGTTTCTTGAAATTGTCCATGAACTCCTGCACCGGAAACTGACCCGACGCGATGCCAACAATGCGCGACGAAACGTCGCCCGGAACGCGATAGGAGGCAAATGCCAGCTGGACCACGCTCTGGTTCACATTCATGCCCGAATCCTGCAGCGCATCCTGCAGGCGTTTCAGTTCTGGCGGCAGGACCTTGGCGCGCAATTTCATGGCAATATCGGAGTTCTCCATTGCCTGATAATCGACCACGATCAGTTGCTGCACATCTTTCGGCACGGCTGCCTGCGACTCAGTCGCCAGTTGCGATGCCGATGCAGACAGGGTGAGCGTCGCCAGTGCGACTGCACCGACACTGAAGCTCAAAACTTTCTTCCAGCGATTCATGTACATCTCCTCACAATTTGGTACCGGTGTCTCGGCGCTGTTTGACGATTTCTTGCCGCTCTCATCTTCGACGTGCGATTGCACCCGAAGTCACACTCAGCGGCATACATTCAGGCCCGACTATGGCCAAATCAGTGGTGTTTCCAGTCTACTCTCCAGGGTCCGCGCAATAGAGAAGTTCGTTGCCAGTTCCATCCACTCGCTGCCCGGTTCGACAGCCGCTTCGGGCACCAGTCCAATCAGCTCCACCCGGTCCGGCTGTACTCCTAGCTGCCCCGCAGCGTCCTTCACTGCTTGATAGACACCGCTGACAGGGGTCACCCGAAAGTCCGTAATGTTCATCGACACCTGGGCGCGACCACCGACCAGCACACCCATTGCTTTCAGCCCTGCAAGACCGCCGCTCGATCCGCGAATTTCACGGGCAATCGTACGAGCAATTCCGACGTTGCTGGTATTCAGGTAGACGTTGCAGGCGATTAATAGTTGCCGCGCGCCCACGGCACTGGCCCCTGCGGTAGGGTGTAGCGAAGGTCCGCCAACATCGGGTCGGCTAGCCGCATCCTGTTGGACTTTCTTTCGCAGACCTTCAAATTGCCCGTTGCGGACATCCTCCAGCAGTCGCCGATCAGGCCGCAGGGCGGCGGCCTCATAAAAATACACAGGCACATGATGGCGCTTCCAGATTTCCTGTCCCAGCTGATGCGCCAGCACGGCGCACTCCGGCAAAGATATGCCTCGAATCGGCACCAGCGGAATTACGTCGGCAGCGCCAATACGGGGATGGACGCCATGCTGCGCCGTCAGGTCGATGGATTGGATAGCCCTGCCAACCCCGCGCAGGACCGATTCCATGACCGGCGCGGGTGCGCCCGCGAGGGTTACAACCGATCGATTGTGGTCGGGATCGAGCGAATAGTCCAGTAAGGAGACGCCTTCGACCTGCATCGAGTGGACGATCTCCCGCACAGCGGCTACATCGGTTCCTTCAGAAAAATTCGGAACACATTCAATGATGGATTCTTTTGTATTCATCTGCACGCGCTTGTCACTTCCACCAGGTGTAGCCAACCTGAAATTGCACGGTCGCATTGACCCCAGGGTTGGAGTCGCCCAGGCTGGCGTTTGAAATGTGTACGGCGTTCGCTGCAAAAGTGATGGACTGCCCCGGCTTTACGAAGTAATGAAGGCCAACTCCAATCTGAGGCTCGAAGTTCCACACACTGGTTCCGCGGGAACCATTCGGTGGAAATTTATGATTGGTCCAGATCAGCCCGCCTCCGCCCTGCAGCCACGGCATCACGCGCTTCCAATGTACGAGATTCCAACGCAGAATGGCTGGCGTCATGCTCAGGCCGGAGTAGGTCCCGCCCGTGGTGACGAGTCGGGGCGGATCAATTGCGGTGAGCGTATACGTCTGTTTCGGAGTGAAGGCCTGCCAATACGGCATCAATTCGATGGCATATTCGAATTGCCCGCGGAGCAGACCAGGGCCCGCCGCGTCCGTCAATATCTTCCCGACCCGCACGCCTGCGTATAGAAAATGATCGCTGGTTTCTCCCGATGTCCCAAAGCCTCCATCCACAAAAACGCCGCGATCCCACGGGTCGCGCTGCATCAAGGAGTGAACGAAGTCGCCACTCGCAGTCGCTTGCGCTGAGGCGGAACGACCCGCATCGAGAGAAATGGATGAGGAACTTGTCTGGGAAAAGGAAACCTGTACCAAGCCAAGCAGAAACGCAACCAACAAAACAATCTGCTTCTTCAAGAGCGCTCCAAGGTACCGCAACCACCGCCCAGGCAGAGGCCCTGGGAGTCTATCCGATTTTCTGTCACTTCACTCAGGATGGTTCTGCCTCAGCCTGCGACTTCTTCCATTTGCTTGGCGTCCATGTCGAAGTTGGAATACACATTCTGCACATCATCCTGATCTTCCAACGCTTCCAGCAGGCGAATCATCTGCGCTGCCGCCGTACCCTCCAGCTTGGTATAGGTTGAAGCCAGCAGCGTAACCTCCGCCATCTGCGTTTCAATGCCCGCTGCCTTTACCGCGGCCGCGACGGCCTCGAAAGCGGCTGGTTCGGTGATGATTTCCCACGAATCACCCTCGTCGCGGATGTCGTCGCCGCCGGCTTCCAGCACCAGGTCCATCAACTTATCTTCATCCGCGGCAGACTTGGCGACGGAAATGAGGCCCTTCTTCGAAAACATCCATGACACCGAATTCGATTCGCCGAGGTTGCCGCCGTTCTTGGAAAAGCCGTGGCGAATTTCGCTGACGGTACGATTGCGATTGTCTGTGGTCGCTTCCACGATGATGGCGACTCCGCCCGGCCCATAGCCCTCGAAGGTGATCTCTTCGTATGCAGCACCTTCCAGTTCGCCGGTACCCCGCTGGATCGCGCGCTTAATGTTGTCCTGGGGCATGTTCTCCGCCTTGGCAGCGGCGATGGCGCCACGCAACCGCGGATTGCCGTCTGGATCTCCGCCGCCGGCCCTGGCAGACATGGCGATTTCCTTAATCAGGCGCGTGAAGATCTTGCCGCGTTTCGCGTCAGTCGCGCCTTTCTTATGCTTGATGGTGGCCCATTTCGAATGGCCGGACATGGTAGACCTCGTGGACTTCTTTCGATGGAGATTTTGGTGAAATCGCGGTCACCAACCAACCGCACAAACCCTGATTTTATCACGCACGCAGCCCATGGCAACGCGGCTTTAGCTTGCAGAGGGCAAGGACAACGGCCATCAGCGATGGGCCGGCAACTCCCGTGAACGAGCCTGAACTGCCTGGGAGTAAAATAAGTCCCGCCAATCTAGTATGGAGGTTCAGTGAAGCCACGGGATCGTGTACGTATGTCCCTCAATCGTCAGAAACCGGACCGCTGCCCCATGCAGATCAGCTTTACCCCGGAGTTTGCACTGAGGCTGCGAAGGGAGATGCATCTCGCTGGTGAGTCCGTCCACAACCCTCACGGCGGGGGTAACACGTACTCGCTTGAGCGTGCCCTCGGTGAGGACCTACTGCTCACTTCAGTCGGTTGGGCCAACTCTTATTACGCGAACGAGACGTACCCCGGCGACCGGGACACGTACACAGACGAATGGGGAGTGTTGTGGAAGAACGCTCCCTACAACACCCCATTTGGATCGGGATGCTACACCGAAGTCGTCGGACACCCGCTAGCTGACGACCATGCTTTGGATTCCTACCATCTGCCGGACCCGGACCGTCCCGAACTCTATCTCGACACCGATCGCCTGCTCGCGGCACATAAGAGCGACTACTGGATCGTTGGCGTCACGGTGTGCACGATCTTTGAAACCGCGTGGGCTCTGCGCGGGCTGGAGCAGATGCTCATAGATTTTACACAAGATCCCGGACGTGCCGAAGCTATTCTCGACCTTCCTTTTCGCTATCATTTGGCCGCTGCACGGCGCTTGGTCGAGATGGGTGTCGACATGATCTGGACGGGAGACGATGTCGGCACGCAGCGCGGTATGTTGATCTCTCCCCGCACCTGGCGGCGTTTTCTGAAGCCTCGCATGGCCGAGTTGATCTCCGCTTTGAAGAGCATCAACCCACAGGTCAAGCTGGCTTACCATAGCGACGGCAACATCGAATCCATTATCCCCGAACTGATTGAGATCGGAGTCGATGTGTTGAACCCGGTTCAGCCGACATGTATGGAACCCGCTAAACTGAAGCGGCAGTATGGAGATAAGCTTTCGTTCTGGGGTTCGATCGACGAACAGCACACGCTTCCCTTCGGCACGCCAGAGCAGGTGAGCCAACAGGTGCTGGAGCGCTTGGAAACGGTGGGCTATGATGGCGGACTCATTCTTGGCCCGACGCACCATGTGCAGCTAGATACGCCAATGGAAAACTTTTGGGCCATGATCCACGCGATTGCTGGTGAGCCGGGATCGACCTTGGCAACGGAGTGATTCAACTCTGCCGTGGCTGCGATAGCGGATTTCCTATACGCGATATCGAATCGGGCGACCCTGGCACAGCTTTTCTCCAGGAAAAGCCGTGCCTCATGGAACTCTGTGACGATAGCAATAGGAAATCCGCTATAAACTACATGCAAATGAAATTTGGCGTTCTTGTTTTCCCCGGATCCAACTGCGACCACGACACCTACCACGTCATCTCCGAGGCGCTCGGAGAGCCAGTCGTCTTTTTGTGGCATGAAAGCGAAACACTGGAAAACTGTGATGCGATTCTCGTCCCTGGCGGTTTCGCCTACGGAGATTATCTCCGCACCGGGGCGATCGCTCACTTTGCGCCCATCATGCAGGCGGTAAAGAAGTTTGCCGCGTCCGGCGGTTTGGTGCTCGGGATTTGCAATGGATTCCAGATCCTGACCGAGAGCGGCCTGCTGCCCGGCGCGCTGATGCGAAACGCGGGCCTGAAGTATATCTGTAAGCAGGTGTATCTGCGGACGGAAACCAGCGACTCCCCATTTACCAATTTTCTGCGCGAAGGCCAAGTGGTGAAGATCCCGATTGGCCACATGGAAGGAAATTATTTCTGCGATGCCGCCACACTGAAACAACTGGAAGCGGAACGTCGTATCGCTTTTCGCTATTCAACCGCTGCCGGCGAAATTACGCCGGCAGCCAACCCAAATGGATCGCTGGGGAACATTGCCGGCATCCTAAATGAGGGGCGCAATGTGCTGGGCATGATGCCGCATCCCGACCGGTCAAGTGAAGCTTTGCTGGGATCGGCGGACGGTCTGTGCATTTTTCAGTCGATGGTGGCAGCGCTGGCAGGGCAAGATTGAATCGCAACAGCCGTTCGTGAATCTATGATCGACATTCATCATCACCTGTTGTACGGGCTCGACGATGGCGCCAAAGATGTGGAGACGTCATTGGAGATGGCGAAAATTGCCATCGACGACGGCATCACCCACATCGCTTGCACCCCCCACGCCAATAGTGAGTACACGTTTCAGCCAGAGGTAAATGCTGCTCTGCTAACGAAATTGCAGCACGAGATTGGCGATCGCCTGACGCTGGGACTCGGTTGCGACTTCCATTTGAGCTTCGACAATATCGAAGATGCGCTTGCCCATCCAACGAAGTACACCGTCAACGGCAAGCGATACCTGCTCGTGGAGTTTCCGGACTTTGGCATTCCGCAAAACATTTCGGCCAGCTTTTATGAAATGGCCGTGGCCGGAATGGTTCCGATTCTTACCCATCCAGAACGCAATCTGACGCTGATGCAAAAGCCGGAGAAATTGGCGCAATGGCTTCGTATGGGCTGCCTCGTGCAGGTTACCGCAGGTTCTTTGGTCGGCGGTTTCGGCCGAGGTCCACAACGAATCGCCCGGGAATTGCTGGATTGGGGATGGGTGCACATGATTGCAACCGACGCGCACAATGCGACGTCGCGACCGCCGGTGATGAGCAGGGCTTTCGAATTTATCTCGCATCACTATGGGGCCGAGGAAGCGGAACGTTTATGCGTGCAGAATCCGCGAGCGGTTTTTCTGGGAGACTCTTTCCCGGAACAGCCGGAGTCTGCGCGAGCGTTTGAAGAAGACGAAGGATTCGCTGCTCCCAAAAAACGCGGCTTGTTCTCGCTGTTTCGACGCTCGTGATTGTCGGATTGTCGAGACTTACGGAACCAGCAGTAGTTTCCCTGTCGTCTTTCGCGATTGCAAGGCTTCCTGCGCCTTCGCGGCTTCTGCCAGCGGGAAGGATTGATGAATGCGAAGGCGCAGCGTACCCCGCTCCAAACGATGGAAGACATCCGCCGAACGCGCATCCAGTTCTTCCCTGCTCTGCGTGTAGTGCGCCAAGCCGGGACGGGTCAGAAATAAAGAACCGCCTCGCGATAACTGGATCGGATCGACGGGCGGCACAGCGCCGCTGGAAGCGCCAAACAACACCATCATGCCGCGCGGCCGCAGACACTTCAAGGATCGCTCGAAGGTATCCTTGCCGACGGAATCGTACACCACATCCACGCCCCGGCCGTTGGTGATGCGCTTCACCACAGGCTCGAAATCTTCTTGGGTGTAAAGGACCACATCGTGCGCTCCTGCCGCGTGCGCCAGTTCTGCTTTCTCCGCCGTGGAAACAGTGGAAATGACATGTGCGCCTGCCTCAACCGCCATCTGCGTCAGCAACAAGCCAACGCCGCCCGCACCGGCATGTAGCAGCACCGTATCTCCGGACTTCAGCGGAAATGTGGTTGAGGTAAGGTATTGTGCAGTCATGCCCTGCAGCAGGCTTGCCGCTGCCTGCTCAAAGGTGACCTTGGCGGGAACAGCAACCAGGTGGGCTTCGGGGATAACAGCGTATTCCGCATACGCGCCCAGCGACGTACACCAGGCAACGCGATCGCCAACGCGGAATCGTTGAACATCTTTGCCGACTTCAGCGACGACTCCCGCGGCTTCCTGTCCCAGTGTCAACGGAAGCGTCGCGGGATAAACCCCTTCACGATAGTAAATATCGATGAAATTGACGCCGATCGCACGGACCTCGACAAGCACCTGTCCAGAGGATGCAACAGGACGCTCGAGTTCGACCAGATGGATAGATTCTGGCCCACCGGTTTGCGTAATCTGAATGGCTTTCATAGGAAGACTCTGCTGTGGAACCGAGAAATTCTGAGGGCTACTCTCCGCGCAGAATGCTGGCTTCGCCTGACGCATTCAAACGAACGACTCGATCCACGGTGTACGGAGCACGGCCCTGGCCCTGATAGAAATGACGCACCAGCAGTTCCCCAATCAGGCCGATGGCGAGCAACTGGATTCCCGCCAGAATCAAGACACCGGCCACGACAAATATCGGACCATGCTGATCCATGATGGGCTCATGCGTCAGGACCTTCAGGACCAGCAGCCACACGGAGAGTGCCAAGCCTCCGAGCATGCTGGTTGCGCCAAGCGAACCGAAGAAATGCATGGGCCGCGACATGTACTTCAGCAGAAACCGAATTGTCATCAGGTCAAAAAACACCCGGAACGTGCGGGAGATTCCGTAGTGCGATTTTCCACGTTCCCGATTGATGTTCTTGATCGGAATTTCGCAGATCGACGCGCCATACCAGGAAGCAAGCGCGGGAATAAATCGGTGCATCTCGCCATACAGCGGAATGTTGTGGATCACTTCTCGGCGATAGGCTTTGTACGTTGTGCCAAAGTCATGGATGTCGACCCCGGACAATTTGGCCATCAGCCAATTGGCGCAGCGGGATGGAATTCGACGCATGACGAAGTTATCGATGCGTTCTTTCCTCCAGCCGCTGACAACATCGTAGCCCTCTTCCAGCTTGGCAAGAAAATTCGGAACTTCTGCCGGATCGTGCTGCAGATCTCCATCCATGGCCAGGATAAAGTCTCCCTGGGCATGGTCGAACCCGGCGGCAAGCGCGCATGTCTGGCCGAAGTTTCGCCGCAGCTTCACGACCATGACGCGGCTGTCCACCGCCGTAATCTCTTCCAGCAGCCGATAAGTGCGGTCGGTGGACCCATCGTCGACAAAGATCAGCTCAAACGTATCCCCCACCTGCTCCATGACCGCTTTCAACGTGTCATAGAGGGCGGTAACACTTTCTTCCTCGTTATGAAATGGAACCACGACGGAATATTTCGGCATATAGCGTAGTATACCGCCGGTAGATCGCAGAATTCTCGCCAGTTGGTTACTTTTAGGCCAGAGTCGATTGCTTTCCGGATATGCTTCCAAGGACGACAACTTCTCGTTCAGAAGCAGCGCCTTGGCCCCCGGCGCTGCCCCGGTTCGGCCGATCTAGGCCGGCAAATCGCGCGTGAGCAGGCGCATCCGTCTGCAAGCGCCATCTCGTTGTGGTAGATTCAAGTGTCAGCAACACGCCTGGAGAGGTGGCCGAGTGGCTGAAGGCGCACGCTTGGAAAGCGTGTTTACCGCAAGGTAACGTGGGTTCGAATCCCACCCTCTCCGCCAGACCTGCATTCAGCCTCGTCCAAAAACGTCCAATACTCTGCAGAAAATCAATCACTTAGACGAATATAGCATCCGGTTTGGTGCAATACTGTCCCATTGCATCCGGGCCTGAACCGTGGTACAAAACCGTGGTACAAGCTTTCTACCACGGCACGGCCCAAAACTTTATACCACGGTGATACCACGATATGCCTTCCAACCTGTTGAATGACCTGAAGCTGAAAAAAGCCAAGTGTCCCAAAGAACAGTCTGTTTTGAAGCTGCATGATGGTGAGGGACTGTATCTCTGGGTATTCCCCAACGGAAGCAAATACTGGCGACTGCGCTATTGGATTGAAGGCCGGGAAAAGCTCTCGGCTTTAGGTGTGTACCCGCACGTCACCTTGACTCAGGCCCGCTCACGGCGCGACAGGATGCAGGGTCAGTTGGCCGATGGACTAGACCCGTCCGTTGAGCGGAAGGCTGAGAAACGCGCCCGCATGATTGCCGCTGAAGGTGCCTTTGAGGCGGTTGCAAAGGAATGGTATGGAAAGCAAGTCCACGTGTGGAGCGCGTCGCACATACGCGACGTAAAACGGCGATTGGAGGGCAATATCTTCCCCATTCTGGGGCAACGTCCCATTGCAGAAATCGAAGCGCCGGAATTGCTTTCAGCCATTCGCAAGATTGAGTCGCGCGGTTCCTACGATCTAGCGCATCGTGTGTTGCAGGTCTGCGGACAAGTCTTTCGCTACGGAATCGCCACAGGCCGATGCAGCCGCGATCTGTCGAAAGACTTGTACGGCGCTCTGACCCCGCACCAAAAGCAGCACCAGGCCGCCGTAAGGCCGGAGGAATTGCCCGTACTCATGCAGGCCATTGCGGGCTATGACCGGCTAGGAAGCAGCCAAGTCCGGCTGGCGCTGCAACTGCTGGCACTGACCTTTGTGCGGACGGGAGAATTGATCGGCGCGTCATGGGATGAGTTCAACCCGGACGAGAAAATCTGGGTCATTCCGGCGGAGCGCATGAAGATGCGAGCCGAACACATCGTACCGCTGGCAACGCAGACTCTTGCGCTCCTTGCTGAATTGAAACCGCTCTCAGGCCACAGCCAATTTATTCTGCCCGGACGCAACGCGGCCAAAACGCTCTCGAACGGCGCAATGCTGATGGCGCTGAAGCGGCTCGGCTACAAAGGCAAGATGACCGGCCACGGCTTTCGCGCTGTGGCTTCCACCATCCTGAATGAGCAGGGCTTCCGTCCCGATGTGATCGAACGTCAGCTTGCCCACTGCGAGCGCAACGCCGTCAGAGGGGCCTACAACCGCGCGGAATACCTGCCAGAGCGCAAGCGGATGCTGCAATGGTGGGCTGACTACCTGGACAGCGTGGTGAATGAATCCAAGGTGATCGCAGGCAATTTCGGCGGGGTCGCGTAGCTTTTCGTACTCAGTACCCCCAAATGTACCCCCAGCAAGTCGGCATAGGGCATGATTCAAGTGGGGCAGTTAGTTGTCTGGATGCGCTCCGGCGGGGATGCTCCGAGTCGTTTTGCCCTGACCGCTGCGAGCGGGTGCGAGTGCGCCCAAGGGGTAGGGGTGCCCTTTTGCGCTTGCGATTGAGTCCCACCGCCGCATACCGCAAATTTTCATTTTTGCAATGTTGGCAGGTGGCAGCGATGAGGATCGACCCGCAGCCCGGCGAGCAGCGATTGTGAGTCAGGGTCGATGAACACCTTGACGCCGGCGGATTCGACGACGGTGTCGTCGGGGCGTGGCTCGGCGTCGAGCCCGATCAGATATTTGTGGCCGGCGCAGCCACCGGTTTCGATCATGATGCGCAGTCCCGCCTCGGTCTTGCCGGTGCGCGCCATGGCGTTCTTGACCGCAGCGGCAGCTTCCGGGGTGAGGACGATCATGCGGGCTCTCCGCGTTCGAAGCTCTTGCCGAGTGTCAGGAGCAACGACCATGCCAAGCCTTCGAATTGGCCATATATTATTGAAATGACGATGATTTTCGCGATAAGCGCGGATTGTCAGGATTGCAACAGGCGTCGCAAAAGCGACGCCC
>JBKQVW010000124.1:0-23662 GCA_052142955.1 Acidobacteriaceae bacterium | reverse complement strand
GGGGCCGCCGTCGGCGATTTGCCAGGCGCCGGCGTCGTCGGAGGCTGTGGCGCGCTGGCAATCGCGGTATTAGGGCCTGGAGCGATGGTGATCATCCCTGGGGAACTGCCGCTGGCCGGATTGATGGTGATCAGGGTGGTGGTCTGCCCGATCTTTTGTACCAAATTCATTGTTAGTGTAGCGCGGCGAGTTTTGTTGATATCTCGTCGCAGTCGGGGGTGTGGAGAAGTGGGAAGCGCGTAGCGGTTGCCACGGGTCGATGGGATCGCGGCGGAGACGGTCCTCACGATTTTCCTCTTGCTCCTGCTGGATGAAGGGGGGATCACGACAATGCGAGTGCCAGTCAGAGAGGGCGAGCGCATTCACTGTTACGGCGGCTGCTGTGACGTTGGCATGAAGGTGCTACAATTCTCGCAAACTTGAACCCAGGGAAAGGAGCGCTCCCATGCGTACCACTGCAATCAGTGGCATCGCAGCGTTTTGCCCCAGGGGACTTTGCAACACGCTCGCAAGCCTTCTGCTCGCATGCTTTGCGATGCTTTTTCTCCTCTCAGGAACCATGTCGTTTGCGCAGGATTCCAAAGGTCCTGCAGTATTGCCCGCGCCCTCCAGCGGCAAAGCCATCGTCTGCATCTACCGCTTGTCGAGGTTTGTTGGCTCCGCTGCCCACGACGAGCTTTTTGTCAACGACACTCATCTGGCGAAACTTCTTAACGGCGAATATGCATTCACGGAAGTGCCTCCAGGGACGGTCGTGATCTACGGATTGCCCAAGATGTATTACGGAGGCGTCATTCAGTCCACCGGCGCCGCCCTGAGCCAGGCAAGGCAAAAAGAAAATGAGCGCGCCCGGTTTGAGGCGGAGGCAGGCAAGACCTATTACTTCAAATGGACCTCGGGAACAATGGCGACTGGGATTAAAGTGACGCCGGAGGATCCCGAAGTGGGAGCCAAAGAGATGCGCAAGCTTCATCTCTCCAAACCCGTAGAGGACAAGGTGACAGCGAAACCCGAAACGGAGGGCGCGGGTCAAACGGAGTCCAAGTAACGGTGCATCGACAACTGAAGGGGGGTTTGTGTGTCCTTTGTCAGGAGTCGGGGCGCTCGGGTTGCCAGGGATCGAGCGGGTCGCGGTGGAGACGATCCTTAGTCGCAACCTGCGCTTGCTGCGCCTTGATCTGCTGGGTGCGTGCGGGGAGGGCGTCGACCGCCAGCGAGGCCGCGAGTTCCTGCACCTTCGCGGCGCTTGATCCCGCTGCGGCTCGCGCGTTGATCAGATCCGTTTGGGGGATGCCATCGGCGCAATACTGGGCTTCATCGCTGGCCAGGATCTCGTCGGCCTGCTTCTTCTCGGCCAGCACCTGCATCAGTTGTGCCCGCGTCACATCGACCTCCGCCGGACGCTTTCCTGTCTCGAGATCCGCGAGCGCGATCGGGAAGTTCGCAGCAGATGTTCAGCCTGACGCACCTCATCTGCTTCGGGCTGGTTGTCGAGCTGAAACAGCGGATGTCCTGCATCGATCGTTTCGCCGTGCGTGACCGACAGATGGTCCAGCCTGCCGCTCTCGGCGAGGAAACGTACAGAAGAGTTCATCCCTGCTTCAATTCATCACCAGGAGCGAGCAAGATGAAATATTTGGTTCGGTTTGTTTTCGGATGCGTAGTATGTTGGTCTGCCAGCGCGATCAGCCAAACGTTACCCGCCGCCACTCCTCCGATGGGATGGAACAGCTGGGACTCGTGGGGAATGAGCATTACGGAGGCTCAGTTCAAGGCTACTGTGGACTGGGCTCACCATTACCTGCAGCCGTTTGGTTGGCGATACATGGTGATCGACGAGGGATGGTATCTCCAGCATCCCGAGGATCGAGCGGACCAGGGATACACCTTGTCCGGCGACGGGCGATACCTGCCTGCGCTGGATCGTTTCCCATCCGCCGCGGGAGGAAACGGCTTTCGTCCCATCGCTGACTATGTCCATTCGCTGGGCTTGAAATTTGGGATCCATATCATCCGCGGAATTCCCAAATTAGCTGTCAAGCGAAACCTTCCCATCGCCGGTAGCAGCTATCATGCTGCCGATGCCGTGGACCCTTCCGATGACTGCAAGTGGGACGACGACAACTGCGGCGTGAAGGCCGGTCCCGCAGGCCAGGCATACTACGATTCGCTGTTGCGGCTCTACGCCAGCTGGGGTGTGGATTTCCTGAAGGTAGACTCCATCGCCCGCGATTACAAGAAAGATGAGAGTCATATGATCCGGGAGGCCATGCGGAAGGTTGGCCGGCCGATGGTTCTGAGCCTGTCGCCCGGCCCCACACCCCTAAACGAGGCTGACGATGTCATCCACCAGGCAAATATGTGGAGGATTTCCCGAGACGTTTGGGATCTATGGTTGAAACCCGCAGGGCAGGCACCGTTCCCTCAGGCGCTGAGGAACCAGTTTCCATTGCTGGCGGAATGGGAACCATATGCCGGCCCCGGCCACTGGCCAGATGCGGACATGCTGCCGATCGGCGAACTCGGACCGCACCCTGGCTATTTGCAGCCCCGTGCGTCTCGCCTTACCCACGACGAGGAGCGGACCATGGTGACGCTTTGGTCCATCGCCCGGTCACCCCTGTTTCTCGGCGCAGATTTGACCCGTATGGATCCTTTTACGACTGCCTTGGTTACCAATCCCGAAGTGATTGCCGTGGATCAACACTCGATCAAGAATCATGCGCTTCTCAGCGAGGGGGACACAACCATCTGGACTGCGGTATCTCCTGACGGCGCGCACCAATTCCTCGCGATCTTTAACCTTTCCGACAGCCAAAGCAGCATTTCCTATTCCTGGCGCAAGCTCGGGCTGTCATCCGGAAGCCATCCGGTGCGGGACCTCTGGAAGCAGCAGAACCTTCAGCCCGTGGACCAACTTACCGTTGTTCTGCCTCCTCACGGATCGGCTTTATATCGGATCCAGTAATGCGCCGCTCCTGCTGCTGGCGGGATCCGTGGAAGCTACCTTCGCGATGTGCAGAGGCGACCGGGGCGGCAGCGGTTCGCCGCTCACACCTACCTGCCGTCGATCATTATGTATGATCGACGGGTTAGAGACCCCGAGGTGAAACACGATGTCTTTTCAAAAACTGTCTTGGACGCTGGCATTGCTGTTGTTGCTGTCGCTTGGATCCTTCGCGCAGGCGCCGCGAAACGACCGTTGGACGGTTATAGGCCCCGGAGGCGGGGGGTCGATCTACGCTCCCACCATGAGCCCGCATAATCCCAACGACATGCTCGCGTACTGCGACATGACGGGTGCGTACATCTCGCACGACGGCGGTACTTCATGGCGGATGTTTAATTTGCGCGGGCGCGTGCAGTTCTATCTGTTCGATCCCGTGGATGCGAACGTGATCTATGTGGAGACCATCGGACTCTGGCGCAGCACCGACCGGGGGAACACGTGGCGGCTCGTCTACCCCGCTCCCTCCTCCGTAACCGGCGTCATGATGCCGGACGATCACGCCACTGAGAAGATCCTCACGCGGGGTCCATCGCAAGGCGCAATTACCGCCTTAGCCGTGGATCCGGCGAACTCGCATACCTTGTATGCCACCATCCTCAAGAATGGGGGGCAAACCTTCGCTACGTCGAAAGACTGGGGCGCAACCTGGCAACCGGGCGGCGATCTGCCCGGCTTCGAGGCGAGGAGTGCAGGAGCGCTAGGCGGCAGCCGGCGGATTTTCGTGGACCCCGCCTCACCGCGTTCCGACCGCACCATTTACGTCATCGGCACGAACTCGATCTCCGTTCGGCGGCAGGGAACCTGGCATCAATCCAATCCGCCTCCGGGCGTGACGTCCTTCACCGAATACTCTGGAGGGTTTCCCGCCGGCGGCGGCAAACCAATTTTCTATGTGACCTCCTGGAGGGGCGCCTTTGTTTCCAACGATGGCGGCGAGCGCTGGCGGGACATTCAGCTGCCAGGAATTGAGGGCCGGATCTATTTCTCCGGCATCGGCGCCAGCTTCTTTCATCCCGAGATCGCTTACGTTTCCTATGACAACGGTGAGAAACAGTCCAAGCCGCTTTTCGGATTCGCGAAAACCACAGATGCCGGTCGCACATGGACGATTCCATGGAACCAGTCCGATCAAGAACATCTTCGGATGGCGTGGATTGAAGAACGCAACGGCGCCGGCCGAAATACCGAGGATGTGGGCGTGGCGCCGACCGATCCAAATCGAGTGTTCGGCTCGGATTCCATGCGGATGGTGCGCTCCACCGATGGCGGCACAAACTGGGAGGCGGTCTATTCCCGGCAACTGCCGGATGGTGAGTGGACCACCACGGGTCTCGACGTGACCACATGTTACGGAGTGCACTTCGATCCTTTTGATAAGAAGAGGATGTTCATCACCTACACCGATATCGGCCTGATGCGCAGCGAGGACGGCGGCAAGGGCTGGGTGAGATCGACCACCGGAGTGCCGCGCACCTGGCAGAACACCACGTACTGGATCGTTTTCGATCCGAAGGTGAAAGGCCGCATGTGGGGCGTGATGAGCTACGTGCATGATCTGCCGCGCGCGAAAATGTGGACCGGACGCTCGGTTTCCAGCTATACCGGGGGCATTTGCCGCAGCGAAGACGGCGCGCGGCATTGGAACTGCAACAGCAACTGGATTCCTCCCACTGCGCCGACCGATATTGTGCTCGATCCCAATAGTCCCGTTTCAGCACGCGTGCTGTACGTAACGGCGTTCGGCAAGGGCGTCTACAAATCCACGGATGGTGGGGACCACTGGGTGCTGAAGAATAACGGCATCACGCAGCAAGAACCACAGGCATGGCGGCTGACGCGCGATGCTCACGGTGTTCTATACCTGATCATCGCGCGCCGTAGCCAGGATGGAAGCTTTGACAATCAGGACGATGGCGCACTATACCGCTCGGTTGACGGCGCCGAGCACTGGACACGGATTTCCCTGCCGACAGGTGTGAACGGACCGAACGGCCTGGCGGTGGACGTCAAAGATCCGCAGCGCTTGTACCTCGCGGCCTGGGGCCGGACCGAACCGGATGGGGCCAAGGATGGCGGTATATTCCTGTCGACCGACGGCGGAGCGACCTGGCGCAATGTGCTGGCGAAGGACCAGCACATCTACGATGTGGCTCTCGATCCCCGGAATTCTAATGTCGCCTACGCGGCTGGGTTCGAGTCCTCGGCATGGCGTTCTTTGGACCGCGGCGAGACATGGCAGCGCATCCGCGGCTACAACTTCAAATGGGGTCACCGCGTGATTCCCGATCCCTACAACTCGAAGATGATTTACATCACCACATTTGGCGGGAGCGTCTGGCACGGGCCCGCAGCCGGCGATCCAAACGCGCCCGGAGACATCATAAGGGTATTGCAATACAGCAAGAACTGAGGCCGCAGCGGTTTACGCATAAGGTGAGATGAATGCTTCAATGCAATCAAGGGCCCAATATAAAAAGAAGAACTAGAACCCTCGAGAATCGCTTAGCGTGATTTGTTTTCACAATAGTCCTCACTTTACTGCGGTGTGTTTCAGATACACGTATCGCATCCGCATCTTCGACAAGATCCTCTGGATGCTGGGTGCTGAGTGCTATACGGTAGGCTGGCTGGCCATCAGCCGGAGCTGATTGAGGCGAACCGGAGTATTTGGAGTCGAGCGAGGCGCAGTGTGCTTCCGGTGTGCCGGATTTCATCACGAGCATGCTAAAGAAAGGAAGTTCCAAGGGATCGAAGAGCAGGGATCGATCCCCGGCAGCGGCTATCGGTTCCTAGACACTAGCTGACATGTCGGTACTAATTGGTCCCTCGATGAGTGATTCGGCGATGATGCACTCATTGAGATATGCCGGGCAGATAAGGGTTCGGCGCCAGACGTTGGGTGGGGCGACGCCTGCGAGGGTCACCGCGAACGGGGCTACACTGAAGTTGAGGCGTGTATGATGGTCCCTGCTCCGGCTTGTGCCCGCTTTCGCTTTTATGCCGAATTGAATGACCATCTGCCGTTCGGCCAGCAATATCGGATGGTGGAGAAGAAGTTCTTCGTGCCAGCTTCCGTGAAGGACATGATCGAGGGTATCGGCGTTCCGCATGCAGAGGTGGATCTGATCCTGGTGAACGGCGAGTCGTCCGACTTCACCCGCTTGATTCGAAATGGTGATCGCGTGGCGGTGTATCCGGTGTTCGAATCGATCGACATCACGCCGGTGTTGCGTCTCCGGCCGCAACCGCTACGGAAGATGAAGTTCGTGCTCGATGTCCATCTGGGCAGGCTGGCGGGTTATCTGCGTATGCTTGGGTTTGACGCGGTATATTCAAATCGCCTCAGCGACCTAGAACTGGTGCAGATTTCCTGTGAAGAAAAGCGCATTTTGCTGACACGAGACCGCGGTGTGCTGAAACACTCCGCCGTGACCCATGGCTACTGGCTGCGTGAGATCGACAGCCGCCGCCAAGCCGAGGAGGTGGTGAGTCGTTTCGATCTGGCCCGCTCGCTTCGCCCGCTCACCCGCTGCATGGTTTGCAACGAGCCCCTCCGCGCCGTCTCGAAAGCCGATGTTCGTGGCCGGGTACCGCCTGCAACTTTGGAATGGTGCAATGAGTTCCGGGAGTGCGCAGGCTGCCGGCGAGTGTACTGGGAAGGCTCGCACTGCCGCCGGATGCGGCGCTGGATCGAACAACTGGCTGCTACCCCGCTCGCGCCATAACTCGGGCCTGATCATACAGGTTCCCCTGTTCGTTGCTCCCGGCGAGCTTGTGAGTGTCGACCTCGGGACTGGACACTACGTCGAACGGGTTCGGACGCAGCACAAGAAAGGTGTATAGAGAAGTCCTGAAACGGAGAAGAGACCATGATGAATCTGCTGACAGTGCCCATGGAAATTCCAGATGAAGGCAACATCATCATCGGCCAGTCCCACTTCATCAAGACGGTGGAGGATATCTACGAAGCAGTCGTGACGACAGTGCCGCATGCCAAGTTTGGCCTGGCCTTCAACGAGAGTTCCGGAGCGTGTCTGATTCGCTCGGACGGAAACGATCAGGTTCTCCGCGATACAGCGATCCGGAACGCCAAGGCTCTGGCTGCCGGTCATGTGTTTGTCCTGATGATCCAAAACGCCTATCCCATCAATCTTCTGAATGCAATCCGCAATGTTCCCGAGGTGTGTTCCATATTCTGTGCAACGGCCAACCCGGTCGAGGTCGTGCTGGCGCACAGCGAGCAGGGAAAGGGCGTGCTTGGCGTCATCGACGGAAGCTCTCCCAAAGGGATTGAGGGAGAAGCGGAAGTGGCCTGGCGGCATGATCTGCTGCGCAAGATCGGCTACAAGCGATAGTCAGCCAGAACTGAAACGGGCCTGACTGCGTGGTGCTGATTGCGACCAGGAATTGGCGAACGCGTGTGATCGGAATCATCACGCTCATCTCAACTCGCAGAAGAACGCGACCGAACAAGGAGGTTGTTATGGCACTCACGAACTTGACAGAATATCTCGATGCGCACAACGTCGCTTACGTTGTCATCTCCCACTCGCCCGCTTACACGGCACAAGGTATTGCCGGGCTGGCGCATATTCCAGGAAAGGAACTGGCGAAGACTGTGATCGTCAGGCTGGACGGTAAGCTGGTGATGGCGGTCCTCCCTGCAAAATTCAACGTGGACCTGGAGTTGCTCAGGAAGACGGCGAAGGCGAAGTCCGTCGTGCTTGCCGCCGAAGAGGAGTTCAAGGATCGATTTCCTCAGTGCGAAACTGGTGCAATGCCGCCCTTTGGAAATCTCTTCGGACTCGATGTCTTTGCCGATGACAGCCTGGAGAAGGACAAGGAAATTGCTTTCAATGCAGGGACGCACCGGGAATTGATTCGCATGACCTGGGAGGATTTCAGGAAGCTGGCCAAACCCAAGGTAATGAGGTTCGCCGCAGGGCGTTCTGCTGAAGTAGCGTAGATCACAGGATTGTCACGCCGAACGTAAGCCGTACCATTCAGCTGGATGGGTGGCTTTCTCCTCACAGGCGGCTGTGGACTTCCGGCTCCTGCGAACGAAAGAAAGGTATTGCGATGTCGCTTGCACTGAAAATAACTGCATTTGCAAATGGTGGTGAGATTCCAAAGAGGCACACGTGCAGCGGTGCCGACTTGTCGCCCGCACTGAGCTGGAATGGCGTCTCACCCGCAGCGCACTCGTTGGCGCTGATCGTGGATGATCCTGATGCGCCCAAAGGTACGTGGACGCACTGGTTGATCTGGAACATTCCCGCCCATCTTACGGCTTTGGCAGAGGGGGTGCTTGCGCGAGAAGTACTCGAGAATGGCGCCTGTCAGGGCAGGAACGACTTCAATCGCATCGGTTATGGCGGCCCATGCCCGCCTCCCGGCAAAGTACATCGCTACTTCTTCAAACTGTATGCTCTGGACACTGCGCTGAACCTGAAGGCAGGGGCCAGCAGACAGGAATTAGAACGCGCCATGAAGGGACACGTTCTTTCCCACGCGGAATGGATGGGCATGTACAGGCGCTAACCTGGCTTCTTGCGCCATGACATGCAGTTTCTCCATTCCGCAACGCCAACCGGTTTCCTGTGTCTAATCCGGATCCATGGCCGCTGCCATCGCTGCCTAAATGCTCAAGAAAAACCGGGTTCGTTGCGATAGCACTCAGTCCAGTTGCCTCGGTTGACCGCGGTGTCCGTTGGCGAGAACAGGCCAATGCACTCTTCCAGACCTGTAACGGCTGGAAATGGGCATTGGCGATTTAGCATAGAGCGAGAATCATTCCCGGCGACATGGGCGTTTCTCAGTACCGATCATGTCGACGGCTCTCGACAAGTTCAAAAGCCATGATCGAAGTTAGCGAAAACACGACTTCACGGGCAGGTCGAGCAACGACGTGGAGTCAGAGCTTTGGTATTGAGCTTGACGATGCGGCTATGGGGACCGACAACATAGGGCAGCGAGAGGGCGTTTCAGTCGCGGTCGGCACCAGCGGGTTCGTTGAGCGCGGGGTTGGGGCGGAGCGCGCTGCAGTTGCGACCGTTGTCGGTGGAGATGTCAGTGCCGTTGGGGCCTACGGTGATCCAGGTCTTGGCGGCGGTGTTGACCCTTCGTCATTTGGGAAGTGGTCATCCGCAAAAAATCGAAGGACAAAACGATCATCACCACGAACGCGCAGGCCTTGGCGCGAGAGACCCGACCCTACCAGGTGTGGTCCCGCTTCCGCTCGACATCTTCTTTGATTGTGCACAGGGCATGGTTCCACACGACGTCGTGTACGAACTCGGGAAACAATAACCTGGCGCCCTTCCACATCATCCGACTCGCGAAGCCCTTGCCTTTCTTGTAGTCGAACGACGCGTAAATGGAGAGCCTGCGGTTTCCGTCCGTGGTCGGTGCGACGTTGAAGATGAGTTTCCCGTGGTTCACAAGCCCCCCGTCGGCCTGATAGAGCAGGGTCTCGAAGCGAACTCTGTCGGTCAGCCGCAGTTCCGCGCTCAACTGCACGAACGGCACCGTGTATCGAATCGTCGATCCCACCTGGTTGGGCGTTCCCTGAATCTGTCGCATGTCGACGATTCGCAGCTTGAGGAACCTTGCATTGGGTTGGCCGAACTTGGCGAGTTCCTCCATGATCTCTTCCTCAGAACCCCGGATCTTGATCCAGTACATCCGTTCGAAGTCCGGCGATTTGTCAAGTTCCATTCCCAGACCTGACGCAAGTTGCTCCCTTAGCGCTTCGCGCTTCTCTTTCAGCACGACTGCCGGATAGCGTCCGTACTCCCCCCATTGCACGCCTAAAAACATCTCGAACGCCACGTTCCTTAACGTGATCACCGCACCGGCGAGAACGGATCGCAGCACATCGTAGCCGCACATCTCCCGGAACACTTCCCGATAGTCGGCCGTGCCGCTGGCGATCTTCCACAGCACTACGCTTAGGGGCCGACTCCGCTCGTCACGCACCTTGTACTCGGTGGCAAACGCCTGGTACATAATGCGGCTCAATACGGGCATGGTAAACGCTACCCGGCTCACGGCAAATACTATCCGTCCGAAGCGATTGTCAGCCACCAGCCATTTGACGGTTTTCCCGTATCCCCGGGAGAGAGCCTGCTTATCGATTCCCTCATGGAGCACGGCCTGCGCCAGCTGACTCGCCGTCTCGTGGGCTGAGTAGAGACCGTCTTTGTTCAATCGCGACCCGACGGCGTCACCGATGATGGCAAACCGGTCGCCGAAAGGAAATGCCGCAGTGGCCACGGTCATTCTGGGAGCACAAACGCAGGCGAGGGGGGCTGCCGCGATGCCTGGCAAGATGCTGTCAATTTGCGGCAACGTCAGGAAATCGTGGACGATCTGCCGACTGTCTCGTGGCAAGACCGCCTCGTCTATGCACTTGCCGATCAGGGCGACGGTTAAGAATCTGCCCTTGGGAATGAGCGCAGTATGCTCAACGGCGAGGTGTTTCGAGCCGTACTCGATGAAGTAGATCTCCCGATTCATGTTGCGTTTGAGAAAGTCCTCACCCACGTCGAGCTCGAAGATGAGGGCCCTTCGGGTCTTACCGGGAACGAACGACGGATTCAACCGCTTGACGGAGGCGATGAGCCCATCGGCACTATAATCTAAGCCATAGTGCGCATTGATTCCGGTTGCGATACTCACGAAGCTGGCATCGAGCGAGACCTTCTCTCCGGATGGCGTCTTTATCGTGAGTTCGGGCATCCCTGACGCACCGTAGGCAATCGTCTGGACTTCGCCATTCAGGATGCGCGCGCCTTCCTTAACCGCTTCACCGAGCAGAAACCCATCGAACCCCGTAGGTCTGCCGGTCCTTCTGCCGGGTAACAAGCCCCTGAATACAGAGTACATCTGCTTGTCGTTGGGAACTCGAAGACGGAGGTTCTTCCACTGCCCGTGTATCCAGACGTAGTCGATACGCCCCTGGATGATCTCCTCCGGAACAACGAGGCCGCACTCTTCGAATATTTCATTCAACCTCGGTGAGATAAGGCCTGCGCAGAAGTTGCATCCTTTGCATTGAAAGTCGTCGAAGTTCAGGTGGGACGGACCACGTTTCTCGACGATGACAACCTTGATGTCTCGATCGAGCCGCTTGGCTTCACGAAGAAGATGGATGGCAAAAAACGAACCGGCAGGTCCACCGCCGACGATGGCGACGCGATCGCCGTTCAGGAGACTCGTTGATTGAACCGGAACTCTCATTTTGCTTTCCCGGGCATGACAGAAGATACCGCCCGATTGCCCGGCTCGCAATATGCCAACCGTCACGCCACGTTAAAATCATTTGCTCGGAAACGAGGCGCATGCTCGGCAGTGCTGTCCCCAACAGGCTACAACCGGTTTCATAAATGCCCTCAGGTTCATTGAACCGAGTATGGAGACCGGTTCTAGCGCTCAATCTTCCGGATGGACAGCCAAAGTCCAGCCAACATCATCGCAATGGCAATCAGGCATATCCCGAGTCCGATACGGCGTTGGTTGCGCTCAACCATCGCGTCCTTGCCGGCCTGCTCATCCTTGGCGGCGATTTTGAGGCCGGCCTGGACATCCTGATCCACCAGGGCCTGCTGGTAGGTATGGATGGTAACGCGCGCTTTGATCAGCTCGTCCCTGGCCTGACTCTGTGCCAGCCGGGCCTCGCTCACATCCATGCCGGAAGATTCGGCGACAGATAGAGCTTGATCGGCATGCGTGATGGCGCCATCCAGTTTCATCAAGCCGCTCTGAATTTCAACCCTTGCCCGATCACACTTGTCGCCCGGTTGATGACACCGCATGCAGACGCCCTGCGGGCCAGTGCCGAGCATGGCGTCGGAAGGCTTGTGGATGGCGTGATTGCCGTGGCAGACGACGCACCCGGGCAGAGAAGCCGCTTGAAAGGCCTTGAAATGCGAGCTCTTTTCGTACATCTGGGCCTGGAAGACGTGGCAGTTCGCGCAAACATTCTGCACCTTGTCCACTCCCGGCGGTACCGCGCCATGGTTTCCATGGCAGGTTGTGCAGGTGGGCGCGCTCAGATCGCCATTCACCATCAGCGCCTGATAATGCACGCTGGTTTTGTAGTTCGTGAACTGATCGGTAGGAATGCCGTATGGCTTCATGTACGCCGCGTCGGAATGGCAGCGCGAGCATGTAGTCGCAATGTTGACGGGGTTGACGGTGGAACGCGGATCGCTGGGCGGCCGGATATCGTGGACGCTATGGCAGTCGACGCATACGGCAACTTTGGTGTCTCCCGCGGCTAGGCGCTTGCCATGCATGCTGGTGCGATACTGGTACAACTGGTCGGTGCGAAGGCCGGGATCGTACTGCTTCATGTAAGTCGGATTGGAATGGCAGCTTGCGCATAACTGCGGCACCTGCTTGCGATCGATCTTGCCCTTGAACCCGGCCTTGGCGCCCATTGATACGGCTGGATCGTAGCTGCTTGCGTCGCCGCCATGGCAACTGGTGCAGGTCAGGCCCTTTTGCGCATGGATGTCCTGGCTGAACTTATCCTGCGTAACTCCCAGCGGATCCGGCAGTGCCGAGTGACAATCCAGACAGGAATTCGTGGTTTGCCCATAACCCAGGCACGCTCCAAGCACAATGTACCCGGCCAGCCCGGCGGTACGGGCTGCGCGCAACAACCGGAACTTATTTCGCAAGGAAGCCATAAACACTCATACCCGTCACGTACATAAGAGCAAAGATTGCCAGCCCGGTGATCCATCTTTTTGGGCGAGAGGGCGGCTCACTGTCAAAAAATGGCAGCAGCAGCCACAACAAACCGACCAGGCCGCAACCAAGCACACCCAAGACCTCGCCGTCGACGAACCACACTTTGGAGGGAATCAGCTTGAGCGTCTGGAACATGAATAGGAAGTACCACTCCGGCTTGATGCCGGCCGGCGCGGAGCCAAACGGATCTGCTTTGACACCCAGATTCCAGGGAAAGATTGCCGCCAGAGCGCCCAGCACGCCAATCGCTACGTACCACGCCATCATCTCCCGCAGCAGGAAGTTGGGAAAAAACTTCATCTCGCGTCTTGCCGAGGGATTTTCTGCCCACTCAGCTTCGATCTTGGGGGGAACGCTCATGCCAAGACGCTGCACCAGAAATAGGTGAATCGCGATCAGAACCACCACCAGCCCGGGCAGGACAGCCACATGGAAGCCGAAGAACCGGATCAGAGTGGCGCCGGTCACCTGTGGGCCGCCACGCAGAAAGATCATCATGGGTTGGCCTACAATCGGAATCTGTCCCACCATGGCGGTCCCAACCTTGGTGGCGAAGAAGGCCAGCGTGTTCCACGGCAGCAGATAGCCGCTGAAGCCAAATCCCATGACAAGGAATAGAAGAAGCATGCCGCTGACCCAGGTCAGCTCCCTGGGCTTGCGATAGGCCTTCAGGAACAACACGCTGAACATATGCGCAAAAGCAGTAAGGATCATCAGGTTGGCCGACCAGGAATGGATGGAACGGATCAGCCAGCCATAGCGCACCTTGGTCATGATGTACTGCACGCTCTCGAAGGCGTCATTGGCGCCGGCATGGTAATACAACAGAAGCAAAATGCCGGTGATCACCTGCACCCCGAAGAGAAAAAGGGTGATGCCGCCGAAGAAATACCAGTAAGTCAGGCGGTGAACGGGGACGGTCTTGTGGCGAAACGGGGCGATCAGGTCGTCCAGATGAAGTCGTTCATCCAACCAGCGAATGATGGCGGCGATCACGGTCAGGCCTCCCGTTTGATGGTGACGACAACCTCATCACCGCGCAGGTGGACATCATAGGCTTCAAGTGGTTTTGGCGGCGGCCCTGAAATGTTCCGGCCGTCGATGCCGTAGATGCCGTTGTGACAGGGACACCACACCTCGTGCAAATCGCCGCGATACTGCACGGTGCAGCCCAGGTGGGTGCATGTCGCAGAGAGCGCTTGATAGGTGCCGTCGCTGCTCAAAATGAGCAGGCCGGGGCTGCTGCCAAATCGGAAGATTGCCCCGGTATTCGGCTTCAGGTCCCCCACCTTGCCGGCTACCACTTCGTTCACGCCAAGGTCTGCCACGGGCGGAGGCACTACATAGCGCAGCACGGGATAGAGGAAGGAAGCAAACGTGGCAAGAATGCCGCCGCCAAGGAAGTATTCAATCGCGCGGCGACGCGTCGATCCCGTTGCTGTGTTCTGGTCGCCGCTCATGCAATACACCTCCGCCGCAACAATCTCTTAGAAGCAGGATCGCCAGTCGCACAGACCGCTATCCCGCCCCGGTCAAGCACAAGACGCTTGCGCCACAGCTCCATCCCTTGCAGCCAGACCTCTCAAAGGATCATCATGTAGATTGTTCGACTTCTAATCTGTGATCTACGTCACATGCTGGAAGGTTAGGGGAAGCCAGCTTCCTTACGGTCGTTCTGAATCGGGCGGCTCACAAGCCGGAAGTCTATCAGATTGAAGGCGTACGCGCTGCTAGCGCGCCGCCGATGAAACGCGAGGGACAGAAAGGGTTGCAGTCAATTCCTCCCAAACTTGCCACACTGACTCACATCACAATGCGCTTCACAGATGCTTGTTCTTCTTGATGACTACTTCTGCAATGTGCGTATATATGCCACGACTGATTTGATCTGATCGTCTCGTCCGTCAGCTTGGCTACATTCGGGGCATCTTGTTCTTGCCATTCTTCACGGCGGCGATCAGTTCAGCGTCCGGGGCCTTGACGATCGCCGGGTCATTGAAGGGTACAGCCTTCACGGCATTGCCGGCCGGGGTGGCGCCAAGGCCGTCTGCGCCGTGGCACATGGCTCACTTCGCTTTGTAGGTGTCCGCCCCGGAGTTCTGCGCAAACGCCGATGCGACGATGGATGCTGCAAGGCACAGGGTTGCGCCAAATCTCAGGTTTGATTTCACAGAATTTCTCCTTTATGCCGGGGCTTCCGTCCTCCTGCCCGGCTAAAAGACTATACCTGAAATCTCCTTTTTCAGTCCTGGTTCGCTCGGATTACTTCGCCCTTCAGCAGTATGGCAAGGGCAAATCTGGACTTCCAGTCGAAAAAGCAGAGCGATTCCGTGCAACCCTGGACTCGACCGCGTAATCGAGAGCCTTCCTCTTCGATTTCTACGACACGCTCTGCCGCTCAGCTGATGTGCACGAAAAACGGCGTTTTCGGTAACTTCGAGCCAGCGCTCGGCATATTAGAGTCGCCTGCTGATTCATCGAGGGACGATCGGTAACGATAAGTCGGCTTATGGGAAGTAATCCTTGTCTCCGACCTCGGAACGAGTGGTCTTCAATGAGCGCATTGGTGATTATGCGCCAAGCGAGAAGTAGGACTGCCAGTTTGGTGACAACGGCCCTACTAAGAACCATCGCTGTGGCTTCGCCCGATCTTTCGAAGATTGCGAGGAATGTGAGGGAGGTTGTTCCGTGATCGGTCGACTCCTATGATTACGGGGCCGTGAGGCCACAACTTGTGTCCGGGACGAAGCGTCTCGCCGATCGGATGGATTGTGGCCGGCTCAGCGATGTAATGATGTATCAGATTGGCTTCCTTACGGGGGCGCGCTGCTGGCCAGCGAAATTACTGATGGGGAAATGGTATAGCCAATCGAAGAGGATGACGAAGGAAGGTCGTATTCACACAGACACCGTTGTGAGTTTCACGTTGCGATCCAAATTTGTAGTTACTTGCCGGCCGATCCGCACAACAAAACGCGATCCTACACAAATCCGACTCTCTACCGTGAAAGTCGCCTTGTGCTGATCCGCAATCCATTTCGCCATAGCAAGCCCTAATCCCGACCCGCCCAGTTCGCGGCTGCGTGCTTGATCCACTCGGTAAAAACGTTCAAAGATACGGGACATATATTCCTCAGGAATTCCGATCCCTGTGTCGCAAACTTCCAGTAGAACACTCCCATTTTCCGCTGCTGCGCGCAGCGTAATCGAACCACCCGGCGGGGTATAGCGCCGGGCATTTTCCAGCAGAATGTTCAACAGCCGTTGCATGCTCAACAGATCACATCGCACGGCCAGCGGCGAGTCGCTGATCTCCGTGCGAAATTCTAAGAGCGCTTGCGACATGCAACCCTTCCACTTTTCTCCAACTCGGCGCACTAGTTGCGCTACGTCCACGATTTCGAACCGGAGAACTTCGACCCCTGCGTCGGTACGGGCAAGCATCAGTAAGTTTTCGATCAATCCAGTCATGCGAACCGTTTCCTGCTGCACGTTCTCACACGACTCACGGTATTCTTCGTTGCTTCTGGGCAGCGATAGAGCAACTTCCACCTCGGTACGGATCAACGCAATCGGTGTGCGCAGTTCATGGGCAGCATTCGCGGTAAAGTCCCGAATGCTGCGAACGCCGGACTCGATGCGATCGAGCATCTTATTCAACGTCGCAGAGAGATGGGAGACCTCATCGTTTGTATCGGAGACCGGGAGCCTGACGTTCAGGCTTTGCCCACTGATTTGACGCGCACGCTGCGCAAGCTCAGCGATAGGCACCAGCGCCTTGCGGCTCGTCCAGTAGCCCAGCATGGCTGCCAGGAGCAGCAGCCCGGGAGTAAGCAGCACAAGATCACGAGCAAACATCTGCAACAGCGCGAGCGATGTGGTTTGCGACAATCCCGTTTGCACGGCGTAAAGGCGTCCGTGGACGGAAATGACGCGCGTTAAAGCGAGGCCAAAGCGCTCGGCATGGTGCTGCGTCGAATACCTGAAGGGCGTAACTTCATCGTGGTTGGGGAGTTCCTGGGGAAGCACTACTGTTGGCTCATTCGATATGGTTCGATCAGAATGAAACAGCCAATTTCCATTCTGATCGAGAACCTGCAGCCACTTGCCGTCGTCTCGGGTGGTGTATTCGGAAAATTGCTTGCGCAGTGTATCGAGCGTTGCATCCGGCGGTTGCGCACGCAGGATGTCACGCACATCATCGATGCGCTCGCCCATCTCGTATAGAGCGACGGCCTTCAGGCTCCGTTGCAACAAGAACCACGTGACAAAGCAGAGGACGATGCCCGCACAAGAGAATACCGCGATATACCTTAGAGTAAGACGGAGACGAATAGGCAGCTGCTTCATGCGGCGATACTCGACGCAGATTATTCCTGCGGCTTAGTACCCACATAGTAACCGCGCCCCCGCACGGTATGTATGAACGCCCGTTGAAAAGGCGTGTCTATTTTATTGCGCAAGCTATGGAGTAGGATGTCGAATGCGCCTCTGCCTGGCGTCCTCTCGGCCCCCCAGATCCTTTCTGTCAATACTTTTCGGGACACGATGGCAGGGGCTTGCTCGACTAACTGCTGCAACAAAAGGAATTCCTGCCGTGTCAAGTGAAGCTGTTTTCCATCGCGAGCGGCAGTATGCCGTGCAATATCGACAATGAGATTCTCCACCTGGAAGGACGTCGGGGAAGAGTCCAGAGCAGGACGATTCAAGGAATGGATACGTGCCAGTAGTTCCGGAAACGAGAACGGTTTGGTCACGTAGTCATCGGCGCCCAGGTTCAGTCCGCGAATAATGTCATCCTCTCGATCACGCGCGGTCAACATCAGGATCGACGCATGAGTATTTCTGCTACGCAAAATCTGCGCCACATGGTACCCGTTCATCCCGGGCAGGCCGATATCCAGCACAATCACATCGAAAGGGTGCTCGATCGCCAATTCCGCAGCCGCGGTTCCATCCCTGCAAGTCGTCACAGTATGGCCTTGTTCCTGCAGACCTTTACGCAGCAACTCCATCATGCGAAGTTCATCTTCGACTACCAGGATTCTCATAGGCTATTCCATGCGACGGCAACGGAAATCGCATGAATACTCTCTGTTTCGTTTCCTCTCTCCTACATTCCAGCACGGAACCGCAGTCCAGATACAGACATTTTCCAATCTTAGGAAAGTTTTACCGGATCGTTAACGGGTCTTTAAAGTCGACAGCTAATCTCCGAGTCATTCACACCTGTGCCGCTGCTGGGATGCGCAGGCCAATGCTGTGCAAGGAGAAGTTATGTCGTCGCAATGTCGATTTCTTTCATTCTTGGTTCTATTTCTCATAGTCTCGTTTTCATTGCATGCATTGTTAAAAAGCGAAACCGGTACGATCAGCGGAACTGTCTCCGATTCCACCGGAGCTGCATTGCCGGCAGCACAGATCAAGCTACAGCCGGGCGAAACAACGGCTACGTCTAACGGTCAGGGGGACTTTGCAATCCCCGACGTCGCACCGGGCGCTTACACCCTTACCGTAACGTACCTCGGGTTTACCACGTTTACCGCTCCAGTTACGGTCGTTGCGGGGCAAACAGTGACGGTCAATCCAGTATTGACAGTGTCCTCTAATAGCCAGAAAGTCACCGTGCATGGGGTCCTCAATGGCGATGCTCTCGCCCTGAACGAACAGCGCACGTCCGCAAACATTCTGAACGTGATGACCGCGCCCACCATCATGAGCCTGCCGAATGCGAACGTAGCGGAAGCACTGGGCCGGCTGCCGGGTGTGACGTTGCAGCGCAACGAGGGGCAAGGCCAGTATGTGCAGATTCGCGGCACGGAACCTCGATTGAGTAACACAACGATCGATGGCGTTCTCGTTCCCGGCCCCGATCCGGCCGTGCGGCAGGTTGACCTGTGGGTGATCCCTCCAGGTCTTGTCGGATCGGTCGCGATCAATAAAACACTTTCCGCGAACCAGAATGGAGACGCCATTGGCGGTTCGGTGGATCTGAGAGTCAAGCAGGCGACCAGTGACCATCCTGTGCTCTCTCTTGAAAGTTTAGGTGGGCATGAGCCGATCGACACGGGCCAGGAGTCGTTCATGGATACCGCGACAGGTGGGTTGCGGTTCGGTCCGGGCAAACGCTGGGGAGCGATGCTTGCCTACAGCTATGACTTGAACGATCTTGGCACCGATGACGTAGAGCCTGTGCCGGACTTAGACGCGAATGGAAATAAAACTTTCGATAGCATGAACATCCAGGAGTATTTTTACAACCACACGCGATGGGGCTTCGGCGGCAGTCTGGATTACAAGCTATCGGAAGATTCCGATCTGTACATTCATGGCCTGTACTCCAACTTCAAAGACTACGGCCAGAAGTTCGCTTACCAGTTGAACGGCGCAAATGCTACTTTCAGTAACAGCGTCCGCCGGCCGAACTATCTGATTTCCGACCTCGCGATGGGCGGCAACCAGGTCTTCAGTCATTCCTACGTCAGATATCAGATCGCCGCCGCGCGCGCGCGTTTTGGCGGGGCGGCGGGCAACCCAGGTGCGGACTTTGAGCCGGTCCCCGGCAGCGGCCTGGATAACCTGACGACCTGCAGCTACAGCGCAGCAGCGACGATCAGCATATATCGGCCCCAATTCACCGGATGCACAATGCCCGGTGCGTCGATTTATGATCCAACCGAGTATCAGCTAGAAGATATCAACCTCACCTCAGGACAGTCGACGCAGCTCAACCTGCAGGCCAACGGAGCGGTGGGGATTCTCTACCATCTTGGCACGCACGCTTCGACCCTGGAATTTGGCGGACAGATCCGTAACGCGCACAAGGGACAGTATGCCTATTCTCCGACATACGATAATTTTGCGCCTGGAGCCGTGCCTCCATTGATGAGCCAGTTTACGACTAACTTTACGAACCCTAGCTATTACGGTGGGAGCTATCAATTTGGCCCGATCACCAATTTCGATCTAATTACGAAATGGCTCGCGGCAAACCCAGGGGCTCTCCCGCTGGATGTGGCGGCGACCCATCTGAACTCCGATCCCGGAAATTACAACTTGCAGGAGAGAATCTCCGCCGGATATGTCATGAACACGATTGAATTGGGTCCTCGTATCCATCTGCAAACCGGGCTGCGCATCGAGGCCACCAATGAATCGAACACCGGATATATCGTGGTCAACGATGCGAATGGAAACTACGTTTCCACGACACCGAAACATGGCAACGGTTCCTATGTAGATCCAATGCCGAGCGTGCAATTTCTATATAATATCGACCAAAATTCGGATATCCGCGCCGTGTATGGACGCGGGATTTCCCGGCCGAACCCGTACGATCTAGTCCCCTATGTAACATTGGATGAGTCGACAAATCCGAATACAGTAAACATCGGCAACCCCGCGCTAATTGCAGAACACGCGAACGACTATGACCTCCTCTATGAGAAGTTCCTGCCCTCCGTTGGCATGTTTGAAACCGGGTACTTCTACAAACAGCTAACTGATCCCCTCTTTTCACAGGAAACAACTGTACCCAACCCATTTCCCAATCCGATCACTCCAACCGTGCTTCAGGTGCAGACAGTGAACGGAGGTCACGCACATGTTCAAGGCGTTGAGATGGCCTATCAGCAGCATCTGACGTTTCTGCCGGGTGTATTGGCAGGGGCGCGGATCATTGCGAACGTTACCTACACGGAGTCGAAGAACTACGATTTGACCGGCCGCTCCGATACACCGCCGCTTGTGGGACAGTCGCCGGTCTCCTATAACATCACTCCATCCTATGCGACGAAACGCGCGCTTGTTACCGTCGGCATCACCTATAACGGCGCCAATATCGCCACATACCAGTACCAGGACGGGCTTCCTGGTGGGATCACAGGTCCATTCGGCGATAACTACTACTATGCGCACACACAGGTGGATGCCCAGGCGAGCTTTTACATCGGCAAAGGTTTCACAGCCATAGCTTCCGGGCAGAACATGAATAACGAAGTGTTCGGCTTCTACAACGGGAGCACGCAATATATGACCCAGCGTGAATATTACAAGCCGGTCTATTCCGGCGGGATACGCTGGGAGTCCAAATCGATGCGGTAGGCACGGGTCATCCTAGCCAAACAGTCCTCCAGCGCTTTCGTCAACGGTTCGCCAGAAAGTCACCAACAACCTCCGTCATCCCAGGTTCCAGCACGGGCTGCCGGCCAGGAACCCAGTACCTGAGAAAGACATTCTATGATTAAAATTGCTACGGCTATCGTTCTATGTTTGCTGTGCGGTTTTGCCGCTCAGGCGCAAACCGAGGCTCCGCTCGTTCTTTCGAAAACAATTTCACTTCCCGGGGTCGTCGGCGGTTTCGATCATTTCGCGATCAATCTTTCCGGAGGTGTTTTGTTTGCCGCTGCCAAAGGCAACCACACCGTCGAGGCCATAAACCTGAGAACCGGAAAAATCGCCCAGAATATCACTGGGCTTGCGAAGCCCCATGGCTTGGCATGGGTTCCGGAAACCCATCGCCTGTACGTTGCCGATGGAAAGCTTGCCCAGCTGCAGGTATACCAAGGAAACCCACTCAAGGCGTCAGGTACATTGAAACTGTCCGATGACGCCGATGACATGGTTTACGACAAGCAGGACGGCATGCTCTATGTTGGACACGGTGGAAGTGACGCGACCAACCCCGGGCGTGTCGCCGTCGTCAATACGAAAGACTTTACCCTTGCAGCAGACCTGCCTGTAGCTGCGCACCCTGAGGCACTCGACCTCGATGGGCAAGGACAGCGCGTTTTTGCCAATATCGCAGACGCAGCGCAGGTCATTGCCATCAATACAAAGACAAATGCTATCGAGGATACCTGGAAATTGAAGGACGCTTCCGATAACACACCCATGGCTTATGACGCGCACGATCAAATTTTGTTCATAGCCTGCCGTAAGCCCCCGGTACTGATTGCACTGGACGGAAATACCGGCAAGGAGATGGGTCGCCTGCCCTCGGATGCCGGCGCCGACGATCTCTTTTATGATGCGAAGCTTCATCGCGTTTACGTCATCACCGGATCGGGCGCGGTCGATGTGTACTCGATGGGCGCCTCGACACATCTCACACTCCTCGGCAAAGTACATACAGTGTCTGGCGCCAAGACCGGGCTCTTTGTGCCATCACAGAATCTCTTGTACGTCGGCATCCCAGGCATAGCCGGCAAGTCGGCGCAGATTCGCGTGTACCGAACAAATCCCGCCGTTCGCAGGTAACGCATCCATCATCGATACCGGAAAATGGAGAGGAATTTGATCAAACATAGGTTGGCTACGATTTGCGTCGCGTCCGGGTTGATTTTGCAAGGGAGTCTCGCCATTGCAACAGCGCAGGCAAGCAGAGGCGATTCCAGTCAACTCAAGTTCGCGCTGGTTCTTACTCGGCACGGCGTTCGCTCTCCCACCGGCAATATGTACAAGCTCAATCCGTATTCTGCAAATTCCTGGCCGAAATGGGAGGTGCCACCCGGTTATCTGACTCCACGCGGCAGCAAGTTGATGACCCTGTTCGGCAGATATTATCGAGAATACTTTGCTCAGAACGGGTTACTGCAGCGGAGCGGTTGCGCTGATGCTGCATCTGTAGTCTACTTTGCAGATTCAGACCAACGAACTGTCGCCACAGGGAAAGCTCTCGGAGATGGAATGTTTCCCAACTGTTCTGTTGAGGTTCATGCCCGGCCCCGTGGGACACCGGATCCGCTCTTTCATTCGCTTGCGGCAGGAGTGGGCCACCCAGACTATGCGCTCGCAGCCGCCGCACTGTCTGGACGGATCGGCGATAATCCCACTGGACTGGTTGATGCCTATGCCTCAACTCTGCAGAAGATGGAAGAGATTTTGTCAGAATGTAACTTGCCAGGACATTGTGCGCCGCCAACCCAGTCACTACTGCAAATACCATCGTCGATCGGTGAAGGGCACGGAAGTCACCTCGTAACATTCCACGGTCCTCTGACCACCGCGTCTACCATTGCCGAAGATTTTCTCCTTGAATACACCAATGGAATGCCGCTCAGCGAAGTTGGATGGGGACACGTGGATGCAGCCACCGTCAATGAATTGATCACACTCCACACCGCGAATGAAGATTTTTTGCATCGGACACCTTATCTGGCACAGGCGCAGGCCTCGAATTTGATGGCCCATATCCTTGATACCTTGCAGCAGGCAGTGGAGAAGAAAAAGGTTCAAGGTGCACTCGGAAACCCCGGCGACAAAGTAGTATTTCTCGTTGGGCATGATACCAATATTGCGACGGTGGCTGGCATGCTAGGCATCTCCTGGCTGATCGATGGCAGACGCGATGACACGCCGCCTGGAGGGGCGTTGGTATTTGAAGTCTGGAGTTCGCCTAAATCCTCCATGGACACAGTGCGGATCTACTATGTCAGCCAGACCCTGCAGCAGATGCGAAACATGGTGCCATTAACGCTAGCCATGCCGCCAGCCCGGGCGAATATTTTTGTTCCGACCTGCAGCACCGCAGACAAAAATTATTCATGCGAATTTAGCGGATTTCAGCAGACCGTCAACGCTGCGATCGATCCAGCCTTCGTGCGATAGCCTCGACCGCGGATGGTCCTGGCTAAGTATGTCGAATCTTCCGCATCGCGACGACGGAGCTTAGGTGAAAATCAAGCTTCCGGTTAGTAGGGAAACTGGTCTGCCCGATCTTTTGCACCAGTTGGATTGTTAGTGTAGCGCGGCTATCTTTGTTGATTTCGCACGTAAGTCCGCAGATTCAGGTCAGGGCGAATCCGGATTCCGGGAATCACCGGAACCCCGCGGATCTTGATGCGGTCCAGCCAGAAGGGCACTGCCCCCAGCCAGGCCGAGCCCTGAAACGTG
>JBKQVW010000123.1:0-32160 GCA_052142955.1 Acidobacteriaceae bacterium | reverse complement strand
ACTACTACAACCACCAAAGACCTCATGGTAGCCTCAACTACAAGCCGCCCATCAGCCGCTCCGACACCGGAACAACCTCTTGACCTTCTACAGCCACCCGCACATCGTGGGACTAAACATCTAGGCTACACTGGAAGGGTTGACCTTTGCGTTTGGCGGCGGAATCGCCGCGAACGAAATTCTGACAAATATCTTTGCAACATTCTCAAGGAGCATGGTTTCTTATGGCGATTCCCGCCACTCAGTTACGTCCCGGCATGATCATCAAGCACAACGGGGAACTGCATTCCGTTTTCAAGGTGGAGCATCGCACTCCCGGCAACCTGCGCGCCTTTATCCAGGCCAAGCTGCGCAACCTGCGCACCGGCGCCATGTACGAGCATCGTTTTCGCTCTCCCGACCCGATCGAGCGCGTGGTGGTGGACGAAGTCGCGATGGAGTTTCTGTATGCCGACGGCGACGAATATGTCTTTATGAACACGGAAAACTACGAACAGACCAGCCTGAATGCCGAAACGCTGGGCGATGCCGTGGAATACCTGATCGCCAACCTGCCGATTAAAGTGTCTTTCTTCGATGGCATCCCGGTGGGCATCGACCTGCCGCAGGCGGTGGAGATGACAGTGGTCGAGACGGAGCCGGGCCTGAAATCCGCGACCGCATCTTCTGTGACCAAGCCGGCGAAGCTGGAGACCGGGCTGGTTGTGCAGGTACCTGCGTTCATCAATGAAGGCGAAAAGATTCGCGTCGATACCGCAGAAGGCGCGTATTTGTCCCGGGCATAGGCTTCCAATCCCGATCCGATCCGATCCGTTCTGTTTCGTTCCAAGGGAACCAAATTCCAGCCTTTCGCGTATCCAAGACCACGGCAGTTTCTGTGTGTGGAGCGGTGTTGTCTATGTCGATGGTTCCCTATGTGGCAGTGAAGTGGATTTGGATTGTGTTCTGCAGCTTTTGGCTGCTGGCGGCGTTCGTCCAGAAACGCAATGTGCGCCGGCAGAGCGTGGGCTCGCGTATGACCCAGGTGTCGATCGTTCTGTTGGCGCTGGCCCCGTTTTTTGTTTTCGATCGAAGGCACGAATTTCTCTACCGACACTTCACCCGGAATTCGCCGGCCATCCAATACTTTGGCATCCTGCTGATGCTGGCCGGCTGCGGCTTCGCGGTGTGGGCGCGGTTCACGATCGGGGGCAACTGGAGCGGACTGGTCACAGTGAAGGAAAATCACACACTGATCACGCGCGGGCCGTATGCGTGGGTGCGCCATCCGATTTATAGCGGCATCCTGCTGGCATTGGTGGGTACAGCGGTCACCCTGGGAACGATCGTCAACCTGCTGGAAGTACCGGTGATTGCGCTGGCGTTCTGGCTGAAGCTGCGGACGGAGGAGAAATTCATGTTCGAAACTTTCGGCGACCAGTACGCGGCCTATCGACAGCAGGTCAAAGCGCTGATTCCTCATGTGATCTGAGAAGCGACGCGTCGTCCGGCAGATTTCATCTGCCGTGGGTTGCACATTTCCGTTTCCATCTGCGACACTGCCCTTGCTGTGATGGTGCGTACTTTTCTGGTAAAGGGTCGCGTGCAGGGAGTTGGCTTTCGCTGGTTTGTGCAGCGGGAGGCATTCGAGCTGGGCCTGCGCGGCTGGGTGCGCAACACGGCCGACGGCGATGTGGAAGTGCTGGCGGCGGGCAGTGAAGCGCAACTGAGCAAGCTGCACGCAGCGTTGGCGCGCGGCTCGCGCGGTTCGCGGGTCGATGCCATTGAGCAGCGCCAGCGACCGGAGGGTGAGGCAGCGAACCTGCAAGCGTTTGAGATTGAAGGAGCCTGGTGAACGGCGGCGGTCCTGGGTCGCACGCCGACCGAAGCCATGGCTCTGGACGCGGCATTTTCTTAAGGAACGACGCGATTGGGTAGACTCGAAAAGGACAAAGAAGAAGGAGAACCGCTGCAAATGTCGCAACTGCATATCGATTGTGAACCGTTGAAGAAATTGATTCGCACTGTCCCCGACTTTCCCAAGCCGGGGATCCTGTTTTACGACATCACCACGCTGCTGAAAGACAGAAGCGGATTCGCCATGCTGATCGACGCGCTGGCCGCGCATTATTTTGAGAAGGACATCGACTTGGTGCTGGCCATTGAGGCGCGGGGATTCATCTTCGGCCCGGCGCTGGCCTACCGGCTGAATGCGGGGTTTGTGCCGGTGCGCAAGCCGAAAAAGTTGCCGGCCAAAACGGCGCGCGTCACCTATGACCTGGAATATGGCACCGACGCGCTGGAAATCCATCTGGACGCGATTGAGAGCGGAGAGCGGGTGGTGATCGTGGACGACCTGCTGGCCACGGGCGGCACCATGGAAGCGACGGTGAAACTGGTTCGCCAACTGGGCGGCGACATTGCCGGACTGGCCTTCGCCGTGGAACTCGATTTTCTTAAAGGGCGCGAGCGTTTCGAGGGACTGGACGTCTTCAGCCTGCTGCATTACAACGAATAAGAACGGAATTGTCCCTCCCTCATACCACAGCGCTGTGACCGGTTCATAACGAATCGGACGCGACCCAGCAGTGAGGGAGAGAGCATGTTTGCAATTCTTCCACTTCTTGCATTTGCGCTTTTGACTGTCGGGTTTCACCGCAAGCTGAATGATTGGCGCGAGTCCCTGGTGTTCGCGTCGATTCCGTGGGCCCTCTTTCTCGCCTTCATCACCGAGGCGCTGACGCAGGTTCGTTTTGTCACACGGACTGGGGTCGCGCTAAGCTTGGCTGGGATTCGCAATCCTCTGCTTTGTCTGGACGCAGCGCACGAAAAGTGCTGACCGACCTGGAGCGAATCCAGGGGACGGACCTGCGCCTCTCCACTGGACAGAGCGTGTCGCGCTCGGCGCGACGATTCTGATACTGGGATTGACGGCCGTGACTGCATTGGCGTCGGCGCCCAACAACTGGGATGCGATGGAGTACCACCTGCCTCGGGTGGTGGAATGGATGAACAACCGCGGCGTCCAATTCTTTCCTACCCTCGACTGGTTTCAACTGGACCAACCGCCGTTTGCTGAATACATCATGCTGCACCTGGATCTGCTGTACGGTTCCGACCGGCTCGTGGCCCTGGTGCAATGGTTTGCCTACGTTGGCTGTATCGTGGGCTCCACGCTGGTGGCCAAGGAGCTTGGCGGCGGCCGTCGTTCCCAGGTTGTGGCCGCTGTGTTCGCCGCCGCCGTTCCTTCGGCCATTCTGGGAGCATCAAGCACCAAGAACGACTGTGTTTTGGCATATTGGATCGTGCTGGCCGTGTATCTCCTGCTGCGCTGGAGGAGCAGCCAAAGCTGGCTGCACGCGCTCGCGATTGGGGCCGCGCTGGGACTGGCGGCATTCACGAAAGGCACGGCATACATATTGCTGCCATGCCTGGTTCTCGCATGTGGGCTGATGTGGAACGGGACGGCGAGGCGGCGTTTTCTGTTGAAGCTGCCCGTGGTCGCGGCCATGGGAATTCTTGTATGCGCGCCGCTGTGGATACGCAATTATCAGTACAGCGGCTCTCCGCTGGGCATTTCATATTTCCGTGGTGCGGGCAGCGTGGAGCAGCGCATGTTTCGCAATTCCCACTTCTCGCCGCCGCAAGTGGCAGCGGATGTGGTGCGAGGGCTGGCTCTGAATGCGGGTGTGCCGAGCGATCGCATCAACGCCCTTTCGACACGCGCGTTTTCCCGCATCATGTGGACGATGGGAGTGAATCCGAATGAGCCTGGCCAGCTAAGCCGACGGCAAAACGGAGAAGCTCTTCCTTTCAAAGTTACCTTTGATCCGCGTGATGAGTTTTTCAGCGAGGATCCAATACATTTGCTTTTGTTCTTAATGGCGTGCGTCCTTAGCATGTTCTACTGGCGCCGAACCGGACGTGAGTTGGCCTGCTTTACCCTGGGGCTGGTTGGAGCGTTCGTCCTCTTCTGCGCGATGCTGCGGTGGGCGCCGACCAATGAGAGATATCTGCTTCCCGTCATCTTTTTAGGGGTTGCCTTCAGCGCGGTCGTACTGGTGCGAATACTTCCCAGAACAGTCGTGAGCACGATTCTTGGACTGCTGCTTGTTATGGCCCTTCCGCTCGCGTTAATCAAGGAATCCAAGCCTCTCCTTACGAGGCATGGCCTGCGGGGAAGCATTCTGACGACCCCCCGGAATGAAACTTATTTCAACGATCATCATCAGTATCTTGCGGGATCGTTCATTGCTGTTGCGGGAGCGGTAAGGAATTCGAGCTGCCGCACGATCGGAATCGATGCCAACCTTCTGCACTTTGAATATCCTATGATGGCGATGCTGGGCCAGGACGGGGTTTCGCGCCAAATCCGTTACGTGGGCGTTGAAAACTCTTCCATCCGGTATGCTCGGGCCTCCGAACCGCCTGTCTGCATGGTGATCTGCTTAGGCTGCCAGCATGCCCCGGAGAAGTGGTCGAAGTATCAGCCCAGTTTGCCAGTCGCCAATACGTTTGGCGATGTCGTTGTGTTCCACAAATGAACCCACGAGCTGGGTGAAAAAATGTACACGCATCGAACGTCTTGACGCCTTATACTCGTCTCAGACAAAAAGAATCATTCCTCTATGAACCACCTGCGCCTGTTCTGGACTTGCCTGCTATGCCTTGCCCTCGGCCCCTCACCGCTGCCGGCAGCCGCGCAATCGCCTGCAACTCCTCCCGCGCTCGCTTCGGCTCCCGCGGCCGTTACCGTTCTCTCGAATCCGAAGACACCCGAGGAATTTTTCGCGCGGGCGCGGCAGATGAGCGATCTGGAAGCGTCCGGCATTCCATTCCATCTGAAAGCGACATTTGTCGCCAGCGGCGATGCGGAGTTCACCGGCAATGGCACGTATGAGGAGTGGTGGCAGTCGAAGGACTTATGGCGAAAAGAAGCCACGCTGGGCGACTACAAGTATTGGCTCGTACGACGTGGTCGCAATGTCCAGGCGTACGCTTCCTCGTCCTACACGCCGCTGCGTTTGCGGCAAGCCATCCGTCACAGTCTTGTGGATCTGTCAGTCGGGATCGAGACGGAGGGTGGATGGAGTCTTCAACACCAACAGATGAATGGGGTGGAGATGACTGTGCTCTCAGCCAACTATCTCATTTATCAAACTTCATGTCAGGTGAATGACGTTTTTACGTCTGAAGGCATGCTTCGAGTTCAAGAAAATTGCACTATCGCTGATCTATACAACAGGTTGCAGCCTTTTCAAGAACTGCTGATTCCCCGTGACATTACCGTCCAGTCGGGGGGTGAGCCGTTCCTGCAGATTTCGATCGTGACACTGGAAGCTCTGAACCCAAACGCAGCCGAACTCTCCAATTCGAAGTCAATCCCGGCGGGCATGGAATCAGTTCTCTGGCCCTATGATCCTTTCTCGTCGAGCTTGAATGTAAAGCCCGCGGTCGATCTTTCTGATGCAAGGCCCGCGAAGCTCATCCGATCCAAGTCCCCAAAGTATCCGGCGGCCGCCAAAGCAGCGAAGTTAAGAGGCACTGTTGTGATCAACGCAACGATCGATGCACAGGGGAACGTTCGGGAACCGTACGTCCTAGTATCGGTTGCAGATTCGCTTGACAAGGCTGCACTTGACGCTGTCCGTGATTGGAAATACAAGCCGCTGGAGATTCACAAAACGGCGTATAGCGTCGACACGACGATCTCTGTCGTTTTCACTTTGAATCATTAGCTTGTGGACTTGCCGCTATGCTTGCTGAAACAAGCGTGACACCCCTGTCTGCATCAATACACCGATTTCTTCTTTACCTTGCGTCAATCGACGCGCTGCCCGTGCCGGTTATGCCGAAAGATGTGCGGTGGTAGTAGATACTAGAGGAGATGCCTCTACGTTCTGGATTTGTTTCGATCCTGGGTCGGCCGAATGCCGGCAAGTCCACGCTGGTGAATTCGCTGGTGGGCGAGAAAGTCGCCATTGTCACGCGCAAGCCGCAGACCACCCGCAACCGAATCCACGGTGTGCTGGAAGTGGACGCGGTGAAGGGCAAGCATCCTGCCGCGCAGATCGTGTTTGTCGATACGCCGGGCGTGCACAAGCCTGCCAATCTGCTGGACAAGCGCATGCTGCAAGAGGTGTATGGCGCATTGGAAACGCGCAACGTGGTGCTGCATGTGGTGGATGTGACGCGGCGGCTGCGCCTGCCTGAAGTGAAGGAGAAGGTCACAGAAATCGATCTGGATGCGCCGGCCGGAGCCGAGACCGCGACGCCAGCAGTGGCCGAGCCGCACAGGTCAAAGGAACACTCCCTGGAGAATGAGGATGTGTACATCCTGGAGATGGTGAAGAAGTTGGAGTGTCCGGTGTTTCTGGTGCTGAACAAGATTGATGCGATCGATACGAAGGAATCGCTGCTGCCGCTGATTGCGCAGTTCAGCGCGCTGCACAATTATGCTGAGGTGATCCCGGTTTCCGCGCGCGGCGGCGATGGCCTGGAGCGACTGGTGGAGAAACTGGTTGCCTATATGCCGGAGGGCGCTCGGCATTTTCGCAAGGGCCAGTTTACGGACCAACCGGAGCGTTTCCTGGCGGCGGAGATCATTCGCGAAAAGATCCTGAATCTTACCGGCGAAGAAGTGCCGTACTCCAGTGCGGTGGTGATTGAGCGGTTTGAAGAACGAAAGATGCGAGCGCCGCTGCCGGGCAAACCCAAGCCGAAGCCGCTGACAAAGATTTCCGCGGCCATTTTTTGCGAACGCTCTGGACAGAAAGCGATTCTGATCGGCAAGGGCGGCTCCATGCTGAAGCAGATTGGCATTGCGGCGCGCAAGGAACTGGAATCGTTCCTTGGCATGCAGGTGCATCTGGAATTGTTCGTGAAGATTTCGGATGACTGGCGTGGTTCGAGCGCGTTTCTGGATTCGCTGGATTGGCGCAATCAGCTGGAAAGTCTGGGGAAACATCAGCAGCTGAAGGATTCAACGGACGAACCGTCTGGCGAGTAGGCGGCCTGCGACTCACGCTTCCTTGGCGTGGATGCCCAGCGCTTTCATCTTGCGATAGAGATGGCTGCGTTCCAGCCCGAGAACTTCCGCGGCACGACTGACATTCCCGTGGGAGTCTTCCAGCTTACGCAAGATGTAGTCGCGTTCATAGGCCTCTCGCGCCTGCTGCAGCGAGGAAAATTCCTCGGCATGGCGGCCAGTGCTGCGCGCGACCAGGACCGGCAGGTGCTTGCGTTCGATGCGAGAGACCTGCGGATTGAGAATCATGACGCGCTCCAGGATATTTTTCAACTCGCGCACGTTTCCCGGCCAATGATGTAGTTGCAGCGAAGTCAGGGCATCGGCGGAAATTTCCATTCTTGGGCGGCCATACTGTCGCCCGAATTCCCGCAGTAATTCCGTGGCGAGCAGGGGAATGTCTTCCTTGCGTTCTCGCAGGGGCGGCACGTAGAACGGAATGACATTCAGCCGGTAAAAGAGATCTTCGCGGAAATTTCCTTTGGCAATCTCGTCTTCGAGATTTTTGTTGGTGGCGGCAATCAGGCGGACATCAATGCGGATGGGCTGCGCCGCACCGACCGGAGTGAACTGTTGCTCGTCGAGCGCCCGCAGCACCTTGGCCTGCGTTTTCAGGCTCATGTCGCCGACTTCGTCCAGGAACAGGGTGCCGCTATCGGCGCGCTCGAAGGTGCCTCGCTTTTCCGGGGGACCTCCGGGCAAGGCGCTGTGGCGATAGCCGAAGAGTTCGGTTTCAATGTAGTCCTCGGGAATGGCGGCGCAATTCAGCTCGACGAAGACCCGGTCGGCGCGCTGGCTTTCCGCATGCATGGCGCGGGCGATGACTTCCTTTCCCGTGCCGGATTCGCCATAGATCAAGACGCGGCCATTGGTGGGCGCCATCAGGCGAATCTGCTGCCGCAACGCCTTGGCGGGAACGCTTTCCCCGGTGACACGGGCGCGGGCAGTCAGTTGTTGCTGGAACTCGCGATTTTCGATGCGCAGGCGTCGCGCCTCGACCGCATTTTTCAGGATGATGAGCGTGCGTTCCAGCGACAGAGGCTTTTCCAGGAAGTCGTACGCGCCCAGCTTGGTCGCGCGCACAGCAGTTTCGATGGTGCCATGTCCAGAGATGATGATGACTTCCGGCCCAGCGATCGCATCCAGGTTTCGAATCTGCTGGAGGACGTCGAGACCGTCGCGGTCGGGCAGCCATATATCCAGCAACACGGCATCGAAAATCGCATCGCGGACCAGGTCCAGCCCCTCCGCAGCGGTGCCCGCGGTGGTGACGGCGTAACCCTCCTCGGCGAGAATCGCTTCCAGGGTGCCGCGAATATCCGGTTCGTCGTCGACCACCAGGATGTGGTTCATTGCTCCACCACGCTGTTGGAGGGCAGCGCCATTTCCTGCACGGCGGCGGAGTCGGCGAAGGGAATCATGATGACAAAGCGGGCACCGGCGGGAGAATTTTTTTCGACATGGATGTTGCCCTGATGTTCCTGCACGATTTTTGCGGCAATGGAAAGTCCAAGTCCAGTGCCGCGGCGGCGGGTGGAGAAAAAGGGCAGAAAGAGGCGCTCACGGATCTCGTCGGTGATGCCGTGGCCAGTGTCGGCAATCACGATCTCGGCCATGGTCTGGGTTTCGTTCGAACCGGTCCGCACGGTCAGGACGCGCAGCAGACTCGACTGCATCGCCTCCGCCGCATTGTCAATGAGATTGCTGAAGGCCCGCTTGAGCGCCTCGGAATCCGCCGTTACGGGAGGAAGATTGGGCGCCAGATGCAGCCGGACCTCGATGCCTTCCAGGCGCCCGGCGAACAGCGTCAGGGTATTCTCCATCACTCGATTGAGATCGGTGGGTTTGCGATTGGCGGCGGGGAAGTCGGCGAGGGCGGCAAACTGATCGACCAGCTGCCGCAAGGTCTCGACGGAGGAGCGGATCACCTCCGTCGCGCTGCGCAGGACCTGCGACGAATCCTCAGTGAGGCCGCGGTCGATGTGGCGTTCGATGCGTTCGGCGGAAAGCGCAATGGGTGTGAGCGGGTTCTTGATTTCATGGGCGACGCGCTGGGCCACTTCCTTCCACGCCATTTGCTTTTGCGCGCGCAGCACGTCGGTGACGTTGTCCATCACGACGAGATGTCCATGAACGGAGCCGCGCAACTGGGTCACGGTGAAGATCAAATGCAAGGGACCGCGGGGACTTTGCGCTTCCACCTCCGTCGAAACAATGGGCAGGCGGCGACTACGGCGCAGGACACGTCCAATTTCCAGGGCCGATTCAGCGGAAAACAGCGACTGAATCGGCTGGCCTTCCATGGACAGCTCTCCGAGAGGATCGAGCATTTCGCAGAAAGCGCGATTGGCCTGCACGATTCTCAACTCGCTGTCCAGCGTAGCGACACCGCTGGGAATGGTTTCCAGCACAGTTTCCAGTTCGCGCCGCCGCTCGTCGATCGCGGCGTTGGCCTCGGAAAGCTGATAGGTCGAGGATTCGAGCTGGGTGCGGCTGTTCTCAAGATCGGTCGCCATGTGGTTGAACGAACGCATCAGCTCGCCCAGTTCTCCCGATGCGGCAATGTCCACGCGCGAGCCATAATCTCCGGATGCCATGGCATCCATGGCGTCGGCGAGCGCTTCCACCGGCCGGGTGACCTGCTTGGAGAGAAACAGGGCCAGCCAGCTGCTGACAAACAGCGTCAGCCCGGTGAGCAGCAGCAGGACCAGCACATAGGTCTGTCGAACCCGCCGACGCGCGCGCAACAACATCCAATATCGTTGGGTGCCGCTGGCAATGTCACGGACCGCCACGCCCACGTCCGGCGGCAGGGGCAAGCCCACGACGACGACCATGCCGTTCTGCGCGGGAGCATCGCCGACAGAATAGGCGGTCTGGCCAATCCTCAAGACGGGGTCATCCGTCCGCTCGGCCGCCCGCAGAATCTCATCGGTCAGAGACATTCCTGTCGGCATTCCCTCCGCCTGCTCGGCGGGCTGAATACTGGAAACGATGCTGACCGAATCTCCGTCGGTCGGGAGTTGGTATTGATCGACCGCATGGCCGTCGCGGTAGACAACGACGAACCCGCCCTGCAACGTGACCTTGTGGCGGTGAAAAAGATCCAGCAGGGGTTGCGGATAGGCGGACAGATTCGCGGCGGCGATTTCCGGTTCGTGGGCCAACGACTCAGCCTCCGCCCGGGCATTGTCGGCCGCGTATCGAGACATCTCCATTGCCAGCTGCATGGATTCATCGCGCAATTGAACGACGGGCTGCGAAAACCAGCGATCGATCGACCGGTTCATTAATAGATAGTTGAACGACAACATGAAAAACGCGGGCACCACGGAAAGCAGCAGCGCCCCCAGTAACATGCGGGCGCGCAGGCGGGAGCCGAGGACGCGGCTTTGACCACTGGCATAGAGTTTCAAAATGTTTCGCAGCAGAAGGACAACCAGCATGAGAAACAGCAGAAAGCTGAGTCCGGACAGAGCTGTGAACAACAAGATGGAACCGCTGTTTTCCGGCGACAGGAACTTCAGGTTGAAGGCATTCTCCGCCACCAGGAGAAGCAGAATGACAAACGCAAGCGAACCCAATACCACCACGGCCGTTCTTCGGTTGCTGGTTGTTCCCATTCCGGTTGGCTCTCTCAACAGCGATTATAGGTTCGAGAACCGGTCGTGGGAGGCTTTTTCGGGCTGCGGAGTCGTCCGTGTCAACGGGAGATGGAGATGTCCGTCGAAGGAAATCCGCATCCTATAGTTCTTGACAGTGTTGTTGAATTGAATAAATCTGCTGACGTGGAGGCACTATGACTCGCAATGCGCGTTTTCTTATCCGGGTCCTACCGATCCTGTTGGTTGCAGTGGTTTTCCTCGGCGTTGGCTGCGGCAAGAAACCGACGGACGCTCAGCTGGCGACGAATGTGCAGAAACAAATTACCGCCGATCCAGTACTGACGGCGCAACCGATCTCAGTGGCCGCGAACGACGGAACGGTCACGCTGAGCGGCACGGTGGGGGACCAGAACTTGCGGGACGAGGCGGCGAAGGATGCTTCCAAAGTCGACGGCGTGAAGACAGTCGTGAACAATCTGACCACCGCACCCGGGGCGAACGCGAGCAGCGCGCCGATGAATGGGCAGCCGGCAGAGAGTGCTTCCGCGTCCGCGCCGCCGCCGCAACCCATTGTGGTCCCCGCGGGGACCAGGGTCCGGGTCCGGTTGGCGCAGACGCTTTCCACCAGGGAAAGTCAGACAGGCGATCCGTTTTCTGGAACGTTAGTCAGCCCGATTCGCGTGCATGGGCAAACGGTCATCCCAGCCGGGGCACGGGCCAACGGGGTGGTCACGGAGTCGAAGGGACTGGGCCGTTTCAAGGGGCAGGCGGTGCTGGCGATTCGGCTGGATAGTATCCGCAGCGATGGACAGACCTATCCGGTGCGAACCAGTCACGTGGAGCGTGTGGAGCAGGGGAAAGGCAATCGCTCTGCGGCGATGACGGGCGGCGGCGCGGGTCTCGGCGCAATTCTCGGCGGACTGGCGGGCGGAGGCAAGGGAGCGCTGATTGGCGGCCTGGTGGGTGGCGGCGGCGGGGCCGCTGGCAGCGCTTTTACGGGCAATAAAGACTTGGTGTTGCCCGCCGAAAGCATCGTCACCTTCGACCTGGAACGCAGTTTGACGGTGAACAAATAGGCTGATTCGCATCTCAACATGGGAACAGAAACTCAGGAAGGGGGGTTGGCGATGGATGCTCGAAGGTGGTCGCACTTCACTGCCATGGTGTTGATTGGGGACGGGATGATGGCGATTGTGCGGCCCAATCGGGACGCGGAGGCGTGGAACATGGGGCCGCGGCCGTGGCGGAGATTGATGGGGACCATGGCGCGCCATCCTACGCTGACGCGCTGTGTCGGCATCGCGCAGGTGGTGGGCGGGATTCTGTGGGCGACCCGGGAAGAAAGGTTCCTGGAGAAATAGACCCTGTTCCTTGCGAGGAAACGGGAGGACATCTCCGGCAACACACAACGAGGACACGGTGAGGTTCCAGCGCGGTTCGGTTTGACTCGCCGGGAGGTGTCTCCTATTGTGGGTTCATGACATTTGAAGTGCGTGAACTTCGGGCAGAAGATGTCCCTCGCATCGCGGCGACGGCCGGCGGGTCGGCCTGGCACGGTGGGGCGGAAAAGTGGAACCAGCGGCTGGCGGACCAAACCGCCGGGAAGCGCGTCGTCCTGATTGCGGCGAATGCGGACGACGTTTTGGGATACGGCTCGGTGCTGTGGTCCTCCGGGCACGCGCCGTTTCGCGAGGCGGGCATCCCGGAGCTGAACGATGTGGTGGTGGCGGAACGGGGACGAAACCACGGCGTCGGAACGCAACTGATTCGTGCGCTGGAGGAACGGGCACGCGCGGCGAAGTACGAGAAAATCGGCGTGGGCGTCGGGCTATTCAGCGACTATGGAGCGGCGCAGCGTCTCTATGTCCACCTGGGATATGTGCCGGACGGGAAAGGGATGGCCTCCGGAGGCTTGCCCGTGGCCGCCGGCGACAAGGTGCTGGTGGATGACGATTTGGTGCTGTGGCTGGTGAAGTCATTGGATGACCCGGCAACCCAAAAATGACCTCCTGTGCCAAGTGCGATGGTTTGGCGGAGCGGCGCACCTTTGCCGCTCCCGAGGACTATCAGAATTTCGTCCGACTGCTGATCGAGAGCATGGATCAGGGAAAGCTTGTCCTGATGCGGGCGGATTGCCCTCTCGACGACATGCTGCAATCCCCATGGCCGGAGAACGACGACGTTATCACCCACGATCTGCGATGCACAGGATGCGGTCGCGTATTTCAGCTGGGTGTGAATGTTAGGACCGGCAGGAATTGGTGGGAAGCGGCGCATGAGTGAGGGAAACGATGTCAGGGAACGGTATGAAGAAAATCGTGAGAAAAACGATGGCTGAGGTTAAAGTCATGCCTGGACGAAAACGCGAGTTAGCAAAGCTGGCGGCGATGCCGGACAGTGAGATCGATCTTTCCGACCTGCCGGAGCTGACGGAGAAATTCTGGCAGAATGCGGCGCCGAATCCGTTCTATCGTCCGGTGAAGAAGCAGATCACGTTGCGGATCGATGCGGACATTCTGGCATGGCTGCGCCAGCAGGGGCCGGAGGGATATCAATCCCGGCTGAATGCGCTGTTGCGGAGTGTGATGTTGCGGGATTTGGAGTCGAAGCGGAAGCGGGCCTGAGCGGATGGGCTCGGATTGAGAGGGAACTTCCCACATCTGTCACCGCGGCGACCGAGATGTGGGGCACCCAGATTTTGGATCTGGCTTGTCTGCTGGATCTAACCCCACTCAAGCCAAAAAACGGCTTGAACGGGCCACCCGCCGGATAGATGCTGTAAATACTGTCATGGATAAAGGAGGCTACGTGCCTAGAAGGAAAGGGTTCGTCGACAACGCACTCTCCGTTAGGTGGAGGAACCTGCACATCCGGATAATAGCTTTTCAGCACTACGGCGGATTAAGGTGTAATTGTTGCGGGACGGAGGAGTTTTCGTTTCTGAGCCTCGATCACATCGATGGTGAGGGGAACGCTGACCGACTGGCTAGGTTCGGCAACAAGTTCATCGGGGGCCATAGCATGTATAGGCGCCTTCGTAAGGAGGGGTTCCCTCCGGGCTACCAGGTGCTGTGCATGAATTGCCAAGTTGGGCGGCGAGACAATGGTGGTTACTGTCCTCATAACAAATCCTGCCCGACGGTAGATGAATTAGTATTGGAATTTGAAAAACTCCGCGTAGGACACGGCAACCATATCGCGACGGGTACCGTTGAATATCAATCTGCATTATCCAAGATAATGCGGAAATCCAAGGCTGCTCTGCCGGTTTCCGCCTCACTTATTACAAATCAGGCAAATTGAGCTGCCGAGCATTTTCCGCGCGTCGCGAGCCTTTTGTATTTCCGAACGTGCTTTGAACAGGGATGTGCACCCGGCGCAGTTTTTGGAATTGCTAGTCGGCATGGGGGGAGGCATTAAATGAAAGGCCAAGCGAAGCAAATTGTGTATCGATACAACGGGGATGTGAGTTCAGAAGAAGTGGTGGTTGATTACGATGGGGAATTCCCAACACCGCAAGCCGGCGATATTGTCGAGCGCAACGGAAAAAACTGGAAAGCCGTACAGGTAATGATCGAATCCTCGAATAGCGGTGCAATACCTATCCTTCGTGCGTTTTTGACCGATCAATTGTAATCAAAGATATTGTGAATTTTGGCGGCTGTGAACCAGCCTTTTGGCACTCCCAAATCCAGCATAGCGGAGCTATCCATCCCACCCTTCGCATAGGGCAAGGATGGGGCACCCGACACCCGACTTTTGTCCTTATCGAGGGCCGCCCGACCATCTGGCTGCTACACTGTCTTCCTTAGCACGAGCCTGACCGAAGGAGATCGAAATGCCGAAATACGGATGGTTCAAGACCTCTGGGTTGAATCCAAATGTAGAGTACGAAGGGGACTACATTCAGATGGAAAAGGAATTCGTGAAGATTTATATGCATGGCACGGGAGATTTGCCATCTCCAAAACTGGTAGCGGCAATCAGACTTGATAAGGGGCAGGACGTCAGAGAAATGAAATGAGTTTTTGATACGGAACTTCGGGGATATTGAGTCATCAGTTGACGCAACCTCCATCCCTTGATATTCTTGTGAAGTTTGGCGAGCGACGGTAGTGTGCCTATGGCAGGCTCCGTCCAGTTCCGCTGGCAGTCTACGGCGGATTGCGTTGATTCCAGAGATTGGTTAGTAGGGATTCGAACCTCGTCCTTGTGCACCTGCGACACCGGCCACCCTTGGCGGGCTATGCGGGGCAGAACAGCGAAACGGAGCTGGCAAGCGGGTTAAGCCGGTCACCGTCGTTGTTTCAGTCAGACTACAGAATTTGGATTTGAACTCCGCCCATTGCGCGAGAAATCGTGTGTGCGCGGCCATCGCTTCGCTGAAGGTGATGGGATTTTTTGCGGTACGGGAAGTGTTTCCTCCCACCCTAGCGGAGCTAGGATTGGGCACCCGAGGGGGATCCTGGGGTGAAAAGTTGGAAGGATCGAGCAGCACGGCAGTAAAGGAGATTGTTCTTGCCTACATTCAGTCAGCTAGTAAGGAAAGGCCGGACGGCGCCGCGGTACAAGACCGCCAGCCCGGCGTTGCAGGGATGTCCGCAGCGGCGCGGTGTGTGCACCCGCGTATATACGCAGACTCCCAAGAAGCCGAACTCGGCGCTGCGCAAGGTGGCGCGTGTGCGTCTAACGAACGGCATTGAGGTCACCACCTATATTCCGGGGATTGGACATAACCTGCAGGAGCACTCGATTGTGCTGATCCGCGGCGGCCGTGTGAAGGACCTGCCGGGAGTTCGGTATCACGTGGTTCGGGGCTCGCTCGATGCAGTCGGCGTGGCCAACCGCAAACAAAGCCGCTCCAAATACGGAGCCAAGCGCGCGAAAGCCGCCGCCAAGTAAGTAGAGAAGCAAGGGGAATCTGATCCATGCCAAGAAAAGGTCACATTGCGAAGCGGGAAGTGGTGCCGGACGCGATTTATAACTCCACGCTGGTGACGAAGTTTGTCAACTCCATGATGTGGGACGGCAAGAAGTCGACGGCGCAGAAGATTTTCTACACCTCCATGGCCAACCTGGAGCAGCGCGGCGGCGATGAGGCGTTGAAGCTGTTCAAGAAGGCGGTAGAGAACTGCAAGCCGCTGCTGGAAGTGAAGACCCGCCGAGTGGGTGGCGCGAACTATCAGGTTCCGATTGAGGTGAACCCGGAGCGCCGGACTTCGTTGGCGATCCGCTGGCTGGTGACGTACGGACGTGCCCGCGGAGAAAAGGGCATGGTCGACAAGTTGACGAACGAATTGCTGGATGCCGCGAATGGCCGTGGCGCCGCAATGAAGAAGAAGGAAGACGTGCACCGCATGGCGGAAGCCAACAAGGCTTTTGCGCATTATCGGTGGTAAAGAGATTTTTAGCAGAAAGTTTTTAAGTTTTTCTGAATTTGCAAGATCAACCTGCGGGAGACAATCCCGCGAAGTGAGAATCGTACCGTGCCACGTCAAATACCGTTAGACCGTTGCCGCAACATCGGGATCATGGCGCATATCGACGCCGGAAAAACGACCGCGACGGAACGCATCCTGTTTTATACCGGCATCACGCACCGCATCGGTGAAGTGCATGAAGGGACTGCGACCATGGATTACATGGAGCAGGAGCAGGAGCGCGGCATTACGATTACCTCGGCTGCGACGACGTGCGTATGGCGCGATATTCGCATCAACATTATTGATACTCCTGGCCACGTGGATTTTACGGCGGAGGTGGAGCGCAGCCTGCGCGTGCTGGATAGCGCGGTGGCGCTGTTCGATTCGGTTTCCGGAGTGCAGCCGCAGAGTGAGACGGTCTGGCGGCAGGGCGACAAGTATAAGATTCCGCGAATTTGCTTTGTCAACAAGATGGACAAGGCCGGCGCGGACTTCGAGCATGTGATTGAGACCATCCGCAAGCGGCTGGGGGCCCGGCCGGTCGCGATTCAGATTCCGATTGGCGCCGAGGCGAAATTCAGAGGCTTGGTTGACCTGGTTGAGATGCGCGCCATCGTCTGGAATGACGAGACCATGGGTGCGAAATATTCGGTCGAAGAGGTTCCCGCCGAGTTGTTGAAGAAGGCAGAAGCGTTTCGAATGCAGTTGATCGAGACGGTCGCCGAGTACGACGACGACATGCTGCACATGTTTCTGGAAGGTGAGACGCCGACTCCGGACCAGCTGAAGGCTTCCATCCGCAAGACGACGCTGGCAATGAAGGTTTTCCCGGTCCTGTGCGGCAGCGCATTCAAGAACAAGGGGATTCAGACGCTGCTCGATGCGGTCGTCGATTATCTGCCCAGCCCGGTCGATATTGCGCCTGTCGAGGGCATTGACCCATCCGATCCATCGGTTCCGTTGATTCGCAAGCCGGAAGATTCGGAACCCTTTGCCGCACTGGCATTCAAGCTGATCAACGATCAATTCGGCAAGCTGAGTTTTATCCGGATCTATTCTGGATCGCTGAAGACGGGCGACACCGTGTTGAATCCGCGCACGGGGAAAACGGAACGCGTGGGACGGCTGGTCAAAATGCACGCCGACAAGCGCGAAGATATTTCCGATATCTATGCGGGCGATATTTGCGCCTGCGTGGGCCTGAAGGAAATCAAGACGGGCGATACGCTGTGCAACCCGCATGCGCCGATCGCGCTGGGCGCCATCACATTTCCGGAGCCGGTTATTTCCGTCGCGATTGAGCCGAAGACGAAGAGCGATCAGGAAAAGATGGGCATGGCGCTGTCGAGGCTGTCGGATGAAGATCCTACCTTCAAGGTGCGCACGGATGAGGATTCCGGACAGACCATCATCAGCGGCATGGGCGAACTGCATCTGGAAATTCTCGTCGACCGCATGAAGCGCGAGCACAAGGTGGAAGCGAACGTGGGAACGCCGCAGGTGGCGTTTCGCGAGACGATTCGCAAGCACGCAGACGCGGAAGGCAAGTACATTCGCCAGACCGGTGGTTCGGGCAACTACGGACATTGCAAGATTCGCGTCGAGCCGAATCCTGGCAAAGGGTACGAATTCGAAAACGACATCACAGGTGGCTCGATTCCGCGCGAGTACATCAAGCCGATCGATATGGGTATTCGCGAAGCCTTGGAAGGCGGAATTCTCGCCGGGTTTCCGATGGTGGACATCAAGGTGTCGCTCTACGACGGCAGCTATCACGATGTGGACTCGAACGAAATGGCGTTCAAGATCGCCGGCTCGCTGGCCATCAAGGAAGCTGCGCGCAAGGCCAGTCCAGTGCTGCTTGAGCCGGTGATGGCGGTGGAAGTGACGGTCCCGGAAGAGCACATGGGCACGATTATCGGCGACATCAACTCCCGCCGCGGACGCATTGAGGGCATGGAGCACTCGGGCGGTTCGCAGGTGATCAAGGCGAGCGTGCCACTGAAAGAAATGTTCAATTACGCGACGAATATGCGTTCGTCCACGCAGGGCCGGGCGACCTATTCGATGCACTTTGCCCGGTATGAAGAAGCGCCGCGCTCGGTCAGCGATGAGATTATCGGCCGCAGCCAGAGCAAGGCATAGTTTTCGAACGGGAAGCAGTTGCAGCAGGGTTGAACCAGGCAATACGAGATTTTCACGATCGAACGGAAGGAATGAGGGCGAGGAAATGGCGAAGGAAAAGTTTGACCGGTCGAAGCCGCACGTGAATGTAGGGACGATCGGGCACATCGATCATGGCAAGACGACGCTGACGGCGGCGATCACGAAGGTACTGGCGAAGCACAATCCGAAGATCGCGTTTCGTTCCTTCGATTCGATCGACAACGCGCCGGAAGAGCGGGAGCGGGGCATTACGATTGCCACCGCGCACGTGGAGTACGAGACCAAGAACCGTCACTACGCCCACGTCGACTGCCCCGGTCACGCGGATTACATCAAGAACATGATTACCGGCGCGGCGCAGATGGACGGCGCGATTCTGGTGGTGGCGGCGACGGATGGACCGATGCCGCAGACCAAGGAGCATGTGCTGCTGGCGCGCCAGGTAGGGGTGCCGTACATTGTGGTGTTTCTGAACAAGTGCGATGCGGTGGACGATCCGGAGCTGATCGACCTGGTGGAGATGGAAGTGCGGGAGCTGCTGGTCAAGTACCAGTTTCCGGGCGACGATGTGCCGGTGATTCGCGGCTCGGCGCTGGGCGCGTTGAATGGGGAAGCGCAGTGGGAAGCGAAGATTGACGAGCTGATGGAGGCGGTGGACAAGTACATTCCGATGCCGCAGCGGGCCATCGATCAGCCGTTCCTGATGCCGATTGAAGACATTTTCTCGATCTCCGGACGCGGCACGGTGGTGACGGGCAGGATCGAGCGGGGCAAGGTGAAGGTAGGCGAGGACACGGAGATTGTCGGCTTTCGGGAGACGCGCAAGACGGTGGTGACGGGCGTCGAGATGTTCAAGAAGCAGCTGGACGAAGGCCTGGCGGGAGACAATGCGGGGCTCTTGCTGCGCGGCATTCCGAAGGAGGATGTGGAGCGCGGCATGGTGCTGGCGAAGCCGGGCTCGATTACGCCGCATACCAAGTTCAAGGCGGAGATTTACGTATTGAGCAAGGAAGAGGGCGGGCGGCATACGCCGTTTTTCAACGGATACCGGCCGCAGTTTTATTTTCGGACCACGGACGTGACCGGAGTGGCCAAGCTGCCGGAAGGCACGGAGATGGTGATGCCGGGCGACAATGTGAGCTTGGAGATTGAGCTGATTACTCCGGTGGCCATGGAGAAGGGCTTGCGGTTTGCGATTCGCGAAGGCGGACGCACCGTCGGCGCCGGCGCCATTGCCGAGATTTTGAAGTAAGGGAAGCGAAGCAGAACGCATGAATACACTAAGCTGGAGGGGAGGAGGCAGAATGGATATCCGTATTGATGGCAATCGCTCAAGCGCCGAAAATTGGATGCTCGCCCAAAATGCCTCCAAAGATATTCTTCCGGCATTGAGCGATGCGCAAAAAAACAGTGGCCGATAAATTGCGAATCAGCCATGAAGACTATGCAAGAAGCGTTTACGCCGGCGATCTGACCCGGAATGAACTGGGCGCAAAGGCTAAGCGTGCGGGGCGCCTGGTGGAGAGGATCGCGCGGAGTCGAGTTCCCGATGTTCATGTAGATTCCGCGTGGCTCAAGACAATCGACGGCAAGTTTCGATTCGATTTGGACTTCAATCGAAGTCGAACCGCCATTTGGGTGGCTGAGGACCTAGTCGATGAATTTCTGGAGTCTGGATCGCGGATCGCGGAAGAGAAAATTGCGCGCAGTATAGAGTCCGCATTGCCGGAAAGTTGGAGTGTGAAGGCCTCGTGAGGCTGGCGGGACAGGATGCCACGGTTATACTGACAGAGGACGGTAAAGCTGTTCTCGGACTTGCCTCGGTCAACTTACCCGATTCAAATTTTCTCCTAGTCTCCATTGAAGAGTCAGAGGACCTGGGGTTGTGGGTACGCCTGCCCCGTGAAGATCAAATGCAACTGTTCCTATGAAATGGGAATACATTCTCGGAATTGATTTGCCGAGCGGGGTAGCCAAAGTAGTGGGATTGAAGGGATAATAGAAAGATGCGCGAAATTGTCACATTACAATGTCCAGACTGTAAAGAGCGGAACTATTCCACGACGAAGAACAAGAAGAAGACGACAGCGCGGCTGGAGTTTTCCAAGTTCTGCAATCGTTGCCGCAAGCATACGGCCCACAAAGAAACCAAGTAGGCGCGGCGTTTTTTCCAGATGTAGGGGCGTAAGCTCAACGGTTAAACTGCTGGTCTCCAAAACCGGACTTGGGGGTTCGAATCCCTCCGCCCCTGCCAGCTTTCGTGGACTGGCCCGCTGCGGCGGGCAATCGCGGTTCCGGCATCCTACGGAATGCAGCGAATTTAAGAAGGAAGCACCTGAAGGAAGCATCTATGGCAAAGGCAATTGCAGTAACCGAGACCCAGACGACGCCCCAGTGGCGGCAGCAGCCGGAACGATTCTGGACCTTTCTGAAGGAAGTCCGCAGCGAGCTGCACAAGGTGGTGGTGCCGTCGCGCAAAGAAGTTCAGTCGACGACGACAGTGGTCATCATTACGGTGTTTCTGTTCGCAGCATATTTTTACGTGGTGGATGGGGTGGTCGGCAGGATCATGCAGACGGTGCTGGCCTGGCTGACGCGCTAGAGAGAAAGCCCTGGGAACGTAGTACGCCGGGAAGGTGAGATGGATGGCAGAAGAAGTGAAAATTGAAGCGCAACAGGCGTCCGCTGAGACGCAGCCGGAACTGGCGCCTCCCGTCAACGAACGTTTTCGGTGGTACATCATCCATGCCTATTCGGGATTTGAGCGCAAGGTGCGCGAATCGATTGAGAGCCGCGTCCAGGCGTATGGCTTGCATGACCGCATTGGGCGCATCATGGTTCCAACGGAGCCGGTCACGGAAATTCGCAACGGCAAGAAGTACACCATCGAGCGGGTGTTTCTGCCGGGCTATGTTCTGGTCGAAATGGATCTCGATAACGAAATCTGGCACCTGGTCAAAAACACGCCTCGCGTCACCGGATTTTTAGGTACAGGGGAAAAGCCGGTGGCGCTGACGGAAGAAGAAATCAGCTCGATCATCTTCCGCTCGGATGTATCGAAAGACAAGCCGCGGATGAAGGTCAAGTTTGAAAAGAACGAATCGGTGAAGATCACCGAAGGGCCGTTCGCCAACTTTAACGGGGTTGTGGATGAAGTCAATGAAGATCGCGAAACCCTGAAAGTGATGGTAACGATCTTCGGGCGTTCCACGCCGGTGGAGTTGGAATTCAGCAAGGTCGAAAAAATTGCGTAAAGCGGCGAATATCGACAAGAGAGTCATTCTGAACGAAGCGTAGCGGAGTGAAGAATCCAGAGAATGGCCGCGTTGTAAGCGATGCAATCGCCTTCTGGATTCTTCGCTGCGCTCAGAATGACAGACCTTATTTTTTTGAAAGGGATTGAACCATGCCTCCAGTAAAGAAAGTACAAACGCAGGTGAAACTGCAGATTGTCGCCGCCAAGGCGACCCCGGCGCCTCCGGTCGGCCCAGCACTGGGCCAGGCGCAGGTGAACATCATGGAATTCTGCAAGCAGTTCAACGCGCGCACGCAGGCCCCCGACATGGCGGGACTGGTGATTCCGGTCGTCATTACGGTCTACACCGACCGCAGCTTTACTTTTGTTACCAAGACGCCGCCCGCGGCGGTGCTGTTGAAGAAGGCAGCCGGCGTGGCCAAGGGCTCCGGTACGCCCAATAAGGACAAGGTGGGCAAGGTGACGGAGAAGCAGGTGGCCGAGATTGCCAAGCAGAAGATGCCGGACCTGAACGCCGCATCGATCGAGACTGCGATCAAGTCGATCAAGGGCACGGCGCGGTCGATGGGCATAGAAGTGGTCGCGTAGCATCTCTCAACATGCCCCTACCGCCGCAAACTTTATCCTCCACGTCCGATCCGGCGCGGCAACTGCTCCGCCATGCACTAGCCACGTTAGCCTATCGCGGCGGCAAAGTTTTGCGGGACGCGCCTGTCGATTTTTCGGCATTCACTCCAGGCGGCGATGGCCGTTCGGCGGCCGCGATCCTGGCGCATATTAGCGACTTGCTCGATTGGGGCTTGTCGATGGCGAGCGGCCAACCCGAGTGGCACAATTCCAAATCACAGGCGTGGAACGAGGATGTCAAACGTTTCCACGCGGCCCTGGCGGCTTTCGATGCAACCCTTGCTTCCGATCAGTCGCTGCACGTTCCGGCGGAGAAGCTATTTCAAGGGCCAATTGCGGATGCGCTGACCCACGTGGGACAACTGGCAATGATGCGCCGCTTGGCGGGTGCTCCAATCAAGGGAGAGAATTATTTTGTGGCTGAGATTACCTCCGGGCGCGTTGGTCCAGAGCAGGCGGCCCCCAGGCGGGAGTTCTGAAACGGCGGAGTTGAATCGCCCGCAATTGGCGGAGGCAACGCACTGACTCCCGCGCGATCCTCATTCCTTACGCATCTTCGCCTTGCTAGCTGAGCGAACCACTTTCCTTCCAAAACTTTTCCCAATTCCAGATTCCGGACATCACCTTTGTCGGCAGTGGGTATCCGAGCTGATGCGCTATCATGCACACCTGACCGCGATGATGAGCTTCGTGCGAAATCATATAGCAAAGCATTTCCACGCCAACCGGCCAGGGCTTGGCCCAGCCACCTCGTCGGAATTTTTCGATGCGGCTTGCGCCACCGCCGAGCACTCCATCGAGCATTTCCGCGCAGCGAGCCGCACTCTCGGCTAACCCGGCACGCGCCTGGTCCGGCGTGCAATGTGCGCGATTCATTTGCGAGGGAACCTTCAAGTGCGAAGCGGTCAGCCGGATCCATTTACACCGGACATTATGGACGTGTGTGAATATCGCGGCAATGGTGCGGACATCGCCGGGCGGCTTCGCTTTCCATGCAGCAGGGTCAAGATGCTCGATCACGAGCTGATTCATTCGATCGTTGGCGGCAAATACCCGCCCAGCGGCTTGGCCGAGTTGCGCTGGAACATTCTGCTTGCGCGTGGTCACGGTTCCCTGCTCCCTGCCCTATCGTAACTGCTAGGTACTTCCACACTGGCCAATCATCTATGCACCGTGGAAGAGCTTGTAGGGCTGCCAGAGGGGGTGAGAACATGGCACCATGCTCCGGAAACTGGTTAGATTTTTACTAGCGGCGCTGGTGGGACTTGTTGGCTCCTACCTTGCGCTTGTAATCTCCTACCTGGTTTGGTTTATGACGTGGGGCGCGAATCATGGCGCTGAGCCAGCTCTCATCATATTGACAGCCATTCCCTATGCTTTTGGTGGGGCACTAATAGGCGGAATAGCGATGTATTGCTGGGACACAGCCCGAGATACAAACTGACGTTCAACCGAGGGTTCCCAAGAATTTGCAAGAAAGCGCCATATTCTGGCATAATAAGGAGACGCGTCCAATAGCAATTCTTTGCTAGTGGGTGTGTCATACACCACGGCCGGACGGCCGCTCCGAGCAATGCCGTAACAAGCAGTTGAATACCAGCAACACGGAGCGGTTCAGCGGAAAACAGCGCTGCATTTAGGTCCGCGCGGTGGGAGACAGAGGAAGTATGTCGAAAAAGTCCGGGAAGAATATTGAGAAGGCGCGCGCCGCTGTGGAAGTGCGCCCGTATTCTTTGACCGAAGCGGTCCCGCTTCTCAAAAAGGTCAAATACGCAAAGTTCGATGAGACGGTGGAGATTACGCTGCGTTTGGGCGTCGATCCCAAACATGCCGACCAGATGGTGCGCGGCACGGTGGTGTTGCCGCATGGATTGGGCAAGACCAAGCGCGTGGCCGTGATTGCCTCCGGCGAAAAGGTCCGCGAAGCGGAAGCCGCCGGCGCGGATTTTGTGGGCGGCGACGACCTGGTGGAGAGAATTCAAAAAGAAGGTTGGACCGATTTTGACGCCCTGATCGCAACGCCGGACATGATGAAGGCGCTGGGCAGGCTGGGCAAGATTCTTGGACCCCGCGGGTTGATGCCGAATCCGAAGACGGGCACGGTGACCACGGACGTGGCGGCTGCGGTGAAAGAGATCAAGGCCGGCAAGATTGAGTTCCGCACGGACAAGACGGCGCTGATTCACGCACCGGTTGGCAAGCTTTCCTTTACGCCGGAAAAGCTGATTGAGAATGCCACGACGTTGATTACCAGCGTGGTAAAGGCCAAGCCTTCGGCGGCCAAGGGAAAATTCGTCAAGGGAATCACGCTGAGCTCGACCATGGGCCCGGGAATCCAGCTGGATCACGCAGTTGTGGACGCGGCCGGGAAAGCTCAATAAGAGCGTTCGAGGCTGGAACGAGGCGACTGCAAAGACTTTTAGGGAAGAACGGGTTTGGGTCTGGAGCGAAACATGCTCGACGCAGCCGGATGGGATTAAAGAGATGGCATTGACGAGAGCCAAAAAGGCGGAGCAGGTGGAAAAGCTGGCGGCCGAGTTGACGGGCGCGACGACCGCGATTGTCGGGACCTTCCAGAAGCTGACGGTTTCCCAGGATTTTGCCCTGCGGACGGTGGTTCGCAACGCGGGCGGCAAGTATCGCGTGGTGAAGAACAAGCTGGCCGCACGCGCCTCCCAAGGAACCGGCGTGGAACAGGCGCTGCAGGGGCTCAAAGGCGTTTCCTCGCTGGCGTACAGCACGGGCGATCCGGTGGCTTTGGCCAAGGCGCTGACCGGCTGGGTGAAGGACAATGCGGAGTTTTCCTTCAAGCTGGCGATTGTCGACGGCAAGATTCTTTCGGTGGCTGAGATTCAGCAACTGGCCTCAATGCCGGGACGCGAAGAACTGTACTCGAAGCTGCTGTTCCTGATCAGCTCCCCGGCGCAACGGTTGGCGACGGTGCTGAATGCGACCGGCCGCGATCTGGCGGTGGTACTGGGCCAGGCGGTCGAGCAGAAGAAGTTTTCGGAAGCAGCTGCGTCGTAGCGGTGCGTTTCCATTTTTTTATCAGAATCTGCTGCATTGCGTTGGGGTGTCGTCTGGACACAACGGAAACCACCGCGGCGGCAATCGGGACGGAATTCGAAGTCCCGCAAGCATCACAGGGTTGAATGCCTGAGCTTTACACTCGCTTTTGGAATCGATATGGAGAATGGACATGGCGGATTTGCAGCAGATTGAAGATCAAATTGTGGGGCTGACCCTGCTGGATGCGGCAGCTCTGGTGAAGAAGCTGGAAGAGCGGCTGGGCGTCTCGGCCGCGGCCGCAGCGCCAGTGATGGTAGCGGGCGGAGCTGCGGGAGCCGCTGCGGCGCCCGCGGAAGAGCAGACCGAGTTTACCGTCATCCTAAAGGATGCGGGGACCAATAAAATCAGCACCATCAAGGTCGTACGCGAAGTGACGGCCCTGGGCCTGAAGGAAGCGAAGGACCTGGTCGATGGCGCTCCAAAGACGGTGAAAGAGGGCATCAGCAAGGAAGAAGCGGAGGCGATCAAGAAGAAATTTACTGACGCCGGCGCTGCTGTTGATGTAAAGTAGTTGCCCTTGCCAGCGCGGCAAATGTGCGTTACTCTGAATGGAGTGAGCCATTTGCCCCGCAGGCGCGATGGCTCGTGAAGTTTCCGCTGCTTACGGCTTGGCAGTATGGCTTCACTTCGATTGATCTAAACAGCGCTTGGGAGCAATCCTGAAGTGCAGGCGGAAGCAAAAACCCATCTATTCGAATAGTGCACAATCCGGTTGTGGCGCTCGCGGGACTTACTGTCTCTCGCGAGCTGTTTTCTGTTTTTGAACATCTTCGCATAACGGAAGCTCCCGGAGATTATGGGCCGCGATGGGAACACGTGCTTGATTGGAAGCGAGAATTCAGTCGATCGTTGTCGGCTTGGAAGCAGACAAATTCAGAAAACCGGGATCAATCCCGCGCACCTGTGGAACTAGACCACGATCAGAATGCAGTATGCGCAATGGCGGACTTGAATGACAGCAAGCGAACATGAACGGTAGTCGTTAAACCACGTCGAATCGACGGGCATTCTGTGACGAAACCAGAAGGCCGTCGAACCAACTCTCGGGTTGCCGCCGGGAGTGGACGCAAAAGGCAAATCAGCCAGGAGTGAAGCATGTCGAACGAGAAACGCGCGATCCGTAGCCGTCTCGATTTCTCCAAAATTCCCACCGAAATCCAGATTCCGAACCTTATTGAAGTACAGCGTCGTTCCTACGAACGTTTTTTACAGATGGACAAACTGCCCACTGAGCGCGATGATCTCGGCCTGCAGTCTGTGTTTGCCTCCGTCTTCCCGATCACCGACTTCCGCAATCTGTCGGAGTTGGAGTTTGTCGATTTTTCCATCGGCAACTGGGAATGCAAGTGCGGACACCTGAAAGGTCTGCACCATCTGCGCACCACCTGTATCCATTGCGGCGCGATGGTGATTACCGATCCTTTCCATCCCGGCGATGTGTTGTGCCAGAAGTGCGGGACCTACAACAAGAACACGCCCGACTTCTGCAACAAGTGCGGCGATCCGGTCGGACTGCAGCTGAAGTACGACCAGAGCGAGTGCGAAGAGCGCAGCATGACGTACTCTGCGCCCCTGAAGGTCACGATCCGGCTGAAGATCTACGACAAGAACCCGGAAACCGGCGTCAAGACGATCCGCGACATGAAGGAGCAGGAGGTCTTTTTCGGCGATATTCCATTGATGACGCAGAATGGGACCTTCCTGGTGAATGGGACGGAACGCGTCATCGTGAGTCAGTTGCATCGCTCGCCGGGCGTCTTCTTCGAGACGGCAAACAATCGCACCTATTTCCTGGGCAAGATCATTCCCTACCGCGGCTCGTGGGTGGAGTTTGAGTACGACCAGAAGAACACGCTCTATGTCCGCATCGATCGCAAGCGCAAGTTCCTGGGAACGGTGTTTCTGCGCGCGCTTGGTCTGAAGTCGGACGAAGAAATCCTGAGGAGCTTTTATACGGTCGACACCATCGCAGTCAAGGGTGGCAAACTGCATTGGACCCTAAGCCCTGACGAAACCAGGGCGACCCATCTGCTGGGCGTAAAGCCTGCTCATGCGGTGGTGGTCAAGGGCGAGGAAATTGCCCATTCCGGACGCAAGATCACAGGCAGTATTTTGAAAGCGCTGCGTGCGGCCAAGATCAACGAAGTTGAGATCGAGGATGCCGAGCTGGATGGCGCCATGACGGCAGCCGAAGTGGTCGATACGACCACGGGCGATCTGCTGCTGGAAGCGAACCAGGAGCTGACCAAGGAGAAGCTGACGCAGATTCTCGAAAGCGGTGTGACCTCGCTCGAGATTTTCATGCCGGAACGCGACGACGTGGGCAATGTGATTTCCCACACTCTGCGGCGCGACACGGTACACAAGCCGGAAGAAGCGCTGATCGAGATTTATCGCAAGCTGCGCCCCGGCGATCCGCCCACGCTCGACACCGCCACGGCCTTGTTTGAAGGCATGTTCTTCGATCCGCGGAAGTACGACTTCTCGCGCGTTGGCCGGCTGAAGTTCAACATCAAGCTGTACGACCAGCAGGATGCAACTTCGCTCGACCATCGCACGCTGACGCCGGAAGACTTCTATGCGACCATTCGCTACCTGCTGAAGCTGCGCAAGAACATCGGCAATGTCGACGACATCGACCATCTGGGCAATCGACGCGTCCGCGCCGTGGGCGAGCTGATGGAAAATCAGTTCCGCATCGGCCTGGTCCGGATGGAGCGCGCCATCAAGGAAAAGATGAGCGTGTATCCGGACATGTCGACGGCGATGCCGCATGACCTGATCAACGCCAAGCCGGTGATGGCCGCGATTCGCGAGTTCTTTGGCAGTTCGCAGCTGTCGCAGTTCATGGACCAGACGAATCCGCTGTCGGAAATCACGCACAAGCGGCGTCTGTCCGCGCTTGGGCCGGGGGGTCTGAGCCGCGAACGTGCCGGGTTCGAGGTGCGCGACGTGCATCCCACCCACTACGGCCGCATCTGCCCGATTGAAACGCCGGAAGGTCCGAACATCGGCCTGATCTCCTCGCTGTCGTGCTTTGCGCGGATCAACGAGTACGGCTTTATCGAGTCTCCGTACCGGCGTGTGCGCGATGGCCGGCTGCTGGACTTTGTGCAGGTGATCAATGCCGGCGACAGCGGACTGCGCGTGGGCGACCACCTGGAGAAGCCGGACGCGATCAAGAAGAACCAGCATCTGATCAAAGAGAAGAAGCGGCCGATGGAATATGGCCCGTTCAGCTTCTATCTTTCCGCATGGGAAGAAGATCGCTACACCATCGCCCAGGCGAATGTGGAACTGGATGAGAATGGCACTATTATGCGGGAGCTGGTCACGGCGCGACGTCAGGGCAACTTCGTCCTGGTCAACCGCAGTGAAGTGACGTATGTCGACGTGAGCCCGAAGCAGTTGGTTTCGGTTGCGGCTTCGCTGGTTCCGTTCCTGGAACATGACGACGCCAACCGCGCCCTGATGGGAGCGAACATGCAACGCCAGTCGGTGCCGCTGCTCATCTCGGAAGCTCCGTTTGTCGGGACTGGGATGGAAGGGGTCACAGCGCGCGATTCCGGCGCTGTGGTGCTGGCACGCCGCCACGGGATCGTCGATTCCGTCGATTCCGAGCGCATCATCGTGCGCGTGGAAGGTGAGCATCATCCCACGCAGTTGTCGCGTGAGGTGGGCTCCGATATTTACCAGCTGGTGAAGTTCAAGCGCTCCAACCAGAACACCTGCATCAACCAGAAGCCGATCGTCCATCAGGGCGACCGCGTGCTGAAGGGTCAGGTGATTGCTGACGGCCCCTGCACGGAGCACGGCGAGCTGGGTCTGGGACGCAACGTGCTGGTGGCCTTTATGTCCTGGCGCGGCTACAACTTTGAGGATGCAATCCTGATCAGCGAAAAGCTGGTGCGGGAGGACTACTACACCTCATTGCACATTGAAGAGTATGAGATTGAAGCGCGCGACACCAAGCTGGGTCCGGAAGAAATCACGCGCGACATTCCCAACGTTTCCGAGACGGCGCTGCGCGACCTGGATGAGAGTGGCATCATTCGCATCGGCGCCAAGGTGAAGCACAACGACATCCTGGTAGGCAAAGTCACTCCCAAGGGAGAGACGCAGCTGACGCCGGAAGAAAAACTGTTGCGCGCCATCTTCGGGGAAAAGGCCGGCGATGTTCGCGATGCTTCCCTGACATGTCCTCCGGGCGTGGAAGGAACGATCGTCGATGTGCGCATCTTCTCCCGCAAGGGACAGGAAAAAGACGAGCGCGCCAAGCTGATTGAAGCCGATCAGATCGCGAAGCTGGAAAAGAACCTAGAAGACGAAATTCGCATTCTGACCGACGAGCGGTTGAAGCGTCTGGAATCGATTCTCGGCGGCAAGGAAGTGCTGGCCGATCTGCACGATGAGCGCAGCAACAAACGCCTGCTGGCAAAGGGCGCGATTCTTGACCGCGAAACCATTGAGCTGATCTCCACCCGCAACCTGAAGCGCATTCGCTACGCGGACAAAGACCCGCGCGTGAATGAGCAGATCGATGAAATCGAAGAGATGACCTCGCGCCAGATCGATGTGCTGCGCAAGATCACGAACGACAAAATCGGCAAGCTGCAGAAGGGCGATGAGCTGGCGCCGGGCGTCATCAAGCAGGTGAAGGTCTATATCGCCATGAAGCGCAAGCTGTCGGTGGGCGACAAGATGGCAGGCCGCCACGGCAACAAGGGCGTCATCTCCCGGATTCTGCCGGAAGAAGACATGCCGTATCTGCCCGACGGTACGCCTGCGGACATCGTGCTGAATCCCCTGGGCGTGCCTTCCCGTATGAACGTCGGCCAGATTCTGGAGACCCATCTTGGATGGGCCGCGCATGAGCTGGGCAAGCAGGTCGCCGAGCTGGTGGAGAAGAACCAGAAGGCCAACGAAGTGCGCAAGCTGATCGAAGAGCGCTTTAGCGGAACGGCCCTGCTGCACCAGTTGCTTGACCTGGACGATGAGAAATTGCTGCAGGTGGCGCGCGGCATGAAGCACGGCATCTGGTTTGGGACCGCCGTATTCGACGGCGCCAAGGAAGAGGAGATCAAGGCGCTGCTGACGGCTGCAGGTCTTCCTACAACCGGCAAAATCTATCTGTACGACGGCATGACGGGCGAGCAGTTTGAGCAGCCGGTCACGGTCGGCTACATGTACATGCTGAAGCTGTCTCACCTGGTCGACGACAAGATCCACGCGCGTTCCATCGGACCGTACTCCTTGATTACCCAGCAACCGCTGGGCGGCAAGGCGCAGTTCGGCGGACAACGCTTTGGAGAGATGGAAGTCTGGGCCCTGGAAGCGTACGGCGCGGCCTACATTCTGCAGGAGCTGCTGACGGCGAAGTCCGACGATGTGTATGGCCGTACCAAGATTTATGAGGCCATTGTGAAGGGCGAAGCCGCGATTGAGCCGGGCGTGCCGGAGTCGTTTAATGTGCTGGTGCGCGAGCTGCAGGCGCTTTGCCTGGATGTGGAGCTGATCAAGCAGGCAGAGAACAAGAAGGTATCGCTGCCGACGATGGTAGCTGCCGATTGAGCACACGAACCGGGGCGCCGCGAGCGATTGCGACGCCCCGGCAGCGAATTTGAAGCCAGATTTGCAGAAGCCAGTTTTATCGAGACACGGTTGTCGTCCACATAAAGCCAACGCGCTCCCGGGACGGACGGACGGCCGGAATCATGGAAATCCCGGGAACGCGAAAACCGGTTCTGTTGCGATTTGAATTGCGCGCGGCAGAGATCAGGTCACGGAGGTTATCTTGTTCCGTTCCAATCCATTCGAGCTCAGCAATCCTATTTCGGATTTCGATGCGATCCGCATCAGCCTCGCATCGCCAGAGAAGATCCGCAGCTGGTCGCACGGTGAAGTGACCAAGCCGGAAACCATCAACTACCGTACCTTCAAGCCGGAGCGCGATGGGCTGTTCTGCGCTCGCATCTTCGGACCGATCACAGACTGGGAATGCCTGTGCGGCAAATACAAGCGCATGAAGCATCGCGGAGTGATCTGCGACAAATGCGGCGTGGAAGTGACGTTGTCGCGCGTGCGTCGCGAACGTCTCGGCCACATTGAGCTGGCCTCTCCGTGTTCGCATGTCTGGTTCTTCAAGGGCCTGCCTTCGCGCATCGGCCACCTGCTCGACATTTCTTTGCGCGAACTGGAAAGCGTCCTCTATTTTGAGAGCTACGTTGTCATCGATGCCGGCGATGCTCCTGTAAAAGAGCGCGACATCATCAAGGATGAGACGCGGTATCGCGAACTCGATCAGCAGTATCGCCCCGCGGGCTTCAAGGCGATGATGGGCGCCGAAGCGATCAAGGAACTGCTGAAGCGCGTCGATATCGACACGCTTTCGGTTGAGTTGCGCGAGCGCATGAAGATTGAGACCTCGCTGCAGAAGCGGCTGAAGTATGCCAAGCGCCTGAAAGTGGTAGAAGCGTTCCGCAAGTCGCAGAACAAGCCGCAGTGGATGATTCTGGACGTGGTGCCGGTGATTCCTCCGGAGCTGCGCCCGCTGGTGCCGCTCGATGGCGGACGCTTTGCGACCTCCGATCTGAACGTCCTCTATCGTCGCGTGATCAACCGCAACAACCGGTTGAAGAAGCTGATGGACCTGCATGCGCCGGAAGTGATCGTGCGCAATGAAAAGCGAATGCTGCAGGAGGCTGTCGATGCGCTGTTCGACAACGGCCGCCGCGGCCGCGTGCTGCGCGGCGCCAACAACCGTCCGCTGAAGTCGCTCTCTGACACCCTCAAGGGCAAGCAGGGCCGCTTCCGTCAGAACCTGCTCGGCAAGCGCGTCGACTACTCCGGCCGTTCGGTCATCGTGGTTGGCCCGGAATTGAAGCTGCACCAGTGCGGCCTTCCCAAAGAGATGGCGCTCGAACTCTTCAAGCCCTTCGTGATGAAGAAGCTGGTCGATCGCGGACTCGCGCACAATATCAAGAGCGCGAAACGTATGGTCGAGCGGGT
>JBKQVW010000122.1:0-76595 GCA_052142955.1 Acidobacteriaceae bacterium | reverse complement strand
CTCAATTTCGAGGCTGTGAGTTTCTAGCCGATATAAAAAGGCCTTCGTTCGCCGCGGCGAACGAAGGCCTTTCTTGCATGGCGGAATTGTTTTGTGCGATCTCATCGATATCGCTTCCGCTGGATGAGACCGCGTTGCCGCTCTAGGTGCCTTCCGACCATCCGGCCAGATATTCTTCCTGCTCGGGAGTGAGCCGGTCGATCTTGCAGCCCATGGACTCCAGCTTCAATCGTGCCACGCGGCTATCCAAGTCCAGCGGGACCGAGTAGACCTTGGGTTGCAGGAGCGCATGCCCTTCGATCAGATATTCCGCCGACAGCGCCTGGTTGGCGAAGCTCATATCCATCACCGATGCCGGGTGACCTTCCGCAGCGGCCAGATTGATAAGACGGCCTTCGCCCAGCAGGAAAATGTGCCGCCCGTCTTTCAACGTATACTCTTCCACGAACTCGCGAGTAGGACGTTGCGAGGAGGAGAGGCGTTCCAGCGCCGGGATGTCGATTTCAACGTTGAAATGGCCGGAATTGGCGACGATCGCACCGTTCTTCATTTGTTCGAAATGTTCCTGGCGCAGAACGCTCTTGTTTCCTGTGACGGTCACAAAAACATCGCCGATCTTCGCTGCTTCCGCCATGCTCATTACGCGATGGCCGTCCATTACCGCCTCAATGGCGCGCACTGGATCGACTTCGGTCACGATCACATCCGCTCCCATGCCGCGCGCGCGCGACGCCAGGCCGCGGCCACACCAGCCATAGCCCGCCACCACAAATCGCGAGCCGGCCAGCAGCATGTTGGTGCAGCGGATGATGCCATCCAATGTGGACTGGCCGGTTCCGTAGCGGTTGTCGAACAAGTGCTTGGTCATTGCATCGTTGACAGCGACCACGGGATAGCGCAGCACGCCGTCTTTCGCCATCGCGCGCAGGCGAATTACACCGGTCGTGGTTTCCTCGGTGCCGGCCAGCACACCTGGCAGCACATCCTTGCGCTTGGTGTGGAGAATGGAAACCAGGTCGCATCCATCGTCCATCGTCAGGTGCGGCTTATGGTCGATGGCGGTCATGATGTGCGAGTAGTAGCTGTCGTTGTCCTCGCCTTTGATGGCGTAGGTGGAAATGCCATAGTCGCGCGCCAGAGAAGCAGCCACGTCATCCTGAGTCGACAGCGGATTGGAGGCGCAGAGCGCGATGTCAGCCCCGCCGTCTCGCAGGGTAATCATCAAGTTCGCCGTCTCGCTGGTCACGTGCAGGCAGGCGGAAACACGCATCCCCTTCAGGGGTTGGTTCTTGATGAATTCCTTGCGGATGATCTGCAGGACAGGCATCGATTGGTTGGCCCATTCAATGCGGCGTTTTCCCTGGTCGGCCAGGTCGAGGTTCTTCACATGCGAGGGAACGGTTGTCGTCGTCGTTGCCATAGGTTCTTTTCTCTCGTGGATTGAAAACATCCGCAATACTCTGCGGTCTTCTGGAGGGGACGTTCCAAACCGGGACAATTGCATCCCGCCGTCGAAAACAGTTCCAGAATCGGTGTACCCAGCTAGGCTGGATTTCACTCAGCCTTTCCGCTAAGAAAAGCTGCGCTACAGTTTCCTTGGCCGGGTCCCAGAAATCGTGGAACTGCTCTAGGATATCACTTCCCCGGCTGGCCCAAGAAGGAAGAATTGCCTTCCAGAGCCAGCAGGTTTTGCTTGCGCTTCAACCCCCAGCGATAGCCCGTGAGCTGGCCGCTTTTCCCCAGGACCCGATGGCATGGAATGACAACGGCTACCGGATTCTGGCTGCAGGCACGGGCCACCGCGCGGGCGGCGGTTGGTTGCCCCAGGGACTGCGCGATTTCGCTGTAGGAACGGGTCTCGCCCCGCGGGATCTGTTGCAGCGCCTCCCAAACCCGCCGCTGGAACGCCGTCGCGCGTATGTCGAGCGGCAGGTCCAGCGCCGCCGGATGTTCCGTCATGCGGGACAACACCTGTTCCACCAGCGACCCCAGACCCTGCTGGTCCCGGCTGAGATCCGCCTGCGGAAAGCGTGTCGCCAGATCATCCTCCAGTTCGCTTTCCAGCAGACCGAACGAGATCGCGCATAACCCGACATCGGTGACCGCGACCAGCATCTTGTCCAAGGGTGAATCGCTGATGCTGTAACGAATTTGGATGTTCTTTCCCCCGCGACGCAGCTCGGCTGGCGTCATGCCCAACTGCTGATTGGCATGTTCGTACAGGCGGCTGCTGGAACCGAATCCTGCGTCGTAGATCGCAGCCGTCACCGTTTCTCCCTGAGAAATCTGCTTGCGAAAGCGCTCCATTCGGCGCGCCCGCTGGTATTGCCGGGGCGTAATCCCAAGGCAACGGCGAAAGACTCTCTGCACATGGAACGGGCTCAGGCCCACGGAGTTTCCCAGGTCCAGTAGCTTGACCGGCTGGTCTTCGTGGCGGTCGAGATAGTTGCAGGCTGCGGTCAGGATGCGCATCTGGGGATGTTCCTGGGCCGGGGTACAGCGCTTGCAGGCCCGATATCCCGCGCGTTCCGCCAACTCGCTGGTGGGGTAAAACTCCACTGACGTGCGCAGCGGTCTGCGGCTTGGACACGATGGGCGGCAATAAATGCCTGTGGTGCGCACTGCGTAGACGAACATTGCGTCCGCCGAGGATGTACGCTCAACGACCATTTTCCAAGCACGGTCCCAGAGGTGTTCTCCAGTCATCGATTTCTCCTTGCCTGGAGACAATCTTCGTTGAGGGTGACCGGTTGGCGCACTCCGCTTCTTGCGGTCGAATTTTTGAGCGCTCGGCTTCATTTTTGCAGCTGTTCCCTATTGTGCGCTCCAAAACAAACCAGGGCAGGCCCGTGGGGCCTACCCTGGTCGCAATTCGCAGAGCGTAAATCTACTTCTTTACGCCCGCCAGTTCGACTTTTTCCTTCGCTTGCTCCCGCAGAGCGGCGGCCTTGTCGGTTATTTCCCAGGTGAAATCTGGATCGCTGCGACCGAAGTGCCCATACGCGGCCGTCTTGCGATAAATGGGCCGGCGAAGGTTCAGTGTCTCGATGATGTCCCGCGGGGTGAGCTTGAAATTCTTGCGAATAAGCTGCTGCAGTTTCTGGTTCGGGACTGTTCCCGTGCCAAAGGTATCGACCAGCACGCTGACCGGCTCCGCCACGCCAATGGCATACGCCAGCTGCACTTCGCAACGCTGGGCCAACCCTGCCGCGACAATGTTCTTGGCAATGTAGCGGGCCATGTACGCCGCGGAGCGATCAACTTTCGTCGGGTCCTTGCCGCTGAATGCGCCGCCGCCATGACGGCCTGTGCCGCCGTAGGTATCCACGATAATCTTGCGACCGGTCAAGCCGGTGTCGCCCATGGGGCCGCCGATCACGAAACGTCCGGTCGGATTGATGTGATACTTGGTGTCTTCATCCAGTAGTTCCGGGGGGACAGTGGCCTGAATGACATGCTTGAGGATGTCGGCGCGCAGTTCTTCGTTGGTGACGCTTTCCGCATGCTGGGTGGAGATGACGACAGCATCGACCCGAACGGGCTTGCCTTCGGCGTTGTATTCCACCGTGACCTGGCTTTTTCCATCGGGGCGGAGGTAGCTGAGTTGGCCGGATTTGCGGACCTCGGACAGGCGCCGGGTCAGCTTGTGGGCCAGCGAGATGGGCATGGGCATCAGTTCCGGCGTCTCGTCGGTGGCATACCCGAACATCATGCCCTGGTCGCCGGCCCCACCGGTATCGACACCCATGGCGATGTCGCCGGACTGCTTGTTGATGGTCGAAATCACGGCGCAGGTGTTGGAGTCGAAGCCGTAGACGGCATTGTCATATCCGATGGAAGCGACCACGCCCCGCACCAGCGATTGAAAATCGACATAGGCGCGCGTGCTGATTTCTCCCGCAATCACCACCAGCCCGGTCGCGGTAAGGGTTTCACACGCAACCCGGCTGAACGGGTCCTGGTCCATGCAGGCATCCAAAATAGCGTCGGAGATCTGGTCGGCAATCTTGTCCGGGTGTCCTTCAGTCACGGACTCCGAGGTGAATAACAAACGATCGGGTGTTGGCAAAATTCCTCCTGTTGCGGGTACAGCCTTGGGTTTGTGGCCCGGACTTCGAACGCCGCTGCAATCTTGGAAGCGGATCTCCAGCCCATGGAATGGATCGGGTGGAAACGAACCAGGAATCGCTTCTATCAGGCTAACAAATCTTTAAATTGGAGGGGCAATGGAAGCTCAGCCAATGGGGAAGATAGGCCGATGGTGTGCCGATTATCGCAGTGAATGGGACACGTGATGGTGGTGCGGTTTCTTCACCGGAACGGCTACCGGCGGCGCGGCGGGCGCGTGCATCGAGAAAGAGGCGGCATAATTGGGCGGCGAAGAGATGGACACGGCTGCCATCCGCTGATGCACATATCCCCAGACGATCCAGCCTAATCCGCCGAGCAGCAAGAGTAGGGCGACGACTCCGGCCCAGCGCAGCTTAGTATCGGTAATGCGTCCGCCCCTATGAGTCGAAACACTCAGGGCGAACGCAGCCCAATTATTGTCGTTCGCTGGGTTGGGCGGGTTCTTTTGCCCGCTGGCATCCAGAAAGCGCTCCACCCACTCGCCTTCGTCCAGGCCCAGGAAGCGCACATAACTGCGCACAATGCCTTTGCTGAGGATTCCGCCCGGCAGTTGGTCGAACGCGTCGGACTCGAGCGCCTGCAGGCTGCGGACGGTCACCTTCGTCGTCTGGGCGATGTCTTCCAGACTGACAGAGCGGCGTTGTCGCTCGCAGCGGAGTGCTTCTCCGAAGTGTTCCATGGATGTTGTGCCAGCAGTCACAGCTATTACTCTCTATTTGCGCTGATTATTCGGTGTTTGCAGATTAATCCTGCACCATAAACGAGTCAAATCAATAAGTTTGACCTCACATCGTCAATTTCTGGTACGTATCTCTATAGTACCGAAGGCCCTGGGCCCGTTTCGGACGCTTTCCGCGAGATGAAAACGATCTTTTCTTCCCAACCGATATACTGGCACAGGAACGAAGCCTCAAGATGCGCTCCGATCTGGATTCATCGTGTCCCCTGATTCTTACCACTCAATATGAACAAACTTATCGTCGGAAACCTGGTCTACCGCCCCCTTCGTTCTCTTCTCAGCCTGACCGCCGTCGCCATTGAAGTCGTCATGATCATTTCTGTGACGGCCATCATGCTGGGTATGCTGAATGACTCCAAGGCTCGAACCAGCGGCATCGGCGCCGACCTGATCGTGCGGCCCGCCAACTCCAGTTTTCTTGTGGGCGTCAGCGGCGCTCCAGTCTCCGCCAAAGTCGCCAACGTGCTGGCCCGCCTGCCTCATGTTTCCGTAGCATCTCCCGTTGCCGTCCAGTTCGTCACCGGCAAATCGCTTGAAGACATTTACGGCATCGATTACGAAAGCTTTAATGCTTTAAAGCCATTTGTTTTTCTTGCGGGCACTCCCTTCCAACATCCCTTCGACGTGATTGTGGACGATGTCTTTGCCCGCAGCGGCAACGGAAACAAGGTGGGGGACGAAATCTCCATCATGAACCACCAGTTTCGTATCTGCGGCATTGTGGAACACGGCAAGGGCGGCCGCAAGTTCATTCCTCTGGCCACACTGGATCAGTTGACCGGCTCCGAGGGCAAAGCCTCGCTGTTTTATTTGAAGCTCGACACCCCCGCCAACAATACGTTGGTCGAGCAGGAGATTAAACATACCCCGGGAATGGAAGGCTACCAAGTGCAGACCATGCAGGATCTTCTTTCCCAGATGACGCCGAGCCGGCTGCCGGGCCTGGAACCGGCGCTTTATACCGTGATCGGAATTGCGTGCATCATCGGATTTCTGGTGATCTTTCAGTCCATGTATCTGGCGGTCATGGAGCGCACCCGCGAGATCGGCATTCTGAAAGCGCTGGGCGCATCAAAGGCCTATATCGTTTCGTCCATCCTGAAGGAGACGGGGATGTTGGCCGTGGGAGGAATCGTGGTGGGAATTGGGCTTAGCTACGTCGCGCGAGTTGTCGTCGTGTCAAGATTTCCCACCATTGCATTTCCCATCACCTTCCAATGGATCGCGTGCGCAACCATCCTGGCGCTGGTGGGTGCGTTGATCGGAGCGATTTATCCGGCCTACAAAGCGGCCAGCAAAGATCCCATTGACGCCCTGGCCTATGAATAGCGAATTGCGCCGGCAGTGACCCCTCTGCCTTACCGCGGGGTTCTCCTCAGGGAACTTCCGGATCGGACGCCATGGGATAGCGAAATGCGTGCTGCTTCCATCGCGCAATGGGACCTTCAAAATATCGCCACGAGAGGGCGGAAATTCCCAGCGCGGCGGCCAATCCCACGATCAGCGCAATACTGTGCGGCAGATAATTCCGCAGGGCAAGGTAGATTGGATAATGCACCACGTACAGGCAATAGCTGATTCTGCCCAGCCAGCGCAGCGGTCGCAGGCGCAGCAAACGCGGCATGAAGTCCGAAGTGCCGCTGACCGCCAATGTGACCAGCAGCCAAAGCGACCACGCCAGCCAGAGCACGGTATAGTCGGTGGCATTGAAAATGCGCTGATCGTGGACGCTGCGCTTGGTGATGCCGGTGGCAAAATCGATCCAGATGGCCAACGCAATCAAAGCGGCAACGCACCCGTACAGCCAGCGCGCGAAGCGTTGCCAGCGGGCTCGCCAGCTATGGCCGTGATCCTCCCACAGCATCGCCACCAGGCATCCGGCGGCAAGCGAATCCATTTGCGCAAGGAACAATTCCTGCCCGCCTTTAGGGTCGGGATAAAAATACCGCGCCCAGGGAGTCAGCAATAGAATCAGCCCCAAAACAGTGAACAGAGGAGCGCGGTGGGCTCGTGTGAAGGTGACCAGCGGGGCCCAGAGAATATAGAAATATTCTTCCACGGATAAGGACCACAGGACACCGAAGCCCATCACCACCCAGTCCGGATGCGGGACGATCTTGAGGTGGGTAATCAGCGGAGGCAAAAAAGCCTGTAAAAAGCTGATGTAGAGCAAGACTGTCTTGGCAGGCTGGGGAGTTCCCACGCTGGCCGAGGCCACGAAGTACACCAGCAGCGCGAGAAAGTAGAGAGGAAACAGGCGCAGGGAGCGCCGGGCATAAAAGATTTTCAATGCGCCCGGCTGGTCCGTCAGCCGCAGCAGAATCGATGTAATCAAGAATCCGGAAAGAACAAAAAACAGATTCACTCCCATCCATCCCCATTGCGGGCCCAGCAGCAACAGGCTTGGATGATGGATATAGTGGCGCATCAGCACCAGCGCAATGGCGATGCCGCGCAGTCCATCCAGTTCAAGGATTCTCTGTGCCGGACTATGGATGGTAGATGAGATTTCGATGTTCCCCGAAAACTGTTTCTGTGACTGGGATGCTCATGCGGCAGAATAGCATCGCCCGATCCGATTGCGACTCCGATTGCGACATGGGAAGCCGCGGTGCAACGTCACAAGACGCCATCCTGCGGAAGGGCAGTTCTCGAAATCATTGTCGCTTCTAGAACGAATACGAGACAATGGCAGTAATCCTCGATCCAGCGCTGGACAAAATAAGATATGAGTAAAACCGCAATCATTATTGGCGCCGGACCCGCCGGCCTGACTGCAGCTATGGAATTGCAACGGCATTCCGACGTTCATCCCATCGTGCTGGAGGCGACGAATGAAATCGGCGGCATTTCCCGCACCATCCGTTACAAGGGCAACCGCATGGATATTGGCGGCCATCGCTTCTTTTCGAAATCCGATCGGGTCATGGAGTGGTGGCTGGATGTGATGCCGGCCGTCACTACGGATGGCGCGGGCGGCGCGATTCCGATCAGCTACCAGAACAAGCAGCGGACCATCCACTCCGGCGCGCAAACGCTCGACCCAGAACACAATGACCTGGTGATGCTGGTGCGCCCGCGCAAAAGCAGAATCTACTTCCTGCGGAAGTTCTTCGATTACCCCATCAAGCTGACGCCGGAAACGCTGCGCGGACTGGGACTGCCGCGCACCATGAAGGTGGGTTTTAGCTACCTGCGTGCCCGCGCGATTCCGCGCAAACCGGAAACATCGCTCGAAGACTTTATCGTCAACCGTTTCGGCAAACAGCTGTATGGCTTGTTCTTTGAGTCGTATACAGAAAAAGTCTGGGGTGTGCATCCGCGGCACATCAGCGCCGAGTGGGGAGCGCAGCGCATCAAGGGCTTGTCCCTGACCAGTGCGGTCAAGCATTTCGTGAAGCAGGCGTTCTCTGGCGCCAGGAAAAACTCTGGCGACCTGAGCCAGAAAGGCGTGGAAACATCGCTGATCGAGCGCTTTTTGTATCCAAAATTTGGACCTGGTCAGTTGTGGGAACACGTAGCATCGATGATGCAGGCGAACGGCGGCGAACTGCGCATGCAGATGCGCGTGACAGAACTTCGCGTCGAGGGCGACAAAATTTCCGAAGTCGTGGCGATCGATGCGGAAGGGAAGACCCACGTCTTTCCGGCGGACTATGTGATCTCCACCATGCCCATTCGGCATTTGATTCGCAGCCTGGCCGCCGGGGCGACCCCCGTGCCGGCGGAGGTGAAGGAAGTAAGCGAAGGGCTGATTTATCGCGACTTCATCACAGTCGGCCTGCTGGTGAACAAGTTGCTGGTGACAGAGCCGGACGGCAGTCCGCTGAAAGATACCTGGATCTACATTCAGGAGCCGGACGTGACCGTGGGTCGGTTGCAAATCTTCAACAACTGGAGCCCGTGGATGGTTGCCGATCGCTCCAAGATGTGGATTGGATTGGAGTATTTTTGCAACGACACCGATCCACTGTGGAAGATGTCAGAGGAGGAGGTCAAGACATTCGCGGTCGCAGAGATGGAAAAGATCGGCATCCTCAAAAAGTCCGACGTGCTGGATGGCCATGTCGTGCGCGTTCCCAAGACCTACCCGGCATACTTTGGGACGTATGATCGATTCGACGTGATTCAGAAATTTACCGATCGTTTGGAAAATCTCTTTCTGGTGGGCCGCAATGGAATGCACAAGTACAACAACCAGGACCATTCCATGCTGACGGCAATGGCGGCGGCGGAAAATATCGTCAACAATGTGCGCGACAAGTCGAATCTGTGGGCCGTCAACACAGAGCAGGAATACCACGAAGAAAAACGGACATGAGAACCAGGTGGCGTCTCGTTCTCCTGTTGCTGGCTGTTTGCCTGCTGGCGCTGCGGCTGTGGCACATCCGCGCAGACTTTCCCGATTACCACTTCTACAGTCAGGAACGGGCCCGGTTCACCGACGAGGGCTTTTATACCAGTGCCGCGCTTCACCATTTCACCCTGGGCCACGCCTATGTTCCTGGAAGCTGGAACCCCGGCGTGTTTATGCCGGTGTGGCCGTTGCTGGTGGGCTTGGTCTTTCATTTCACCGGAATCAGTGTCGTCGCTGCCCGGTCGTTGGCCGTGGTGTGCACCTGGATCAGCGTTCTGCTCGCCTATGCGGTCGCGCGTCGCTATCGATCGCAAACATTCGCCTGCCTCGCTGCGTTCCTGATGGCCGCGAATGCCCTGGGATTTTTTTACGGGCGCCTCGCGATTCTGGAGCCTTCCTTTGTCATGTTTCTGCTGCTCGCGATCTATCTAGCAGGCAAGGTGCAGCGGGGGAACTATGTTTTGGCCGGGGTTGTCGGCCTGGTGTTTGTCGCAGCAACCCTGACCAAAACAACCGCGCCCTTTCTCTTGCCGGCTGTGCTCTATCCCATCTGGGCAAACAATCGCGCCGATCGTTCGGTTGCCTGGCGGATGCTGGCTGTGCCGCTCGCTGTCATCCTGCTTCTGCTGGGCTGTGCCAAACTGATTTGGCTACTGCATTACGCGCCCGACGCCCGGATCATTCTTGGCCTCCGACCCTGGTGGCAGTTGGAACATTCCCCGCTGCGCCTGCTGCGATTCTTCTTTCGTGGAACGTGGATTGATCCGGTGCTGTTCCCGCTGGCACTGGCGGGTTTCGTTGCGGCTGCCTTGCGGCTGCGTTTTCTTTGGCGAGACACATTCTTCATGACGGCATTTCTGTGGGAAGCAGGATACTCCGCATTCATCGCGTTCCACTACGATGGTCCGCCGCGTTATTTCGTCACATTGATCGTTCCCACCATCTGGCTGGCCATGATTTTTCTGGAGTGGCTATGGCAGGTGAACAAGCGAGTTGCCCTGGCTGCAAGCGCCTGCGTTGCCGTCTCCGTGCTGTGGAATCTTGCATCGATCGGAGACTATCTCATGCACCCGCGGTATAGTCTTGTCGATGCCAGCGCAGGGATCAAGCGGGTGATTGCAGCAGAGCGCAAGGCGAATCCTGTGCGGAGCGACTTGCTGATTGGCCGCGGGGTGGATGAAATTTCTTTGCTGAGCGGCGGCTTGCGGGCAATCGACAGCGATGGCGCCATGCCGCTCGCAGAAAAGTTGGATGTCTATCGTCCCGGCTGGTTCATGGACTGGACCGGAGGGCGCCCCTCGCTGCGGATGGAAACCGTAGCTGCCCAACGACGCCTGGTGGAGAGGGCCGCGTTTCCTGAGTTGGATCGTTATCGCAATGCCGGTATCGTGCTATACCAGATTTTCCCGAGAGGTTCGCAATGAGAAGCCGTGAATTCACTGCAGAGGGAACTGCTTCCTCATCGGCGGGGAAGAATTCCGATCCGCGGCCGCGAGTCATGGAGTCGGCGTTGCTCTACCTCTTCGTGGGCGCAATGAGTCTGTCCTACGCATTTTTGGATTGGGATATCTACCGGACAAATTTCCGTCTCCATCCCGGCGGCTGGAAGCTGTACTTTTCCGGGGGCATTCAAGCGCCATGGCAATACCGAATCGGCGTTTGGGAGGTCGTGCGATGGATGAATCAGTGGTTCCATCTAAGGCCGTACGACGCCCTCACGCTGATCGATGTTGTGTGTCTGGCGCTGTCATTGTGGACCGTCCTGCGAGTGCTGCGCAACTTTGAAACCTACAAAATCGCGTCGCTGCCGACACGATGGCTGGCAACCGCCGGAGTGCTGGGTCTGGCCGAATACTATCTGATCTGGGGCCATTGGTTTCAGACCGGGGGCACGTTGCCCTCCGTGTTGTTTGTCACTCTGAGTTTGGCGCTGGTATACGGAGAGATCGTGCGGAACAGGCGGGTGGCTTGCCTGTTGCTCGTATGCCTGGGTGTCATGCAGGGATTCGTCCGGGCGGACGTCGCGGTGGTGCTGCATACCGGATTTTTTCTGGCAGTCCTGTTCAACAAGAAGGCTGTTCCGCTGGGGAGGGCCTGGCAGGTGGGGACCAGTCTGCTGGCCGCGTTGGCGGCTGGCTGCGTGCAGTTGTATCTCATGCTGGTGCGGTTTCCGAACGCACACTACGGGGCGGAGGGCGTATTCCAATTGGCGAACAACCTGAAGCCGGAAATGTGGGCCACCATGTTGGTGGCGACGCTTCCATTCTGGTTGCTGCTGGGTTTCATCGCCGGCAAAAAGTATCGTCCAGACGCGGTGACCACCATGTTGCTGGTCAGTTCCTTACTGTACCTGCCGTTGTGGGCCACGGTTGGACTGCTGGATGAAGTGCGCATCTTCCTGCCGTTCGCCTTCGCGCTGATGCCCGCCACCGTGTTGGCATTGATCGGTCTGCTGCCGCCAGCCAGCTCCGGAAATTAGAGCGGATTTCCTATAGGTGTAGTCGAAGCGGGAAATCTCCGCGCGGCTTTTTCCCAAGAAAAGCCGTTCATCGTTGAACTCGAATGGCTGTAGTAATAGGAAATCCGCTCTAAATGTGGCAGCTGGTTGCGCCGCGCTTTTCCAGATATTTCTGGTGATACTCTTCCGCCGGCCAGAATGTCTCAGCGGGAACCACTTGCGTGACGATGGGCTTTGAAAATTTATGCTCCGCCGTCAGGCGCGCGACGGTCGCGTTCGCGGACTGCTGCTGCTCCGGCGAATGATAGAAAATGACCGACCGATACTGCGTGCCGTGGTCGGGCCCCTGCCGATTCAGTTGCGTCGGATTGTGCTCCTGAAAAAACGCATCCAGCAGTTGCTGATAACTCACCCGCGCCGGATCGAACGTGATTTGCAAAACCTCCGCGTGGCCGGTCCGGTCCGTGCAAACGTCGCGATAGCTGGGGTTTTCCAGCGTTCCGCCCTCATACCCGACGGAGGTTTCCAAGACTCCGGCAATGTGATCGAAAGCCGCCTGCACACCCCAGAAACACCCCCCGCCAAATGTCGCTTTTTCCATGATCCACTCCAAGCAGTGGCCGCGAACATTCGCGCACTGGTTCCCAGTATATCGGGCCTTGAAGTCTGCAAAAAGAGCGGCTACTGGCCGCGCGAAGGGGCGGTTTTGCGGGTCTTGCGGATTCCGGCCGATTTGCGATGGGAGCGTTCAGCGGATGGATGGGAAGATGCCCGCGAGGATTCTGGTCGCTGGCCGGAGCGAGAACGCGGGCTTGGTTTTGTTTCGGTCGGTTCGGTACCGCCGCGAGGAGAAGAGAGCTTGGCTGCGCGATACAGTGCCTGCACTTCCTGCGCAGTCAACTCGCGGGCCTCGCCGGGAGGCAGGTCGAGCACCAACGGGCCGTATCCCACACGACGGATTTTTTCGACATGGTGGCCGATTTCTTCAAACATTTTTCGTAGCTGGCGATTGCGGCCTTCCGTGATGGTGATTTCATACCAGGGATTTTCTCCCTGACGGAACAGCCGCACGGTCGCCGGTGCGGTACGCACGCGCCCTTCGCGGCCTCGATACCCCGGGGTCGATTCAGGATCGCCCAGCGGAATGGAAACGCCGCGCCGTAGCGCATTCAGAGCTTCCTCGGTGGGTACTCCGCTGACTTTGACCAAATAGGTTTTCGGCACATGGGAGGCGGCCCGCGTCAGCGCGTTCGCCAGCGCGCCGTCATTGGTCACCAGCAGCAGACCTTCGCTGTGATAGTCGAGCCTGCCGACGGGGAACATCCGCAACTTGATGCGCGAAAAGAATTCCATCACCGTGGGCCGCCCCTGCGGATCGCTGACCGTGGTGACAAATTGCTTTGGCTTGTTCAGCATGTAATAGCGAGTTTCGCCGGCGGGGCGAATTAACTTTCCATCGACGCGGATGTGGTCGTGGATGGGATCGGCCTTGCTGCCCAACTCGGTGACAATTTTTCCGTTCACCTGGACGCGGCCCTGCAGGATGAACTCTTCCGCTTTGCGGCGTGACGCGATTCCAGCGCTGGCGAGAATCTTTTGCAGACGCTCAAGTTGGTTGCTCGGGCGCGTTTTCTTTGTGTCGTCAGGCGCGGTGATGGCTGGCTTGTCCTTCTCTCTCGCCTGTTTCATGGCTCGGATCCAGACGATTCCTTGACAATTTCGATTACGGAAGTTTCTTCTGTAACTGTTGCGATTACAGAAAGCTCCGAAGAGCCTGCATCTATAGCTGTGTCTGTTACAGCTTCGGATGGAAGGGCATCCATGTCGCTCGCGTCCGACTCGGCCATGTCCGCGGCCATCTTCTCAAACTCTTCCATGCTCGGCAGTTCGCTCACATCCTTCAGGCCGAATCGCAGCAGAAATTCTTTCGTGGTTTTGTACAGGATGGGTCGCCCGATCACCTGCTTGCGCCCGGCCGTCGTGATCAGTTTTCGGCTCATCAGCCCGCCCAGCACGCCGGAAGTATCGACGCCGCGAATCTCGCTGATCTCCGGCGCTGTCACGGGCTGCTTGTAGGCGATGACGGCCAGCGTTTCCAGCGCCTGTAAAGACAGCTTCATCTGCGGCTTGAGGCTTTTGACAAAGGAGCGGACGGCATCGTGGTACTCCGCCTTGGTCGCCATGCGATAGCCGCCGGCAATTTCGCGAATCTCCATGCCGCGGTCGCCGTTCGCATAGTCCGCGATCAACTCCTCGACAATCTGCTGCACGGCCATCCGCGCCTCACGCTCGCGCAGACGGGCCTGCTTGCGCGCCGCGGCATCTTCCATGGGCAACGAAGGTTGTTCCCCGGATGGCGCTGCTGCATCGTCCGCGCTTTCACTCGACACTGCGGCCTCGGAATCCGGGGACGCCTCTGCGGGAGCGGTGGAATCTACGGCCTCGCTCGCCGAGAGGTCTTCGCTCTCAGGCGGCCTTGCGTCGAAAGGAAGGCCCGACGCTGGCTTCGAGGACAAGACCTCGCCCGAAAAGATGGAGGACAACTGCGCCAGCGTGATCGGCTCTTCGGCCGCGTAGATGACTGCTTCGATTTTGGCTTTTAAACTCATTGGATGTTAGGAATCTCTAGGATACCAATCGCGGACCCATCTGGCGCTGGAGCAGTTCCACAATTACGATGCCCCGGCCCAAAAATCACGAAGTGCAGCTTTTCTCAACGGAAAAGCTCAAGCGAAAGTCTGGTCCCGCTGGGTACACCTATCGTGGAACTGAGCTAACGCCAGTCGTCGCGGCCTTCCATCATGGCTGACTCAAAATTGTCATGCTTCTTGATATAGATTTCTCCAAAGCTGCCGGTCTGCCGCAATAGGATGGCCTGCAGCCGGACCAGCTCCAACAAGGCGAGGAAGGTGCAGATCAACGCGCGTTCCGACTGTACATGCTGCAGCAGCCGCCGCAATCCGACCGGCCGATCTTCCATCACCAGCCGACGCCGGACATAATCGATCATCTGCGCCACCGTGACCGCATCTTCATCGACATCCAATACCGGCCGTTGTCGCGCACGCTCGAGAATTTCGCGAAACACGCGGACCAGATCGACCGTATCGGCGGCAATCTCAGGCTCCGTCCCTTCATCGTCCAAAAATTCGCGAATCGCCGGGTTCGTCCACGAAGACTCTTCCAACATTTGCTTCTGCAACAGCATCTGCGCCGCGTTCTTGAAGCGCTGATGTTCCAGCAGCCGTTCGACCAACTCCCGGCGCGGGTCCTCGTCGGCTGAATCGGTTGTGCCATCGTTACGGCGCGGCAGCAGCATCTTGCTCTTGATGTGGATCAGCAGCGAGGCCATGTAGATGAACTCGCCGGCGTTGTCGATATCCGACTGCTTCAGATTTTCTATGTAGGCCAGAAACTGCCCGGTGATCTTGGCAATGGGAATGTCGTAGATGTCGATGTCCTGTTTGCGAATCAGGTCCAGCAACAGGTCGAGTGGGCCGTCATAGACCTGGCCAACGGTGACGCCGAAAGGGAAAGTGTTGGCCTCCTCTTGCGCGGCCCTCTTTTCAGCAGCGCGTTCCGCAGCCCTCTCCGCGGCCTCCGCAGCTTTGTTTTTCTGCTCCGGCGCAAACGCCGGGTCGGGTGCGAATGGCGGATTCGCGGGCAGGTGGAGTTGCTCGGGCGCTGCTGCAATAGCCTCTGCGTTGGACTCGATGGACGGCAGCGCGTCGGCGTTCTCATTGGCGGCCTGAGCAGCCGCTTCCTCGCGTGCTCCGCCGTTCGTTGGTTCCGCATTGCTCATGGCGCTGCGCCTGCTGGAGAAGCTTCCGTCTGGGCCAGGTGCATGGCATCGCGCACCTGTTGCATGGTCTCGTCCGCGCGCGATCGTGCCTGCGCCGAACCTTTCCGGAGAATCTCCCAGACGTTGTCCGGATTGCTTTCAAACGTGCGCCGGCGCTCCTGGATAGGGGCCAGTTCGGCGACGATACCGTCGGCCAGCCAGCGTTTGCATTCAATGCAGCCGATGCCCGCCGTGGTGCAGCCCTCGCGAGCTTTCTGCTGCGTTTCGGTCGAAGAAAAAATCTTGTGCAGATCGAAGACCGGGCAAATATCCGGATTGCCGGGATCGCTGCGACGAATGCGCGCCGGGTCGGTCACCATGGTCTTCAGCTTTTGACGAATCACCGGCTCCGGGTCGGTCAGCTGGATCGTGTTGCCATAGCTCTTCGACATCTTGCGGCCATCCGTGCCGGGCACTTTGGGCGAGGGCGTTAGCAGGACGTCGGGCTCAGGGAACACGTTCATAAGTTTTTGATATGTACCCGTGCGCAACACATCTCCGATGAGTTTTTGGCCTTGAGCTTGTACCCGCTTGTACATACCGTTAAACCGCCGCGCCACTTCCCGCGTCAGCTCGACATGCGCCACCTGGTCCTGGCCCACGGGAACGAGGTCTGCCTGATAAATCAGAATGTCCGCGGACTGCAGCAACGGGTACCCGAGAAAGCCATAGGTGCTCAGGTCCTTGCCGCCGGCCGCAACGTCGCCAATTTGCTGCTGCTGCTCTTTATAACTGGGCACACGTTCCAGCCAGCCGAGCGGCGTAATCATTGAAAACAGCAAGTGCAGTTCCGCGTGCTGCGGTACCCAGGACTGCACGAACAGCGTTGCGCGGTCCGGGTCGAGCCCCGCGCCCAGCCAGTCGAGCGCAACGTCGAGAATGTTCTGCTTTACGTTGGAGCTGTCGGCGTAGTCCGTTGTGAGGGCGTGCCAGTCGGCGATAAAAAAATAACATTCATACTCGCGCTGCAGCCGGACCCAGTTGTACAGCGCGCCCATATAGTTGCCCAGATGCAGCTTTCCCGTGGGACGCATCCCACTGAGTACGCGCTTGTGTGAGGGAGCGTCACGGCGGCCGAGTTTCGATTGAATAGATTCCGTCATCGTTCAAGACTGTTTCTGGCGTGTCTGCCATGTACTGCAGTCGCTATTTGTTAATTATTCAATGGTATCGAAAGTATAGGGCCGGAGGCCAAAGATATGCTGCTTGCCAGACGCGGGGCGCTACATGCTCAGCAGAATATGGTTGAACACATTTAGCATCGGGCTGACGATCATGCCGATAAAGTGCCCGCCAAAAATGAAAATCAGGATCAGACCGAAGATGCCGATCGAGTCGTACACGCGCAACCAGTTGTAGGGCAGCATGTGGCGGACGACGTGGCTGCCATCCAACGGCGGCAGCGGGATCAGGTTGAAGGCCATCAGGATCAGGTTCAACAGCACGGCATAGTAGAGCAGCAGCGTCAGCGGAAACAAAATCGGGCTTGCGTGCATCACGTTGGGATCGATCATGCCCATTTGCGCGGCCATCATTCCGGAAATTACGGTGGCCGGGCTGACGAACTTCAGCACCAGCAGCACCAGAGTTGCCGCGATTGCCGTCAGCAGGTTGCTGGCCGGTCCGGCCAGCGTGGTCAGGATGTCGTCTCGCTTGATGTGCTTGAAGTTGCGCGTCGTCACCGGCGTGGGCTTAGCCCAGCCGATCAACGGAAACCCGGCGTACACGCACAGCAACGGAATCAGGATGGTGCCGAACGGGTCGATGTGCTTGATTGGGTTCAGCGTCACCCGGCCCAGCATACGGGCTGTCGGGTCGCCCAGTCGCCAGGCCATCCAGCCATGCGACGCCTCGTGCAGGCTGATGGCAAACAGCAGCACGACGATTTGGAAGATGATCAGAACTGCGTGTACATTCATGCGCTGTTGCCGATGGTAGCACGCAAGCGATTGTCGGCCCACGCTGCAGGCTTGACGGCCACGATGAAATTTCTGGAGGACGCCTCAGGTGCGATCTTCACGGCTCTATTCCATCCCATTCGCAGATGGATGAATTGTCTGCCCGTTCGAGTCAACGCGTGCATAGTCGAGAATGGTAGTTCCCGCGGGAACAACGAGTTCCTTGCGATCGTTGAGCACGGAAAATTTGTGGATGGTGCAATTGTCCTCAATCGTCAGGTTGTAGCCGAACGTGAACTCGACCCCGCGAAAAATCCTTACGTGCTTGCCGATGTGTTGGAAGATGTGACGGCCCAGCATGCAGCGAAACCGGGACCCCAGCCAGACGTTCAGCCCTACCGGGGAGCGGTCGAACATCTGCCAGAACCAGATGAGCGGCTTGACCAGGGCGTATTTTTCCGCGTCCACATCGGCGTAATATTCCGGTCGCAGCGTCACATTGCGCGGGTCCAGCGTCAACTGCAGCACGTTGAACGGCAACTCCGTTACCATGGTGAAATTCAGCTTGCCGCTGTGCGGCCGCCCCAGGTAAAGCTGATGCAGCTCGTCGCGAACAATCTCGCTGCGAAGTTCCGGATTGTGATGGCGCGTAAATTCGGTGTCCAGATGCGCCAGCCAGCGCGTATAGGCAGCTTCCGCATCGGGCAGCGGTTTCAACTCACGATCCCGTTCGTCAGGCATGCTCCTGCTCCTAACAAAAGGTTAGCAGCAGCCACAGCCTCATGACGCTACTGGATCGCAAAGACTGCATACACCGTGGCCGACCGCTCGACTTTTTGGACATTGATAGCAAGTGGTGCAGGTTCGGGTATTCTCTGAGGGCTTGCCAATACGTCAGTCGCCATCCCTCGCATCATGGGTCGAGGAACCTCTGTGGCTTGATTGCTGGCATAGATCAGTTCCCCTAGTTGGATGCCAAGCCCCTGCGCCATCTGCGCGGCAATTGCACGGGCGCGGGCGAGCGCATTTCCGGCGGCCTTCGCTTCCAGCGCCTTCTCGTCCGCAACCGTCCAATCGATCTGCCCGCTCTGGTTCGCGCCGGCATTCACGGCCGTGTTCAGGATTTTGGCAGCCTGGTCCGCCTTGGTCTGGGCAGTCCAGCTTTGGCGCACCTGAAACCGCCTCTGTTCCCGCTCCGCAGGAGTCAGCTTTTCCAATTCGTATTGCTGCGTTTCCGCAACGCTTTGCGATTCGCTCTGGATGTCAGTCTTGGCAACGCCCTCTGCCCTCAGTGCTGCAACAATCGCATTCGACGTTTTCGATCCCTCGGCGTAGGCCGCCTCCGCATTGGGAGCGTATGCGACGAAGCCAACATGCACGGTCGCCGTATCTGCCAGGGCGCTCGCCGAATCCGTGGCCGTAATGGCAATCGTCCGGTTCTCTTTGTTGATTTGGATCTGCTGCGCGGATGCGGTCGCAGCGAACAGGCCGCAAATGGCGGCGACCATCCACGTACGGGAAAAAGTCGGAAGAAATTTCATGCAATCCTCCTGCGATTCGAATGCGTCCCACTCTGCATAGACACCGGCGAGGTCCGAGTTACGTTATTTTCTTGAATTTCGTTGCGCCAGCCGCCCAAATTCCACCAGCGCGGCCAGCGTGGCTCGCACTGCGCCTGAATCGATGGACTGCGCAGCGCGTTCAACTCCAGCGCGAAAATCCGGGACCATCCCCGCTGCGGCCAGGGTTGCCGCCGCGTTGATCAGGACAATATCGCGTTGCGGGCCTGTTTCGCCACGGAAGATCGCCTGCAAAATGGCGGCATTTTCCTCCGCGTCGCCGCCCTGCAGCGCGGTAAGCGGAGCCCGTTCCAGGCCAGCATCTTCAGGAGAAAACTTCCAGAGGCGAAATACGCCGTTCTTTACCTCGGCGATTTCCGTCTCTCCGCTGAGCGTGATTTCGTCCAATCCTTCGGAGCCATGCACCACAAACCCGTGGCGTATTCCCAGCTTGACCATGGCTTCCGCAAGCAATGGAACCAGATCCGCCGCATACACGCCCAGGATCTGCGCGGGCGCCAGCGCGGGGTTCGTCAGCGGGCCCAGAACATTGAAAACCGTCCGCCTGCCAAGCGCTCGCCGAATCGCCTGCACGCGTCGCATCGCGGGATGCATCAACGGCGCAAACAGAAAGACAAATCCTGTGGCGCGCAGGCAGCGAACGGCATCCTCCGGAGCAAGCGCCGTCGGTACTCCCAGCGCATCCAGCACGTCCGCCGAGCCGCACCGGCTGGTCACGCTGCGGTTGCCGTGCTTGGCGATTTTCGCTCCCGCGGCCGCCGCCACCAGCGCCACGGCGGTGGAAATATTGAAGGTTCCGCTGGAGTCGCCCCCGGTCCCGCAGGTATCCACCAATGTGGCGCGCTCCTCCTCGGTAAACGGCAACGTAACAGCGGCCGCGCGCATGGCGTCGACAAATCCAGCCAGCTCATCCGCTGTCACCGGGCGTGCAGCCAGCGCGATCAGCAGGTCTTCGATCTGCACATCCGGCAGAATATTTTGTGTGTCCTCCAGAATGGTCTGCATGGTCGCGCGGGCCTGCTCGCGGCCCAGCGTCGCTTGTGCCACGGTCAGAATCGACAATGTTCGGGTGAGGTCTGTCATGGTGGTCTGCGTTCGCAATCCACAATTCCGGGCTGCCACGGTTTGCTCGGGCCCCGCTCGTCCGATAGTATCGAAGGTTCGCTGTCTTTTGCTTGTTCTTGTCCACGGCAGATCGTTTGCCGTGCCATCCGGACCGGCGGCGCACCGTTACAATTAGAGACATCCTTATGAAAATTCACGAGTATCAGGCGAAAGACATTCTTGCGAAATACGGGGTCCCCGTACCGCGCGGAGAAGTGGCCAACACGGTGGAAGAAGCCGTCGATGTGGCCAAGAGGCTGTTTGCCGGCGGGGCCGGCGGCGTGGTCGTCAAGGCCCAGATTCACGCCGGGGGCCGCGGCAAAGGCGGCGGCGTCAAGGTGGCGAAGAACCTTGCCGAGGCGGAGGAATACGCCAAGAGAATTCTCGGTATGCAGCTGGTCACGCACCAGACCGGGCCGGAAGGCCAGAAGGTAAAGCGCCTGCTGATTGAAGAAACGGCTGCCATCGATCGCGAGTTGTACCTGGGCATGGTGCTCGATCGTGCCGCGGCCAAGCTGGTGTTTATGGCTTCCAAGTCCGGCGGAATGGAAATTGAGGAAGTTGCCGCGAAGACTCCCGATGCCATCTTCAAGGAACATATCGATCCGGCGATAGGCCTTCAGCCCTACCAGGCGCGCAAGCTGGCCTTTGCGCTGGGACTGAAGCCGACGCAAATCAGCCAGGCTGTACATTTCATGACCGGTCTGTACAAGGCATGCGTCGAGACGGACGCCTCGCTGATGGAGATCAATCCCTTCATCACCACCAAGGATGACAAGCTGTTTGCGCTCGACTGCAAAATGAACTTCGACGACAACGCCATGTTCCGGCACAAGGACTTGAAGGAGCTGCGCGACACCAACGAAGAAGATCCGTTGGAAGTGGAAGCGTCGAAGTTTGCGCTGAACTATATCCGCCTCGATGGCAACATTGCCTGCATGGTGAATGGCGCCGGTCTGGCCATGGCGACCATGGACATCATCCAGTACGCGGGCGGCTCGCCGGCAAACTTTCTGGACGTGGGCGGCGGCGCCAACCAGGAGCAGATCGAAAATGCTTTCCGCATTCTGCTGTCGGACAAGAACGTGAAGGCTGTGTTCATCAATATTTTCGGCGGCATCCTCCGCGTCGATACCCTGGCTCGCGGAGTGGTGGAGGCGGCGAGAAAGATGAATGTGCAGGTGCCGGTCATCCTGCGACTGGAAGGCACCAACGTTGAGCAGGGTCGGGAGATTCTGCAGGAGTCGGGCCTGAATTTCATCATTGGCCAAACCATGAAGGACGCAGCCGAAAAGGCAGTAGCCGCAGCGAAAGGGAGCAAATGAGCGTACTTGTCGATAAGAAAACGCGCCTGATCGTCCAGGGAATTACGGGCCGCGAAGGCACTTTCCATGCCAAGGGCTGTGCCGAATATGGCACCAAGGTCGTCGGCGGCGTGACGCCCGGCAAAGGCGGAACCACCCATGAAGGCTGGCCGGTGTTTGACACGGTCGAACAGGCCGTCAACAAGACCGGCGCCAATGCCACCGTGATCTTTGTACCTCCGCCATTCGCCGCGGATGCGATTCTAGAGGCCGAAGACGCGGGCCTGCCGCTGATCGTCTGCATCACGGAAGGAATTCCAACGCTCGATATGGTCCGTGTGTGGGAGAAGCTGAAGCATTCCAGCTCGCGGCTGATCGGCCCGAATTGCCCCGGGATCATTTCCCCGGGCAAGTGCAAAATCGGTATCATGCCGGGCGGCATTCACATGGAAGGAATCGTCGGCATCGTTTCCCGCTCCGGCACGTTGACCTATGAAGCTGTCTTCCAGTTGACCCAGCGCGGCATCGGCCAATCGACTGCCATCGGCATTGGCGGCGACCCGATTATCGGCACCACGCACGTCGATGGACTTCGCCTACTGAACGAGGACCCCGATACCGAAGCAATTATTCTGATCGGCGAAATCGGCGGGACGGCGGAAGAGGCTGCCGCCGACTACGTCAAGCAGCATGTGAAGAAGCCCGTGGTGGGCTTCATTGCCGGCCAAACCGCGCCGCCGGGCCGTCGCATGGGCCATGCCGGGGCCATCATCTCCGGAGGACAGGGAACCGCCGCCGATAAGATGAAGGCGCTGGAAGCCGCGGGCATTCACGTCGCCAAGTCCCCGGCGCTGATTGGCGAGACCCTGGCCCGGGTGATTGGCAAGGCTTAGGCAGGACCCACAATTTTCAACCCGTCAAGGAGAATTTCTTTGCAACGCACGTTCAGCATCGTCAAGCCGGATGCAGTCCGCAAGGGCCATACCGGGGCCGTTCTCGCCATGATTGAGGCTGCGGGTTTCCGCCTCGTTGCCATCAAACGATTGTCGATCGGCAAACAGCAGGCCGCCGGATTTTACGCGGTCCACGCGCAGCGTCCGTTCTTCAATTCGCTGACCGACTTTATGTCTTCCGGCCCCATCTTTGTCATGGTGTTGGAGAAAGAGAATGCCATCGCCGATCTGCGCAAGCTGATGGGCGCCACCAATCCGGCGAACGCGGAAGAAGGGACAATCCGCAAGAAGTTTGCCGGCAGCATCGAGGAAAATACCATCCACGGATCGGATGCCGAGGAGACAGCCGGCTTTGAGATCGGCTACTTCTTCGCCGGCTACGAACTGGCATAAAGCCCAAACTGCGCACGCGAGCTCTCGCTCCCACGCTACTGCATCGGCGTAATTGTGCGTTGATTCTGTATTGGGATCTGTCTCAGGATCGACAGGCAACTTGCGTATCGCCTTCCGTACCGCGGTGATCGGCGACCCCTGCCTGGTTCAAAATTAGGAAAGCGGAAGGGAACCAAGGCTGGAGATAGGGGGGAGGAGGTCTGGATTCCAATCCGCTTCTGAGTCCGATGGTCGCCCGTGCTCGTCCTGGATGTCAAAGCACGGAGGTAGGAGTACTTTGGTCACCTGTGGAACGGGTTGTGGATGTGCCAATGTTTTCTTTCAGATGGAGCAGCTGTGCCCCCGGACGTGTCGAGGTGGCCAAGCCGAAAGATCGGGCCCACAGAAAAGCTAAAATTCTGCTGTGCCGTTCCGCCGTACCGGGTGATCAGCAGATCCGGCTGCGCCCGAAACGCGATGCGAGGACTGTAGTTGTAATCGAAGGTGGCCCCGATGGCGCTGCTGAAGGTCCATTGCGTGGCAAACAGTCCGATGGTCTGCACATTCAGGCCTGTCAGGTGGGCGGCGTCGAAGATGCCCCAGGCATTGCCAAACATTGCATGAAACGTACCCGAGGCCTTGGCGCGCCGAAACACGCGATATTCCGGTCCGGCCATGAAGTAGTACTGCATGATGCGCGGGCCGGTCACGGTTGGGTTGTTGTTGCAGGTCGTGGAAAAAGGCGGGCAGGGAGGACTGGGCAGGCCTCCATTTGAATTCGGGAATACGCCCGAGGTCCCAATATATTGGCGGGCGTCCGCCGCGAGACCCCAGTGCCATCCCATCCAATAGGTTGCGGAGGTCTCCCATCCGCCCAGGTTCGACCGCTGCAGCAGCTGCGGGCCGGCCAGGAAATTCGTATACGCAGCGCCACCGTAGATGTCCCACCGGTGGTTGTAGTACACATCCGGGCCGGAGGGCGGCGCAGGCGGAATATAGTTTCCCGTGCTGACGTTGTGGTTCTTCGGATTGTTGATCGTCGGGGTGGTACCGCTATTGTCGCCGTTGTCGCTGCTGGACTGTGATTGGGCCAGCCCCAGCATGGTGGTTGCCATCAGAACAGCGCACACATAGGCTCCCAGCTTCAGGCGGGTTGCCGCCCGAGGAAGAAAGCAAAACAGATTCATCCTGATCTCCAGCATTCAGTGTATCGGAAGCGTTGGGTTTCGTCTGGCCTGGGGCGGCCAGCGCGAAAAAAAACTTCAGGGCACAAGCGGTTGCCGCTCCTGCTGCAGTAGCAACGCAGCCGCCATCTCCAGGTCCGCTTCTGTGTCGACGCCGATGGTATCGTGCTCCACCGGCTCGACGTGGATGGCAATTCCATTTTCGAGCAGACGCAGTTGTTCCAGCCGCTCGACGGCTTCCAGCTGGCTGCTCGGCAAGCCGGGGAAGCGATCGAGAATGTGCTTCCGGTAGGCATACAGGCCCAGATGTTTCCAGTATGGGATGCGGCCGTCGCGGCCCTTCCCATCGCGATCGTAGGGAATGGCGGCACGCGAAAAATAGAGGGCATTGCCCGCATGATCGACGACAACTTTGACAACGTTGGGATTGTTGATGTCGTTCGCCGGACAGACCGTCCGCAGGGTGGAGACAACGACTTCGGCGCGCTGGAACGGGAGTAGCAGCGCACGAAAATGTTCCGGGCGAAGCAGTGGCTCATCGCCCTGGATGTTGACGAAAATATCATCGGATTGGGCGCGTCCGTCTTCGCGTGTCAGCTGCTGGGCCACGGCATGGACGCGATCGGTTCCGCTTCGCAGGTCGGGCGAGGTCATCTGGAACTCCCATCCCTGCGCCTGGCAGAGATCGGCCACTTCATCGGAATCCGTAGCGACGATCAGACGATCGAATACGCGGGCGTTTGCCGCCGCCTGATATACCCACGCCAGCAGCGGTTTGCCGGCGATTTCGCGCAAGACCTTCCGCGGTAAACGCGTGGAGGCCAGGCGTGCCGGGATAACGCCAATCACCTGGACGGCCAGCGAACTGGAAGATGAGGACATGCAAGTCTGAGTCTAAAGCAAAAACTTTCTCCAGAGGGTCTTCGAGAGCCAGGCTCCCGGTGTCAATGCATCACCCTTGCGTGATGGTGGTTCCCGGTTTTTCGAAGCACAGTGAAGCGCGGTGAGGTTTGCCTCCAATGGGCAGATTCGCCAGTTCGACGGGCTCGTTATAACCCGGTCCCGCCATGGCAGCGCCGTCGTCGCCGATATCGACAACCGACTCGACCCCAACCAGGCACATCAGTGCGCCCCACGTGTAATTGCGGTTGCCGCCCACACTTCCGTCGATGCTCAGGAAGTTTTCCCCGCAATATCCATCCGCCAGCCAGTTATCCATAAAAAGATGAACGCTCTTTTGCGCGAAGGCGGCCAGCACTTCGGGCGACGCGTAGCGCTTGACACCCTGAAACACCAGATAGTTAACCGGACCCCAGATGGTCCCGTGCCAGTACGTTTGCCCCAGAAACAGGGGGTCCCGGCGGGAGACGGTGGGCAGGATCCATTCACCCCAGAACTGCGCGGGATCGGTCATCACCGCGAGCACTCTTTCCGCGCGGTTCGCGTCCGGCGCGCCGGAGATCAACGGGTAAAAATTCGCCGGCGTGAGTCGGGTCAGAAATTCACCGGGTGTGCCGTCCTCCTTGTCCCAAAACCGGCTGCAATACATTCCCAGCTCTTCATTCCAGAGCTTCGCATTGATCCGACGGTTCATGTCGATTTCATCCTGGCGATAGCGCTTGGCGTCGTCCGGCTTGCCGATCGCATCGGCGATCAGCGCCAGGTAGTGGGCATCCATGGCCCATAGCGAACACAGATCGACTGCGTAGGCGTTCATGGTGTGGCCCACCATGTGTACGCCATCCACCCCCTCGAACTGAGGCGTGTCGTCCCAGCCGGTTTCATCCTGAGCGGCCCCCAACGTGCCGGTGCTGCTTCCCCATTGCAGTAACCCATCGTTTTTGGCATTACGCGCCTTCAACCACCATGCGTGCCATAAGGCAAACTTGGGATAAACTTCGCGCAGAAAGTCGATGTCCGGCCAGCGCTGATGCATCTTCCACACGGACATGGAACCCACCGGAGGCTGCGACCGATCTTTGCTGATGCCTCCATCGTTCCAATGCGCGTAATTGGGAACCAGGCCATCGGCGCTCTGATAGGAAAGGATGGCGCGCACGGTCTGGCGTCCCATCTTCGGGTCATCCAGGCTGGCGAGAAGCCCGCTAAAAAAGCTGTCCCAACAAAAATACGGGCAGGCATTCGGGGAGCGAACACCAAATGTGCGAGAAACACTGATCGCGACCCTGTTATTGTCGTTCGAATAGATCCGCGAGTTGTTCAGATTGTCCGCAATCGCGGCGAGGATATCGCCGGACGGTCCCTGTGCCTTGGGACGTCGGCGTTCATAATCTCTCTCAGCCTCGGCGAGAAGATTGTCGATCCCATCGAACGAAGGCAACTCTCCGAATCCCGCCACGAGATATGTCGGCTCTTTCGGTCCTCCGAGTGCCACGGTGAATTGTGTAGCATCCGCCGACTTGACCGCCGGTTGGGCCTTCAGCCTCCACGTCACTGGCTTTCCGGTCGCCAGGCTGGCCACACCCTTCACTCCATCGTCTTCGGCGGAAAATTGGCTCCGAAATCCCGGCCAGTTTTCGCTGAGGCTGAAACTCATCTCGCCCGGCTCTGCTGCAAGAAGGCGCCCCACAATGACATTTCCCGTGCGGGACCATTGAAATTCAACGCGCCGCAGATTTGGCGTCGCTGTTGCGGGCGAAAAGATAATTTTGTGAAAGGAGTCGTCCGGCGCGACCGTTCCCGCGTTATACGAGCCGCCGGGATTGATGACGAAGGCCGCCGCATCGTCCTGGATAAAGGCGATGCCGTTGGGAGCCTGATAGTAAAAGTTCCCGATGCGAATCGAAGTTGCCGACGCAGCGACGGCAGATTCAGGATGTCCGACGAAGAACTTTCCTGGCCCGCTGATCGCCGCGTTCAGCCGTTGCCACGATGCCAAACATGCTGCCGCCATTCCTGCCATAAAGCCTCGACGAGAAAACATTACTTATCCTCCATGGACAGCTCAATTGAAACTGCTGTGCTGCGCTGCACATTGAAATGCTGCCCTGCTGCTACCGTGTCCGCCGTATTCGCCTTGTCGGCGGCCCTATTGCGGATTGTTCGCCGGCGACGCATTGTCAGCGTCGGCTTTACGATTGGGTTCGATTGCGTCCAGCTCCTCGGTCGCTGCGTCGATGGCACGGCTCCAGTCGACCAACACACTCCCCACTACTGGCGATTGCTGATCGGCCAACTGCCATTGGTGCTGGTCCATGGCCTCATGCACCGCGGGCAGGGTTTTTACGCCATATCCCGTGTAGGCGCCGGGAGCATAGATTTGATTTTTGTACCAACTCCTGCCCGGCAGGCCCGCCTGCCGCAGCGTTGCTCGTTCGGTCAGCATCAGCAGGTGATTTACCGCGGCTACTTGCGTTCCATCCAGCACGGAATCGTTCTGCGCCAGTTGGTTGAATGCCGCCTGATACTTCTCCGCGCTGATCGTCAAATCCGCTGCCCCATTTTCCAATGGAGCAAAATTCAAGTACGGAGGAACCTGCTCCTCCTTCGGCGGATACGACGGGGTCTGCGGGTCGGACATGGCCGTGAAGACCCCTTCCGGGATTTCGCGATTGGTCTCCACGATTGTTTGCCGGGTTTGCGCCATCTGCTTTTTCAAGTCGTTCACATACCGGTGGATCGTGTCCGCCACGTCCGTGAACTCATAGGGCAGTATTTCCGCGTCTGCCATCCGCATGACGGCCGTTCCGGCCACTTGCGCCAGCGCCCGCCCATAGACAAACTTGGTGTCGGAGAAATGCGTGTACCAATAGAAGTCGTCATACTCTGAGTGATACACGCCCTCTGGAGTTTCGCCGTCGAAGCTCAGATCTACGGATGGAATCCCAAGATAGTCCAGAAATGGAGAGTAATCGGAGCCGTCCCCTAAGGCTGCAATGCGCAGGTCGCGTCGCTGTCGCAACTCCATCCGCGCTTCCTCTGTCTTCGCCGTCCCGATCTGCCGCAGTCGCGCTCGCTCCAGTACGGAGTATTTTGTCTCTGGGTCGGGCACGTCTCTGGCAACGGTGTTGATAAAGTGTTCGATGGAGTGCGAACCCTCCATCTGCAGAAACCCTCGATCGGAGTTGTCGGAGTTCACATAGAACACCGCGTGATTGCTCAGCTCTTTTGCGTGCGTCTCCACCCACTCGGTCGACCCCAGCAGTCCAGGTTCTTCACCGTCCCATGCGCAATAAATGATGGTCCGCCGCGGCCTCCAGCCATGTTTGGCAAGTTCGCCCAAGGCGCGAGCTTCTTCCATCTCCGCAACCAGCCCGGAGATAGGGTCTTCCGCTCCGTTCACCCACGCATCCTGATGATTGCCGCGGATGACCCATTGGTCCGGCTCCGTCGAGCCGGTCATGCGCGCGATCACATCGTAGATCGGTTTCGTATCCCAATTGGAAAACACGCTCAGATGTACCTTCGCCTGGCCAGGTCCCACGTGGTATGCGATCGGCAATCCTCCACGCCATGCCCGCGGAACCATCTGGCCGCCCAGGGCCTCTAACAGCGGCTGTGCGTCGCCGTAGGAAATCGGCAGCGTCGGTATTTTTGTGATTTCAGGATTGTCTTTCAGCGGAATGCGCTTCGCGTTCTTCGTCGAACCCCATCCTGGCGTGAGCGGATCGCCGGGATAATAGGTGTCCGTGACCGCGCCGCGCTGTACGCCCTCAGCCGGGCGTGCCGGCCCTTGCGGAAACGTTGTGTCTTCGCCGTATCCATCCTGCTGCGGATCGGAATAAAGGATGCAGCCTACCGCGCCGTGCTCGGCTGCCACCTTGGGCTTGATGCCGCGCCATGCGTGGCCATAGCGCGCAATCACAATTGCTCCCTTGACGGAAACGCCCATGCGCTCCAGTGTTTCGTAATCTTCCCGGGTGCCGTAATTCACGTACACCAGCGGCGCCGTCACGTCGCCGTCGGCGGAATATGCATTGTAGGGCGGCAATGCCTCGGCTTGCTGGTTGGAGGTTGGATCGACCGCGACCGGCGGTTCCTCCAGCTTCGCCGTGAATTTCGTTGGCTCAATCAACTCCAGCTTTCGCTCTCGCGGAGTTGGGAACAATACATAAAACGTCTCGATCGAAGTATCAAATCCCCACGAGCGGAACTTTTGCGCAATCCACTCCGCGTTGTCTTTGTCGTACGGTGAGCCTACGTTGTGCGGATATGCCGATAGCCGCTTCATATAGGCGCGTAAATTGTCCGGCGATGGAATCGCCCGAAATTGCTGTTCCCATTGCACCTCTTTGGCCGATGCATCATGGGAATAGCCCTGCAACGGCTCCGCTGCCGGCGGTTGCTGTGCCTGCATCACTACCGCGGTCAAAACTACGGCAAACAGCCAACGGCTCGAAATCATCGATGCTCTCCACATTGCACAGTTCGTTTAGGTGAAGCCGGTTGGTTCTTCAGGATGTCGCAAGAAACGATGCCACGGCCCGCTTTCGCGACATTGAATCTTGCAAAAGCTCTCTTGCGGGTAGCAGCCTCGATCCGCTGGAACTCTTTCCGTACTCTAATCTATCCGTTCCATGGATTGTTGCCGACAGATTTCCTCGGCCGCACATGGGTTGAGCGGCACTCTAGTTTCGATTCAGCAGTCCAGGCGGACTGCAACCGAGGCTCCCCGGCACTTGGGACCACCGGAGGAGATTGTCGGAAAAGTGGCGATGTCTCTCGCTGGGGTCCAGCATTCTTGGGGACGGTCCGCGCGGATCGAAACCTGGCTCCTTCGCTCCTCGCCTACCGTTTTCCGTCCGCGGGCCTGGCGCTACTTTAGGGAAGCCCCCTGGCTGCCTTGTGGCTTGAAATGCCGCCCTGTGGATACCGTGTCCGCTGCATCTGCCTTGTCGCCCACCGGGAAGGCGGCGATGCGCAGGGACACCAATTCGACATTACCTGGTTCTCGTTCGTGAAGCGCCGGCGCTGCAGACATCCCGTCGCGTTACGTTTCTTCCAGAACGACCCTCAATTGCCCCTGGGCCTGGGAGAGACGCCGTTCCGCGACATCGCGGTCCAGATGCAACTTGTGCATGACGATGGCAGTCTTGATCGATCCCGCCTGCTGCAGCAATGCGGTTGCGTCTTCTTTGTTTAATCGCGTGACTTCCATGACGATGTGCAATGCGCGTCGATGCAATTTCTCATTGGTGGAACGCACATTCACCATCAGGTTTCCATAGACGCAGCCCAGGCGAATCATTGCACCGGTACTCAACATGTTCAGGACAAGTTTGGTGGCGGTGCCGGCTTTCATGCGCGTCGATCCGGTAATGACTTCGGGCCCGACCGCGGGAGTAATGGCAAAATGGGCGGCTTGCGCGAGTTTCGAATCGGGAACACAACTCAACCCGACGGTCATCGCGCCCAGTGAGTTTGCGTACGCGATGCCGCCCAGAACGTACGGGGTCCGTCCGCTGGCTGTAATTCCGACAAGAACGTCAGCCTTTCCAAAATTGCACCGCTGCAGATCCGCGACCGATGCTTCCGCGTCATCCTCTGCGTCTTCGGCCGAATCTCGTAATGCATCGTTCCCGCCTGCAATGATGCCCTGCACCATTTCGGAACTGGTGTTGAATGTTGGCGGGCATTCGGAGGCGTCCAGCACCCCGAGTCGTCCTGAAGTCCCTGCCCCCAGGTAAACCAGATGGCCTCCCGTACGCAGGCGCTCTACAATTCCATCCAGCGCGCGGGCGATATTGGGAATCTCCTCGGTGATGGCGTCCAGGACGACACGGTCCGCGTCATGGATGGTTCGCAACAAGTCGGCGGTGGACAATTGATCGATGTTTTCCGTTGCACTGTTTCGTGACTCTGTGATGAGTGTCTGAAATTCGTCCATGCTCGCATTCACCCAAAAAACATAAGCGGTCCGCCTGGCCGGGAACATTCGTTGCCGCCGAGCATCCGCCTATCGAAATGGCTGGTAGGCCCCGGAATGGAAGGCAGTGCAGCCGGAAATAAGTTGGATCGTCCAGTCTTTTGCTCTATACCAGTTGTAGTATAGACCAGTGTTTTTTATCGTGGTACACAGACAATTGAAATGTATATCGGTATATTTTTGCATGATACTTTCAATGCAGCGATCAAAATACAGACCTTGGGAATCATTGCGTTACGGTCATAAGAACGGTCAGGTGCCATGCGTCCTCTGCAGAAGAAACAGAATGCTATGAATGCGCCGGCTGCTTCGGCAGCCACGTTTGATAAGCGAAACATCATACCGCTCTATTCCCAAATAGAGCAATCCATCATGGAAAAGATCAAAAAGGGAATACTGTTGGAGGGCGAATTGCTGCCGTCTGAACAGGACCTTGCGCGATCGTATAACGTCAGCCGGATGACGGCGCGGCAGGCGCTGCACGGGCTTAAACAGAATGGCTATGTGGTCAGCATCCGGCGCAGAGGCACGTTCGTCACCACCCCCAAGATCGAAAAAACCTTGATTTCGCTGCAGGGTTTCTCCCAGGAAATGCGCGGCGCCGGCATGCGCCCAAGTTCCATTGTCCTTGAGCATGGCTTGATCATCCCAGCGGCGGATGTTGTCGAACGTTTACAACTGAAAAAGGATGAGAAGGTATTCAAGCTGAGAAGATTGCGCCTGGCCGACAAGGTGCCGATTGCGGTCGAAATTTCCTACACGCCGGAAAAATATTTCCCCGGTATCGACGCCATCGATTTCGAGAAGGAATCGTTGTATTCGGTTTTGCAGAATCGCTATGGAGCTTCCATTGGATGGTCGGTCGATGTCATCGAGGCGGCGAAGGCCACTGTGGAGGAAGCTCGCCTGTTGACGGTTCCTCGAGGCTCCGGTATCCTCTCGATCGCGCGCCTGGTGATGTCGCCCGAAGGGCGGCCCATCGAGGCAGGTCTCTCGCGCTATCGCAGCGACCGCTATCGCGCAACGGTCCGCATCCCGCGATAGTGCGGCCCCGCGGCCGCAATGGCCCGCTGCGGATGTCCGGGAAAACCCGGAAATCCTTGCCTTTGATCTCGTCTCGCGCCACTCCTCCCATCCACGCAAGCGTCGCTGGGCATATCTCCGCTATTTTTTTGGCTTGACAATGTTGCATTCGAAGTACTATCACTGCTCTATACCAGATCTGGTCTAGACCAAGGATTGAATCGATTTGTCGGGTCTGGCGGAGACTTCATTAAGGAGGCAGTTGAGAAAATGATCATCGGGAAATTTCCAGGGAATTCCAGGGTTGTACGGGCATTTTGCGCGGGCCGTTCGCGAACGCTTGCCATGCTGCTGATGTTTGCCGTGCTGCTGGGCGTATCGCCCGTGGTCGCGCAAACCATTACCGGCGCGATCCGGGGCACGGTCACCGATCCCAGCGGTGCAGTTGTTGCGGGGGCTTCCGTTACCGCGACCGAAGTGGCCACCGGCGTCGCCACCTCCACCGTCACCGACCATAACGGCTCCTACAATTTTCAGTTTTTACCCATTGGGACTTATGCGATCTCCGCAACCAAGTCCGGATTCAGCACGTCGTCGGTCCCCGCATTCGGCTTGCAGATCGACCAGATCGCGAAAATTGACGTCAGCCTGCAGGTAGGAAACACCTCCACCACGGTGAATGTGGCCTCCAGTTCGTCTCCCATTATGCAGACGCAGAACTCCACCATGGGGACGACCATCTCCGCAAATACCATGGAAAGCCTTCCCTTGAGCGGCCTGAACTTTCAGACTGCGGGAATGTTTGTGCCCGGCGCGGTCAACCCCACCTACAGCAACATGGGCGGCACGTCTGGCTACGAACGCGACACAAGTGGCGCGACCATTCCGTCCTTCAACGGCAACCGCCAGCAGGGCAACAACTACATTCTCGATGGCATCGAGATCAACGAGACCCTGAACAACCTGGTCGGTTACAACATGGCCCCCGACGCCATCCAGCAGATGCGGGTCGTTACTGCGAATGCCGACGCCGAATACGGAGACGTGAACGGCGGCGAAATGCTGCTGGTTACCAAGGGCGGGACCAACCACATTCATGGCAGCGTGTATGAATACTTTGAATACCAGGGCCTGACCGCCAACCTGTGGAGCAATAATTATTCGGGCGTGCCCAAGGGCGTCTTTCACCAGAACCAGTTTGGCGCAACCGGCGGCGGCCCGATCATCAAAAACAAGCTCTTCATTTTCGGCGACTATGAAGGGGCCCGGAACAACGCCAGCGGTCTGGGCGCGGCAAGTGTCGCTACCGCAGCAATGCGCACCGGGGACTTCTCCGACCTTTTGGCGGTGAATGGCATCCAGTTGTACAACCCGGAGCCAACGGTAACCAACCCGACCGGCGGGTATGCGCTCGCCACCCCGTATGTCAATAACCAGATCCCGGTCAACAACCCCGTGGCGGCGTTTGTGTTTGCCAATCCTGCCCTCTATCCGCTGCCGAACCGGACCCCCATCGCGGGTACCGTCGATCTGGACAACTACCAGTCGGGCACTGCGTCCAAACATAACAACAATCAGGGCGATGTTCGTGTCGACTATGCAGTGGGTCCCAAGGACTCGCTGATGTTCCGCTACTCCGACGGGGATGCCTATGACATCACGTCGAAAGTCGTCCTTCCTGTCACCTTCCCGACCAACAACGATTATCCGTTTCACAGTGGCGTGGTCAACTGGGTGCATACATTCTCCCCTTCGCTGATCAACCAATTCCGGGCTGGAATGTCGCGGATCGAATGGTATACCGGAGTTCCTACAGACCCCAGCGGCGCATTTGGCAAGACTGGCGATGCCAAGGTTGGGATTCCGTTTCCCAACCAGCCGTTCGACGGCTTCAGTGAGATGAACTTTGCCACCAATGAAAGCAATATTGGCACGGTTGCCATCGTCACAAACTTCGTGGACAACGACTTCAACTATGGCGACGACCTGATCTGGGAGCACGGACAACACATCACCAAATTCGGTGTTCAGATCGCGCGCTATCAGCAAAATTACTACTACGCGGGCAACGACGGGGCACTAGGGCAATTTATTTACGACAACTATTACACCGCGAACACGACTGTGGGCAATGGGCCTGGCTACGGATTCGCGGACTTCGTCCTCGATCAGGCGGATGGGGCGGCCATCGGCAGTGTCGCCGGACCTGTCGGCCAGCGCCAGTATCGCGATGCGTATTACGTCCAGGACGACTGGAAAATCCGGCCCAACCTCACCCTCAACCTGGGCCTGCGTTATGGATATGACCAGCCCATCTACGAGGTGAACAACAAGCAACTCAACGTCAACGTGAACGATCCCTCGTCCTGTACCGGTGCCGATGACGCTTCCAATCCTTGTCTGGAGTTTGCCGGCGAGAATGGCAACAGCCGCGCCCTCTACGATGCCTATCACGACGAGTGGATGCCGCGCCTTGGCTTTGCCTGGCAGATCTATCCCAAGATCGTGCTGCGTGGCGGATACGGGATCACAGACTATATGGAAGGTACCGGCTCCAACCTTCGGTTGACGCAAAATGCGCCATTTCTCAATCAGTTTTCGAACTCCCCGCTCATCCCGACCACAAACACGCCCGGAGTTCCGTTGAGCGTGACGACCGGCTTTACCGGTACCGGGGCTGTCGCCCAAACGACCTACAGGGCATGGGCCAAGAACCTGCGCCCCACCGCCGTCCATCAGTTCAACCTGACCACCCAATACCTCATCAATAACGAGACCACCGCTCAGGTAGGCTATGTGGGAGAAATCGGCCAGCGCCTAGTCGTGCCGGTGGCGGCCAACCAGTGGGCGACCTCAGGCGTACCAACCTCCGCGCCTTTCTACAACCTGGTGGGGTCCAACGGCTCGATTGTTCTTACAGAGACCGAGGGCGTCGAAAATTACAATGCCATGCAGGCTGTGCTCCATCGTCAACAGGCCAATGGCCTGGAGTTCACCCTGAACTACACCTGGTCGAAGTCGATGACCAACAACCCGGGCTTTTACGGTGTGCCCGGCGTCGACAATAACAGCGTCTACTGGCAAAACAAAAACAATCCTCATGCCGACTACGGCCCCTCCGGCTACGATACCCGGCAGGCTGTGAATGGCACCATGGTGTATGAGCTGCCGTTCGGACGTGGAAGGAGGTTCGGCAATAGCTGGAACCGGCCGACGGATGAGGCCCTGGGCGGATGGAGATTGTCCGGCGATGTCATCCTGTACTCCGGCTTTCCCATCACCATCGGCAGCCCCAATTACGCCAACATCCACTCTGGCTCGGCCCGCGCCAACCAGTACCGAAAGATGAAGATTGTGCATCGCAGCACGCAGCATTGGTTTGGTACCGATCCGTCCGCCAACCCCTGCACCACCGGTACGGACAATGGGACATGTGCCTATGGTGTGGAAACGCCGGGACAGTTCGGGACCGCCCGCGTCAATACAGAGCGCGGTCCGGGATATCGCATCATCGACCTGTCCCTCTTCAAGTCGTTCCAGACCCTGAAGCAGCAGCACCTGGAGCTCCGCGCGGATGCTTTCAATGCGTTCAACCTGGCCAGCTACTCTGCGCCCGCTTATACCCTCGCATCCCACGGCGTGCCGGCTGCTGACTATCCAAATGGCTCCATTTGGGGCTTGATCACCAGCACGCTTTCACCAGCCCGGCAATTTCAATTGTCCCTGGATTACCGGTTCTAACTCACGTGCCGCTCTCGGGCCACAATTCTGGATTGGTTCCAGTTTTGTGGTTCCGGGAGGGTGCGTGCCACGCAAGTCCAGTTCGAAAAAGAGAATGCTGGAACCAGGAAATGAAATTGTGCTGTAAGTTGCCAACGAGTGGTTAATACCCCTCAGCAGGAGGGTTGCTCCTCCGGACTACCCTCCTGCATTTTTTTCTAAAACCCTCTGCACCGCTCCCACCTTTGCCATGGAATCCCCTTTGCTGGGTTGCGCACTGAAATGCTACCCTGTTGATACCATGTCCGCGGTATTTGCGGTGTCGCCCATGCCCTTTCACAGAGGGTTGGGTCGTTTCCGGGGTCATTGTGCATTGAAGTGGGCCCCCATGGTACGCGCGAAATCATGACGTCAGGGAATCATTCCTTCTAAATTGGCGGCGTAGCTCAGATGGTTAGAGCGACGGACTCATAACCCGTAGGTCGGTGGTTCGATTCCACTCGCCGCCACCAAACACCCGAACAGCACAACCGAAGGTAGCAGAGCCATCGACCACCCCCATGCGTCGATGCAGGGCTGGGCCGAGCTACGGGTTTTCTCCCGTAGTTCAGGCATGAACCCGTAGCTCGCGATCCTCCGCGCGCGGTCTCCAGACCGCCCAAGCCCCGCAAAAGGAGCGCTTGTGCTGAACTTGTCGGACCCTCTTTCGCCCATCCCTTGCCAATTTGAGATTTCCAAACCATCCCTGGCAGCCACGCTGCGCGAGTTTCGCGGGTGCGCGGGTACGCGCTTTCATTCCACGTCAGTCACGCAATTTTTGTCATACGCTGTTCTTCCTCTGAAGTCATCGAGCATCCAGATTCAGTGGCGCGGACGCCGCGGACTCTTTCGCGATGTTTCTTTTTCCGCCGTGCGAATCGGCAGCGCCCATGCAAACAAGACCGAGCCGCTCCCGGTCACGACGTACTGCCGTCCGTCGAGTTCATACGTGATTGGGGAGGTCTGCATCGGCGCGCCTGTGCCCGCATGCCACAGAGTTTTTCCCGTCCTTGTATCCAGCGCGAGAATATTTCCGTATTCGTCCCCGGTAAACGCGATGCCGGAGCCGGTCGTCAATACTCCCGCCCCGTCGTTGTCCAGTAGCCCTTGTTGACATCGACGACCTCAACCTTCCAGCGCACCGTGCCGTCGTTCGCGTTGAGGCACAGCAGATGTCCATCGGGAATCAGGAAGTACAGCCAGTCTTTGTACATTCCCACCCCGCGATTGCCGATGTGGTCGCCCTTGGTGGGCGGGTTCCTGTAGTGCCAGATCAAATGGCCGGAGCGCGCATCCACCGCCCAGATATTTTCCGGCACCGTAAAGTACAAAATGCCGTCCACCAGCAGCGGCGAAGATTTCAGCGTTTCCCCCTGTCCCGTCTGAAAGGCCCACGCCAGGCCGAGATCGCCCACATTTTCACGTGTGATCTGCGTCAGGCTGCTGTGACGTCTTCCGGAATAGTCGCCGTGATACGTGGGCCAACTGTTTGCGGGCGGATTGCGTAACATCGAGGCATCGACTCCCTGCGCCTTCAGCACAGAAGAAAATAGCATCGACACCATCCACACACCTGCAGAAAGGAACCAAGCATTCTTCAAAAACTTCATCTCAATCGTGACCTTTGTCGAAAGTTGTATCAATCGGAGTACACGCCTTCTACCGCAGCGTTTGCAGATAGGCCATCAGATTATGGATGTCGGCATCGGTGTATTTGCGGAACAGGGCGATGTGCGCATCGACAGGCGATGAAACGGAGTATCGAACGCTGCCGACCGGCCAGGAATGATACGTTCCATTCGCATCCCGTAGACCGACCGTGAACTCATCCAGATACGCAAGCGCCCCAGTGACGGTTCGACCGGACGATACTGTAACAGTCACTGTGCTCTTTGCGTTTTCCGGCGAAAGCATTCGTTCTTCCAGTTCCAAGCCCTGATAGCGCGATGCGATTCCGGCCAGATCCCCCGTGGCGGAGTGGCACGAAGCGCAGCCGCCGGCGCCGTTGAAATACTGTTTGCCCGCCGTTACGTTGCCGGTTTGAAGATCGGCCACGCTGACGCCGCGCCGGCTTCCGTTCTGCAATAGCGCATAGGCCCGCTGCTCATGGATAAATGCAACCAGCTCCTCCATGTCCGCAGCGGAAAAATTGAACGACGGCATGCCTTTGTCCGGCCGTCCTTCGCGCAGTACCTCGACGATTTTGTCTCCAGCAACATCCTGAGATACCAACTTCGATCGCGTGAGGTCCGGCCCGGTTTCTCCGCCGCCCGCATGGCGACCATGGCAAAAGGCACAATTCTGGCGGAAGAGCGCGCCGCCGTCTTCCGCTTGACCGGAAGCGTGTACCTGCGTCGGATTCGAGCTGGAACGGCTTGCATCCGCGGCTACGGTTGGCGTTTCCGACTGCTTGTTCCCGGCAGCACTTTGCGCAGAGGCGGCATCGATCGGCGTCGCCCTGCTCAAACAAACAATGGTCCCAAAAATGATTGCAAATGAGATCGCACGCAACTTTTTCATCGTTTTGGTTCTGGACTCCTGATCCGCCGGTTCGGCCGCGTCATCCTACAACGACGGTACGAGATGCGAAAAGGACTGCGGGGTCGACATCCATGCCCTCGAATCCTTGGAGGCTGGCTATTGGTTCGCACCGGCTACAGCCGGTTTGGGATGAGAGGCGACGCTGCCTTCGGTCATGCCCAGCGCCCACTTGATCGCTTCAAAATACATCGTGCGGATGTCCGGGTCCTGCCACGATTCCTCCGTATGCCCCAGGGTGGAGTAAAACACCCGCCCCTTCCCATACATCTTTACCCAGGCCACAGGAAAATCATGGTCGGCGCGGTGGATGCGCGGGTTGTTGGAGTAGTCGAGCTTGCTTGCGTCCAGGCTGAGCAGAACATTCACTTTGCTTCGCGACCAGTCTTTCGGTTGATAGATTTCGTCGTACTTCACGAACTCCTTCGGAAAGTGGCGCACCGCGGGAAAATTGGGGGCTTCGTTAATGATGGGCGCATTGAACGTTCCCCAGGGATGCTGGTCGAACCAACCGCCGATCATCTCTCCATACTCGGGCCATGTGTAATTGGTATCGAGCGCGGCGTGAATTCCCACAAAGCCTTTTCCGTCGTCCTTGATGAACGACATCATATCTTGCTTCTGGGTCGCATCCATATCCAGCTCGCCGGTTGTACTTGCGAAGACCAGGCAGTCGAAGTAATTCAGATTCTTTGCATTTCTCCCCAGGTCTTTTTTTGTCAAGAGTTCGGTGTCGGTGCGGATCGTCGTGTCCCACAACCCGCTCTCTTTGCCCATGTTGTAGATGGCGACCATGGCATCGGTGACCGAGTCGTGTTCGAAGCCTTTGGTTTCTCCAATCACCAGAACATGCTTCAAATGGATCTGCTTCACGCGCGGAGGCGGCGGCAACTCGAAATTGTCTTGCGCCTGTTGCTGTGCCTGAAGAGCTGGATTGAAGGCAACGAAACAGCAAAGAGCGAGAAACATACTCAGGACAGTACGAAGGTTGCGCACGGGCGATCTCCTGGCCAGCAGATTGTGGAACCAAGCATTGTTTCGTTGCGATGTGGCGCGGGCTGCACGAAAATTCATCTGGGGCAGGGTGACGCTTCCAGCAGGATTCACCGTGGCCATACGATCCTGCCAAGTCGCGCCGACCCGTCTTGCACTCCAGAGTATCGCTCGCAGAGAAGTCTAGCCAGCATTCGTCCTGTTTGGCAACTTGCCGCTCTTGGATCAAGCGGCGCCGCCCATCACGCATTTTCTGGAACTGCCTGCGCTGCGATGATCTCGATCGCGATCTGTGGCGGTTGCAGCATGGTCTGGTGAATCAGGCAACGATGCACCGAGCGTTCCATGACCTGGGTCTGGTCGGGGGTAAGGTCCACCGGGCTTTCCACTTTCAGGACGAAGTTGCCCAGCCGCGCCGGATCGCGCAACTTTTCCGCCTGCACGGACACCTCCAGACCGTGATCGGCCAGCTTGCGGCTGGAGAGAAACTGCGCCGCGTAAAACGCAGCGCATGAACCCAGCGATGCCAGAAAAATCTCCGGCGGAGTCATCGCTGCGTCCTCCCCGCCGTTCTCCGCCGGCTGGTCGCTTTCGATCGCATGCTGCCTTGCCTCAATTCGAAATTTTGTCTTTCCGGTATGACATACTCTGACTTCCATGCTTTTCTCCTTTGTTCTCATTCGCCATCGCTCACTTGCCGGCGATTTTTTCCGGGCCGCTTCGTGCGCTCTTCATCTGCGGAATGCCGCTCCTCGATCATCGCCAGACACATCGGGCAGACTGTGCGCAGCCACTGCCGCTGTTCATTCTCCGGAGGGAGCGTCTCCAGTCCCATCCATGCATGCAGCAACGCAACCGCCAGTTGCACCTCCGCCCGCGGTCGCCCCGCTTCTGCGCGAAACATCTGCCGGTAGACCTCGTCCCTCAGCCTTTCCGGGGAATTGGGCCGGGCTCGCGCCGACGCATTACTGTGACGTTCCATCGTTGCTTACCTCTTGGCGAGCGCCAGCCAGGAATACTGGCCGACATGCTGTGCCGCCGGGTCGCGGAAGCCTGCCTGCCGCAGCTCTCTGACAGCATCCTCCGCAGCAAGCCTGTGCTCCAGAGGAGGCCCGTCGCAGCGTTCCACATCTGGCCTCCAGTCCAGGATAGAGATCCTGCCCTCCGGCTTCAGAATTCGCGCTGCCTCGGCCAGCACTGCCAGGCGATCTTCCAACTCGTGCCACACGTTGGCGAGGAAGAACAGATCGCATTTCGACGTCTGAAGCGTCGTCGCGTCAGCCGCCGCATGGACCAGTTCGATGTTCGCCAGCCCTGCGCCCTCGATCTTCGCCCGAATCCAGCCCAGCATCTCGGACTGAGTGTCAACGGCATACACTGTGCCGCATGGCCCCACCCCCTGCGCTAGCGGCAGAGTGAAGTAACCGGTGCCGGCGCCCACATCGGCAACGGCCTCTCCCGCATGAACGCCCACAATGGTCAGCACTTCCGCTGGCGGAAGCCACTGGAGTCGCGCCGGATCTTCCAACCGCCGCGCCTGCGAGGCGGGAAATCGCCGGTCGTTCACTCACGCCTCACTTCGACGCCTTGCCCGGCTCCGGCAATCCCAGTTTTCGAAAGATCGTCATCGCCGGGCACCAGTTGGTGAACGCCGACTGAAGCAGATTCAGCCCGACGAACGCCGTCAGCCACAACCAGTTCGGCGAAACCCAATGCGCCAGCGCCAACGAAATCAGAACGATTACCCCTGCTATCAACCGGACTGCTCGATCAACCGTCATTGCAAACCTCCTCTTGTTGTGTGTTGCCAGATGAATGTTGCGCCTGCTCCTTGCGGGCGTTCAGCATGTAATACAAGACTGGTACCGCAGGCCACGAAAGAAACGTAGAAGCAACTCCGCCCGCAATCAGAGACAAACCCAGTCCCTGAAAGATCGGGTCGGTCAGAATCACACTGGCGCTCACCACCACAGCCGCCGCCGTCAACAGCACCGGACGCAGCCGCACCGCTCCCGCATCGATCACGGCCTCCGCCAGCGGCATACCCTCCCGCCGCCGCAATTCAATAAAGTCCACCACCAGGATGGAGTTGCGCACAATGATACCGGCCCCGGCGATAAATCCAATCATCGAAGTTGCGGTGAAAAAATCTCCCAGCAGAGCATGCGCCGGCAGGATGCCCACCAGCGTCAGCGGAATCGGCGCCATGATCGCCAGCGGCACCAGGAACGACTTGAACCATCCCACCACCAGCACGTAGATCAGGATGAGCACAGCGGCGAACGCCAACCCCAGATCGCGGAAGACCTCGATCGTGATCTGCCACTCTCCGTCCCAGGCAACGAGTAGTGGTCCGTCGACTCCGGTTGCACGGAGTTGTAGCGGACCAGCTTGTAGCCGTCCGGCAGCGTCAGCTTGTCGAGCGCCTGATTCATCTTCAGAATCGCGTAGACGGGGCTCTCTTCCGCGCCTGCAACATCGCCTGTCACATACACCACGCGCTTCAAATTCTTGTGATAGATATCAGGCTTCAGCGTGGTGTGCTCCACATCCACCAGCTCGCGCAATGAAACCATGCTGCCGTCCGCGCCGCGCAGTTTGATGTTCTCCAGCGCCTGCAGCGACGAGCGCTCCGGCCGGTCCAGTTCCACCATCGTCGGCACCGCCTCGCGCGAATTCTGCGAGTGCAGCAGCCCCGCCTGCATTCCGGAAGTGGCCAGTTGAATCGTCTGCGCCACCTGCGCCACGGCGATTCCATGCAGCGCGGCCTTGGCTTCGTCGACATGCATCACCAGCTGCTGCTGCGGGTCCTGCATATACCAGTCCGTGTCCACCACGCCTTTGGTCTGGAGGAAGATTTGCTTCACCTGGCGAGCTACGTCGATCTGGCCTTGCAGATTCGGACCATAGACCTCAGCGACAAGGGTCTGCAACACCGGCGGTCCGGGCGGCACCTCGGCCACCTGAATGCGCGCGCCATACTGCTGCGCAATTCGGTCCAGTCCTGGACGCAGTCGTTTGGCAATTTCGTGGCTCTGCACGCTGCGCTGCTTCGCCGGCAGCAGATTTACCTGAATGTCCGCCTGGTTCGGCTGATGGCGCAGATAGTAGTGACGCACCAGACCGTTGAAGTTGTATGGGCCCGACGTGCCCGCGTAGATCTGGTAATTCGTCACGTCGTTCTGCTGGCTCAGGTACACGCCCAGCGCCTGTGCCACGCGCGTTGTCTGCTCCAGCGGCGTGCCGTCCGGCATGTTGATGATCACCTGAAACTCGCTCTTGTTGTCGAAAGGCAGCATCTTCACCAGCACCATCTTCAGCGGTACCAGCGCACAAGCCGCCACCAACAGCAGCACCACCACGCCCAGAAATATATAGCGCGTCCGCGCCCGGTACAGCAGCGGGTGCATCGCCCGGCGATAAAATCGCGTCAGCCAACCTTCCTTCTCCGGCTCCAGCGTGTGCGCGCCCTCCAGATGTTTGCGTCCCAGCAGGCGCATCGCCGCCCATGGCGATACCACGAACGCCACGATCAAGGAAAACATCATCGCCGTCGACGCGCCCACTGGGATGGGCCGCATGTACGGCCCCATCAGCCCGCGCACAAACGCCATCGGCAGAATCGCCGCAATCACCGTGAACGTTGCCAGAATGGTTGGGTTTCCCACCTCGGCAACTGCCTCGACCGCAACTTCGCTCAACGGACGGCGGCAGTTTTTCGGCAGGCGAAAATGGCGGACCATGTTCTCGACCACAACAATCGCATCGTCCACCAAGATGCCGATACTGAAGATCAGCGCAAACAGCGTCACCCGGTTCAGCGTGTAGCCCAGTAGATAGAAGACGACCATGGTCAGCGCCAGCGTCACGGGAATCGCCAGCAGCACCACCCCCGACTCGCGCCAGCCAAGAAAAAGCGCAATCAAAAAGGTCACCGAAAGGGTTGCCAGCAGCAGATGCTCCAGCAGTTCATCCGACTTGGCCTTCGCGGTGGCGCCGTAATTGCGTGTCGTCGTGATATTCACATCGCTGGGCAGGGTCACGCCGCGCATCTCCGCCACCCGCTTCAGCACTGCATTTGCAATGTCGGTGGCGTTGGTACCTTTGCGCTTGGCAATCGTGATCGTGACCGCGGGATATTCCTGCGCAGCGCCGCCATGCACACTTGCGCGAGTTGTTCCGAACAGGACGTAGTCGTGCGCCTCCGCCGGGCCGTCCACAATCTTGTCAGCCACGTCGCGCAGATAAATGGGCCGTGCGTTCGCTACCCCCAGCACCACTCCCCCCAGGTCTGCGGCATCGCGGAAGAAATTGCCCGCGTCGACGCGAACTTCCTGGTTTCCTTCGGCAAACTCGCCCGCCTGTGTCCGCGCGTTCGCCGTCTTCAGCCGCTCGACGACCGTGTCCGGAGAAATGCCGAATGCCGCCAGCTTGGCGCTGCTCAACACCACCCGCATGGCGCGCGGCTGGCCTCCAATCAACTTTGTCTCCGATACATTGGAGACCTGCCGGATGGTGTGTTGCACCTCCTCCGCCATCTGCCGCAGTTGATAACCGTTGTAATGCGCGCCCCACAGCGTCAGCGCCAGAATCGGCACATCGTCGATGGAGTGCGCCTTCACCAGCGGCTGCGACGCGCCCACCGGCATCCGGTCGGCATTGGAATACAGCTTGCTGTACACCTTGACCAGCGCGTCCTGTTCCGGTGTCCCCACCAGAAAGCGCACGATCACCAGGCTCTGTCCCGGGCTCGAGATCGAGTACACATATTCGACGCCCGGAATCTCATGCATCAGGTTCTCGATGGGATTGGTGACTCGCTGCTCCACTTCCCGCGGCGATGCGCCCGGCATGGCCGTCATCACGTCCAGCATCGGCACCTGGATCTGCGGGTCCTCCTCGCGCGGAATCGCCAGCATGGCAAACAGGCCCATCACCAGCGCCGCCACCACGAACAGCGGCGTCAACTTCGAATTCAGGAACATGCTCGCCAGCAGGCCCGCGATCCCGTGCGGCTTGGTCGCGGTCCCCGGCTCGTCCGGCGTGGGCGCGGTGGGGGACGGCTTCATGGTTGTCCCTCGATGCGCTTGCCGGCCAGGTCTCGATCGCCGGGATGGTTGATTAACGTTTCTCCGGCAGCCAGCCCGGAAAGCACTTCCACGGCATCGTCATGCCGATTCCCCAGCGTCACATATCGAAGTTGCGCAACCCCGTCCTGATCGAGCGCGTACACGCAGGCCAGCAACCCGCGCATCACCACCGCCGACTGCGGGGCCAGAATCATCGACCTCGTCCCGCCGGGGAAACTCGCCGTCGCATACATACCCGCACGTAGCTGTTTCGACACGGGAAGGTCCAGCTTCACCAGAAAGCTGCGACTCGTCGGATCTGCCGCTGGAACGATCTGAGCGACGGTTCCTGTAGCGTCGCCCGTTCCCACTCCGTCGATGTTGACCGGGACCTTCATCCCCAGCCGCACCGAGCCAATCAGGGATTCATCGACGGAGGTGTACAGCTGCAACGGGCCGTCGCGATCAACTTGCAGCAGAGGAGTTCCCGGCGTCGCCAGCGTTCCCGGATCGGCCATGCGCGCCGTAACGATTCCGCTGAACGGTGCGCGCATCTGCATATAGCCAAGCTGCGTTCGCGCCCCTGCCACCGCCGCCTTCGCCTCGTTGCTCTGCGCCTGCAACGCCTGCAGTTCGAGCGCCGATGCCTCCGAGCGCTTCTGTACCTCGTCGAATTCCTGCGGGCTTACGCTCTTTTCATCTCTCAGTTCCTGATAGCGCGCCAGCGTTCCCGCAGCCAGCGATGCGTTGGCCTGCGCGGCCATCTGCTGCTTTTCTACCGCCATCTGCGCGGCCGCCGCGCGGCCCAGCGCGGAGCGCATGGCGGAGTCATCCAGCGCCACCAGCAATTGTCCCGCGCGTACCCGGTCGCCGGCCTGCACCAGCACCTGGCGGATTGTGCCCGGCATCTGCGCGGAAATCATGGCGGTTTCTTTGGCATGCACCGTTCCCGTCGTGCGAATGGCCTGAGGCAGCTGTTGCTCGGTGCTTTTCACCAGCTGCGCCTGCGCCATGGGAGGCGCTTCCTGTGCCGCTTGGCTGCCGTGGGAGCATCCCAGGATCAGCACGGGAGTCAATAGAAGAAGAGAGGATAGCGCTGGCTTCATTGCAGGTTCTCCGCTGAATCAGGGGTTAGGGTGCCGGTCGAGTACATCAGGGCCGCATACGCGACCGTGTTTCCGTAAACTGCGCGCCAATAATCGTTCTGGCTCTGCCTCTCGGCATCTTCGGCGCGCAGCAGATCGGTCATCGTGGCCAGTCCCGCCTTGTAGCGGTTTTGCAGAATGCGCAGGCTCTCCGCCGACTGCTCCATCGACGCCTGCGCCGTGGCCACGATGCGCTCGGCCGTCCGGTGCTCGGTCCAGGCGCGGTTTACCGCCAGACGGATTTGCTGTTCCTGGGCCCGTTCCTGCGCTTCCGCCTTTTGCTGCGCGGCCCGCTCCTGCGCTAACTGAGCGCGCTTGGCAAAGGGCAGAATGTCGAGGTTGAGCTGCACGCCGGCCACCCAATTGTTGCCGCCGTCGCCGGCGAAGCTGGCTTTGTCCATTTCCCAGTTGCCGTAGGCGTTCACCGTCGGAGCAAAGCTGTCTTTCACCGATTTCACGGCCGCGATGTGTGCGGAGGTCTGCTGTCGCAGCGCCTTCAGGTCCGGCCTCGCCTTCAGCGCGCTCGCAATATCGTCCATCAGGTTGCCATCGGGGAAGCTGCGCGCTTCGATCGGCTGCAGCATCGCGCGTGGAGAAGTGGAGTCCGCGCCCATGGCTGTTTCCAGCTCTGCCCAGGCCACGTCGGCGTCGCCCTCGGCGGCAATCCGCGCCTGCTGCCGTTCCGACAGGTTCACCTGCGCGGCCAGCATGTCCGAATCCACCGCCAGCCCGGCATGCACTTTCGTCTTCGCATCCGCCAACAACGCTTCCGCTGTGGTCTGTTCGTGCTGGGCGACATCCACCCGCCGCTGGGCGTACAAAACGGCCTGATACGCCTCGACCACGCGCAGCACAATTGCCTGGTTCGCCTCGTCGCTCATGGACGCCGCGCTGCCGGCCGCCAACTTGGCGCCCTGGACCTGCTCCTCGGTGCCGAACCAGTTGAACAGCATCCACGAGCCGCTGAATCGCGTCGCAAAATTGCCCACCGGCGTGGGCCGGTTCAGGCTGTTCAGCGCGAAATCGCTCTGCGCGAACCGCTGTTGCCGCAGCCGCGTGCCAAACACGTATACAGGATCGTTGCCGCGCGAAATGTCCTCGGCAAAGTTGAAGCGCGGCAGCAGTCCCGTGCGCGCCTGGTCCACTCCGGCTTCCGCTGCCTTCCGATCAGCCTGCGCCATCGCCGCCTGGGGATTTTCCCCCAGCGCCTGCTCGATCGCCTGCCGCAATGTCAGCGTTGGCCCTTGTGCCCAGGACGGTTGCTGGGCAGCGAGCGTCAGCCACGTGATGCCCGCCAGCAGGGCCATTGCCTTGCTCACACGACTCCTTCTTCCCATCGTCTGAATCCCTCTCTATCGGGTGCCTTCAGACAAAGAAAGACCATGAGTCGCCAAAACGTTACAGCTTTTGCAAAGTATTTTTCGGGATAGTTCTCAGGTCATTAGGAAACTGCGGCGGCCGGCGCCTTGGGAACGCCGCTTTGCAGCAGTCGCAGGTATTCTTCGGCGAGCAGCCGTCGCAGCGCGGCGCCCACGTCGCTGTTGAACGGCATATTCAGCTTTCGACACCGGTCGATCGCCAGCTTCAGGTCGGAGAGGAACGCGATGCAGGCCGGGCAGGCGTCGATGTGCGCCCGCATCTGCACGCAGCTCTTCTTCTCCATCCGCCCATCCAGATATTCGGAAAGGTCCCCGAAGATCTCCATGCACTCCCGCGGACGCTTCGCAGCGGATTTTCTCTTCCGCCGGGGCGCAGTCGGCTGCGGATTCAGCAGCTTCTCCATCTCTTTCCGCATCAGCAGCCGCGCCCGGTGCAGCCGCACCCGCACTGTCCCAGGCTGCAGCGAAAGTACCGCCGCCACCTGCTCGGTGTCGAGTTCCTCCATGTCATGCAGCACCAGGACAATCCGGTATTGCGGAGGAAGGTTCAGCACCGCCTTGTGCACCAGCAGATGATCTTCGTGGCTCAAGGTCTGCTGTTCCGGGCTTGCCGAAGCCGCTGTCAGCAGCGCGCTCAACTCTGCGCCATCGGGCAGCAGGTCCTCCAGCGCGACCGTTTTGCGGTGCGATTGCTTTTTTCTGTTGCGCCAGCAGCGGTTCCTCGCCGCCGTGTACAGCCAGACGGACAGCGCTCGCGGGTCTTCAATCTTCGCCAGATGCGGCAGCGAGCTCACCAGCACCTCCTGCATAGTGTCTTCCGCGTCCTCGCGGTGCCCGCAGATCTTCATGCTGAAGGAAAACACCGTCCCCTGCAGCAGCCGCAGAGCGTTGGGCACGCTCGCGGGGTCGTTCTGGAGCAGTTGAATTGCTTCTTGCAGGTCCGCACGCATGGGCCACCGTTGGCGCTGATTCCTATCTCAATTCTATGCCACGCTCGGCCGGGAACAGGCCTGCTGCTTGTCGGCGTTCGCCCTGCGTAGACATCGAAATCGCCTCCCACAGGTCGCCGGCCGCGCTTACTACTAATCATTTAGTTGACAGGTCGATTCCCGTTGTGGCCTAATCTACGAAAGGATTAGGAGATCAGCCCTTGAACATGCCCGCCAAGAACAAAGTGAAACAGACCCTGACTCCGCTAGAACTGGAGATCATGCAGGTGCTGTGGCAGAACGGGCCCTCGACGGTCACCGAAGTGATGCCGAAGCTGAAGGCCGAATTGGCCTATACCACCGTGCAGACCATGCTGATGGTTCTGTTGCGCAAGGGGAAAGTGAAGCGGACCCAGGAGGGGCGGGCTTTTCGCTATCGTCCTGCGGTGAGCCGTGAACGTGCATCCGGAAACGCCCTGGAAGATCTGGTCCGCCGAATGTTTGGCGGCTCTGCGGAGGCGTTGCTGATGGCCATGGTCGACACGCGACAGATCAGCGCCAGGGAACTGGAGCGGCTGGCAAAGAAAGTTGCAGCCGCGGAAGAACAGCAGTAGGGAGAAGCGGCATGGAACAGATCCTGATGGAGTACATCGTCAATGCAACCTGGCAGATTCCACTGCTCGCCGCGGCAGCGTGGGTCTTCATTCGACTCGGAAGATTTGGACCGCAGACCCAGCATTGCATCTGGCTTGCTGTGCTGGGGCTCGCCGTGGGTCTGCCATTCCTGGGAGTCCGTGCGGACCTTCCCCAAGCGGCGCTGGCATCCTGCACTTCATGTAACGTGAAGCCGATCGGGCTGGCACGCGGCGAATCGACCGCACCCGTCTTCGTAGATCGCAATTCTGATACGGGGGCCTCCCGCTGGTTGGAGGAGTTCACCGAGCTTCGCAGACCGACGCTGCGGCTCTCCGAGAGTGCCACCGAATGGCTAGCGGGGCTCTATCTGGCCACCTTCCTCTTCGGTTTGTTCCGGATTGTGAGTGCGTGGTACGAGGCCCGGCGGCTGGTGAACGATTCGTGCGCGACCGAGCTGCAACCGCGATGGAAAACGATGTTCGAAGACTCCGGCCGTCGGCTGGGAGCGAAATTGCCGCAGCTACGGAAGTCCGGCGAAGTGCATAGTCCCGTGGTTGTGGGTGTGCTGAACCCGGTTCTGCTGCTGCCGGAAAATTTCGACGATCATTTCGAAAATGAGATACAGGCGGCGCTCTATCACGAGCTGGCCCACGTTCGCCGCCACGATTATCTGGGCAACATGATCTGCCGGATTGCAGCGCTGCCCATCGTCTGGCATCCCGTGACGTATGCGGTGCAGCAGCGCATACGACGGACCCGCGAGATGGTGTGCGACCAGCTCGCAGCACGCGAGATGCAATCTCGGATTGGCTACGCGAAGTGCCTGCTGACGATGGCCCAGAGGACGCTGGGGCAGCGCGACCTGGCGAACTCGGCACAGGCGATGGGCTTATTCGGCGACAACATGCTGGAGGAAAGAATCATGCGATTGATGAAAGGGAAGGGCACAATGACGGTACGGATGAAGCTGGCACGGGTCGCGAGCGGCGCGACTGCAATGATCCTCGCCACGGCGATGGCAGCGTCTTTCCATGTAACCCCAACCCTGGCCCAGACAACCGGCAAAGCTGTCACGGTCCCTGCTTCACCGACGCCGCCCGCGCCACCTGCGCCCGATACCTCTGTTGCTCCGGCTGCACCCGTAGTCCCCGTTACACCGGCTGCACCCGATGAGGCGCTTGTCCCGGTTGCACCCATGGCTCCGGTGCCAGCGGAAGCAAAGCCATCCCGCAAGAATAAGAAAGTCGTTCAACCCCATCCGAAAAAAGTCAAAGATGAGTCCGTGATCGACGTGGACGAAGCCCATGTGCTGACTGCCGCGCAACAGGCGCGCCTACGCGAGGAGATGGACGCCATGAATGCGCAGATTGCGGCGGCCACCAAGCACCTTGACAGTCCAGAGTTCCAGCGGCAAATGGCGGATCTGGCGAAGCAGCAAACTGAATTGAAAAATTTGGATCTCGCCAAAATTCAACGCGAGATCGACAACGAAACGGTAAAGTTGAACAGTCCCGAGTTCCAGCGGCAAATGGAAAATTTTCAGAAACAACTTGCCAGCGACGACATACAGCGCAGGATGGCGGAGGCCAGCACGAAGTTGAAAGCGGCAGAGGCGCAAGCGCAGCAGCAGGTGAACTTGAAGGCGCTGGATATGTCCAAAATCCAGCAACAGATCGACGCCGCAACGGCAAAGATCAACAGCCGCGAATTCCAACGGCAAATGGAAAATCTTCAGAAGCAACTTGCCGGCGGCGAGTTGCAGCGCCGCATGGAGCAAGCCGCGAAGGCGATGAAAGATGCGGAATCGCAGATGGGCCAGGTGCAGACAAAATGAGGCGATCGTTAACTGAGGTCTGGTAGTACGTTTACTTCGTTCCGGTGCTAGTCAATACGAGCTTGCCATTCTTGACGCCGCGCAGGCTCAGCATTCTGTCCGCCAGGCTCTTGATTTCCTTGTTGCGGCCTTTCATGATGATCACCTCAAGACAGTAATCGTCATCCAGGTGGACGTGCGTGGCCGCAAGGACCTTTCCATGCGAGTGGTGCTGTGTCTCTGTCAGCTTCTGAGTCAGGTTGGGACGATGGTGATCGTAGACCATGGTCAGCGTGGCGACCACGACCTCATTGTTGTCCGCAGCCTGCGAGACAAGGCTCTCCCGTATCAGGTCACGCAGAGCCTCGGAGCGGTTTTCATAGCCGCGGTCCGCGATCAGCCGGTCAAATTGCTCCAACAGATCCTGTTCAATCGAGATTCCTGTCCTGCTGAGTGGCTTCATGACATGGCTCCGGATAGCTATTGTAACCAAGTCCGAATCCTCGCGTCGGTGTTACGAATTTACAATTCGTGCTATTCTGGCGTGTCCTCATTGGAGCCTTACGCGTGTCGTTCGTTCTTCGCGCCATTCCCGTGGTCCTGCTGCAGCTGCTGGTTTGCTCCGCCATGTCTCGCGGCCAGGACCCGCGCGCGCACCCAGCCTCCGCCTCTCCGCAACCGTTCACCGTTCAGGGTCATGTCCTCACTGCGGACGGCAGGCCGGTCGCCGATGCCGACGTCTCGATCGGCCAGCAGGACGTACGCACCGATGCAACGGGTGCATTCCATGTCAGGGTCGCGCTGGGCACGTATCAGTTGCGGGTGCATACACCGCAGAGCGCCTATCGCTCTCTGGTCGTTGCCGTCGATCAGGACGAGAACATTGAAATCCACATGCCCGCCGGCGCATCCGTGGTGGTGCGCGGCGGAGTTGCCGCGGACATTCAGTCACCTGATCCTTCGACCGTAGGTTACGACGCCAAAGATCTGATCACAGCCAATCCCGGAGGACGCCCGGGTGTGCCATTCTCGGTGCCAGAATTTCCAACCGAGACAGCTTCGGGCGGCATCAAGGCCCCGCAATACTTTGGTCCTGGAGTGGCTGGCGACCACGGTGTGCCCATCGCCCAATATTTCAACATCGCAGGGTTTCTGTTTCAGAACAATTTGACCGCGAACGCGCATGGCAACGGTTACTCCGATCCCAATATCGTGATTCCCACCACGATTCGCGCCCTCACCGTGAACGATGCGGCCTTCAATGTTCGCTACGGAGACCACGCGGTCAATCTTGCGGTGACCTATGATCTCGGCGATCGATTCAGGCCATTCCTCGCCGCGACCACAGACGGACGTGACGGCGATGTTCAGGGTGCGTGGAGCCCGAAGAATCCGGAAACTCGCGAGTGGGCTGCGTTCGAGGCCTCGATCGGCAACGGCTTTCTCGCTCGCCCGGAAGAACGTCAGCAGTACAAGCTGAACTGGTATCACACCTGGACGCCGGGGAAACACGAGTTGACGGCATTCTTCCTTGCCTACTATGGGTTCTCGCGCGTTGCGGGATTGATTCCGCTATACACGCCGGTGGTCGATGACACGATCGACCCGCGCCAGATGGATTTGACCCACACCACGCTCAGCGTCCTGACGGACCGCTGGCAGCCCTCCGCCACGCAACAGCTGCAGCTTTCGGGCTATGTGCGGGCCTACAGCCTCGATCTCAAGTCGAATTTCGGCCTTGGGCTGATCCGGCAAAGTGAGTTCCGCACGGTGACCGGAGGCAATGCGACCTACGACTGGAAATTTACGCCCAACTACACCCTGCTGGCCGGCCTCGATGTTCGACGGGATGCACCGCGTGGGCTCGATCTTGCAAAAGTAGATGCGAACGGAATGTTTCAGCCGGTCACGAGCAACGATTTGACCATCGCCGATACCGCGCCGTTTCTGGCGCTGAACGGAATCGTGAATCGTAATTTGCAGATCTATGCCGGAGTGAGACGCGATCGGATCGACTTCAACAATGTCGACCGACTGACGCCCGTAAACTCGTTTGATCACTGGCCCGGCCTCACCAGCCCGAAGCTCACGGTGACGCTGGGCAGAGAGGACGCTGCAATTCTCCCCTCGCTGGCCTTCAGTTTCGCGAAAGCATTTCACGCGAACGATCCTAGAATCGGGACGGGAACGAGCGAGCCATCGCTGACCACCACGTCACGCGCCTATCAGTTGGTCGCGACGAAGCTGGTGGATGGCGCCGAGCTTCGCGTCTTGCTCGAACACATCACGAACTCACAGGAGTTTGCCAATATCGATCCCGACACCGGCCTTCAGGAAGCGCTGGGGCCGTCGGTGGATCGTTTCCTTACCGTCAGCGCCAGGCGTCGTGGGGAGTGGGGATTTCTGCGGGCCTCCTATTCGCAGGCCAATGCGACCGATCTCGAGCTTAATCAACCGGTACCGGAAGCGCCGCGCCTGATTGTCGATGCCCTCGGTCAGCTGGACCGTCTGCCCTGGGGCATCGAAGGGCAAGGCGAGTTTGAATATGTCGGCGAAAAGCCGCTGGGCGATGGATTTCATGCGGTGCCGGTGCGGGAAATTCGCCTGTATTTTCAAAAAGCGTTTGGCGATGGACATTGGATCGCCGCTCTCAGCGGCGATCTTGCCAATGGCGCTACCGGTCAGACGCTGGAAACCTTTGCCCTGCCGGACGAGCCAAGTCCGACCGAACGCATTGTCGGCGTCCCGCTGCGCTCCTACGGCAGCGCTTCGCTGGTGTACCGATTTTGAATGATCGCACAGCCGCAAACTTTCCTGCAACACTTGAATAAAATTCCTCTACAGTAGGGAACACCACGCAGGCAGGCTTGTCATTTATCAGGGAGAAACTTCATGTGCTTTTCAGCGACCGCGAACTTTGCCGGGCGAAGGAGACCTGCCCAACGCCGCCTCGGTAAAAAGTTCCAGAGATTGCGCGGAGGGCGATCTTTACCGCTGGGACAATGGCCTGAGACTCGCTTCCGAGGCGGATCTCAGGCCGTTTTCATTGCCCGTTTTGCAGCCGGTTTATTGGCCCGGCTGGCCGCCACGGCCATCCCCGGTCCCCATGCCGTCCGGCCCATCAGGACCGAAGCGGCGGTGCCGGAAGAACTCCTGACGCATTTGCTGCAACTTCAGTTTCTGGTCCGGCGTCAGCGCGGCACGCATATCCAGGTGGAAATTGACAGCGGCCTTGGCCTGTGCCAGGCGGGCGGCACTGATTTCCGTCAGCTTGCTGTCGATCGCGTTCCGGTCCGGTGTCGTGGCGGAGAGCAACTGTCTCAGTTCCAGATGCTTCACCTCCAGGTCGGCCCGATTGAGAATTTCGGCTTTGCGGAAGTCGAACGTCTCGGTACGAATCTTCGCCGCCTGTTCCGGCGTGATGCCGATACGTTCCCGAATGGTGGGATTGTTCACCAGACGCGCCAGCATAAATTCGTGGTGGCGATGCATTCCTCCCCGGTTGCCGCGCCCCCATTGCATCCCTCCGCGGTCCCACGTACCGGGTCGATGCATCGGGTGCATGCCGTGATGCCGAAATGGTTGATTGGGCCCGGCCTGCAATTGGGCAGGGGGAGGCGGTGCGGGTGCCGGCGCATCGTTCTGGCCGAAGGCCAGCGGCAACGAGACGGCGAGCGTAACGAGAGCGAGCGCAACTTTCGAGTGAATTCGCATTTCTTCTTCTCCGGTGTTCAGGTATTTCTGTGTCGGGTCGATCCTCTTTCTCGGACAACGTCCGACATAGGTAGAAACACGAAAGTCGAACCAGAGTTTCGCGCCGTCGAAGCGTTGCCAGGTACAGGAACCGCCGCACCGCGCCAGCGGAGCGTCGTGACTATATGAAGGACGGGCTCGTCCTCAAACAAGTTTCAAAGGCGGACCGATCGCACCTAAATCCTTCAATTGGTGATCGCGATCACAGGACTGCGGCAGAGATCCCGTTTATGCTATGAAAGAAAGAAGCCTATGAAAACTGTATTTGTTGTGGGCGCAGGCCCAGCGGGACTGTTTGCCGCCCAGAAAATCGCCCTGTCGGGTCACCAGGTCTTCCTGTTCAATCGGGACATCAAGCCCGGTGGACTCGCGGAGTACGGAATTTATCCCCTCAAAGACAAGATGAAGTTCGGGCTGCGCAAGCAGTTTGCCAAGGTCCTGGCGCTGCCCAACGTCCATTATTTCGGCCATGTCAAGATTGGGGAGCACGGCGACCTGACGCTCGCGGACCTGCGCGCGATGGGACCTTCCGCCATAGTGTTTGCCTGTGGCGCCCAGGGGTATAACGCCCTGGGCCTTCCTGGAGAAAACAGCCGCGGCGTGTATTCCGCCAAAGACTTTGTCTACGGCTACAATCTGCTGCCTCCGTACGCAACCCGGGACCTCTCCACCGGCAAGCGCATTGCAATCATCGGCATGGGCAACGTCGCCGCGGACATTATGCGCTGGCTCCTCAGAGACGCTCCGGACCGCCAGACAGAAGAAGTCATCATCGTGGCTCGCCGCGGTCCGTACGAGGCCAAGTTCGACAAGAAAGAAATTGGTCATGTGGAGGAGTACATCCCGCGCGACGCGTTCCTGCGCGAGCTGGATCGCATACGAGAGACCTGCGCCGCCTGCAATCAGGATCTTTCCCCGGAGAAGCTGGCCGATGCTACGTTTCCGTTTCTGAAGAAGACTTTTCCTGAAGAAGAGCGCCCCAGGCTGACGTTCCGCTTCCTCTCCTCGCCGAAAGAGATCGTCGCCGGACCTGACGGAAGGATCGAGAAGCTGGTGGTGACGGAAAACAATCTTGTCCTCCGGGCGGACGGCAGCACGGCGGCGCGCGCGACAGACCGCACTGCGACGCTCGATGTCGATACCTTGATCTTTGCCATCGGCGACAAACATGATCCGCAGGTCGGGCTGCCCATGGGCCCCAATGGATATGCCACCAAGCCCGGCCCTGAATCTCTGAAAGAGCCGGCCTACGAAGCCTGGGACCTGGTGACCAACGAATCGCTGCATGGAATTTTTGTCGTTGGCTGGGCGCGGCGCGCCAGCACCGGCCTGGTCGGCATCGCACGGCATGATGGAGAACAGGGCGCGAAGAAAGTGCTGGAATACTTGCAGGACCGGCCGGACACAAGCGTGCCCTCCGAGGAGAAACTGCTGGCCGCACTGCAGGCCAAAGGCGCCGCTCCCGTCACCAAGCAGGACCTGGAAATTCTCGGCCGCATCGAAGAACAGCAGGCGCGCGCGCGCAACCTGACCTCGTTCAAATACTCCGACGACGACACCATGCTGCAGGCCATCCAGTCCGAACGCGAAGCGTTGCCTGTGCGCTAGGGGCCCTGTGATGTGCTGCTTCTAGGAGCAACGTCAAACTCGCATTCCGCATCGCCGGCGGTGTCGTTGGATGAGGCCGCAAACGGAAGGAAAATTCCCGGACCTGGGTCATCCCCGTTTTTCTTAGCTTGAAGTTTTTTCCGCCGCGAACTCTTCGTTCATCCAGGCTTCAAATCCTTCCAGGCTTTGCGCGCGATGGAGAAAATTCTGCACCAGCGTTTCTCCTGGCTGCGAGCCGCCCGGCTCCAGCACTTCTTTTCGATAGCGCAGCGCCGCCGGTCCCTCCACCAAATTGTTAGTGTCGAATTGCTGAAAGAAATCGAGCGCAATCACCTTATCGAATAAATAGGTGTAGTAATTCGACGAATACCCGACCAGGTGCGTGAAGCTCGCATACAGCCGGTTGCCCTCGACCCACGTGTACGGCAGCGCGGCCGTGTAGCCCGCGTGCATCATCGTGTCCAGATCGATGGTGGCCGGCTCCAGGTCATGCAGGTCGAGCGAGAATCGCGTGTAGAAAAGTTGGCCTCGAATGCCGTTGCCACGGCCAAACGCGCTGGCGCGGTTCATCCGCGCCACCAGCTCCGCTGGGATCGGCTCGCCCGTTTCGTAATGCAGCGCGAATCCCGCGAGCAGCTTCGCGTTGCGGAAGAATTCCTCCAGCATCTGCGACGGCACTTCGATAAAATCGCCTTCGGTGGCGATGCCGCTGATGCCCGCCCACCGCTGCTGCCCGCCCAGGATGGCGTGCATCAGGTGGCCAAATTCATGGAAGAAGGTCACCACATCGGAGTACTGCATCAGCCCCGGATCGGGCTTCGACGCATCGGAATTGCCACCGGGAAAGTTACAAATCAACGCGGCTTCCGGCGCCTGCACGCCCGCGATGCCGGGCACCAGTGGAAATGCCGAAAACCATTTGTCCTTGCCTTCGCGCGGATGCATGTCCAGATAGAACCGGCCGATCTTTTTGTGCCGCGCATCGCTGGTCTTGCCCGCATTCTCCGGCTCCTGCGAAGGTCGATCGTACACATCCCAGGCGGTCACGGAGCTGTCCCACAGCGCCGCGGCGTCCGGTCCCTCCTGCGGTGCAGGGCAAAACTCCACATGAAATAATTTTGCCGCAGTGTCGAGAATGCCTTGCTGGACCCGTTCGTAGGGAAAGTACGGTCGCACCGACTGCGAATCGAAATCGAAGGCAGACCGGCGATATTGCTCATACCAATACATCGCGCTGGCAGCGTCGATGGCCGTCAATCCGGGCCGATGCTGCCGCGCAAATTCCAGCACCATTGAGTATTCGCGGTTCGCGCCGGGCTTCGACGCAGCGTCGAGTTCCGCCAGAAATGTTTTTACATTCGCCGCCGATCCCATCATCTGGTCCGCCGTTGCCAGGTCCGCCCATGAGCCGAACCCAAGCGTGTTGGCCAGTTGCTGCCGCGTGGCCAGGATCTCCATCAGGATCGGTTTGTTCGCCGGATACGCGCGCGTGTTGTAGGCAAGAAACATGCGCCGCCGCAGGGCATCGCTTTTCGCAAATGTCATTACCGGCTGGTAGTCCGGATAATCCGTCGTCAGGGTGCAGCGGCCTTCGGCATCCGGCGCGTGTCGCGCAAGAAAATCCTCCGGCAGACCCTCCAACTCCGCCGTGTCGTGGACGACCACTGTATTCACCTGCTCCTGCACATTGCGCCCAAACGTCAGTCCCAGCGCGGTGATGCGCTCCTGCAACTGCTGAATCCGTTTCCGCGTGGCCTCATCTTTATCCACGCCAGCCAGTCGGTACTGCAGCAGCGTGCGCTCCAAATAATGTTGGGTGGCGGCGTCGGCCTGGAAAATGTCAATGGCCGATAGCGCCTGGTAGACCTGCGGATGCAGCGAAAGCTGGACCGCGGCCTCCGAAACGGCCTGCACCATGGCTTCCGCCTGGTTTCGAACGGCTTTTTCCGCCGAAACCGAGTGCAGCAGACCAGCTTCCGAGCCCGCAATCCCCAGCGCGGCGACCGCCCGATCGTATGGAATCAGCGTGTTATCGACTGTGCGCGCCCCCTGAACTGTGAGAAGCTGGTCGATGGCGGTTTGGTGGGCCTCCAGGTGGCGATCCACCCAGGTCTTCAGGCCTTCCGGGTCAAGACGGCCAGCCCAGGCGTGAAGGTCGTCATGGATCGGGCTGGAGATGTGGATTGGTTCGGCAGCTTGCAACGACGAATCATTTAGCATAAGGAGCGATTCCGTTCTAGAGTCAACGTGTCAGCAGATGCGTGGGGTCAACGGGACTCCGGGCTGGTCTGCCTACTTCTCATAGTAAAGAACTTCGACGTGGGAGAAGGTGGACCGCAGGCAAGGCTGCATCAAAAGAGAAGTAATCGCATCTTATTTTGCGGGCAAAGCCTTGCAGAATGAGAAAGAAAGCAGAGACCGAAACCCCGGATCACTTACTAGCCGGGTACTGAAGTGCTGGATTTTTCAGCCCCGAGGTTGCATTGGATCGCAACCCTGATACCATGCCGCAGTTGCACCTGAAAAAGGTGCGGGAAAATGACGATGACAGAGTCCGCTCAAAATGTAAGTATGCACTACCTTCGCTCGCGGCTGGGCCGCATTTGCGTTGCCATTATAGGAAGCACGCCCCAGGAAATGCTGGAGAAGGCTGAGGAGGCGGTCCGGGAAAGCGCCTTGATCGAATTTCGCCTGGATTACCTGCCCAAGCCGCTGGCGGCAATGCCAAAACTAAAAAGCTTTCTGGAGCTGCGCCGAGAAGTCACGGCCATCGCTACCTGCCGCCGCAAGGTGAACGGCGGCAAGTTCACCGGTTCCATTGCCAGTGAACTGGAAGTGCTCTCGAAAGCTGTCGCGGCCGGTTTCGACCTGCTGGATGTGGAATTGCAAACGGCTGAATCGATGAAGCCCGCGGACTGGAGGAAGCTGCGCGCGCAGGACGCGGCCATCCTGGTGTCGTATCACGATTTCAAGGCGACCAGAGACCTGGAAAAGATCTACGCGCGAATCAAGTCCCTGCAGCCGGACTTCATCAAGATTGTTACTACGGCGCGTTCCCTCGCGGACAACGTGACCATGATGCGGTTTCTGGAATCCAAGCGCGACGAAGGCAATGTGGTCGGCATTTGCATGGGCGACCATGGCATCATCAGCCGCGTCCTGGGCCTGCGCGCCGGCAGCCGGTTCACGTTCGCCTCCGCCACCACGGGCGAGGAAACCGCTCCCGGCCAAATTGCCGCGCGCACGCTGACCGAGGCCTATCGGGCCGATCAGGTGGACGCGGGAACCAAGGTCTACGGCGTCGCCGGCGATCCTGTTGCCCACTCCTTGTCGCCTGTGATGATGAATACAGCCTTCCACCGCGAAACCGTCAATGCCGTCTATCTGGCGCTGCAAACCGACAAACTCGCCGATCTTCTGCTGTTGATTCGCGAGGTTCCTGTTCAGGGAGTTAGCGTTACGATGCCGTTCAAGCAAGAGATAATGAAACACCTGGACAGGACCGACGCGCTGTCGCAGAAGATTGGCGCCTGCAATACCGTGGTCCGCTCCCAGGATGGCAAACTGATCGGCTACAACACCGATGTCGCCGGGGTGGTTCGACCCCTGGAACAGAGGATGGATTTACGCAAGGCCAGGATTTTGCTCCTGGGTGCCGGAGGAGCGGCGCGGGCAGCGGCCTTCGGGCTGAAACAACGAGGTGCCGACGTCTTCATTCTGAACCGCACGCCCCAGACCGCACAAAAGCTGGCGCGCGAGGCGGAGGTCAAGACGATTCGACGTGATCAGGTCGCCAAGACGAGTTTCGATGTCATTTTGAATGCAACGTCGGTGGGGATGGTGGGCAGCAAACAGCAAACCATTCTCGAAGAAAAAGAGCTGAATGCCAAGCTGGTCTTCGACATGGTGTACAGCCCAATGGACACTCCGTTATTGCGCATGGCCCGCGGCAAGGGGCTGGCGGTCATTACGGGAGCGGAGATGTTCGTGCAGCAGGGAGCCGAGCAATTCCAGCTATGGACTGGCAAGCCCGCCCCTAGAGAAGATATGTGGCGCGTTGTGACGCACGCTTTGCGTTCGCGCAGCGAGACAGGAAAACCGGATGTTTAACGTGCATACGAAGAGAGGAGACACCGGACAGCGCAACGAACTTGTAGATCGCCGCTGGCCGGTGGACAAAAATCCTATGGTACGTCGATTCTTTCGAATTTGCGGCGACATGCTTCCTTATCTTGCCTGGATGATTCCGCTGGTGGACCGGCTGGTGGCCCCGAGGCGCGCGGCGATCGCTCCCGGACTGCAAACTCTCAGCATGGATATCCGAAGCGATCTACGAACCGAACTGCAGGAACACTTCGCCGCCATCAAGGCAGCGCAAGTGGATGTGACCCCCGCGATTGAAGAACAGCAGCGTCGACTGGAGAAGCTGGAGGAGCACGCCTCGGAACTGAATCACTCATTGACGAACCTTTCTGAAGATCAACTGGATCTGGCCGATCAGGTGCGCGCCATGGCTGGATGGGTGCGCAACTCCGCGGTTGCCGCCCTGTTTCTGCTCACGTTGATGTTTGTTCTGAAGCTGGTGCAGGCCATCCACGGGCGCTAAGGGCCGCTGCTTGCGGCCGTTGCCGTCTTCCCCAGGCGAAGAGTTTGCCCTCCCCCGACCCCTTCGCTCAGAGTGGACCGAAAACTGCTTTTCTCGCCTTTGCCACGCGACGGCCGCTCCTCTCTTGTCGATCCACGCACCTTCTCTCTGCGCCGCGGAGAAACAATCCTGCAAATTTCTTTCGCTTCCATCCCAACAGTTGCCGGTTTCCACGCCGAGGACTACGATGATTTTGGTGCGGTGCAGCCCTGTTTTCGGCGTGCCAGTACATCCTAAGTTTTTCCGGAGACCCAAATCGATGTAGTCCAAACAAAATAAACTTTCAGCCTGGACGGTCCAGTCGATTCGTTCCAGCGCGATGGAGTGACTAAGCATGGCATGGTATGCGTATTGCATTGCGGAGAAACAGGCATTTCCAGAATTAGCTCATCATCGCAAACCGGTTCCCTTCGATACCCAGGTAGGCGTCCTCGGAAATCAAGTCTTCCTTTATCCCGCCAGTGATTTTGCAGTCATCGTCAGCGAACACAATCCAGAAGACAATTTAGAACAAAAATCGGCCGTCGATCATGCTCGTGTGATCGCCAGCTGTTTTGAGCATTCCACCGTCCTGCCCTTCCGCTTTGGAACGGTATTTCCCGACGACGACGCATTGCGTCGCTCGGTCCGCAGCAATCAACGCCAGTTCACCGCCAACGTCGAACGGTTGCGCGGCAAAGCGGAAATGCATCTGAAAGTGGTGTTTGAAGACGCTGGGCCTGATTCGCCGAAGTATCAGTCGTCCCCTTGCGCGGGAAAGGAATATCTTTCGCGCCTGCGGGAGACTGCGGTTGTACAGCGGGAGCGGCAGACCAAGGCAAAGGCTGTCTTTGTCCAGGTCCATCGCATGTTTTCCCCGCTGGAGGAAGACATCTCCTGCCGCCGTACCGACAGCGGAAAGATGCTGCTCGACATCGCCCACCTCATCGAGCATGAGAGTATTGTTCGCTATCAGAACAAGTACTCCTGCGCCAGCCAGACCATGCGCGACTGCCAGATGATGCTCTCTGGTCCCTGGCCGCCGTACCACTTCATCCATGGAACGCATCGGACCGCGACCCAGATGGCTGGTCACGCCTGATCGCGATTGCCCGTCTTCCATTGCTAAGAAAAAACCCTCGGGGGCCTCACAGCCGACGAGGGTTTTTTGTGGGCTTCGCTATAAGGAGGAGACAAAAGCGATAGAGCGGTTTCCTATAGGTGTAGTCGAAGCGATACATCTTCGCGCGGCTTTTCCCCAAGAAAAGACGCTCATCATCGAATCCACGATGGGCGTAGCAATAGGAAATCCGCTCTCGTTGCAGCCCACACTGAATGGACGCAATGGACGAAAAAATGGAATCAGGATAAGCGGTCGACGGTGGAAACGTCCTTTTTTCTGCTCATGATGAAGCTTTCCTGCCGTCGCGTCACCGACGCCCGCTCAATCTTGCGCCAGAATGCGACAAAATAATCGGTCGCGGAAATGATGGAGACCAGCGCCATAAAATAGACGGCGATGATCGCTATCACATGGACCGGCAGAATGAACCAGCCAAAATGCCACACCGTCCAGCGGTGGTCCAGGATGGCAGCCACCACCGCGACAATCTGCGTCACCATTTTCAGCTTGCCCAGGTCGCTGGCCTGGATCGTGAAGCCCTCTGAGGTTGCAATCGATCGCAGTCCGCTCACCAGAAACTCGCGGCCGATCACCAGCACCGCGATCCAGGCTGGAACGATCCGCGGGTTCATCTCCACCAGCGCGATGAACGCCGCCGTCACCAGCAGCTTGTCCGCCAACGGGTCCAGCAACATCCCCATGGTTGTGATCTGGCCGCGTTTTCTCGCCAGATAGCCATCCACTCCATCGGTAATGGAGGCCAGGATGAACAAAGCGGAAGCCAGAATCTCCGCCTCGCCGTAAAACGAGTGGAAGGGAAAGGTCCGCGACAACAGCCAAATGAGCAGCGGAACACAGAAGATGCGGCTCATCGTGATGGAGTTGGGGAGATTCACAGCGTTTCCTAAGTTGAGGGCCCCACCCGTGGGGCCTGAGCGGTTCCACGGGTGGTGTGACCAGCGGAATTGGACTTTCGCGCAGCTTTTCCTTAAGGAAAGTGCACTAGGTGATCTTGGCCGGGTCCATCAACCGTGGAACCGCTCTAGCAAGCATTATGCACCACTTGGCGGTTCCTTCGCGTCAACCGTGCGTTTTTTGCGCCTGGGGTACCAGCATCCTGTCTCGATACGGAGATGCGGCGACAGTAAGTTCGGATCCGGATTTGTCCCCAACGGAAAGGAACTTAGTCATTGTCTTCCTTTCCGGCTTGATCGGCCAGTCCGTGGAAGGGAAAAAACAGCATGAACACGGTGCCGCTGCCGGCATTTTCCCTGGAAGTATTCGACGGCTCGTCGGAAGAATTCGAGAGCCCACCGGAAGAAGTCGACGGGATAGATTCAGATGAGAATTTCGCGCTGTCGTTGGCCGTGGAGTTCGCTGCAACTTCCACCGCTGGCCGGCTGCGGACCCGGACCGTACCTTGGTGCTTGGCGATGATTTCTGAGCTGATCCACAGGCCCAGCCCGGTCCCAGTCATTTCCTTGGTTGTAAAAAACGCCTCGAAGATGCGCTGGCGAACAGATTCCGTCATTCCGGAGCCAGTGTCGGCGATGGTGATTCGTACCCCGGGGACCTCTGTCTGGGACCAGGACTGAGAGGCGCGGGCGGAAAGAAACAGGCGCCCGCCGCTTGGCATCGCGTCCAGCGCATTCCCGATCAGGTTGGCGAATAGCTGGCGCATCTCCCCGCTGAATGCGAACAGTTCCACCGCATCGCGGTAACGCCGAAGGATCTGCACCTTGGTCGCGTTCGACCGCCCCTGGTGCAGCGTCAACACGGAGTCCAGCAGGTCCGCCGGATGGATCAGCGTCGGCTTGGAAGATTGCCGGTAGAAACGCAGCGTCTGCTGCGTGATCTGCGATACGCGGGCGATCTCCTGCTGTGCCATGTCCGCGTAATGTTTCGATTCCACATCGAGCGGTTGCTGATGCAGCAGATACAGTAGGTTCGTCACCGCTTCCAGCGGGTTGTTGATTTCGTGGGCGATCGATGCCGCCAGTTGTCCTGTCGCCGCTAGTTTCTCCGTTCTCCGCAGCAATTCTTCTGACAGTTTTCGTTCGGTTGCATCGACGATGACCGCCCCAACCCAGCGCGGCGGCGGCGGATCGGATGCGGTTTCGCCATTGCCGCCCGCGGAACCGGCCCGCAAGTCCGCGGACCGGTCGTCCCCGGTGCGCACTGGATACAGGCTGGTCAGCCAGATGCGCGGGCTGGCCGGCTGGGTCGGCAATCCGCCGTGAATCTCCAGATCGCGCACCGGCTCCCCGGTGGTGAAGACGTGTTCAATGGCGGCGCTCAGTTCCGCGCCCACCGCGTCGGGGAAAATCTCCCGCACGCTGCGGCCCAGGTGATGGCTGATGGAGAGCTGGTCCATCTCCGCCAAAAACCGGTTCATGCGCACATATCGCGCTTTGCGATCGAAAAATGCAAAGCCGATCGGCGCGTTGGCCAGCATGGAGTCGAGCAGGGCAAGCGTCTCGTTCAGTCCCGCGCGCTGTTCTTTCAGCGCCGCCACCATGGTGTTGAAGGAGCGAGTCAATTCCCCCGCCTCATTCAGCGAACCCGTCTTCAAGGGAAATACGTCGCTGCGCTCCGGATCGCGGATCAGCAGCTTGGTGCCCCGCAACAGTCCCCGTAACGGACGCGTCACGGAGCGGGCCAGCAGCAGAGAAAACAGTGCGTTGGCGGCAATTGCCATCAGCGCGAAGAGCAGCGCGGAACGCAGCAGGCCCGACAGATCGACTTGATCTTCCGACGTGTCGGGATACACCCATGCCAGGGCGACCGGGGCATTGTCGACCTCAACCGCTTCCACCGCCACCACTCCCTGATTGCCGTTGTCAAACATTATGGGAGTGGGAAGCGGCTGCAAATGCCTCCGCTCCGCCGCAGACAGGGGAGGAGGATAGCCAGAGGTTCCGGCTTCGTTGCTATAGGCCAGGGTGTCGCCGAAAAGGTCGGTAATACGTGCCGCGCGCACGGACGGCGCATCCGACATTCCATCCAGAACAGTTTGCAGGTGGGAGAGCCCCTGCTCCGCCAGTTCCGCGCCGGCCACGTTGCTCAGCACATGGACCTGCGTGGCGAGCCGCTCCGCCGTGCGCGCGCGCAGGCTGTCCCGTTCGTGGTGATAGACGTATCCAAACACGGCTGCCACGAGCAGGCATTGCAACAATGCCGTGCCCCAGATCAGCTGCCAGCGAATGCTGCGTGGGAAGAGCCGAGGCATAAAAAAAGGCTGATTTGATTCTATTGGAGCACGACCTGCTTGGCGATTGTGAACTTCAGGCCCGGAGATGGCAACAAAAATTCAAGGAGTGCTCACCGACGGACGAAGTTTGTGGCGCAATCCCGCGGCGATCTGCGCCCCGTGAAACCTGCCGTTTTCAATGAAAATTTCATTCGTTCGTTTGCCCGCCACCACGACGCCTGCCAGATAAACGCCGGCCACATTGCTCTCCAGTGTTTTCGGGTCGAAAGCAGGCGTGCGGTCGACGCCGGTCAATCGAATCCCCAGCGCTTCCAGGAACTGGAAGTCCGGATGATAGCCGGTCATCGCAAAGACGAAATCGTTCTTCAGAGTCACCGGTCCCTCCGGAGTGCGAAGACGCACCGCGTCCAGCGTGATCTCCTCCACCGTCGTTTGAAAATAGGCGTGAATTTCATTGTGCGCGATGCGGTTTTCGATGTCCGGCAAAATCCAGTACTTTACATGCTTGTGCATGGCCGCGCCGCGATGCACCAGCGTCACGCGCGCTCCGTGCCGCCACAAATCCAGCGCCGAAATGGCCGCGGAATTCTTGCCGCCGATCACCAGCACATCCTGGTCGAAGTAGGGATGCGGGTCCTGATAATAATGGAAAACTTTGGGCAGCTCCTCGCCCGGGATGCCGAGATAGTTGGCGCGGTCGTAATATCCGGTGGCAATGATCAGCGCCCGCGTCCGGTACATGTGCGGGCGGCCTGCCGCGTCGGTACAGTGGACGGTGAAGTCGCCCGCCTGCCCGTCGACCCGGTCCACGTGCTGATACTGGCGGATGTTCAGGCGAAAATGCTGCGCTACCTTGCGATAGTATTCCAGCGCCTCCTGCCGGTCCGGCTTCTGGTTCGGACTGCTGAACGGAATGTTGCCGATCTCCAGCAGCTCCGGCGTCGTAAAGAAGGTCATGTTCGACGGGTAATGAAACAGCGAGTTGCACAGGCAGCCCTTCTCGACCAGCATGGTGCGGAAACCGGCATTCTGCGCGTCGATGGCGCACGCCAGCCCCGTCGGCCCCGCCCCAATCACCAGTACATCGACAGCATTACTTTCCAAGGCCCCAGCATCGCTCATGCTCCTATTTAAGCAGAGTGCGGAAATTGGGATAGGGTACCCGCCCTTGCTACGCAAGAATAGGGCATTCGAAGCTTACTCTAATTGCCAGCGTTTGAGATTGACAAACACTGCGACAAAAGGTTCAGGCAGATAAGCACGAGGTGACTCCTCAATTTTCTGAACAAGATCGTTGGCATACTGAATGGATGTAGGCAAATAAGGGCCGCGCTTGAGCTTGAACCCTTTGTTGATTTTCGCCAAAGAAAGACCGGCTCTTACTCCTTCACGAGTTCTTCGGATAATCTCAGCTTGTGAAAAGGGCGACTGCCATATTTCTATGATTTGGAGGTCAAGATTTCGACCTATATGCAAGACTGCATGACATGCAACGCAGATTGTGACGAGGTTTTTGAGGGCGTTATCGCTAGACTTTTCAAGGTGGTGGATATTCATATATTTGAAAGCCCGATGACCGCAACCCTTGCAGGTATAGTTGTCCCGCTCAAGAATCTTGCTACGAATACGGTCCCACTCTGTCTTTGGCGGGCGATCGGGAAACCAGAATGCTGGGTTTATTATGCTGGGACGCAGTAAGAATAAAACATCTTCTTTCATCTTGCGCTTAGCCATTTTGACATCCTAAAGGATAATCAATTGATTGTTGCCGGGTGCCCCATCCTTCGCGCCTTGCGAAGGGTGGGTTGCATCACGCCCCCAGTTCCATCCTCAATTCGACGCGTTTGTAGGCGACCTTGGGCGCGAGCCGGCCGTTCTTCTGCTGCGTCACCTCGACAAGCCCGTAGCGCTGCATGGTTTTGATGGTGCGCGACAGATTCGGCTTTTTCCGCCCCGTGGTTTCGGCAAGCTCGGTCAGGGATTGCGGCGAAGTTCTGCGGATCACATCCAGTAAGTCTTGATTTTTCGAGGAGAGAATCCGCGCCATGCTCTCCGTCGATGGGAACCAGACCTTGGGATCGCGCGGACCCGGTTTCAATTCTCCGCGGGCAATCGCGCGGGTGCGCTCCTTCATCTTCTCGTACGAGGCGATTCCTACTCTGAGTGTGGTCCGACTTCTTCCGTTCACGATATGAGGTTATCAGATCGTGATAACCATGCGGGCGGAATGTATCATGCTGTATCGGCTCAATCGTTCCTACGCCAACACCGGAATTCCCGCAATTCTGGCTTGCCATTCCTTCGGCCCCGTCTGGTGGACCGAGTTCCCCTCGCTATCCACCGCGACCGTAACCGGCATGTCCTTCACGTCGAACTCGTAAATCGCTTCCATCCCTAAATCTTCAAACGCCAGCACGCGGCTGCCGCGAATCGCCTTCGACACCAGATACGCCGCGCCTCCGACGGCCATCAGATAGACAGCCTTAAAGTCGCGGATCGCCTCAATCGCCGCCGGTCCGCGTTCCGCTTTGCCCACCATGCCCAGCAATCCCGTCTCCTCCAGCATCTGCCGCGTAAACCGGTCCATTCGTGTGGAGGTCGTCGGTCCCGCCGGCCCCACCACTTCTTCCCGCACCGGATCGACCGGCCCAACGTAATAGATGAAGCGATTCGTGAAGTCGACCGGCAGCTTCTCGCCGCGGTTCAGCATGTCCGTCATGCGCTTGTGCGCGGCGTCGCGCCCGGTCAGCAGCTTGCCCGTCAGCAGCAGCACTTCGCCCGGCTTCCATGTGGCCACTTCGGCGTGCGTGACGGTGTCCAGATTGACCCGCCGCGCCTGCGAAACATCCTGCGTCAGCTTCGGCCAGTGTTCCAGCGACGGCGGTTCCAGCGTCGCAATTCCGCTACCGTCCAGCACAAAGTGCGCGTGTCGCGTGGCCGCGCAATTCGGAATCATCGCCACCGGCAGGTTCGCGGCATGGGTCGGATAGTCGAGTATCTTCACATCCAGCACCGTCGTCAGTCCGCCCAATCCCTGCGCGCCAATCCCCAACCGATTCACCTTGTCGTAGATTTCCAGACGCAGCTCTTCCAGATGATTCGACGGTCCGCGCGCGATCAGGTCCTGCATGTCGATCGGTTCCATCAGCGATTCCTTCGCCATCAGCATCGCTTTCTCCGCCGTGCCGCCAATCCCGATCCCCAGCATTCCCGGCGGGCACCATCCCGCGCCCATCGTCGGCACCGTCTTCAGCACCCACTCCACAATCGAGTCCGACGGGTTCAGCATCACGAACTTCGACTTCGCCTCGCTCCCTCCGCCCTTGGCCGCCACCGTCACGTCGACATTCCCGCCCTTGACCAGCGAAATGCTCACCACCGCGGGCGTGTTGTCCTTCGTGTTCTTCCGCGCGCCGGCGGGATCGGCCAGCACGGAGGCGCGGAGCTTATTGTCCGGGTTCAGATACGCGCGCCGCACTCCCTCGTTCACCATCTCCTCCACGGTCATGGCGGTCGAATCCCACCGCACATCCATCCCAATCTTCAGAAACACGGTCACGATGCCGGTGTCCTGGCAAATCGGGCGATGCCCCTCCGCGCACATGCGGGAGTTGATGAGGATCTGCGCCATCGCGTCTTTCGCGGCCGGAGACTGCTCCAGCTCATACGCGCGCGCCAGATTGGTGATGTAGTCGACCGGGTGGTAATAGGAGATGTGCTGCAACGCGTCGGCGACGCTCTGGATCAAATCTTGCTCGCGAATCGTGGCCATGATGACGGGTGCCTTCCTCAGATAAAGTCGAACATATGATTCTAGACCCCCGAGGCTGGCGCCTCATGTGGCCTCGATCACGTGTATCCGGCGCTCATCCGTGTCAGTCTTGGCGTAAGTCCTTCAATTTCCCGAATAATGGTCCTCGGTAGAATGTGACGGTGCCGATCTTTTGCCGTTGATATCCTTGGGCGATTATTTCGTTCAGTTCGGCCTCGGAGATTGAGTGTCTGGCCTGATCCATGAGCCAAGGCGTCCCGTGATTCCAGTTTTCTTCGAGGATGAATTGGCTCTCCCGATAGCACAACATAAGAAATAGAAATTTGTGGGGCGAAAGCGTCGCCTCTCCTTGGTTTGAGGCAACTCCTATGAAAACCTTGTACCCTTGGTCTGCGCTTGGTTTTCCAAAAGAATAGAAAGATCCGTTTGAATATGCCAAAACGCTCCCGGTTGAGGAGCCAAGCTGCATCTCATATTTTTCTTGATACAGAGCAAGCCCTCGTGTCTGCTCGGAATTGGCGAGGAACGGCCGAAGATCCGGACTTCCAATGTATTCCCAAGAATTATCCGTTGCGCAGAAGATTCCAAAAAATTCGCTTAACCGATCTGCAAATGTACAAGTGAAATCCAATATAAGTTCGTCTCTGCCGTCGTTGTTTACGTCCACCTTTCTATGCCCGGTTGGTATAAAGAACTCCGAGGCGTGTGCCCAATCCGGGATTGTGAACTCGAAAGTGCTTGATATTCGGTAACCGGATGGACGCGAAATCAGTTTGTCCAAGAACGTTGGCGGGCTGACGTCGAAGAATATTACGTGCCGCCGGTCATACCTTGGCAGCATGAAGTCTTTGGAATATCCGACATAGACTATCGTGAACCTGTTGAAAAATCTGAAATCATTTTTCACGACGAATTCCCATACAAACTGGCGATCACGGCCGCATGCTTTCGCGATTTCTGCCAGCATGTACTGTTCGAGGTCTGCGTCTGCGAGGTTTCTCGCCGTGAAACGAAAGAGAATTACAGTAGCCAAAAAGCCGAGGGCGAAAACGACTCCTGCCGTGGCGATGTTTTCAAGAATTGATCGGAGAAAATCCATTTGCCCTATGACCACGAAACAATGTCAACCATTATAGGTTTATGCGGGTACCATAAGTCTCAGCTGCGGGACGTGGCGCATCCGATCAAACCTTCTAAACTGGAAATGCGACGCAGGTGCTAGCCAGTGGGAGGACGACCATCATGCCCAAAACCCGCAAGGAAAAAGATTCTCTCGGCTTTGTCGAGGTACCGGCGCGTGCCTACTACGGCGCGCAAACCATGCGTGCCGTGCACAACTATCCCATCTCCGGCATGCGCGCCCACTCGCTGCTGATCCGCGCCATTGGCATGGTCAAGCGTGCCGCCGCCGAGACCAACAAAAAACTCGGCCTGGTCGACGCGCACCGTGCCGACGCAATTTCTCAAGCAGCGCAAGAGGTCATCGACGGGAAGTGGGACGAAGAATTTCTAGTGGATGTCTTTCAGGCCGGCGCCGGCGTCAGCTTCCACATGAATGCGAACGAGGTGATTGCCAACCGTGCCAACGAAATCCTCGGCGGCAAGCTCGGCGAATATGCGCAGGTCCATCCCAACGACCATGTGAACTACGGCCAGTCCACCAATGATGTGTTTCCCACCGCCATGCGTCTGGGAACTTTGTTGGCGCTCGAAGACCTGTACCCGGTACTCGATTCACTGGCGCTCACCTTCGAGAAAAAATCCAAAGAGTTCGATGGCATCCTCAAGTCCGGCCGCACGCACTTACAAGATGCGGTCCCGATTCGCCTCGGCCAGGAATTTGCCGCGTACGCCGTCGCCATCCGCAAAGCGCGCGCCAACATTGCGCAGCAAACCGACGGTTTGCGCGAACTCGGCCTCGGCGGTTCCGCTGTCGGCACCGGCATCAACACGCATCCGCAATACCGCGCCCAGGCCATCGCGCATCTCGCCAAACTCTCCGGCCAAAAGCTAACCCCCGCCCACGACATGCGCTGGGCCATGCAGTCGAACGCCTGCATGGGCGACGTCAGCGCCGCGCTGCGCTCGCTCGCGCTGGAAATCATTCGCATCTCCAACGACCTGCGCCTCCTCGCGTCCGGCCCGAATACCGGCCTCGCCGAGATTGTTCTGCCCAGCCTGCAACCCGGCTCCTCCATCATGCCGGGCAAAATCAATCCCGTCATGGCGGAGCTGGCCGCCATGGTTTGCTTCCAGGTCATCGGCAATGACACTGCCGTCGCGTATGCCGTCCAGGCCGGTCAACTGGAATTGAACGTGATGATGCCGACCATGGCGTATAACGTTCTCCAGTCGATCACGATCCTCGCCAATATGCTGCGCCAGTTCGACCAATTCTGCATTGCCGGCATCACCGCGAATCGAGCCCGCTGCCAGATGTATGCCGAGAGCACCGTTTCGCTTGCAACCGCGCTGAATCCCTACATTGGCTACGCCAAAGCGGCGGAAATCGTAAAGGAGTCTGTCGCGACCGGCCGATCCATTGTGGAACTGGCACGCGAAAAAAATCTCCTCAGCGAAAAAGAAATTGCAGAAATCCTCAATCCCAGACGCATGACCGAACCGCAGGCGCCGCTGCAAGCCGCGAAAAAGCGCGATGCCGCCAAGCCGAAGCGCCAAAAAATCTGACCCTGCAGCGCACGATTCCTCTCATCTCAACCGAAGCGGGGGACCTGCGTTTGTCCTCTGGTTCCATCGGCCCGAGCATTCCCGCGGTTGATACCTTCCCCGATTCCTCGTCGATACGATACCTAAGCAGGCAAACTCACATGGCCTTACAATGAGAGATAACAGCATTCCCCAGAAGGCACGTACAACTTTGAATGTCCTCTAACGGCTACCACTCACGCTCCTCACGCAGCCATAATCTGCGTTCGTTGTTCAGCTTGTTTTCCAGCGACCTGGCCATTGACCTTGGCACGGCCAACACGCTTGTCTTCGCGGCCGGCAAGGGCATCGTTGTCAATGAGCCTTCCATCGTCGCGCTGAACAAAGTCACCGGCGAAGTGGAAGCCGTAGGCAAAGAAGCCAAAGAAATGCTGGGCCGCACCCCCGGCAACATCGTCGCTATCCGTCCCATGAAGGACGGCGTGATCGCCGACTTCAAAGTCACGGAAAAAATGCTGAACTACTTTATCCAGAAAGCGCATGGCCGCAAGATGCTGGTCCATCCGCGCATCGTGATCGGCGTTCCCTCGGAAATCACTCAGGTGGAAAAACGCGCCGTGGAAGATTCCGCCTATCGCGCCAAGGCCAGCGAAGTGTACCTCGTCGAGCAGGCCATGGTGGCCGCCATCGGCGCCGGTCTACCCATTACAGAGCCCGGCGGCAACATGGTGGTCGACATCGGCGGCGGCACCACTGACATCGCCGTCATCTCGCTTTCCGGCATCGTCTACTCGCGGTCGGTCCGTATGGCCGGCAACCAGATGGACGAAGCCATCATGAATTACCTGAAGCGCAAGTACAATCTGCTGATCGGCGAGCGCACCGCCGAGCACATCAAAATGGAACTTGGCTCCGCCTATCCGCTCGATAAGCCCGTCACCATGGAAATTAAAGGGCGCAACCTGATTGAAGGCGTGCCCAAGACGATCACCATTGACGACAGCGAAATTCGCGAGTCTCTGGCGGAATGCATCAGCACCATCATGAATGCGATTCGCGTAGCGCTCGAACGCACTCCGCCCGAGCTTTCCGCCGACATCAGCGATCGCGGCATTGTGCTCACCGGCGGCGGCGCGTTGATCAAGAACCTGGACAAGCGTATTCGCGAAGAAACCGGACTGCCAGTCTCAGTGGCCGATGATCCGTTGGCTTCCGTGGTACTGGGTACCGGAAAAATGTTGTCGGACTTCCGTTTGTTGCGCAAAATCAAGATCGATTAATTTTTTCGCCCTCCCCTGAATGTCCGCCGGGCTGCGCGGTATCATCCTCGCAGCCCGTCCTCAAGCCTCATGGAATCTTTTCTCAGCCGATATCGCAATCCCCTCGTCCTGCTGGCAGTTGTATTGGCGCAGTTGCTCGGCCTCGCTGTGCAGGTACGCCGTCCCGCCACAGGCAAGGATGGACACGAGACGCGGCTGGTCCGCTATTGGGTGGTCGGCGCCATTTCGCCGTTTGAGCAGGCATTTCTGGCGGTTGGGCATGGTATCAGCCATACCTGGAACAATTACCTGGATCTGCGCCACGTTCGTCAGCAGAACCAGCAGTTGCAGGCGGAACTGGACCGGATGCGGCTGGAGCAATCTTCGCTGGCAGTCGACGCCCGCCTGGGATTGCGCCTGCAGAAGCTGTTCGAGTTTCAGCAGCACTATATTGCGAAAACCGTCGCTGCCCATGTCATCGGCACCAGCGGTACGGATCTGTCCCGCTTGCTGCTGATTGATAAAGGATCGAGAGACGGTCTCCACACCGACATGCCCGTCATTACACCGGACGGTGTCGTCGGCAAAGTTCGCGATGTATTTCCCCATACCGCGCAAGTGTTGGAAATCAACGACGAGACCAGCGGACTCGGCATCGTCCTCACCAAGACCCGGCTGCGCGGCATTCTCCGCGGCAATGCTGCGGGACAAACGGAAATCATCGACATCCTCCCGGATGAACGCATTCAACCCGGCGAACAAGTCGTCACCAGCGGGGGCGACAGCGTCTATCCCTCCGGGCTTCCCGTCGGGACGGTCGAGCGCGTCGTCAACGATCCGGAGCACAACCCGTACGTTGCTGTCCTGGTTCGGCCCGCCGTCAGCCTGTCTCGGCTGGATGAAGTGCTGGTGATCACGCAAACGCAGAACACCATGCCCGCCAGCATGCAGCAGGACATTGCGACCAGCGAGGAGAAAGCAGCCGACATTCTGGCCCAACGCCTGCCCAGCGTGCCGCCGCCCCCCACCGTCGGGCCCGATGGAAAACCGATCAACGCAAATTCGCCGCCGCCACCGGTGCGCCCGCCCGCTTCGCTGCATCCTGACCAGTTCACTCCAGACGCGACGCCGCCCGCCGTGGACCTGACTCCAGGAGCGGCCTATCCGAATCATGTATTTCCCGCGCAACCCCCGCCCGCCGCCGCGGTACACCCGCGCACCGAAGCGCAGCCTGGTACGGCGACTTCTGGCGCAACGACTTTGCCCGCAAAACCCGTAACTTCGTCCTCAAAAACCGCAGCTACGCAACCGACCCACCATTCGCAGACGTCATCCCAGCGCCCGAAGACAACGCAACCATCCCCGGCGGCAACCCCTTCCAGGGCCACCCAACCTGGCCAGACCGATCAGGAGCCGCAGAACTGACCATGGCTATTTTGCCTCAGCGATCGCGTCGAGAGATGGAGGAACACCGCTTCCATCCGCTCGTCCTTGTTCTGGTTCCTCTGCTGGCGATCTTTTTGCAGGTCTATCTGCCGCTGCGTTTTCCTTCCATCGCAATCCTGAATCTGCCGGTGCTGATTGTCATCTATTTCTCCGTCTCGCGGCGTAGTCCGATTGCGGGAACGCTGCTTGGCTTGGTCATCGGCATCATTCAGGACGCGATGACGCACCTGCCGCTCGGCATCAACGGCATCATCGATTGCATCCTCGGCTATCTTGCCGCGTCCATCGGGCTCCGCATCGATGTCGACAATCCCGGCACGCGCCTGATCATGAACTTTACGTTTATCCTGCTGGCCAGCACGTTGCACTTGCTGATTCTGCGCCGTCTGATCGGCATTCATGAGCAGTGGTATGGATTGCACGACCTGGTCCGCGCCCTGGTCAATGCGCTGGTGGGAGTCGTTCTTTTTGCACTGCTCGACCGCCTGCGGCAACGCGAATAATCCTTGCAATACGGAGTATTCTGTAGGCGAACCTTCCCCATGGTCGGCACCTATAACAAAGACGACAAGATTCCATCGATCAAGCTGACGGTGGTGCAGTATGTCATTGCACTGATCCTGGTGATTCTTGTCTCCGGATTGTGGCGCTTGCAGGTTCTTGGAGCCCAGAACTACCGTGCCCTTGCCGAGGCCAACCGCATTCGCAAGGTGCCAATTCTCGCGCCGCGCGGAAAAATCTACGATCGCTACGGACGTTTGCTGGTTGACAATTATCCCTCCGTCACCTGCTTTCTGGTTCCAGAGCAGGCCCACGATCTGGACAGCGACATTCCGCTCATTGCCGACGGCCTGCATATGCAGCCCGACCAGCTGCGCGCGATCCTGCGGCACTATCGCCATCAGCCGAAGTATCAACCCATCCCGCTGCAGCAGGACATTACGCCGGACGAGCAGGCATTTATCGCGGCCCACTCCAATGAGCTTCCCGAACTGGAAACCATTGAAGAACAGCGGCGGCTCTACCCCAGCAACGGATTTGCCGCGCACCTCATCGGCTACGTCGGCGAAGTGTCGGAGGACATGCTGGAAAACGATCCGCGCTATGCCTTCTACCAGCCGGGGGACGTCGTCGGTCGCGCCGGAGTGGAAGAATCCTACGATCCCATCCTGCGCGGTACGGACGGTTCCCGCGATGTCGTCGTCGACAGTCACGGCCGCGAGCTGGGAGCCCTTGGCATCGAGCCGGCTGTCCCCGGAAAATCCTTGCGGCTTACCATCGATCTCGACGTGCAGAAGGCCGCCGAGGAGGCCATGGGCAATCGAGACGGCGCGATTGTCGCCATCGATCCGCGCACTGGCGAGGTCCTTGCCATGGTCAGTCATCCCACGTTCGATCCCAACGAGTTTGCCGTTCGCATCCATCGCGACGAGTGGAACAAGCTTATCGCCGATCCCGAGCATCCCCTGATGAACAAGGCCATCCAGGCCCAGCTCGCTCCCGGCTCGACGTTCAAGATCATCGAAGCCATTGCCGGCTTGCAGGAGGGAATTGCGCAGACCCTGAAGGTCGACTGCCACGGCGGCGCCGTCTTCTATGGGCGATATTTCAAGTGCTGGATCTCGGCTCGCCATCAGTCCCATGGAATCACCGATATCAGCAAAGGGATTTACCAATCGTGCGATGTCTACTTTTATACTCTGGCGGAGAAACTGGGCATCGATAAGATCGCCTACTGGGCCCACCGGTTTGGCCTCGGTCAGAAGACTGGCATCGACCTCCCGAATGAAGCGTCGGGGGTTGTGCCATCGCCGGAATGGAAGATGCGGAATTTCCATCAGAGATGGTTTCCAGGAGAAACCATCTCTGTAGGGATTGGGCAAGGTGCGCTCGCGGTTACTCCCATCCAGCTGATACGCGCCATCGCGGGTATCGGCTCCGGCGGAGTTCTCAAACGCCCGCATGTCGTGTTTCCCAGCGAAATCCCGCCCGACTTGAAGGAATATTACAAGGACCAGTTCCCCGGCTCAGGCGATCAGGTCATTCCCATCGATCCTGCCAACTGGGAAATTGTGACCGACGCCATGGCCCAGGTCACCACTTTTGCGGGGACCGCCGGCTTTGCACATTTGGATGGCATCGACTTTGCCGGCAAAACCGGTAGCGCCCAGATCGTCAGCAATGCCTACAAAGCGTCCGTGGGTGGAGGCGCGAAGCTGAACGACACGGCCTGGTTTGTCGGCATGTCGCCCAGAAGAAATCCGGAAATTGCCGTGGTCGTGCTCTGGCAGAACGGTTCGGAGGGATATTTCAGCGCTCGCCTGGCGGCTCATGTGATCGAAGCGTATGTCAACAAGGAGCGCCGTCGCGACAACAATCTGATCCAGGTCGCCAGCGCAAAGAAACCCGAGGCGGCCCAGTCCCCATCGACGGTTCCCGTAACCGAGAAAGAGAAATCTGCGCCCGCCCCCACCATGAAGCAAAAGACAGTGGGTCAGTTGCGGCAGCCCCGCACCGCCAACCCGCCTCCAACAGAAATGGCTGCGCTATGGACCAGCACCGCCAGCGGCCCGGCGGACCCCACCGCGAACAAAATTCCTGCCCGCATCGCTGCCGACTTTCCCGTGCCTGCGGGAACGACGCTCCAAGCCGGAACTTTTCTTCTTCCGTCGCCCCCAATGAACTCAGCCAGGAGTCATTCTGAACGGAGGTCGCCGTGGCGACCGAAGTGAAGAATCCAGAGAATATCTGCCTGGGTTGCGGCGTCATTGCCCTCTGGGTTCTTCGTTGCACTCAGAATGGCAAGCGTTATTTTCAAGCAGCGTTTTCAGCGAATCGCTTTATTCTCTCTACAGCTACCTAGCCCATGCGCCGTTTTCTTTCCTATCGCGATTTCGACTGGACCCTGATGGCCTTTGTGGTGGCCCTGTCGGTGATCAGCGTGCTGGAAATTTATAGCGCGACCCTGCACACAAAATTTCTCCACTTCGATGAAAAGCAAATACTCTGGCTGGCGGCCGGCTTCGTCAGCATGTTTATCC
>JBKQVW010000121.1:0-36598 GCA_052142955.1 Acidobacteriaceae bacterium | reverse complement strand
TGTCGTTTACCGGCTTAGCCGCTATAACATTTACCAACTTTCCTTTTGTGCAAATCAATAACTTGGTCGGTCCAGCCGTGGTCGCCGCAACCACTGAACAAATCAACCGCAGCATGCCCAGCAACCGCAGCGGCAAACCAAGAGCAGGCCGCAACCGCAGCATGCCCAGCAACCGCAACGGCAAACCAAGAGCAGGCCGCAACCGCAGCATGCCCAGCAATCGCAGCGGCAAACCAAGAGCAGGCCGCAACCGCAGCATGCCCAGCAATCGCAGCGTTCTCCGGCACAACGGCGTGTCGAACAGAGCGCCTGGCAGCAGCATCGCGCTGGGAACTGGCAGTCAGATCACCGCAGCTGGCAACAACGTGGCGGATACCGCGGCTATCGCATCCCGGACACCCGATTCCGTGGATACTTTGGCCGGGACCATTGGTTCCGAATCCAGGGGCGTCCCTTCCGGGTTTATGGCGGATACCCGAGCTTCCAATACGACGGATATTGGTTCACTCTGGTTGATCCGTGGCCGGCATACTGGGGCGACGACTGGTACGACAACGATGATATCTATATTGACTACGAGGATGGCGGCTATTATCTGTTCAATCGCCGGTATCCCAACGTCGCGATTGCGGTCAGCATTTCGATGTAGGTGTGGATCGGAGCTACTGTCGCGATCCTCTTAACTACTAGAATATCGCTCGCACTGGGCGTTAACCGGTAGAATGGACGCTTAACAGAACGGGTCGTGCGACCATGCAGGCGGCGATGGATACAGGCATTTGCACTGTGAGAGGCCAGTTGGCAACGCGGCGCAAAAGCTCCTGCGCATGGGTTTTGTCCAGTGACGGCAATATCCAGTCCCAGGGATAGCAGACGGACGGGGCAGAGAAGCGGGGCTTGCGCCCGAGCGTTTGAAAGGCGCGGCTTCCCAGCAAGATGCATAGCAGCAAGGCGGAGCATCTCCAGCTCCCGAGAAAAAGTAGCCAACTACCTCCTAGAGCATTTTAGCTGACGGTGTGAAGTAGTGGAGGGGATGATCCGCGGCATGAGATCCCATGGCGCACCCACTTGGTGGCGGTCTTGGCGTTCACGCTGAAGCTGGCCGCGGCCAGCTTCAGCGTGCATCCCTCATGCAGAACTTTTCTAGCCAACTGCTCTCGCTGATGAACCATAAGTCTGGCATTCTGGTGATAGTCCATTCGTTCCTCCGCAGATCGCTGTTGCTCATCACAATCAGCTTCTCCGATCCGGTTCGAATGGACAACCTAGTGAAACTTCACATCTAGCGACGGTCTGCAAGCATGAATCTCTTTCATGCTGACCTAGCTGCAACAATTATTCCGTTTCCTTGAGGGCAGTCATTCTCGCACCCAGTCTTGCGACTCACTTCCGCATCCTCCTCGGCCGGGCGGACCTTTTCTTTCTGAGCTTCTTTCCCCGTTTTTGCCAGTAAACTCGCTGGCGATGATGAAGTGAACATTCGGAGCTACAGAAGTTTTGTCCGGATCGTTCGATGTTGAAGAAGTTTCGGCATTCCGTATTCGCACAGATAACGGATTATGGCAAAGAATGACCTGCAGGGCGCACTCGATCTCTTAATCCTCAAGACTCTTTCGCAGCTGGGTTCCATGCACGGGTACGGCACCATGATGCACATCCGGCGCGTCAGCGATGAACTCCTCGTCGTGGAAGAAGCCTCGCTTTACCCCGCCCTGCACCGAATGGAGCAGAACGGTTGGGTGCGCGCCAACTGGGCTGTTACCTTCACGTCCACCACTGGGAAGCCCGCCAGAACACCGTGCTTCATCGCAGCCCGAATACCTTGGTCGATAGAATCGATGTATTTGCTAGGTAGTGCGCCCGCGCTGATGTCGTCGATAAATTGATACCCTTTACCTGGCTCAGCAGGCTCAATGCGAAGCTTGCAATGCCCGTAGTTCCCCGAACCGCCAGTCTGGCGGATGTACTTGCCTTCCGCTTCAGCCTGCTTCCGAACAGTCTCAAGAAAGATGGCCATCGGCGGGCCAACGTTGATCGCAAGGTGGTGTTCGTCTCGAAGCCGATCACAGACCGAGTCAAGATCTGACTCAGCCCTTCCTTCAATGCGGTATAGTCCGTCCTGTGGTTGTGGATTGATGCTGACTTCCGAGACTTGTCCGGCGAGCTCGAGCAGCGCCCTTTGCAGGCACTCCTCATCTGCAGGGTCTGCCGCGCTGACTGCCAAACGTAAAATCGGAGGGCTTTTGCCAGTTCCACTCATGGTCTCAGTCTATGTGGTCTCCGACCAGTCGTCTGTGTCGGACTGGTTGGTGCCAAAACGAAATTGCCGTGCGTTTTCAGCGACAGTTTCAATCTCCTGCAGAAGTTGACGACAAATGGCACAAGCCATCACATGAGGATGGCTCTCAATGTCTGTCCCGGAAGTGATCAGTTCGGAGATTTGGCTCTGGAACTCTTCGCAGGTCAGCTTCCTCTCATCTTCAAACATGGCTTCAGCGTCGGATAGGTGTCCTCATCCTCGCCCGGTACAAATTTCTGAATGGTCGTGAAGACAATGCCGCCCGATGGCCGCTGATTTAGGTGTTCTCTCAAATCCTTCCGTGTCTCGGCCTTCACGGGCCTTTCGCCGAGTACTTCCGTCGCCATATCGAAGGTGCCGTGGAGTTGTCCATCCAGGTCATTGCGGTCTGTTACCACCACCAGTGTCGGGTTCTTCATCTGCGGGTGCGTCATCAGCTTGCCTGCAAGGCAGGTCATCTCAAGGCTCTTGCCTGCTCCCTGGGTATGCCACACCACACCGCCTTTGCCGCTGCCTCCGGGTGCGGATGCTTCGAGCACACGTTGCACCACAGCCCTGACCGCATGGAATTGGTGATAGGCTGCGATCTTCTTCACTAGGCCGCCATCGTCTTCAAACACGATGAAGTGGTGCAGATAGTCCAGCAGATGGTCTTTCTCGAAGACGCCTCGCACCAGCGTCTCCAGCTCGCCGAACTGCCCCAGTGGGTCGCGCTCTTTGCCGTCGATGGTGCGCCATGCCATGAATCGCTCTTCGGTCGCGGCAATTGGACCCATGCGCGCATAGATTCCATCTGACGCCACTAGCATTCCATTCGTGCGGAATAGCTCGGGTATGTCTTCTTGATATGTTTGGAGCTGGCGATATGCGGCCCAAACATCCGCATCCTCGGTGGCAGCATTCTTCAGCTCAAAGACAGCGACCGGCATTCCATTTAGAAAGACCACGACATCCGGTCGGCGCTCGCGGTTGCCGCTGAGGTTGGCACCAATCACCGTGAACTGATTCACCACCAGCCAATCGTTCTTGTCCGGAACGGAAAAGTCTGCCAGCCGAACCCTCGCACCCTTGGTCTCGCCGTCCTGTTGCCAGTAGACCTGCACACCTGTCGTAAGTCGCCGCTGAAACTCATGGTTTCCCGCGAGCAGCCCCGGTAATGCCGCGTTCGCTATCACATCCACGGCATCGGCAATGGCAACCGTGGGCAATTCAGGATTCAGCCGGTGCAGCGCATCGCGCAATCGCCCTTCGAGGGGAACATGTTTGTAACTTTTCCGTTCCGGTCTCGCTCCGTCAGGCGCAAGCTCCGGGCCAAAGATGACCTCATAGCCGAGGTCTTCAAACCAACCGACCCGCCCATCACGACAGCCAGATCGCCGATTGGGCATGTCTTCCATCCAGTCGGGATTTCACCTAGTTCTGAGCCATCAAAGTCGCTGGGGAAGAGAGCGGCGGTAGCGGCATCCATGCCCTCCGGCTCCCGGCCCTCCGCCTTTGGACTTGGGAGGGACGCAGGGAATGCTATATGACGGGAGCTATCACGAAACCGACTCCAACCCTATGGCATTCACGTTTGCGGGTTCAATCGCTTTCAAGGAAGCAGCCAAGAAGGCAAGCCCTGTGATTCTGGAACCGATGATGTCAATTGAAATGGAGGTGCCTGAGGAACTCGTGGCAGCAACCCGGCATGAAGTCAATACGCACCGCGGTCGCATCGAAAGCAGCGTGACCGCAAGCGGCTTCAGTCAGATTAAGGCTGTGGTACCGCTGTCAGAACTTCTCGTCTCATCCTCGGGAATCGCTGTGTGCCCGATGGAGTTTGCCGGGTACGAAGCTGTTCGAGAAAGCGGCTCGTCAGACGAGAACGGATCAGGCGTAACCGCGCCTATACCTTGCGGTTCGGACGCAAGCGTCAGATTGCAGTAGAGTTCGCGCGAAAGACGGATGCCGGGAACGCCCTGTTGGCGCAGCCGACGTGCGAGTTTTTGGCCGAATGGGTTCGATAGAACCGAGGGCTCGAGAAAGACAGATTCGATCGGGGCACAGTCCGTTCGTGCAAAGCTGCGGCTGATGGTGAAGACGATCCTGAAGAAATGGAAGTATCCACCAGACGGGCAGGAACAGGCGACCGAGACGGTACTGGAGCAAGCCAAGGAATTGTCTGAGGCTTGGGCGCTGACCGGATAAAGAAATCCAAAATTTCTAACCTAATAAGAGATACGATTAAAAGTTCCCTTTGAACCGTCCACCGGGCGAGCCAAGGTCCGGCTCCTGCAACTTTCCTAGCGTGCCTTCTGCGCGCGCCAACATGCCGGCACATATAGGCAAGACTCAAAGAGTCCGATGGACACAGATCCAACCGTGGTCAAAATGCGCCTCTCCAAAGCCCAGATGTCTATCATCTGGCCGGGCCTCAACTTTATCGTTCTCGCGCTTCTGAGCAGGGAAAAGTTTGGAACCTGTGAGTTCGCATATCCATTCCAAATCTTTCCATTGCCGCGCGGCTTCGATACAGGTACTTTGAGCCCCTCGATGACGGACCGCATTCATGCGCTGTGGATACGCTTGAAACCCAAAGCAAAGACGGGAGGCCGGGTCCAGATGAATGCCATCGACATTCGCGTGACCATCTTTGCCGCCCGCCTCAATCTTCAACTCTTACGCAGGAAAGTTCATGACGCCAGGCGAAAGGACGCGAAAACAAAGACGACCCTCGGACTCGACCAGGCAGCGATCAGGAAAAGGAAGCAACAAACCCAGGCTGTAATCAAATCGCTCGAGCGAAACCTGAAGCGAGCGACCCGCAGTTCTTTGAAAATTGTCCCACCGTCTGAATTTGCCGAGATGTCTAAGGAATGGCAGTCGCACCTTTGTTGGATGAAATTCCATCTCGCTTACTTCAAGGAGGTACGAGGGGCGAGAGGTCGCCGGTTCGTGCATCGCAGGGTGATTGATCGATTGATTGCAATCGCCGAAGAAGCGGTCCGCCGAGAAGGGTTTGAAATACCGGACCCGCGAGAACTCCGGAATGTGGTCCGGCTGTTTGTCCGCTACTCTCGCCGTGGCAGGATATGGAAGTTTTTGGCCTGCCCGAAACTACACTTCGCCGTTATATGAAGTTTTCATCTCCACCCAAACCGCGAGGGACGTCGATCGAGGCGCAGGCATCGGACAAAAAAGCCCCACTAAGAGATGATGTTCGTGACCGTGTACGTAAAAAGATGGAACTAGGTAATAGGAATGCTCCGCGCGCTACCGAGAAACCAACCAGGGATCAAAGCGACGATGTCGCGGACATCATCCTGGACTTTTGCAAAAATGCCGTGTCAGATGAGCCAATTCGCAATCATGTTCTTCCCGATCTTCTCAGGGAGGTGAAGAAATGCCTTGGAGGAGAAATGTGGCTGACTTTAGCCTCCGTTCCGCCGCCCGAGAATGTTAGTTTGCCTGACCTGTACCGGATTACGCGCCCACCGAAATCTTCGGGGGATTATTGGCGCGGCCACCGCGCTACATGGCTGGCGACAATTGTGAAGGCAAAAGCACCCATGTCCATTCGCGAGACAGCCTTCGGCAAAGCGGATGGATCGCGCCACCGAACTCAAGCCTCAACCCATCCCGGAAGAGAAACAGCCAACCAGGAGCCCGCGGTGACAGTTTATCGAACATGGTTTTTCACGCCGAAACCAAAGGTGAATCTCATTCTCGCCCCATCTACGTGAGCAGACATGGCCTTTCCTGCTGTTCCGCGAAGCCGCTGAGGCCTTTTGAGACACGCGGAAGCACTCTTTACCGCAGGTACGACGAACCATAATGCTGACACCAATCGTGCGGGATGCTTACGAATCGCTTCCAGAGCCACGGAAAAGCAAAATATCCCCAGTGGAGGGGGACGGCGAGAACGCCTTCCCCGGGGCAAGCGCACCTGCCGCTGTGGGTTCGAGATCAATTCGTATCGATTGTGGCTTGATATGGTTGATATGGTTTTTAGGCCAGAATAGGGTCCACAGTGAGGTATTCAGGTGACACATGTGACAGAGGTGAATCCATGTAACACGTTTGTTTTGTATGGTTTGTCTTAAGATTCAACAAGATGGGCAAAGCTATGGCGGTGGATGGAGTCCTTTGCGAAATGCTCTCCAGGCCCAATTCCCTGCTAACAGGGAAATTTACAGGGAATTTTGCGAATTTGGCCTACTAATTCCGGAGGCCGTTCCGTCTATTCTCTTGAATCTAGACGTCTTGAGACCGCTGTACCAGATTTTGGGCTCGCAACTTAACAGGGAATTATCACCCCAGTATCAGGGAATTGTATTTCCCTGATACTGGGATAGCCTGTTTGATGCCGAACGGGTGCGTGTCTGTGCAGGCGAACGAAGCAATTCGTGGGGAGGGCAGCATAACTTGGGCTTTCCTCGCTGCGGTTCCTAGTCATAAATAAAGCATATCGATGTTACTTTCGATGCGATCCGGAAGATCGCGACTACCGAAGGTACGGAAATCGCGGACTTGGTGCAACAGGAAGCCTGGAGTTCCGCGGCGGATACGGAGCCTGAAGACATCTAGACCATCGACGTCGTCGGCCCAGATCGCGGGACGCGCATCAGGTTGCTCAGTGACGATCTCGACGTTGCTGAATTCCAGATTGCGTGCATGACGAAGAAAGAAGCCGGTCGCCGGAAGCGTTCCAAACATGTCCGCCTCGGGATATCCTGAGGGCTTCTCCTGCGGCTGGAGGGCAGCCCACGCGTCTGTGCCACCTCCGATCTGTTGAAAATATAGGTTGTCGAGCTTGATGTCTTCAATGAGCGCATCGCTGACGCCGGCGATGATGGACGGGTACTGCGCCACCGCGCCTGAGCTTACGATATTCGAGAACAAAACGCGCCGCAGCACGCCAGCCTTCGCATCCTTCGGACCCCGCATACGAGTGCCTAGACGCAGAAAGATGGGCGAATGAACAACGCCACGCATGCTAAGGTTGCTGACGGTGATGTCTTCGATGTGAGCGCCGTCTACGGTTTCCAGTGCAAATCCGCGACAGCCCTCAAAGACACAGTTCGTCACTGTGATGTTTTTGAAGCCGCCGTTGGATTCCGTACCGCACTTAATGCGGCCCACCGATTTGCGAACGTCGGAATAGGTTTTATGAGTGAATTTGCCGCTCAGCAGCGAGCCAAATTCATAGATTCCTGTTACGTAGCAGTTGGAGACAGTGACATTCTCGGTTGCGCGCAAGTAACCAAGCGCGAAAGAACTCTTCAGGCAGATAGCGTCGTCCCAGGGGGAGTTCACGACGCAGTTAGTGATGCGGACGTTGTGGCAGCAATCGACGTCGATGCCACCGCGATTGGTGTCGATGGTGAGTCCATCGATGAGGGTGTTGTCGGTTCCCGTTAACAGAACCCCGTCGTGGCCTCCGAGGAGGATGGAGAAATCGCGCAGCACCACACTACGACAGTTTTTCAATGCAATGGACTTATTTCCAACGCCCGGACTCTCAGCGCGCGGCAACTCGTTCGGCTCGCCGATGCTCAGCCCCCTTCCCCAGATTAGGCCTGAACCGTAGATCGCAATGTCCTCCAATCCCTCGCCGTAGATGAGGCTGTTTGACCAGTGATTGTGACCGAAGTCCTGATAAGCTTCCCACAATTGTGGAGGACCGGCTGGGTCATAACCGCTGGTTGTGGTTCCCTCCTTCGGAACGTCCGCAGCTATGATGGTCGCGCCAGGACCGAGTTGGAGCGAAACATGGCTTTTAAGCCGGATGGTGTAACAGACATATTGGCCGGCAGCGAAAACGACGCAGCCTCCACCGGACGCAGCTGCCGCTTCGATTGTGCGATTGATGGCTGGGGAGTCAATGGTTACGCCATTGCCAATGGCACCATACTGGCGCACATTAAACTGAAGTGGATTGGGATGTTCACTGTACAACGCATCGCCTGTCAATGCAGCTTGAGCGAAGGTCGAGTCCGGTAGCAGCGCGGCGGCAACGCCGGCGGAGGTTCGGCGAAGAAAGTCCCTGCGGATCATTGATTTTTCCTGTGCTGCGGCTGAAACTCGAACGGATTTACCGTGATATGTAAAGGTCAACAAGCTGATCCGGTCGCACTGCCGCGTACTCCGGCCCTAAGCCGTTGACGATCTCTGTAAGCATTCCCATTTCCCGCAGCCAATTGTTCACTCCGACAAAAAGAAAGGCTGGCCTATAGGCAGGAGTCCATTGCTTGATTTCTGCGATCACATGACGAACAGTTTCCTGCTGAGAATACGCCGTGAAGTCCATGTCGCCGGAAAGCCACGAGGCCAAGCCCATCGCATCACGAAAGACAGGAACTCCCGCAACTTCACTCACCAGGTTATGCTGGGTCGTTTCCTGGCTCCTGACGTAATTGGCAAAGATACCCCGAATTCCTTTTTCGCTGGCGAACAGCTCTAACAGGTCTGGCGGCATTTCGTTGCCCGTACTCATCACGCTGGCGTCAATCCTTTGCCGGTACAAGGCCGAGAGCTGCTGATAGTTCCGCAAGATTTTTTGCCGTTGTTCCACGGGGTAGCCTTTGGCGTACCACTCTTCCCAGATATAGCCTGCCCCGGTAAGCGCATTTACAAAGCAATCGCCCGGTCGGGCATGCTTGTAGTAGTAGTCCGCGACATCGGGCATTAAGTCGGAAACCATTGTGCCGAGCTGCCAGCCCAGAGGCACTTCTCCATGTCTGGAGTCGTCGAAAAGCTGGCGGTAATAATGGCGGACGAAATTCATCCCGTCTCCGTCCGATCGAATGAATGCGCAGTGCACCTTGTCTGGCTGTAGCTTGACCGGTGGAATTGCTTGGGACAAAGTTGCGCTTGTTCCGGAATGCACAGAGAGATTGCCAACGGTCGGCGAATAGCCATCGAAGGCGGTGCATACTTCAAATTTTGCGCATTCGCTGGCCAGGCGAATCCCTGGGTCTTCCCCAATCCCGCTTTCCTTGTATCCACCGGATGGCCAGCCCATGCAGGGTATGTTGGGCGGCCACTGCATCATGACCTCTCGAGCAAAATCCTTTTCTTCCTCGGGCGCGGCTGCTGGATTTTTCGCCACGTCTTGCGTCCCGGCAATCCAAAATGTTGGGATGTTGAATTCAACTAGATAGTCGCGGAAGGCAATCTCGGTCGGATCGAGGATGGCGATGGCCTGGCGCGACAGATGGCTGTCGAGCGTATGAAAGGCCCACCGATAGGCTTCCAGATCTTTCTTCCAATGCATTTTCTGTAAATCCAAGCCGTTCTTGAGCGGACCCATCCCCGAGCCAGCCGATAGATTGAATTGCTGGAAAGTATTCGGCGTCGCTACCAGGCCGCCGTACATACCAGCCAGCATGGTAGCGACATTGATACTGGCTGGAAGGGAGGGATCGGTCACAAACATGCATGAAACCTGGGAGAGGAAACGGTCGAACACCTGGGTGATGCTCAGCCACTCAACCGTATCGACGTCTCCGCGCTTGCGCATCCAGTCCAGCCAGAGTTCATCGTAGCGGTCATGGACCAAATAGAGTTGGGGCTGGCGACGGTTCACGATCCCCTGCAGGCAAGTTAGCGTCAGCCGCATGTCCCAGCCGAACGTAAATAGGTCCTGCAATCGCACAGCGGAGATGTTCCTTGCGGGCGTTTGCGACCGCGGACAAGCATGCCGCGTGGCTTCCCGCGCTGGCAAACCAGTTCCACCCGCTGCCATGGCCTTTGACGCGACCGAAATCCCACCGAGCGCGAGGGCAGACAACCGCATGAACTCACGGCGACCTATCTCAAACCTACTCGGCAACGCCTCAAATGGATCGGCTTTCGTGTTCCATGCCCACTTGATCCCAGATGGTTCCATTTCTTTTTTCATGTCTTGGCCCTTCTTGAAAAATCGACCTATGAATAACGTTCGTTCAAACGGGCTGTTCTACAATCTGCTCACTCTTCGGATTCCAATATTGTTTCTTACCGCTCCAGTAGGACTGGGCAGCCATAATGCACGCCAGGGAGTGGGAAAAGCCGTGGTCTACATTGGCGTTGGGTTGTTTGCGATCTCTCATCGCATTTAGCCAGTTCAGGAGATGATTGGCGTCATTGTCTTCTGGACCGATGGAATTCGCCTGGGGAGCGCCTTGGACACGGACAATTTCCGCGCCATCCTTTTGCGGACCCAGCGCCGGCGGCTCGGTGTACACCGGCCCTGATTTCCCAGGATCAAATTCTTCTCGCCCGCCTTCCCGCGTCACCACGAAAAGGGATGCGCCTTCTCCGCCGTAATTCACGATGGTTCCGTCTCTGCCCTGAATGCGGCTGAAGCTCCTGTAACTGTTTCCGAATGTGGTTCGATACATATACAGGAACCCTTTCGGATAGGTGAATGCAACCGTGCAGGTATCAGGGTTCTCGCGTCCGTCCTTCCAGGCGAAGATGCCGCCTTGTGCCACTGCGCTTACTGGATGGGTCTCATCCATCCAGAGGTGGACAAGGTCGCTGGCATGACTAAGCCATTGGTCGAAAATTCCCGACGAGAATTCTTTATAAATGCGAAATTCCAGATAGACGTGTGGGTCGAAAGGCCGGGAAGGCTTGCCAAGCAGCCAGCGTTCCCAGTCCGTGTCCTGTTTCTGAAGGAGCGACGGCCGGTCATAGAGCCAGTGCTTCCACTCCATGTGTTCGTCTATCTCCATCTGGTCCGTCCGTCCGGTGTCCACCTCGCGGAACCGCCAGCGCTCCTCATTGACGTTCCATTCCTGCTCAATTTGGACGACGCTTCCGATGCGGCCCGAACGGACAATGTCGCGGACTGCTAGGTTGTAGGGCTGGCTGCGGTGTTGCGTTCCCATCTGGACAATCTGTTTAGAAGCTTTCACAGCATCGCGGGCCTGTATGGCCTCACTCAGGACATTCGCAAACGGCTTCTCAACGTAGCAATCCTTCCCGGCCCGCACTACGTCGACGCACAACTTGGCATGTTGAAAATCGGCAGTAGCGATCATCACTCCGTCGATGTCGCCACGGGCCAGAAAATCCTCTGAATACTTGTAGCTTTGCGGTTCCAGGTCAAATGCTTTCTTCACCTGGGCAACACGCGCCTCGCGGGCGAGACTCCAAATATCACACACCGCTACGGTCTCGACGGGAGTCTGTTGGGCAGCAAGTTGGACCATCCTGACATGACCGTCACTTCTTGCGCCACACCCGAGTTGGGCTAGGCGAATACGGTCATTCGCTCCCAGGATCCGGGCATACGACCGCGCCGTCATCCCCGCTGCAAGCACTGTGCCTGTTGCCTGTTTCATGAACGTACGACGGTCTACCCCAAAGCTCGAACTATCATTCATAATTCACCTCTCCATTGGCCGATACTCTATTTGAGTAATGTCAAACGCATTTCGAGTCTCCATACCCCCTGACTTTCAGGCGGTGTGAAGCGCGTTCTTTCCCTGCTTTCTTTAATTCACGAGCTGATTTGCCGCCTCGCTATTTCGAACTGATAAGCTCTCGATACCCTCTCAAATAAACGTGTCCCAATAACCCCGATGGAAGCGGTTGAAGATCCTCCATGTCTTGAGGAGCAAACCGTTCACCGTATCGCTGGTTTAGCAGGCGATAGTCAGGCAATGCCCGACCCGCCATTTCATTGATTGCGAGATTTCCCACGATGACCCGCAACTGGTTTTCTCCTGGCTGCAGAAACCTTGTTACATCTACCTCAAAAGGCGGGTGCCAAACGCTTCCAGCAAGTTTTCCGTTGACGTAGACCTGGGCCGCTTCTTTCACCGGACTTTCAACCAACGCGCGCAGCTCCGAACTCGAATGCTCCGATTGAGTGACGATCTCTCCAGGCCCAAAGTCAAGATGCACAATGGTTCCTGGGTCTCGCAGAGATCTCGATATCTGAAATGTTTTTTCGTACGCGACTTGCCCGGAATAAAATCGCGTCGGCGGGTCGTCCGTCCACGAATGCAATGTGGAGTAATTTGTAGTTCGATTCTGCTGAAGGAACTCCACCTTCCAGTTCGCGCTAAGGTCCATGGGTTGAGGCAATGACTGTAAAGTAGGGGCTTTCGGCGCTGAATTTACGTCATTCGATAAAAAGACCAGAATGCACGTCTCATAGGGTTGCATTGAAATATTCAATGAATTCCTGTTCGCAGCCCACGTTACAGCGCCGGAGTCAGGGTCCCACCATTGTGCGGTTCTTGCCGTAACCCGAAATGCCGCTGAAAATCTTCGAGCCTGATTGCTGGTGTTGACCAGAAAATACAGGTCACCGTTGGCTAGTTTGCGGTGGACAAATCCGACATCGTGCGTCTGCGGAGTCATGACGACATCTGGCTGCACTGTATGGGCAAGGATCGGACTTAACTGCAATTCATCCGCAATGAAATGTCCCGATGCATTGCTCGCTCCAAACAGCTTCATCGTTAGTTGGTGTATTTCTGCGGTCTCTACCTTTGCATTCATCAACCCAGGCGCAATTGAGGGCAGCGTCCGGGTCGCGATCACGATACCTCCATGCTGCGCATACGATTGAATAGCACGATAGGTCGAGAGTGGAATTCTTGTAATACCAGGCAGGATCAGCACCCGATAAGGTATGCCGAACTTGGCAATCGCAGACGCATCAATGTAGTCAAAGTTGAAACCAGCATCGAGAATCTGTGGAATTAGATTCGGCCCGAGAAGCGTTTGCATTTGGTTGCTGACCGAATCATTGTCGGTCGTAAAGTTTGCCCATGCATCGTCGGTCGGCAGCAAAACCGCAACATCGTTGACTGGCCTCCCCTGGCGAAGCACATAGCTGATCCGCTGCAAATAGCGTGTAACTTGCGGCATGACGAACCACCATGGATTGTGATCGTCCCAGGCACCCGCGGCGTAGAAACTCCATCCAGGTTCGCCAGCCGATGGCGGAGAATACGGCCATCCATGCCCGATCAGCTGGTTGATGCCATTCAGAAAATCAAGGTCGGCCTCCACCTTCAGGTCGAGTGGCGTCCCGCGAAATGCAGGTGAGTGCAGCCACGTCCATGTTTCCGCGGATGTAACGGGTCGACCGAACAGGTGGTTGGCGGAGGAGGCCCAGCGCGTTTCCGAAAATTCCCGCCAGTGGTAATTTTCTCCCTCAGCAAGATCGACCAGCGAATTGCTGGACAAGATCACAGGTGGAGTTCCGTAATTCTGCGATCGGAAGCGTGTGCCATGCTGTGCTGCCCAGGTGTGAATCGGCGTCAGATAGTTTTCTTCCGCCAGCTCCGTCAGTGTTTGGCCCCAATCGTGACGTACCGCGGGCGTAATCGGACCCATGTCCCCAACCAACGCTGGAAGATACGGTGTCAGATCATAGCCGCGCTTTTGCCGAAATTGATGGAGGAAATCTGGCGTCCAATCGGCGCCGTAAACTTCCAGGCTATCGCTGAAAACTGCATAGGGAGGATGTTTCCCAAAGGCCGCAAGCAGCGGATCGCCAACCGTACGCAAATGATCTTGAATTGCGGCGCGATCATAAGGATCGAGAATAAAGCCCGTCGCGCCAACAGCCGGACGCTTGACCATCTGACCCGTACGGCTGGAAAGAAAAAACAATGCCGTCTCCTGCGTGTGTGGCGCGTGAGCGACCTGCAGACGGCCATTTTCTATGTCCAGCGGCAGGGGCCGAGGCTGAGATGGGTGAAAGTCTGTTCCATCGCCATCTACCTGAAAGACCCCGAGCAGTTTCTCCCCCGCGCTCATGGCTGGAACGGGAATGGAGTCGCCGTCATCTGGGATCGGAACTCGAACCACGCGCAGCATTCCAGCAGCAAGGGAAACTGGCAGATAGGCGCCTCCATACGGCCATCCACTGGTAAGCGTCAGGTCTACCCGCATCCCCTCAGCACGTCCTTCGCTTGCCGCAAAATGCAGTGCATCCAGAAAACCGCTGGAGAGGTAAGGGAGATTCTGAATGCCGCTCGCGGCATCGTCCAGCGCCAGTGGGTAGACTGGCAGGATTTCAAATCCCCCAATTCCAGCCGCCTTCATCGCTTTAATTTCCCGCTCCAGTTCCGGCTTGGTGACAGCCGCGCCGAACCACCACCAGCGCATCATGATCCGTGAATCGTCCGGAGGCGTGAGGAACTGCTGTCGCACTTGCATGACAGAAGGATTTGTCATGATGGGAATCTCTTGCGAAACAGCAGAACTCGACACAAGAAGCAAGGACAGCGCCAGCCGAACAATTCCATGAAAGAACTTGCCACTCTGTCTCAAGGCGGCCATCTGAAACGGAAAATTCGAAAATGTATTCAGTGGGGTCACATGGATTTCCTGGTTGGGGACGCCTTGATCTTTATGAAACGCCCATAAGCTCCTGACGCTGATTCGGGTTGTTCCATTCGACGCACTCGGAATCGCCTCGTGGCTCGTATCGCCCAAACTTGTCTCACTGGCGCTCATCCGTGCCTATCCTTTTTTTTGCAAGCGGCGCAAGAATCTGCTGGCCATAGGCAAGAACGCAGCCCGGCGAAAGTGGACGGGTTTCCCCCAGAAACTGTGGCGGACGGCCCGTTCCCTTTGCCGCTTGCGGATTGTTGACACCCCACTCTGCCCAGTAGTCGCCCCGGCCAATGCAGGCGGGATTGTTGCCTTTTTCCTGTGCGTCGTAAAAAGCTGTCAGTACATTGCATGCAACATCCAAATAGTGCTGCTGGCCGGTCTCGCTTGCCAGGACGGCCAAACCATACACCGCCAATGGCGCTTCGCCGATCGCTCCCCGAATCTCACCCTTGTCTCCGAACGTGTAGAAGATCGCCCGATTCAGAGGCCCCACCACTTCCTGCCTCTTTGTAACGGCGTAATAGTTTGCAAGGGCCATAATCGCGTGTTCAACAAAGCCCTCCTCCTTTGGCGCCTGGAGGTTCCCCATGAATGCCAGCCAGCTACCATTGGCCCGTTGCAGCTTGATAAAAGCTTGCACTGGGGCTTCGGCTGCGCTCAGGTATTCTTGCTGCCCTGTGTATTCGTAGAATTGGCACATCATGTGGAGATACACGGAGTCTGTGCGAGCATCCGTCTGTTCAAAATCAATCTTCGTGTCTAACAGGTTCTTTCCACACGCGCTCACCCACCCCTGCGCCACTGGATCGCCGCTCACGCCCGACCAGACCAGCGTGCCCCAAAGCCAGGAATGGTCCGGTTCCCCGGCCGCTGCCGTTGTAACATAACAATGCCCGTAACTGTGGGTCCACATCCCCCAGTCTGGGTGGTGCTTGATGTCTACATCCAGCAGATGGCGCGCGACAATTTCAATCCGCTCCCACGCAACTGGATCGCTTGTTCTGTAGTAGTACAGGAGCAGTCCCAATAATTGGTCCCTCTCGTTGTTTTGCCAATAGCCTTCGCGGGGCATTTCTCCCAATGCTCCCCACTTCGTGCCCGGACCGCAGAGATAGTCGGTGGCTGCGGTGAAATACTTCCAGTCGCCGTAATCGAACTTGCCGTAGCACTTCATTGCGTCAATATTGCGATTCAGCCATCCGTAGCAGCCCTTGTATAACTGCTCGTACATAGGAAATCTCTTACTGTCGAGCGGAGAGAAAAGGCCAAGAGCTTCCGTTGTTGCCACATATTCTGGATCGAGGTGACCTCGTACAGACTGCAGGCTCTTGCTCCACCACTTCGTCTCGAATGTCGGATTTTGACCCTTCCCTCCCCATACGCTCAGCACGATCTCCTGCGTCTTTGCCAGCCCCTGCACCGCGTCCAGACATTTCTCCGGCTCGTTCACAAACGCAAGGTATGGATGCGGCATCACCGGCGTGTATTTCGTTTTGACATAGCGTTGCTGTCCGTCCGGATTCGCCGGCAGAATCGGCTTGCTCAGCAAGTGCTTCATCGCGCGCTCTGGCCACAGACCCACACTCAACATTCCTTCTTTCAACTCAATCTCGTTCGGGTATTCTTCCCAGAAATTTGGTACCCAAACGCCCAGGCACCGGTCCTTGTTCTCGACATACAGCCATCCCGGACAGTGCTCCCCGTTGCAACCGCCGCTCGCCAGGTTCTGGATTCGCCCGTCCGGATTGTGCTTCTTCGCCCAGTACCAGTTGTGGTCTTCCTGCAGCAGGTACACGGGCCAGTCCTTTACATGCGGCCCGTCAAACACGCCCTGCTCACATCCAAACACCAATCGCTTCGGTGCAAAGTCATACGGAAACATCACTCGAATGTCCCGCACCTGTTCGGAAGGATTTTCGGTGGCATTGATCCACGTCAGTTTTACGTGTGCCTCGCCTCGTTTTCGATACACCGTCCACCGTGCAATGTAATCGAACAAGCCCTCCCCATCCTCCGCGCGGCACTTTCCTTCCACCCGGACCGAGGCTCGCACCGGTCCACGTTCTTCGATCACCACCGCCCGGCTCTCTCCCGCCTGCGAGGCTCGGAACTTCCGGCCGTCATGCCGCGTCAGGACCAGATCGCCCGCACCCGCCCCCTTCACCACGGCTTCCATCTTTCCGTCCGGCCCCGGCGCGCCGATCTCCTCGATCCAGCCGCTTCCAGACCGCGCCATCTTCACCTGGACTTCCCCGCTGTCCATCACCACCTGGCCGTTCTCTTCCCGTATCATCTCGGGCCCGGAAATCCCTTTCCCTTCACGCATCACGTAAATCCCAGGCCCCGTTTCCGCTTCAAATAGCACCGACAGCCATCGCACGCTGCCGTCCGGCCACTTCATTCCTGGCCTCAACTGCGCCAACACTGCTTTCCCCGCCGGCGAATACACGGCCCACGTCGCGCTGTCCCGCACTTTCCCCCGCGCAAAGGGCACACTCGTCTCCACCGGAGCCCCCAGCGGCGGCGCGCCCACTGGTCCCTTCACATGGATTCGAATCCGTCCATCTCCCCCTGCCTCTTCCGATCCAGCCGCTTCAGCTTCGCCCGGTATCGTCGCCCCTGACGCTTCCGCGCTACCCGGCATGATCGATCCCACGGACAACGCCACACCGGCCCCGATCGTCCTTCCCAAAAAATCACGCCGAGTGTACTGTCCTGGCTTCTCGATCATCTCGATCCTCCTTGTGATGGAACATGAAACAACGCGCCGGACCAGCCGGCATTGCGATCTTCAAGGGCAGCGACCATCCGGAACGGGCCCTGAGAAAGAAGAGGAAGCGTGCGGGCCAAGATGATTTCCGCGCCAGAGTTGCCGTCGACTGCGCGAAAGGCCCCTTGCTCACTTTCCTGTGTACTGACCATAAAGACTCACCAATTCGTCGGCGCGCACGGGAACATAGTTATTTCCAAGCTGTTGCGCAATGGTTTGAGCCATGCCCATTTCTGTCAGCCAATTGGCAAGGAACACATACAAAAAAGCAGGACGTGCCGGCGGGGTCCATCGTCGGATGTTATCCACCATAAAATCGACCGCGGACTGCCGGGCCCACGGGGTGAAGGTGAACGAGCCGGGAGAATCGTTGACGGCCCGGAACCACGGGATTCCATCCACGGTGGAAGTCTGGTTCGCGAGCGTGGTTTCATGGCTGCGCGAATAGTTGGCAAAAATTCCTTTGACCCCGCGCATGCCGGCGAACATGTCCATCCGTTCCGGCTTCATCTCCGAATAAACTGCAAGGATCCGGCTATCCAGCCGGGCAAGGTACCTTTCCGATAGGTCGATATATTCGCGCCAGATTTTTTCGCGTTGTTCGGGAGGGTAGTTCTCTGCGTAATCGTCCTCGTGAATATACCCCACCCCAGACAGCGCATTCACAAAGTAGTCCCCTGGGCGGGCGTGCTTGTAGTAATAGTCCAGGATGTCGGGCTGGCCATCGATCACGGTCGGCCCTATCTGCCAGCCAATCGGGACCGTTCCGTGCTTCGGATCGTCAAAAAGCTTCCGGTAGTATTGGCGCTGAAAATTCCATCCGTCGCCGTCCGACCGTATGAATGCGTAATAGACCTTGTCCCGGTGCAGCACCGTTTGTTGGGTGGACTGCTTCAAAGTTGCGGTCGTCCCCGAGTGAACCGAAAGGTTCCCCACAGTGGGCGAGAAGCCATCGTAGGCTGTACAAACAGTAAATTTGGCACACTGGCTGGCCAGTTGTACGCCCGGTCCCTCCCCGATTCCTCCTTGCTTGTATCCGCTGGACGGCCAGCCCAGGCACGGGATGTTCGGCGGCCATCGCATCATCATTTGACGGGCGAACTCCTTGTCTTCCGTGGGAGATGCCGCCGGACTTCTTTCCGAATCGTCACGGCCGGAAATCCAAAGAATGGGAATTTTGAATTCAACCAGATAGTCCCTAAGTGCGGTTTCATGTGGGTCGAGAATCGCAACAGCCTGCTGTGAGAGCTGGTCTCCGATTTCACGATAGGCCCATCGGTATGCGTCCACGTCTTTCTTCCAGCCGAACGCGTGCAGGTCCATGCCCATTTCGCTCGAATCAGGAGAGCGCCCCATCGGCAAGTTGAATTGGTCCGCAAAGTCGGGCGTGACGACTAGTCCTCCGTGGACCGCTGCCAGCATGGTGGCCACGTTGACGCTTGCTGGCACCGCAGGATCTGTTACAAACATTCGATCCACTTCCGGCAAGAACCGCTCGAACACTTCTCCTATCCCGATCCATCGAACATTCTTTACATCACCCCGTTCCTGCAGCCACTCCAGCCATAGCTCGTCATAGCGATCATGGATCAGATACAGGCGCGGCTGTGATCGGTTCACAATGCCCTGAAGGCACGATAACGTGAGTTCCAGATCCCAGGCCCGCGTGGTAACGTCCCCCATCCGAAATGCAAACAGCGTCTTTGCTGGAGGAGCGGACTTGGGACACACTTGCACCGTCCCACCGCTCGTTCTCTGCTCTGGCCAGCCAACCAAAGTGCTGCCCAAGGTGAGAGCGGAAACCTGAATAAACTTTCTTCTATTGATTGGTGCGTTCATCATCGGAATTCTGGGTCCTGTCCATCGCGTGCGGATCGCAAAGCCTCTCGGCCTACAAATCAAGGACTCTGCCGCCAGCGTTCTGCGTAATTCATTCGCAGCTATTTCTTTTCTGACGCAGTCCCTTCTCCGGACTTCAAAAAAGTAATTTGCAGGCGCGAAACCCCGGCAAGAAACAGCCGTCCGGTCTTGCCCACCATGGTGTCTGTTTCGCCGGGCCCTTCCCCGATCACTTCCGGATACCACCCGTTTGCCATTTTGGTTGGAGAAAGATTGACACCGGCCATGACCTTCTGAATTCCAGCACGATTGAGAATCAGTGCCGGTTTGCTCCACCCATTGGGGTCTCCGACATGACGATTGAAACTGATATATATCCCGCCGGTCGCTAACTCTGGATCGATCGCGCGGTTGAGCAGCATCACGTACATTTGAAGATAAGAGTTCCAGTGAATGGCTGGGCCCCAGAACATTTCCGCATCCGGATGGGTATAGTCTTTTTGGGCAGGAAAGACGGGAGTGACATGTCCCCACAAGCCAGGCTGGCTCCAACTCCCTTGATACCACTTCATCACCTTGCCGGAAGGATTGTTCCGGTCGGCGAAGGCCATGCGAGCTACAAACACTCCCTGTTCGGCGAAACGCGGATCGTAGCTTGTTCCGTAAAAATAGACATACTGATTTTTGCGGTCAGGGACAAATGAGAAATCCCCAGTGCCACCCGCATCCCAGGGACTTGCTGAATTGCAGTTGATCGCAGAAGGATTCGCGTCGATGATAAACCCCAAATCATCCCAGGTCTTGCCATTGTCCCGCGACCGTATCCAGGCAATTTTTGGCGCTGTCGGCAGGTGATTATTGGAAGAGCAAAGCGCATCCGGTTCATAGTGATACGCACCGTACAGGGTCCCGTCTTCGGCCCTCCATGTGGCCTCAATCCAGATATACAATCGGTCGTCCGTGTCGCCAAGGTGGACAAGCGTCCGATACCCGATGTGGGCAATATCCGGCCCTGAGGAGACATATTGGTGTCCGTCGGCGGAGTTAAACATGTAGAGCGTCTTCCCATCCCAATAGACGGGGCTGTTGGAATCGACACCGTGCATCAAGATCAAAGGCGCCTTGCTCAAAATGACTCGCGGAAGTTGCCCATCCGCCGGCGCTGTTTGCTGCGCATTCGCCGACCCAAGGCCCAGACTAAACAGGAAGCAGCCAAGAGTAACCCCGATTACCATCCTGGCGCGCCGGAAAGCGGTACGGGCATGATGTTGTGCATTCTTCACGATCTTTTCCTCGACGTTGCAAGCTGGCATTTGTCACACGTTAATTGTCGCCGCCGGACTGAGCGCAAGAAATGCCGTAGTTCCTCCATGGATGATTGATCTTTCAAAAACGCACTGCGTCGAACATGGAATCAACCGCTCTACGCTATTTCTGTTTTCCTCCCGGCTTCACGAAAGTAATTTCCATGCGAGACATTCCAGCCACAAATAAGCGTCCTGTTTGTCCGCATAACTTGTCAGACTCCCCTTTGCCCGTCCCAATGATTTCCGGGTACCAGCCATTTTCCAGGGAGTTAGGCTGCGCGGACCCGCCGCGAGTTAAATTCTGGACCTGGGCACGATCCAGAATCATCCTAGGTTCGCTCCATCCGTTGGGGTCGCCAATACGACGATTGAAGCTGATGTAAACTCCGCCACCTTTCAACCGCGTGTTGATCGCATGATTCAGGACCATCACGTACATCTTCAAGTAGGTGTTCCAATGGATCGAAGGCCCCCAGAACATCTCGCCGTCCGGATGGGTATAGTCTTTCTGGGCGGGAAAGACGGGAGTGACATGTCCCCACAGGCCAGGCTGGCTCCAGCTCCCTTGGTACCACTTCATCACCTTTCCGGAAGGATTGTTCCGGTCGGCGAAGGCCATGCGAGCCACAAACACTCCCTGTTCGGCGAAACGCGGATCGTAGCTTGTGCCGTAAATATAGAAATACTCATTTTTGCGATCAGGGAGAAATACCAAGTCCCCGGTGCCGCCCGTATCCCAGGGGCTAGCAGAATTGCAATTGATCGCACTCGGATTAGCGTCCAGGATAAACCCAAGATCCTGCCAAGTCTTTCCGTTGTTCCCTGACTTTATCCAGCCAATGCGAGGAGCGGTAGGAAGATGGGAGTTCGAAAAACAAATGGTATCCGGCTCGTAATGATAAGCACCGTACAGCGTCCCGCCAGGGTCCTTCCATGTCGCCTCAATCCAAATATCCAGATCGTCATCCAAACCGTTAAACCGTACACGCTCGCGGATGCCGAGATGCTCAAGGTTGTATCCAGACAGCCGGTATGGATGGTTGTAGGAGTCGAACATATACATCGTGTCGCCGTCCCAATGAACAGGACTATTGGAGTCCACGGCATGTAGCAATTTACGTTCAGGAACCGGAACTCCCGGCATTTGAATCAACGGCGCAGCCGTCAGCACTACCGATGGCACTTGCCCATTCCCCGAAGGGTTTGTTCCGGCGGCAGGCGCAGCTGTTGCCCAGCGCGAGTTCCATAGAACGCCCAATAAAAGCGCCACCTTAAAGGCCCCGCACACGATCCTCACGTATTTGCGCATCCTTTTCCTCATGGTTGGTTTTCAGTCTCCTTTGCTCTGCACAAAACCAATCAGGAAACAATACGTTGGTATTCATGCTGAATATTCGCCCTGTTCATAGACGGCATTATCGTCCTGCCACGGTCAATGCGCCATCCACCACCAGATATGTTCCGGAGATAAATGCCGATGCGTCGGATGCGAGAAAAAGGGCCGCGTCCGCCACGTCGCGCATCGTGCCCATTCGACCCAGCGGGTGAAAACTGAGTACCTCTTTGAGCGTTGCCGCAGGATCCGGCTGCTCTTTCAGCCACTCGTCCGTCATTGGAGTGCTGATGTAGCCGGGGCAGATGGCGTTCACTCGAATCCCGTCGCGACCATGGTCTATCGCGAGAGTGCGCGTCAAGGCAATCAGACCGGCTTTTGACGCATCGTAGGCCGCGTAGCCCTCGTAGGAAACGAAAGCATGCACGGATGAGATGTTCACGATTGCTCCGTCGCGCCCCCGCATGTGTGGGATCACATGTTTTGAGAAAAGAAACGCCCCCTTCAAGTTGACTGCCAGCACACGATCCCAGGCGCTCGCGCTCATGTCTGGCACTCGACTGGACACATCGATGCCGGCGTTGTTGACTAAAACATCGACCGTGCCGAATTCCGCAACAGCCTGTGCGATGCCGGCCTTGACATCGGCTTCACTTGAAACATCCCCCTGCAACGCAAGGGAGCGGCCTTGTCTTGTTTGCTCAATCTTCCGGCTCATCCGCTCGGCCGATTCGCCATTGATGTCAAAGAGGACAACCGCCGCGCCCGCTTCGGAAAAACGTTCAGCAATCCCGGCGCCTATGCCTGCTCCAGCGCCGGTGATGAGAGCAACTTTATTGCCTAAGGGAGTGGAGGTCATTTTCCGCCGATTCGTTCTCCGTTGAACTGGTTGATACCGTGTAAGTCCGCGTATGCTTTCAGGGCCACGAGCAACGCACCTTGCCCCCAAGGAACCATCCCATTTAGAGAGAGCGTTCGATAATGCTCAATCCGCGTGCTGGGAAAGGTTTCGAACGAGACGCCTTCCAATAGTCCATCGTCACGGACATGATCAAGCAAAAATGACATTGCCGACCCCATGACTGGTTCATATCGACTGGGCTCAATCCAGGATCGCATCATGGACCGAGCCAATACTGCAACCATAAAAGCTGAGATGGATGTTTCGACGTAAGAACTGGGATCGTCGAGTACGGTATGCCATCCTCCGTTCGACTCCTGGAGTTGTGCCATTCGCTCCACAACCCGAACAAGTACCCCTTGCAGCGGTTTTATTTCAGGATCATTCTCCGGCAATTGATCCATCGTTTCCAGCAGGCCAAGCAAGCCCCAGCAATTGCCCCGCCCCCAGAAAACTCCGTTGGGAGACTTGGTCTGTTCAATCCAGAAATGATTGAACAGTTCTTTCGCGGGATCGAAAAGAAGGTCGACTTGCGAAGTTAGACTTTGCAGGGCCAATTGGCGGTAGAATTCGTCGCCAGTTATCCGATGCATCTTGGCAAAGAATGGACCTTCAACGTGCATGGAATCCACAAAGATACAGGGCCCTCCATCTTTTACCTGGCTACGTAATTGCTCGGCTGCAAATGCATCCATATGATCGGATGGAAGTTCGGGGGGCAGCTCGAACGCAGCATTTTCGTACCGCATATATGCGCCCGAATCCGTCTTGCGAAACCCCGACAAGTAGTCGGCGTGCCGTTTGGCAGCGGAAAATAAATTCGCATCCCCGGTTTGATCAAATACCCGCAACAATGCGACTCCCGGCGCGTTGTAATCGAATTCGCTGCGGAAGCTCTCGCGGGCCAACCAGCCTTTAAAGATGCCATAAACAAAACCAGAATACGTTCCCAAGCCGGTAAGTTCACTTGTATCCAGCAACCCATCAAAACCAACATTGTCACCCCAGAACCACACCTTCCATGAAAAAGGAAGCAGGAGATTTGCGGCCTTAATTGCGATAGCTTGAAGGTGTCTTTCAGAAGTCCGATTGTTCATCATTTGGTGTCCGACAATTCAATATTTGCAGAATGCTGAAGTTGACCGGCAATCCCAAGATTGATGTGATACAAGGCACCCCCGAAATTGCCCGACCTAGGATCGTAGCCAGGCGGCATGATGGGCATGGCCTCGGATTGCGCCGCAGATGTAATAAAAATATCCGTGAAATCTGGTCCGCCGAAAGCAAGTGAGGAAGTCTGCTTGGCTGGAACCAGCACACGCTGCATCAATTTCCCATCTGGGTCATACTGCACGATGCAGCCTCCGTACCACTGCGCGGACCAGATGCAGCCTTCCACGTCTACCGCGAGTCCGTCCGGCAAACCCTCCTCGCGGGCTACATCTACTAGCACATGGCGATTGCGTACGGAACCGCTTTGAATGTCATACTGGTAGCTGTATATGCGCCGGGCAGCTGAATCCGCAAAATAGAGCTTGCTTTGATCGGGAGAAAAACCCAGTCCATTGGCGAGATGAAAACCTTCGTCCAAAACAGTGGCCTTTCCATCTGTATTAACTGAGATTAAACTGCCCAATCTATACTCGCCTGCCGGATCGTAGTAATAGGTCGCCGTTATGAGTCGCCCGGCCGAGTCGGCGACGCAGTCATTCACTTGGCACGGACTGCCATCAACTTCAGAAACAACGGAAGACCATTTCTCTCCTCCGTCCCAGAGCCAAACCCCCTGGCTGTTGGTAATGGCGTATCCTCCAAGTCGATTGCGACGAAAACCATTGATGGCCACTCCGCTGCTTTTGATGGCAGACTCCTTGGAAGGCCACTGTAGTTCAAGAAACTTTCCCCCAGTGCAATCAATCCATTCCAGCAGGCGGCTTTCCGCGTTCCAAACTGGGCATTCGCCGCATTGATCGCCGAACTCGGCCACGATGGTTATTTCCGGCATGATGGAAGCCTTCCCCCCTTGGGGCACGTCGTTGACTCTTCGAAGCGGACCGCAATATCGACTATTCGCAGTCCGTTCCCTAACTTTATAATCGGCTCGCAAGTGCTTATGGAATCAGATGAGTGCAACATACCAGTTTTTTAGGTGCGCCGGGACTGTAAGTAAAGTTGCACCAGTTGATCGGGGCGAACAATCACATAGTCAGGCCCCAAGCCTTCAGCAATCTGTGCAAGGCTTCCCATTTCCCGGAGCCAATTATTCAACCCTACATACACGAAGGCAGGTCGATGATGAGGGGTCCATTCCTTGGTAGCGACGATCACATGGCGCACCGTTTCCGCCTGGGCGTAGGACGTGAACTCCATGTTCTTTGTAAGCCATTCGGAAGGCGACTCCGCCACGTTACGAAAGACAGGAACGTCCGCGATCTCACGGCTGGTGTTATCTAGAGTCGTTTGCATGGTTCTGACATAATTCTCAAAAATCCCGCGAATGCCTCTTTCACTTGCGAATAGCTCCAGCAGATTCGGTGGCATATCATCGCCCGTGCACATGACAGTTGCGTCAATCCTCCGCATGTATTGCGCCGAGAGTTTCTTGTAGTCTTGGAGAATGCGCTGCTGCTGTTCTTTGGGATACCCTTTTGCGTAATACTCTTCCCAAATGTAGCCTGCTCCGGTGAGGGCGTTCACAAAGCAATCCCCTGCCCGGGCGTGCTTATAGTAATAATCAGCCGCATCGGGCATTAAGTCCGACACCATCGGGCCAAGTTGCCAGCCTAGCGGAACTTCCCCATGCCTGGGATCGTCGAAAAGTTGGCGATAGCAATACCTAATAAAATTCATCCCGTCTCCGTCTGAACGGATAAAGGCGCAGTAGACTCTGTCTCGTTGCAGTTGGACAGGAGGAACCGATTGGGATAGTGTTGCACTGGTTCCGGAATGCATCGAAAGATTGCCGACCGTAGGGGAATACCCATCGAAGGCTGTACATACTTCGAATTTGGCGCATTCGCTTATCATCTGCATCCCCTCACCCTCCCCAAGTCCCCACTCCTTTTCATCGCCGGCGGACGGCCAGCCCAGGCAGGGGATGTTAGGTGGCCACTTCATCAAGATGTCCCGTGCAAATCTCTTTTCTTCTTTAGGTGAAGCCGCAGGATTCTCCGGTACGGCTTGCGGGCCTGAAGACCAGAGAGTCGGGATATTGAACTCAACCAAGTAGTCGCGAAACGCGACCTCTGTCGGGTGAAGAAGACAGATAGCTTGCCTTGAAAGGTGTGCGTCGAGCACGCGGAAGGCCCACTGATAGGCTTCCAGATCTTTCTTCCAGCCCATTTTCCGCAAATCCAAGCCGTTCTGAAGTGAATCCGCCTTCGAGTCGATCGGGAGATTGTACTGCTTAAAGGTCTCCGGAGTTGCAACTAAGCCGTTGTACACACCAGCCAGCATCGTGGCAACGTTGACGCTGGCTGGGACGGAAGAGTCCGTGACAAACATACATGAGGTCTGCGTGAGGAAGCGGTCTAACGTCTGAGTTACATTTATCCACTCAATTCTGTCAATGTCGCCACGCTCGCGCAGCCAATCTAGCCAGAGTTCATCGTAATGGTCATGGATCAGATAGAGTTGGGGTTGTGGACGATTCACGATCCCCTGAAGACAGCTTAAAGTTAGCCGCATATCCCACTCACATGTCGACAACTCACGCCGCATATGGACGGCAAAGACGGTCCTAGCGGGGGCCTTGGACTTCGCCAAGACGTGCAGGACAGCTTCGTCTGCCGCCCAGTCACGCGAAGCAGTCAAAATCCCACCAAGGGCAAAAGCTGATGTCTGTATAAACGCACGGCGACGCATTTAGATCTTTCTCCTATCCTGAGAGGAACTAGCCACCGTTTGCAAAGATGATTACCTCCCCCGTGCAATCTGGCGATCATCTTTGATTTGTCTTATCTGTGAAGAGTGTGCACACAATCCGTCTTAAAATGTGATCTTGGCAGCAAACTCCAGGATGCGGGCATCTCCGGCACCAGTTACCTGTCCATAGCTTCCATCCCCAAGGCCATAATCCACGCTATTGAAATTAGGATGATTGAGGACATTGAATGCTTCAGCCCTGAATTGCGCACTAAAAGTCTTGTAAATCGGAAACGTTTTGTAGAGAGATACATTCACACCCGTGTAACTTGGGCCGCGAATTGTTCCAACGCTTGCATCTCCAAAGAAACCATAGTTAGGCTGGGCAAAGGCGCTTGTATCAAACCACTCGTTCAGATTTCCGATTTTGCGATAAGGCTTTACCTGGTTTGGACGTACTGCCAGGCCGCCTGTGCCTGTCTCCAGTGCTGGAGCATTCGCAAAACCGCTCTGGTGAAGTACCAATCCGGCAAAACTCCAGTTCCCCAGCGCAAGTACAACCGGCTTACTGCCGTGGGCGAAAAATGGAAACGGATAGACCCACGTAGCAGCCAAATCGTTCGTAAAATCGTAGTCTGGCGGTCCATACTCAGCCTGAACATTGCGCGAGTTTTGCGGACCCATCCCAGCCAGGTAAGGGGTCCCTCCCTCGGTCCCTCCTACATCTGACAACGCCTTGGCGTACGTGTATGCAAGGGTAATATCCGCGCCTTTGGTTCTGTATTCCATTGAAGCCTGCAGGGAGTTGTAATTGGCTGACATCCCATCATAGCCGTAGTTATAGATGCCTGTGTATCCTTGATAGGGACGGGTATAGTCTGGCGACGATATACCAAGATTCTGGCAAGGATCGAAATCATAGGAGGCGGAAGGAGATTGTCCAGGGGCAAGGCAGCCGCTTTGACTAGGCGACGTTACACTAAGGGGCTGATTCTGATCTATGACCCCATTAATATGCCGAGTCTGGCTTCCCGCATAGGCAATGGAGGTCACGATATCCGATTTCAACTGATGTTCAACCGTCAGACTGTATGTCTGTATTTGAGTTGGAACAAAGTGGAAGGGCATATTCGCGATGAATTGCGTCGTAGGCGCCGCAGCGTTACCGCCAGCGGTTCCGTCGCTGAGCAAGGAATTGTAAACGTTGGCATTCTTCGCATACGGGGTGTTGTACTGGACCGCGTTATAGATCGATTGAAACCCGACCCGATAGTAGCCGATTCCGTATCCTCCGCGGATGGAGGTTTTCCCGTTGCCAAAAACGTCATAGGCAAAACCAACTCTTGGACCGAAGCTGAGTTTGGTCGCATGGAAGAATCCACTCGGCACGCCATCCTTACCCGCGAACACAATTCCGTTGAGGAGATTCGCCACTTGTCCGGAGGCAGTGAGAGGCTCATTGGCACTATTGACGTTGAATGTTCCATCGAGATTGACGACTGGTGCTTCCGATGCAACATACTTTGTCGGCATAAAGGCGCTGACCTCGTTTCCGCTAAGCGTGTCGGGGGAAAAATACACCCAGCGCACGCCCAAGTTTAGGGTCAGGCGAGGTTTTATCTTCCAGTCGTCCTGTACATAGGCTTCACCTTGACGGTAGTGATAGATGCCATACCGGTCCGCGCTTGACTGTGTGTAGGTGTCGTCTAGACCGAGCATGTAATCGGCGGCTGGATCTCCGGTGTGCTCTCCCCCAAAGTCGAAGCTGCCCACGGGATTCGCGTTGATCGAACTCTGCCTCTTGATCCCGGCGATATAGAGGGCGCCAGCCTGGAAAATGTGGGCTCCCTTTACCCAGCTTATGTCGTCGAACAGAATTCCCTCGCCATCGCCTGCAGAAAACGGCTCATTGCCAGTTCCGTTCCCCGACCAACCCTCCGCAATTGAAATATTCGGAATTCTATTCAGCGTGGGAGCATCCGGAAATGCTTGAACGATGGAAACTCCAGGCGGCAACAATGCGGCGGGATTATTGTTGTTGCTAACGCGCAGACGGTCATACGTTTCCCCGATACCACCCATATTGACCAGGTTCGGAGTGATTGTCGATTGTAGCCTGACCACCCCGTTAAATCCCATCGTGTAGAAGCTATCCGTAATTGTTGTGTACGGCAGGCCTCCCCACAAGTCGAACGGGAAACCATTTTTAACAGGCTCATACATGATCCGTGCGGTCAGTAGATTATTCGTGTTGAGGTAGTGATCGACGCGAAATTGATAGTCGAGCTGGCTGGTTGTTTCCGGGCCAGAATTCTGATAATTGAGAAACCCGCCTGCGGGATTGTTCGGCAAGGGGACATCGGCCTTCAGCAGGGCAACAGCAACGGGATCCAAACAGTCGGGATTGATTGTGTAAGGACCGGTGAGGCAGTTCGTTCTTCCCTCCGATGCCAGAACCGCCTGGCTGTGAGCATCGATCGTGAGTGGGATGACATTGCCATTCGCATCGGTTGGAAGGGTCGGACTCTGGCTAAAGTTCCCGTCCCTCATGGCCTGCGGGAAAACTGCGCCGCGCCTGACCTGTCCATAGGTGTTTAGATACCACTGGTTCGAGGCAAAGAAAAATGTCTTTTTGGTACCCGAGTTTCCGTTGTAAAGTTTGGGGATAATTACAGGTCCGCCCAAGGTATATCCAAAGATATTTTGATGGAGCGGCTGGGGTGCTATGGAGAAATAATTCAGAGCATCAAACATGTCATTGCGCAGATATTCCCATGCGCTGCCGTGATACTTGTCAGTTCCGCTTTTCGTTATGACAACAACTTGGCCGCCCCCGTTCAGGCCGTATTTGGCGCTGTAGTTGTCTTTGATAACGCTAAATTGCTGAATCCCGTCTGGAACCGGCAGAATATTGACGTTGGCGAGATTGCCGGTATTCATGTTGTACAGGCCGTCGATCGTGTAGGTGGTGGCATCAATCCCGAGGCCATTGACGATCAGCGTTGTGCCGCTGCCGGCAGCCCCTCCGCCATACATTTGATCGGCATACGACATATTGGCAACGCCTGGAATGGCAACGGCCAGGGACTGGAAGTTCCTTCCGTTCAACATCAAGTTGTTAATTTGCTTCGCGTCGAGCGTGCCGCTGCTTTCCGAGGTTTCTGTGTTGACCGCGACCGTATCTGCTGACACCGTTACCTGGGTGCTCGCGCTTCCCACTTGCAGCACGATATTGTTTGCGCGGCGCTGTCCTGGATTAAGCATGATGTCTTGAGTTATGTTTTCTTTGAAACCAGGCTTTGATATCGCAACGGTAAACCGGGCCACAGCGAGGCCTTCCGCCGAATAAAAGCCTCTGCTATCAGTTGTCAGCGTACGAGAAACTCCAGTTTCCTGATTCGTAACTATAACCGTTGCCCCAGGGACCACCGCTCCAGCTTTGTCTGTCACAATTCCGGTGATGGCTTCCGTGGGTGTCTGAGCCAGGAGCGAACCTGAAACAAGAAACAGCACAATGATCACCGCGACGTAAATCGACTTAAGGAAAAATATATACATGCCATACATCCAAGTCGTTCTGTGACTAGTACGCGCCATGTTGTCCATAGAGCTCCTCCCGCTTGAGTACTGTCCGGCCTTTATCGAAGTCATGAACCCCAATCCACGTATGTCGAACACGCCTGGCGCGTGCATAGCGGGCAAGGCTCAGATTGATATTGTTGAGCAGTGCACTCAACGAGGACAATCTGCCGCGTTGGACTGATCGAAATAGACTTCTGCGAGTTCACGTTGCTCGGAGCCATACTCTGGGCGAAACCCTATCGCTCGCGTTGACCTCTGGCAAACTCAATTGTGCGACGCCCCGAGGATTGCGGAAATCGCAATCACCTAACAGGCGCTCCGCAAAGCAACAATGCAACTGCTAGCGCGAGAAGTCGCCTTGCCCCAAATCGCTAAAGATGTCTGTTGGGTAAAACTCGTCAACGTTCTTTGCGGTGAGAACCTGAGCGGGCATATATACGGCAGGTGGCGTACTGCGGTGATTTAGGATATCGAGGGCAAGTTGGATGACGCTCTCGCCATATCTTTCCGGAAAGACCCCAACGCAGGAATGTAGATGGCTTGAGGGAAGACGCAACTCCCGGCGAGCTTCCGGCCCTCCTCCAATGCTGACGGCGATGCAGGAACTGCCGCGGCCCGCCTCTTCGTAAGCTCGCAGTGCCCCCAACACTGCAAAGTCATTGATACCCGTCAGCAATACACGTTGGGCGCGCGATGTACGCAGGTGCTTTCGGACAATATCGAAAGAGCGCATGAACTCTCCATGCGACTGGAGGTGGCGTATCGCATATTGCCCAAGCAGCCCGTGTTGAAGCACGCCTTCGGCGGCAGACAAACGCAGAGAGGGAACGGATCCCGCAATATCGAGGTCGAGAACCATGACCTCGTCGCATGTTCCTTGCCATTGTCTCTGTGCCGCCTTGAGAAGCGCTTTACCCGCAAGTAGCCCAACCCGATGATTGTCAATGCCCACGAAAGTCGCATTTGGCTGGGGAATCTCCAGGGTGATGACACGGATATTCGCCTCCGCGAACATTTGAGACAATCGCGGCCCGATGCGCTCGTATGTCTGAAACTCGATAACTAAGTCGACTTCGCGCCGGATGAATAGCTCGGCATTCCTGATCGCAGCCTTGATGCTGTACTGATTCCCCAACTCGATCAGGTCGACCTGATGTTCTGCCGACGCCCATCGTATTCCTTGACTAACCGCGCTAGAAAAGGAATCGGATCCCTGTGAAGCATATCCGATGCGATACCGTGTTCCTTTTAACATGCGAACGTTGCTGGAGTACTTCTTGCCGTCAGCCCTCCGCAACAGGCCTTCATTTTCGAGCGTAACCAGCAGCCGAAAACAGATCGTTCGTTCCCACCCGGTCAATTCAACGACCTGCTTTAAGGTCAACGTCTGGCGTTCATCGGCGAACAAACGCAGAATGTTACAAGCACGGGCAACTGTTTCTAACTTGTACCGCGATGAGGACATAAATGCGTCCGCTTTTCTCAACAGGTCCACTGGGATTCCGTGGCTGTTCGTATCAGATCCAGGATTGACAATCTCAGGATCGTACTTGCGATATGCGCAATTTGTCAATCTCGGGATTTTGTCATTGCCCCACCCGGGCTCCATGTTGTGTGCTGAATTCGGAAACAGGGTACGGCTTTTGGAGAAAAAGTTGAAAATCCTCGAGGCTACGCTGATTCTGCTCGCAACAAGTCGGCGGCCAGATTGCGAGTTGCGGCAATGGAAGCGACTGTAGCGGCCTGGGTCTCTGCCGCAAGCGGCACAAATATTTTCGTACACGATCGAGTCAGGTAATCCACATGAAACCAGTCTCTCTACGAGGTATTACCTGGAATCACAGTCGAGCCTTCCCGCCTCTCGTCGCGGCTGCACAACGGTTTGAAGAACAAAATCAGAACGTGCAGATTCGGTGGGAGAAACGCAGCCGACACGAGTTTGGCCATGCCGACCTTACCTCGCTATCGCGATCGTTCGATCTTCTGGTCATCGACCACCCGATGCTTGGAGACGTGGATCGCTTTGGAAGCCTCCTCGACTTGCAACGTATGCTGTCTCCGGAAACATTAGAGGAATTGCAAAGAGATGCGGCTGGGCCTTGCCTCGACAGCCACTGGTTTCACGATCGGCTCTATGCTCTCCCCATTGACGCTGCCGCCCCGGCGGCAAGCTGCCGCCCAGATATTCTCGACAACGCCCATTTGAAGGAGCCTGAAACATGGGCGGATGTTCTCGACCTTGCACGCCGTGGTTATGTTCGAATGCCAGGGTCCCCCGTCGATCTTTTCTTAAACTTTATGGGGCTTTGTGTTTCATACGGCAGCTCAGTTGCGATTGCCCGCGATCAGTTTCTGGATCGCACGATCGCCTTACAATCTCTTGAGACGCTGCGTGAGCTTGCCAGCCTCATGCCGGATACCATCTATGGCTACAATCCGTTCTTGCTCTATGAGGACATGGCGAACTGCGACACCATCGCGTATTGTCCATTCGCCTTCACATACAGCAATTACTCGAGACGAGGATTCGCCCCGAACAGGCTCCGTTTTAGTGCACCGATAACGTTAAGCAAGGGTTATCCGCAGCGTACGATACTGGGCGGAACGGGTATCGGAATATCGAGCCAGTGCCATGCCTCAGATGTCGCGCTTGCCTATTGTCTCTTTGTGGCCAGCGCTCCGTGCCAAACTAACATCTACGGTTTGGCAGGTGGGCAGCCGGCAAGCCTGACTGCCTGTAATGATCCAACCTTAAATCTTGTCACTGACAACTTCTTCGTCAGGACCCTGTCGTCCATTCAGACTGCGTACATCAGGCCCCGTTACAGCGGTTATATCCCAGTACAGGCCCAGGGCGGCCTTCCGATCATCGAGTACCTCCGGCACGACTTGCCGGCCACGAATGTCGTGGACAAACTTGAAGAGTTGTACCGAACCAGTTTGAAAGGCAATACGCATGGCCTCTAATTTCGGTTGCGCTGACGCTAGGTTTCCTCTTGCATCACTCGATCGGCGGATCAGTCCGGTCGGGCAGCTTGGCTATCGAGATTTCGACTTTGGATTGCTGGCCGGCAACTCGCAGGTGTCTCCAGAAATTCTGGCGGCATCGCTTACTACTTGTACACAACCCGAATCGACCACTCCTGAAACCTCACGCTCTATCTGCCCAGTTTCCTCAAATAAGGTGATTCCAAATGAAAATCCAGAAAATTGAATGCCTGCAGCTTCGTTCCCCGCAGGCCAGCCCTGACGATTGCGATGGGGCTGTAGATACGGCTGTCGTTCGCATCACCGCCGATAACGGCGTGTATGGCTTGGGCGAAACCGACGCGCCGCCGAATGTAATGGCGGCGCTATTGGAAACACCGACCGCCCACATTTGGAGCCGCAGCGTCAGCGAGATCCTGCTTGGGCAGAACCCGTTGGAGGTGGAGGCACTGTGGGACAAACTTTACGAAGGGACCATCTATCATGCTCGGCGTGGGCTCGGCATCATGCTGATGTCGGCGATCGATATCGCCCTGCACGATCTTCGCGGCAAATTGCTTGGCGTTCCCGCATATCAACTCTTGGGCGGGGCCGCGCGGGCAGAAGTCACGCCCTATGCCACGCTGTTCCCCAGCATGCCTTTGGGACGCTCCTGGGCGAAAATGCAAACCCTCTGTTTTGATTTGATTGATAAGGCGCTGGCTCTTGGCTTCCGTGCCATGAAGATGGAAATGCTCTTCTACGATCTGGTGAGTGATCGGGAACTGGTCCGGTTCACCCATGCGTGCCGCAATCGTGTCGGCCAGGATTGCGATTTTATGGTCGACGTCGGCTACCGCTGGAAGAATTTCAACGATGCGCTCTGGGTCCTGCGAAGTGTTGAAGACGCGAAGCTGTTCTTTGTTGAAACTCCGTTGCATACCGACGATCTGGACGGACTGGCCCGTCTGGCCGACGCCACCACAACGCCGGTCGCGGTTGGAGAGTTCCTTCAATCCCGTCACGAATTTAAGGAACTGATGGATCGAGGACATTGCGATGTGATTCAACCGGACCTGGGAAGAGTAGGAGGCTTGACCGAGGCCATGCGCTGCGCGCGGATGGCGGAAGAACGCGGCCTCTATTGCATCCCGCACGCATGGAAAACAGGTTTGACCGCCGCAGCCACCCGTCATTTCGCGGCTGTAGCCCGCAACTGTCCTTATACAGAGCTGTTTCATCAGGATCTTTTCCGTTCCCACTTGCGGTCACATCTGGCAAAGCCTGAAATCGAGCTCAAAGACGGCAAATGGGCCCTTCCCAAGGAGCCGGGAATCGGGATCGATTTGGATGCGGCGACCGTGGCGCAGTGCTTGTTCAAGCCCATCACCGTTCTGGAATAAGTGCGAGTACGATCCCACGCTTTACAGCCAGGCCGTTGAGAGCACAGGCCCGAAGAAGGATGCAGGGTGCGCGCCATGAGAGTTACCAAAGCGACGGTAGTGGACATCAGTTTGCTGGTGCTGGTGAATATGCTGTGGGCAGCGCAATATGCTGCCTTCAAGATCGCTACCGAGAAGATGGGACCGCTCACAGTAAGCGCGTGGACGCTGCTCTTGGCCTCCATCGTCCTGTTCCCGTTCCTCGCCAGGGAACGTCATCACTCTCACACGAAACTCCCACTTTCTAAGTCATCTGCCTCCATCGAAACGAACCGGCGATCGTCGATCTGGAATAGGAAGAACATGATTGCCTTCTTGATGGTCAGCCTCTTCGGACTTGTCCCGGGCTCGGCGCTTCTGGCATGGGGAGTGGATCGTTCAACCGCGTCGAATGCGGCCATCATCTACCTTACCCTTCCTGTGATCACGGCGGTCCTTGCATCGATGGTCCTGGGGGAACGGATGACCCGGCTGCGCTGGGCCAGTCTTGGCATCGCGCTGGTGGGGGTACTGATTCTTTCGACTCCGGATCTCCGCCAGATGAGCCTTTCCAAGGGCCAATTTCTGATGGGGAATGTCCTCGTCCTTCTGGCGTGCCTGGGGAGTGCTGTCTACAACGTCTATTGCAAGGAACTTTTAAAGTGCTTCACGCCCATGGAAGTCCTCACCTACGGGTACCTGCTTGCCTTTGTTTTTAGTTTGCTTTTGATGTATTGGGTGGAACCGTTTTCATGGTCATCCCTTCGCGCCTACTCCGCCAGCACCTGGGTCGCCCTTCTGGTCCTGAGTGTTTTCAGTTGGGGGCTGGCCATGGTCTTGTGGATGTTTCTCTTACAACGTCTGGACGTGAGCCAGGCCTCGGTTTCAATCTATTTGTTGCCGTTTTTTGGCGTTGTCCTCTCGGCCATTACCTTGCACGAGAGCATTGGATTGACTACCGTTATCGGCGGTGTGATCACCCTGACGGGAACGATCCTGATCACAACCCTTGAACCGGCCGCAACGTAGCCGATTGTAGAAGCGAATAACCCATGTCTCTCCTTCAAACATAGGTCCAAGGAACATGAGACAAATGCCGATCATTGACGACCGCTGGACCCTCCTTTCTCACAAAGCTGTAATCGTTGAGAATCGAAAACTTCGCATCGTCGTTCTTCCCGAACTTGGCGGTCGAATCTGGAGCGTGGTCTACAAACCGCTCGATCGCGAAGTGATTTGGCATAATCCGCGCATGGCTCCCCAAAAGGTCCAACTCGGCTCCGCATTCGACAACTTCTGGTGTGGCGGCTGGGAGGAAATGTTTCCCACGGCAGCTCCTTCCACGATCCATGGGGAACTGTTTCCCGACCACGGAGAGCTTTGGAGTCTGCCGTGGACGCCGCGGACGGAACGCGGAACGGACTCCGTAACTCTGCGCTTGAACTGCCAGACACCCATCAGCGGCGTCGTGGTGGAAAAGACCCTGACGCTTCGCGGCGACGAACCATCGTTTGAACTCAGCTACAGAATTGAGAACCCCGGCCCGGAGGACCTTCCCTTCCTCTTCGCGCTGCATCCCGCAATGGCCGTTTCGGCGGGTGACCGGATTGACTTTCCGGACATGCTGTTGGAGGTGGACCCTTCGTACCCTGGCACGTTGGCAGACGTCGACGCTCCATTCAGGTGGCCGATGGCCCCTCGAAAGCGCGGCGAAACCGACCTGCGCACAATCCAACCGCCTTCCTCCAAAGAGGTCTACTTCTTATACGGGCACGGCCTTCAGGAAGGCTGGATTGCGATCACCGATCCTGTGAAAAAGTTTTCAGCTGGATTTACTTTTTCTTCGGAAGTCTTTCGATCGTGCTGGATATTTGCCTCGTATGGCGGATGGCGTGGCTACCACATGGTGCTGGTTGAGCCATGCACAAGCTACCCGCAACAGCTTCAGGACGCGATCCGCCACGGACGGGCCAACACGCTAGCCT
>JBKQVW010000120.1:0-3734 GCA_052142955.1 Acidobacteriaceae bacterium | reverse complement strand
GTTGTGCTACAGCGCCAATTACACCCAGGCGAAATTTAAGGTCAACCCTCCCGGCGGCATCTATTCCATGTGCTTGCACGAGTTCGAACTGCTTTAAGAGTGTCCCGAACAGGGATGCGCGTTGTGTCAGGGAACGACCCCGGGAACTTGAGGTCCATACTGCGCCCGTGGGCGTCGAAGCCGGAGTTTTTTGGAGAAAAAGCATCTCTCCTGTCCGATGAACAGGAACAAGCAAGGCATTTGCTTCGTCAACGGTGCGGCTCTCGATTCCTGAATTTTGGGTTTGAAACGCCCCTTGGGCTGCTTTTCCTCATGGCAAAATGAAGCGTGATGGATGGACCTATGCGTTGTCCGGCTTGCGCAGGGCCGATTCAACAAGGGCTCCCTCGCGATGCGCAATCATACGGAGCTGCGGCGTCAGGGAAAATCTCTTGACAACTTGCCGCGGATCGAGATAATCGTGTCGGAAGGATGAACCAAGTTGGCGCGATTCGGGATCGCGCGCTCGAGTATTCGTGAGGTATGATCCGCAAAAATCTCTTCCAGCACACGCAATTTGACCGGTTCCAGCGTGCCCTGAACTTTGATTTGCAACTTCAGGTCCGCACGGTTGAAAATGCAGCAACTGCCGCTCAGGACACGCAATTCTGCGTCAAGACGATCTTTGCGGACCATCCACTGCCGTAACTGAGGAGAGAAATGAAGCAAGCCTACCGCGGGTTTTGGTGCAGCATGGCACTGGGAATGGCGCTGACCGCTGCCGCCCAGCAACAGTCAATCGTATGGCACTTCGATGAAGAGACCGGGGCTGCCGTCCATGACTCTTCGGGGAACGTCGACGACCCGATTCACGGCTATTTTCTGCGCGTACCTGGGGTTAGCGGGCAGGCACTTTCATTCGACGGATATACGACCTCGATCGAGCGTCCAGCGAAAGACGTTCCGGATGTTGGCGAGTCCTTCACCGTCTCCGCATGGGTGGCTCTCGATGACTACCCATGGAACTGGGCGCCGCTCGTGGACCGGGAGTTGGATGACCAGGTGGGCTATGTGCTGGAGATCGATGCATTCGGACATCCGGGCTTTGGCATCGACGTGAATGGCGTGTGGCAGCACCTCACCTCCACGGTTCAGCTGCCTCTGAAGAAGTGGTCTCGGGTGACTGCGACTTTCGACCCCGAGCAGGGCGTCACGCTCTATGTCAACGGCAGTGAGGCTGGATCGCTGAAGACCAGCGGGCCCTTCTTTTCAGCCGACAATGCGAGTCTGATTGTTGGGCGCGTCCGCACGCCCACGCTTCCGTTCCCTTCCTGGCTCATTCATCCGCACGATCCCGTCAATTACTCGATCGAGGGCTACCTCGATGAAATCTCCATCCAGCCCGGCGCTCGTTCGGCAGCGGACGAAGCCGCAGCTTTCGCGTCTGCGCAGGTCACCAAGGAAGACGTAATCCCTTATGCGGTCATGCCTTCAGGTCCGTCCGGCCCTGGTCCGTTCGGCGCCTTTTACGCAACACTGCATTTCAAACCATCCTGGGATCACCTGCGCCGCTTCGGCCCAAACTCGAATGTCGTCGTCAGATTTGAACAGTCGCCCATGCGACTCGCCTTCTGGGAAGGCCTCAACTATATGCCCGCCTGGGTAACTGAGAACGGCAAGTGGTACAACGAGCAGTCTATCGAAACCTGGGACGATCCGTACTGCAGCATGGGTGCCCAGGACTGCGAGCCTATGTCTGACAAACAGGACCGCAGTTCGCGGGTCAGCATCATCGAATCGACGCCCGCCCGCGCCGTCGTGAAATGGCGCTATTCCCTGATAGAAGCGCGGGGCTACGCCGAAGCCAATCCCGATCCCGACACCGGCTGGGGAGATTGGGTCGAAGAACGATGGATCGTCTATCCCGATGGTGTGGCCGTCCGAAAGCAGACGCTGTGGCACAGCGGCCCAGTCACGCCCGACGAGTATGAATGGCAGGAGACCATCATTCTTCATAATCCAGGCAAGCACCCCGAAGACGACATTGAGCCCGACGCGCTGACTCTTGCTAACATGCAGGGCCAGGTTCACACCTATAGCTGGATCCCCAAAGTCACCACCTCTTTTGATTATCCGAGAGGGCCTAAGAAGCTTGATCAGCCCATCAATGCCAACATCCAGCTCGTCAACCTCAAATCGCATTACAAGCCATTCGAGATTGTCAACCCGGCTGGGGGCCTGACCTGGCATGTCTACGGCGGCGAGCGCAGTTACTCCATGTTCGAATGGTGGAACCACTGGCCCGTGGCACAGATTGGATCGAGCGGACGCCCTGCAATGGCCGCCGATCGGCCGTCGCACACATCACTTTCCGACCTCTACTGGGGCGATTACGAAACATCTGACCACATAGAAACCAAGATCCTGATGACCGGCCTCACCGATCAGGGACCCGATCATCTTCTGAAGCTCGCAAAATCCTGGCTATCGCCCGCCACGGCATCCGCAACCGGAGCCGGCGTCTCAAGCATCAACTACGACCCGACCCAGCGCGCCTGGGTTGTAAGCCGGACAGCGGGCTCCCAGGAAGCGCCAATTCAAGTGACCCTTGATGCCAGTGAGGCGTCGCCGCTTGTGAATCCGGTGATCGTCGTTCAAGACTGGCAAGGCGCAGCTAAAGTGGTGGTCGCAGGACATCCTCAGGCAAATGCAATGCTGAAGGTGGCCAATGAAACCGTTCTCGAGGGCCAGGATCTGGTCATTTGGTGCCCGCTCGAAGATACATCCAAGGTTCAGATTCGCATTGAGCCCGCGCAGAAATAGGTCTCATCAGCCACGGAGGGCGGGGTCGTTGGCGAGGCTGCGCATGCTGCCGACCCTCGCGGAGACAATTTACTGGATATTGATCCACGCCGATGGCGCTGATACTCGCCAGGCCAGGGCGTTAACATTCGCCGAGCACGACTGCCAGGCTATTTCCAATAGCCTGATAAAATGCGCTGTCGGTGAAAACTTGCTTGCAAGTCTTTAGTGGTATCGTGTATACATACGCTCATGAAATCCTACAGCCCGAAGCTAGTACGAGCTTTTCCTGCCACAACGACCTCCGCGTTGCCTCGCACAACGCTGGTGTCGACCGCTGTAGAAGCACTGCGCCAGCGAATTATTGACGGCGAGTTTCAAGCAGGAGATCCGCTCAACCAGGTAACCATCGCACGCGAATTTGCCATCAGCCGCATTCCGCTTCGGGAGGCTATGCGTCAATTGGAGGCAGAAGGGCTGCTGCTGTTCCAGCCCGGGAAAGGAGCCGTGGTCTCCGGCCTTTCCTTGAATGAAATTGGCGAAGTGATTGATCTGCGTGCCAAGATTGAGCCGGATATCTTAGGAAAAGCAATTCCGCGCTTGACGACTACAGATTTGGAGCAGGCGACGCGGATTCTGGACGACTACGAGGCGGCATTGAAGAAGAATGAGATTGCCACCTGGGGGGAGTTCAACTGGCGTTTCCATTCGACGCTATGCGCGGCCAGTGGATGTTCCATTGCAATGGGGATATTACAAGGTCTCCATCATCTCAATGAACGCTACGCCAAGATCCAAATTTCGGTCACCCATTGGCAACAGCGCGCAGCACTTGAGCATCGCCAGATTCTTGCGGCATGCCGCAAAGGAGACATTCTCCCGGCGAAAAAGGTGCTTAGGGACCATATTCTTAGCGCTGGGCATGCGTTGATCACACTCCTCGAACAGCAGCG
>JBKQVW010000119.1:0-3389 GCA_052142955.1 Acidobacteriaceae bacterium | reverse complement strand
AGCGCCGGTCGCTGAGACCGCAGGATGAACGGGAGCCGTCCGCCCGCGGGGGAGTCGATGCCTCGACTCCCCCACTACGACATTTTCCTCAATTCATGTCGCTGATTCAGAGATACAAGGATGACGGCACCTTCCGCCATGCGCCCAAACTCACAATTTCACGATGGCGTTTTGTCGAGGCACAGCTCGATATCGCCGACGTTGACATCCTTTGTGGCGTCGATCTTCTCGATGGTGCGCGGTATATAGCCATTTTTCTCGAGAAGCAGGGTGTAGTTTCCGGGCGGGTTGCGTTCGAACCAGAAATCTCCGAACACGTCGGTTTGCAGGATCGGCTTGCTGCCGTCAGCGCCAGTCAATGTAACCGTGCAGTTTTCAAGACACTCGTCTTTGGCCGGATCCCACACCGCTCCGGCGACAAAAAACTTATTGAGCAAGCCCCTGTAGTAAACGCGGGGGCGGGTATTTTCTTCAGGTTTGTAGATTTCAAAGCCGCCCTGGCCGAGGAACTTCTTCATCTCCTCTTCCTCGCCAAAGCGCAGGGCGCTGGTGGGACAGGCGTCGACACAACGCGGTTCCTTCCAACCATCGTCGAGCAAATGCGCGCAGAAGGTGCATTTCTGGGCGATGTTCATGTCGCTGTTAAAGTAGATCGCATCGTAGGGACAGGCATCCAGGCACTGACGTCCGCCGGTGCATTTTTCCGGGTCAATGATCACGATGCCGTCTTCCCGTTTATAGATAGCCTGGCTGCTGCAGGCAGGAATGCAAGGGGCTTCGTCGCAATGCTGGCACACATTATTCATGTACCGCACCCGTACCTTGGGCACAGTTCCCTGCACATGGTCCGTCACTTTCATCCAGAACTGGCCAGTGTCGGGCTGGGGCTTGGCATAAGGCGTCCAGTCGTTGCCTACGTGCTCGTCTTTACAGGCAATTTGGCAGTTATAGCAGCCGTTGCACTGGTTAATATCGATAAGCATTGTCTTCATGATGTCACCTCACGATTGGCGAGAATTCTTTCTAACTTCAAGCCGGCTGCAGGGCTGTATGGCCTGTTGAAAGCTTCGGGATGTTGTTTTCTCAATTCATCCAAATTGACCGGCTCCACATCGAGCAGGAACCCGCCTGAAACCATGCCGGCGCAGTTTTTCGAAGTTTTCGTGCGCGGGGTAATGGTATTGATGGCTCCGCCGCGATCCTGTTCCCCGACCGCGATGGGATCGAACCGGGCTCCGTGGTCCACGTAGAGAACCCCCGGCATGATCCGTTCCGTCACGTAGGCGCCTAATAGAACCGATCCTCGTTCGTTAAATACACTCACGACGTCGCCGTGCTTGATCTTCTTCTTTTCCGCGTCCCTGGGATTGATCCACATGGTCTGATAGGCGTACCCATCCGGCCCCACAATTTTGCAGGTCTCTATCTCCCGCAGCCACTGCATGTCATCGTGCTGAGAGTGTACGCGCCATCGCGGATGGTTGCTCAAACAGAGGAACGGAAACTGCTTGGCACGTTCGCCGGAAATCCTCTCATCGTGCGACCATCCCGGACCCCCTTCAACCCAGTGCGGCACCGGGGGCCTTTCCTCGTCGCCGGGGAAATTGTCGGCCAGCCGTTGGGAATAGAACTCCAGCTTCCCGGTCGGGGTAGAAAGCGGGTATTTATCAGGGTGCTCGGCGAAATTTCGCAGGCCGATTTCGTGGTCCTTCCAGTTCGGATCGTTAAGAATAACGTAGTGCTCCTTCTCCTTGAACTCTTCCCAACTGACTTCCAAGCCCTGAGCTTTGCAATGATCGAAGCCAAATTTGATCCAGTCGTCGATGCTTCTGCCTTGCGTGTATTCCTCCAACATCCCCAGCTTTTCCGCGACGGCGCAAACCGCCTCGTAGTCGCTTCGGCTCTCGCCGCGAGGCTCGATGCATTTCCTGTCAAGAAAGATGGAGCCGTACTCTGCGGTAAAGTTATCGATGCCGATATCTTCCGTTTCGAATTTGGTAGTGACGGGCAAAACGATATCGGCGAAATGGCAATCGTTTTCAAACCAGGGATGCTGGGCCAGCATGAACTCGATCTTGGGGTTGCGATACGCCTGCGCTGTGTAGTTCGAATCATTCCAGCAGGTCATCAGTGAGGGAGTATCCGTCCATATCATGTGGATCTCGGAACATCCGTCGGCCGGATATTTGTACTCCACAAATTGATCTTCGGTCGGCTCCCTTAGCAAGGTAGTCCCGTGCCACTTGATGGGCGGATTGTTAATGGCTTCATGGATCAGCGTCTTGGTAATGATTTGCTTCGGCGGATTGCGGCGTTGGAATCCCTGGTTCGCAGCATAGATGTCAAGATAGATCGAGTGCCGGGGAGCAGGAATCGCGTGGCCGAAGGTCAATTTTGGAAATTCGCCGCAGTAGAGCCCCCATTCGATGGTGGTAAACATGTGGCGGCCGGGCTTGCCAAGGCCCTGCATACCCAACAGGCAAACCTCCAACCGCATGGTCTCAGTACAGTAAGGGGAGCGAGCCATGTTTCCGCCGTTGCCGTGAACGGTGCATGTGGCTTCGCTTCCCCATAACTTGGCCAGAGCCTTGATGATTCTGGAGGGGACCGTGGTCTTTGTTGAAGCCCATTGCGGCGTCTTGGCGATTCCGTCTTCCTTCCCCAGCACGTAATCGCAAAACTTATCGAATCCAACCACATGGCTTTCTACATAGGATTTATCGAATGTCCCCTGTGTGATCCATTGATAGGCAATGGCCAGATACAGCGCGGCGTCGGTGTTGGGCAGAATCGGTATCCATTTGTCGGCGTGCACCGCTGTGCCGTAGTTCACCTCGGGGCAAATATATATTTTCCGAATGCCGAGCTCGGTAAACCAGTAGCACAGCTGGCTGACCGTCTGCCCGCCCCAACCCCAGGTCGTGGTTTCAGGGTCGCATCCGGTAAAAAGCAGAGTCTTCGTGTGCTCAGCAATGTCCGGAATAAGATTTGATTGGTATCTCTGCTTGCCGACGGTTTCACATCCCCATACATGCTTGGCTCCCCAATACCAGCCTTCCCAACTGTCGGTATTCCGGATTTGCTGTGTGTATCCTCCCATAAGTTCCAGTAGACGCTGATTACATCCGTGGGCATTATGAACGATCTTGGTCTCGCCGTGGCCGTCGGACTGAGAGAGGATGGCCGTGGGACCGTGCTGCTTGATGACGCGCCGAATCTCGGCGGCGATCAGATCCGTCGCTTCATCCCAACTGATCCTCTCGTATTTGCTCACGCCCCGATTTTGCGGATTCCTTTCTCCATTGGGGTCCCAGTCCACCCTCTTCAGCGGGTACATGGTTCGATTGGGAGAGTTGATTCTATTTTTATAAGCCAGAGTAAACGGAGGG
>JBKQVW010000118.1:0-11161 GCA_052142955.1 Acidobacteriaceae bacterium | reverse complement strand
TGCGGGTGAAGATGGCCTGCACCAAGTGCGATGTCATCGTCCAGGCACCTGCGCCGTCACGGCCCATCGAACGCGGACTTGCCGGGCCGAATCTGTTGGCGCACGTGAGCTCCGTATTTTGCGGCTGCACCCACCACAGAACTAGTATCGTGGATGGCCAATGCAGCCCAGAGGCCGAATTGGGTCTGGCTCATGTGTAAAGCGAAGCCAATTGCCGGGAAAAGCAGCAACGCTACGGAGTTAAGGACGAATACCGTCCCCAGTGCCATTGCCATTTCTTCTTCATCCGGCCTGGTAATGGACGAGATGGCGGCAATTGCACTGCCCCCGCAAATCGCCGTTCCCGCTGTAATCAGGAAAGAGGCTTTCTTGGTGACGCCCAACATACGGCCCAGAGACCATCCAAGAAGCATTGCGATGGATATGCTGATCGCAGTGTAGAAAAAACCAGCTCGGCCAGCATGCACAACCTGGCGCAGGTTCATCCCAAAGCCGAGCGCAACAACTGCCGCCTGCAACAGAAAATGTGACAAATTTCTGCTGTCCAGTTGGTAGGGATGAGCGAAAGTGAAACCATAAGCAATTCCGGCCACTAAGGCGACCGCTGGAGACACTACACCACTGGCGGTCAGAATCAACGCAATGAAAAAGACGGTCTTCGAATTCAATACTTCCTCCAGTTCCCAGTTTCCTGGGCGATAGCCGCTAAAGTCCAAGAGGAAGTTCTTATCGCGGATTGCTTCTGCTTATACCAGCCGCGAGAGTGAACTTCACAAGGTCGGACTGATTCGCGTCATTCTGCGACAATCGTGAAGCAGGTTCCTGCTTTGAGGAGAGAACCTGAAGCGCTCCGGCGGACACGACCCCGCTAGACTGAGATGACCTATCGATGGAGAATTTTCGGCTCAAGGTATTTCGAATCGTTGCGCAACACCTAAATTTCAGCCGCGCCGCGGAAGAGTTGTCCCTGTCCCAACCTGCCGTCACCCAGCAAATCAAGACACTTGAAGACGAGTATGGCATTCCCCTGTTCGATCGAAGTGGTGGGCGCATTACACTCACACCCGCAGGCAAGGTCCTTCTGCCTTACGCGAACAAGTTGAAAACGATCTCGGATGAGGCGTACGAGATCGTGACCAGTACGGGCGGCAATCATGCGGGAAAGCTTGCGCTAGGTGCATCACAAACGATCGGGCAATATCTTCTCCCTCAACTTGTTGCTGCATTTCTCCGCGAGAATCCACGGATTGCAATCACCGCGATAAGCGGCAATACGGATGAAATACTGGCAGCTCTCACGGTCGGCAAGATTCAGCTGGCAATGGTTGAGGGCCCCGGGCTACGCAAGGATGTTCGCCTTGAACCCTTCATGGAAGACCAGATGGTCCTCGTTGTCCCCGCCAGTCACGAGTGGGCCAATCAAGAGATAAGCGTGAATGAACTCAAGCAAGAACATTTGCTGATGCGCGAGTTCGGCTCAGGATCGCGCCGTGTGGTCGAAGGCTCTTTAGCAAAAGCTGGCCTGAAAAAAAAGGACCTCAAGACTACGATGGAGCTCGATTCGACGGAAGCCTTGCTGAGTGCTGTGGAAGCAGGCCTCGGCGTAACATTCGTATCTCGCTGGGCCGTGCGCAACCAACTTACGCTAGGGACTCTTCGGCTTGCGCGTGTGAAAAAGCTCCGACTATCTCGCATGTTTTCTGTGGCCTATCCAGTCGGTCCGGAGCCCGGTGGAAACGCAGGGGCATTTCGGCGCTTCATTCTTCACCACTCTGCCGAACTCATCCCGCGTGTAACCGGAAAGCCCCGGAGCAGGACCTGAAGGTCGTCGGAAACGCGGATGGCTTCTTCCCCTCGCCTTTGATCGGCCAGCCTTGTGTATCACGCCAGGAATTCGCACACTACTTGCGAACATTTCCGCTCCAGCCGGTCGCATTTTGGCGTAATGTCGCAAAAATGCAAAGGAAAAAGGTCCTGCCCAAGTCCTCAAAAGCTATAATTCGCAATTAATCGGGTTATACTCGCAATCAAGTTGCAGGATATCTTCGGTCTGTGAAGGTTTCGCAATGATTTGCACGACTTGCCCCTCTGCCTTCCATGCTCCCGGAAGATTTCTCAAGTTCGACGCCCCAGAATGCCACTTCCCCCTGGCAATAGAAAACAAGGCCTAACCGGCATGGTTCGCCCGAGCAGAGTGCGTATCACAAACCGGAACCGTTCACTTTTCTTGGACGAAAGGAATGCCCTGTGAATAGTAGTTGGATGAGGTACGGCAGGATATTTACCGTTGCCTGCATTGTTGGCGGACTTCTTGTTATCTCTCGGCTGATTGTCCCCGCGAATGCACAGAGTCAACCGAAGGCGCTACATATCCAGGTAGATCCTGCCGACGGAAGTTATATCCTTGGCGCCTCTGGCTCGGGTGAGACTGTGCTGCACGCAGGCGTCGCGGCTGAGTTGGACGGTCGCTGGTTGCAATCCAAAGATTATCCGAGGCATACGGTAGAAAATTCCAAGGTTTCGGATGACATGGGTATGGCGAATGAGTGGACTGTCGCCTTTTCCGGCTTGGCAGGTCAGCCTGATCTCGTTTACCGTCTGCGCGCCTATCCCGACAAGCCCTTCGCGGATATTCAAGTGTTCGTCCGGAACACGACGACCAAGATCGTCAACGTAGAAACGATCCGTCCAGTGGCGGCAATGGGAAATTCTATTCTCAACCTGGGTGGCCCTCCCGCGGACGATCGAGTGCTTTCCGACAGCTTCAGCGAGGACCGGCCGAATATCACAATTCACGATTTGGGCGACGCTGAGATGTATCGCGGAGCTGGCAGTCAGCTCATCTATAACCGGGTCAGCGATGAGAGCTTTTTTGCCGGAGCGCTGACCTCCGATCGCTTCCTGACCATTCTTCGGCTTCGTCTTGATGGCAAGAACAGCCCCAGGCAGATCGCTGCTTATGAGGTGGATTCCACTGGGACTACGGAGATGGAAACAGATGAGTGGGGATCGCTCTACCAAGCCAATGCTGAAGATCAAATGACGTTGCATTCCCCGGTAGCGCCTGGCGAGCAATTGGCCTCGGAGAGGCTGCTGCTGAGTGTGGATACTGACTATCACCGGCAATTGGCAACCTATGGAACCATGATTCGGCAACTTCACCATGCCCGTGTCGCCACCCCGACACCGATGGGGTGGTGGAGTTGGACAGCCTATTATTTTGGCTTGAATTCAGGAACCGCACTCACCAACGCAGAATGGGAAGCGCAGCACCTGAAGTCCCTCGGCTATGACTTCTTCCACATCGACGAGGGCTACCAGTATGCTCGCGGAGGATACAGCACACCTAATGCGACGCTGTTCCCGCACGGGCTTGCGGGTATGGAACGGAAGGTCACGGGGCTCGGTCTCGTTCCGGGAATATGGACGGCTCCCTTTGAAGTATCGGAGCGTTCTGGGGTCTATCTGAACCACCCCGATTGGCTGGTTCACAACGCAAAAGGCGAACCCATCCATATCGGTTGGGTGACAGACCATAACGATCGCCTGTTTGTTCTGGATTGCACCAATCCCGGCGCTCAGCAATATTTGCGGAAAACGTATGAAACTCTGGTTCATCTATGGGGAATTCGCTACATCAAGATGGATTTTATGGACGACGCGGCGATTGAGGGCGATTACTACCGGCCCCACACCTCCGCCATGCAAGCGCAGAGAATTGGCTTGGGCATCATTCGTCAGACTGTCGGGAACAATGTTCTGCTGGATAAAGATGGCAGCGTGATGCTGAATCCCGTCGGCTACGTGGATTTCGGCCGCATCTCACAGGATACTGGCCACACGTTTGAAGCCAGCAGCGAAGCAGCGTCCGGTATTGCCGCTCGCTTTTACATGAACCGCAATTACTTTGTCGCCGATCCCGACGCATTTACCGTCTCAAAGCAGACCGTCGATGACCAGTCGTGGCACAACTCAACACACCCGCTTTCGCTGGATGAAGCCGAAGTATCCATTGCTCTTGCCGCAGTGTCGGGGGGCATGTATGAAATTGGCGACGACCTACCGACTCTGGGATCCGAACCTGAACGGCTTGCACTGGTTCAAAACCAGGATTTGATCAATATGGCTCGTCTGGGCCGGTCCTCGATTCCATTGGATCTGATGTCGTACCTGCCGGAGGACCATCAACCAAGTATCTTTTTGCTGAAGGAAAGCCCGAGACAGAGCATCCTGACTATTTTCAACTGGACCGACCATGCGCGAACTCACGCTGTGACGCTTGCCAGCCTCGGACTGAGTGGCACCGGGTCTTATACGGTCGATGAAGTGTTCGATAAGAAGCAGGGTTCAATGTCGGAGTCGAGGCCGCTTATCATCGCACAGCCGGCTCATTCCGTTCGGGTGATAAAGATCGTCGACACTGCCATCCCAGCAAAGCCTCCCACTTTGCACGCCAACCATCCATCCACCGGAAAAGCAGGCGAGACCATCGCCTTTTCCGCTACCGTGGCCAGCCCGAACGAGCCCGTTGTTTCCTATCAATGGGACCTTGGCGATGGGGTATCTCTCACAGGCGCGCAGGTGAGCCACGCATACACGCATCACGGTAACTATATGGTGAAGCTGACCACAAAAGGTGTCGATGGCCTTTCGGCAGAAAATACGTTTCAGTTCCCGGTAACCGGCGCGATCTCGACCCGCTTCTTACCGAAAGAAAATCGAAGATTTCGACCGATACCATAAGCCTTGGCAATCGGCGCTGTCCCCTAGTATTTTGAGGGTTTACCAAGAGCGCCGGACTAACCCGAGTCGATTCAATCGTTTGAAAGGCGCGAAAACTTAGGAGATAAAAGGCTTGACAGGAGCCAACTGGAAGAACTAAACACAATAGTACGTAATGACTACACGATTTCGTTTCCTATTCTTTTTTGGTTTTGGAGGCAATCAGGATGAAGATCAGTCGGTTCGCAGTTCTTTTTGGACTCACACTTGGGATCGGTTGTCTCTCCCTGACCGTCCTGGCCCAGTCGATTAACCAAACGCAAATCCGCGGAACGATTACTGATTCGTCTGGAGCGATCGTCCCCGGGGCAAAAGTTACCATCACCGATGTGGGGACCAATATATCCCAAACGACCACCTCGAATGATCGCGGAAGCTATGCATTTACTGCATTGCGGGCGTCCAACTATAAGCTGCTGGTCGAAGCCCCTGCATTTGGTCCAGTCGAGAAAGATGGCATCACCCTGACCGTCAATCAAGCAACCACCCTCAACGTCACGTTGAAGCCTGCGAGTCAACAGACCAGTGTGACGGTCCAGGCAATTCCCGTGTTGCTGGATTCGGGTACCGCGACGTTGGGAACCGACATCCCGAGCAAATACCTGACCCAGGTGCCGCTGGAAAATCGCGACCCATTTGGCATCTCATTTCTTGCAGCCGGCGTCACGGAATCGGCCGGATCGGGCATTACGAATTCCTATCCGGCAGGAACGAACTTTATATCGAATGGCCAGAGAAACTCCACTGCCAATATTTACCTCGATGGCGTTTTGATTACTGCGCCGGAGCAGGGCGAAGGAGGAAACTCCAACACCTACTACCAGGCCACGGTGGAGGGTCTCCAGGAAATTAAAGTTCAGAACAACAGCTTCTCCGCTGAATATGGCGGTGGAACCATCATTGATGAGGTGATGAAGTCCGGTACGAATCAACTGCACGGTAGCGCCTACTGGTTTAACCAAAATTCGGCATACGATGCCAGAGACTACTTCAATACCGGCCCCAGGCCTGGCCATACCCAAAACCAGGACGGATTTTCTCTAGGCGGCCCGATTGTCAAGAACAAGACATTTTTCTTTGGCGATTTGGAATCGGTAATCGCCAGCAATCCTGTCAACATCGTCGCCACTGTCCCAACTGCAGACGAGATCAACGGGGATTTTTCCCAGGCGATGACCTATGACCAGAATGGAAATCCGATTCAGAACCAGATTTACGACCCATTCTTGGTCGATGACACCGATCCCAGCAACCCCGTCCGTCCTGCCTACAACGACAATACCATTCCGACGGACGAAATTGATCCTGTCGGGCAGGCGATCATGAAACTGTATCCCAAACCGAATACCGCGGGAGACGCCACCGGCTCGAATAACTATCGCGATGTAATTCTAAGTTCTTCCAAGTCGCTGCAGATTGATTTCAAAGTAGACCAGCAGTTCACGCCCAAGTCGTCTCTTTCCGTGCGGTATAGCAGTATTGATAATAGTGGATCAGTCCCGACTGTCTTTGGCGACGGAGAATTCAACGACGGACTAGCATATACAACGCGCGTGTACAACGATGGCATCAATTATTCCTACATGCCCACCTCACACACCCTGTGGACCACCACAATCGGATTGGATCGAGTGTCCCAGCCGTCCTATACCAACTACCCAAGTCCAACCTCGGTGGGATTTCCATCATATCTCGAGCAAAACGGCATTGTCAGGATGCCGTCGATTATCATGGAAGACCCACAATGGACCTCAATATATGACCAATGCTGCGTCGATACGAAATTCGCTCACACGCTGCTGAACTACTCTTCTTCGTTCTCATGGACCAAGGGACAGCACACGCTGAAGGCTGGCGGCCAACAACAGGTATTTTATAACAACTTTTTCCAGCCCAACTATCCCGATGGGTTTTTCAGTTTCAATCAGTTTGTTACATCACAGTCCCCGTTTGACACCGCCAATGGGACCCAGGGAAACGACTTCGCCAGTTTACTGATTGGATGGGGCGACCCGGGTGGCAGTGGCATCAACGTGACACAATCCGTCGCCGACAAATCCAAGGAAACTGGATTTTTTCTGCAGGATGACTGGATAGCCACGAGTAAGTTGACCGTGAATCTCGGGATTCGCTACCAGTGGGACACCCCCTACACGGAACGGCACAACAACAGCCAATTCAGCGATTTTACGGGAGATAGTGGAATTTCCGTCGCAGGATATCCCGGCACGTTGAAGGGAACCACTATCTTCGCTTCGTCCAAAAAAAGAAGCATTCCGACGGATTTCAGCGACATAGGTCCTCGCCTCGGATTTGCCTATATGGTAAATGACAAGACGGTAGTTCGTGGAGGAGCCGGAATTTATTTCGGTTATGGAGTAGCGACAAACTACCAATACCCTGGGTCAGCCTACACTGCCAGCCCGGAAGTATTCTTTAGCAAGGATGGAGGAATTACCCGTTACGCGACAATGGAAGATCCATTTCCTGGCGGTATACCGCCAGCCCAGAGGCAGGAGTACGGCAAGAACGCGTTGTGGGGCTTGCAGGATCCGAACAATCTGGACACTCAATCCGCAAAGGATGCGGACATCTATCAGTGGAACCTAGGGATTCAGCAGGCATTTCCTGCCAATGTTGTCATCGCGATCAATTACTCCGCAAATCGTAGTACTTACCTGCCGTTTGCCGGGACCGATAACCGGAATTTCATTGCTTCCTCTGTGAGACAGCAATACACCAGCGATCAGTTAAATAGCCTGGTCAACAACCCATTTCAAGGCCTGTTTTCCGGCCCCGGAGCAATCTTCAATGTGCCGTCTTCCCGCTATGGAGACGCCCAACTTCCCCTGTTAAACCTTCTGCGTCCATACCCGCAGTTCGACGGAGTCTTTCAGGGATACAAAATTATCGGTGCGTCCTCCTGGTACAACGCATTGCAAGTGGTATTTCAAAGACGGAGTGGCAAATATCTTAACTTCGAGGGCAACTATACTTGGTCCAAGAATATGGATGACTCCTCCGCGGGCAATAATGACTGGGTCGGGACGCTCACGGGGGTGAATGGAAGTGCGTTGCCGCAGGAGTTAGACCATTTAAAACGCGAGTGGTCTGTCAGCGCCAGCGATGCAACGAACCGGTTGGTCGCCTCTGTCATCTTTCAACTCCCGATCGGCCGCGGATACCTGGTGGGCGCCAACATGAATCGCGCACTGGATGCAGTGGTGGGTGGGTGGCAAATCACCGCGCTGGCAACCTACCAAAGTGGACAGCCTCTAAATATCTATATGGGCAATCCCAGACTCGCCGATGGAAGCCAGCGCCCGAATTTGGCTTGCCCTAGCGGCGGTATGCTGACGACCGGCATCAGCATTCATGCGGCTGCCCGATACCAACTCCCATGGCTGAATTCGAACTGCTTTTCCGATCCCGGCGATCAGCAGGCCGGAAACGTTCCGCGATATTTCTCGCAACTGAGATCGGATGGTATCCACGAGGCAGACATTTCCCTGGAGAAGATCTACAACCTGGGCGGTCGTAAGGGGCAGGTAGAGGCCCATGCCGACTGCTTCAACTGCACCAACACTCCGCGCTTCGGATTACCGGATACTGGCTATGAAGACTCGACATTTGGCATCATTTCTTCGAGTGCAGGTGGCGCATTGCCAAGGAATATGCAGCTTGGGTTGCGTTATCAGTTTTAGTCTAAGCATGGATGAATCTACCATTGCCTCTTTCGGAGCTTGCAATCTTTCGGAACTAAATCCCCGCTAACTGACTTCTTTGGCAGTCAGTTAGCGGCTCGATGGAGGTAGCTCATGCTGAAGAAATCTCGCTGGAGACAGCTTGCAGGGATAGGTATTGCGACGGCTTGTACTCTGTTTGCCCCTACTGCCTCGGCGCAGCAGTCCAATCAGAATCCGCGGGCATGGATGCACGATGTTCGAATTGGGGCTTATGGCCTCAGCGATTCGAACGCTGCGCAAATCGTTCGGCAAGCGACGAACAGCGGAGTCTATGGCATTGAAGTAGATAACGACATCCCCGGCAGGTATGAAAGCTTTCTGGATCCTACCGCGAAGCTTCGAGCGATTCGACAGGTCGCAACGCTCGCACACCGGCACGGGAATCATACCTTTGTCTACATTGCCGGACTGGAATGTATTACAGCCAATGCGGCAAACTCCGCGCACACCATGGCCAAAGATCATCCTGACTGGCTGCAACGCAAGCGGTCCGGTCAACCAGCAATCTTCACCGCCAATGCGGCCTTCTGGATAAAAAAGGGGGATGAAGACGTCTGGATCAGTCCATATGCCTCGGAATGGCGAAAAATTTACATGCAGCGTGTCCGCCAGATCGCGGCCACAGGCATCGATGGCATTTATGTTGACATTCCCTACTGGATGACACATTTCACAGGATGGGAAACCAGCTGGGCCAGCTTCGATGACTATACCGTCAAGGCATTCCACGACCGGACCGGTCTGAACGCGCGAACAGACATCAAGCTCGGCGATTTCAACGATCCTGGCTTCCGGAAATGGATCGACTTCCGCATCCAGACCATGACGGATTTTCTTGCGGAGATTCGCAAGAACGCGATCTCGGTGAATCCTGACATTGCGGTGATTCCAGAGATCTACCCTGGCATCGAAGAATCGGCGGTCCGTGTCGGCGCCGATGTATATCAACTCTATCCTGTCGTCGATGCCGTTTCACACGAATATGAATTTGGCAACGCAGAGGACCATACCGCTGCCAGCCGCAGCCAATACGACTGGTTCCTGTATCAGATCGGAATGCAGTCCTTTCGCGCGTTTGCCGGAAACAAGCCTACCTGGATGCTGAACTATTCCTGGGACGGCAACCCACGGGTAACCCCCAGCGATGCAATGAAGAACCTTGCCATGTCGGAGCTAATGGCGGGTGCAAACTTCTGGGATGCTCCCGGCCATAGCATGGCTGGTTCCAATGACATGGCCACCCGAAGGCAAATCTTTCATTGGATAGCCAGCCATCAGCCCATTTTTAGTTCACCAAGAATTCCGGTCGGCAGGATTGGCGTCTATTTCTCTGATGAAACGCGCAACTTTTTCCCCGATGAATTCGTGCGATCTTACCAGGGAGTTCTCCTGCTGCTGTTACGCAGCCATATCCAATTTCAAATTGTCACTCCGCGAACGCTCGCGGCCTTTCATGGAAACACGCTTGTCTTGCCCGATGTGCGTGTTCTCAGTCCCAAGGAGTTAGCCGAGCTGCATGATTTCTCTGGAAATGGCAAACTCATTACGACTGGAGAAACCGATAATCGAGTAGCCGCCTTTCCGAATGTGCTTCAGATGCATGACCATCCAGGCAGCACGTATCTAGCCTTGGCGGAAAAGGACTTCGAGAACGCTTTGCCAGACACGCAGTCGTCCTTTCTGAAGGCCCTCGATAATCCCTCTCGATTTTCTATCCACGCATCTCCGGATGTGGTGGTCTATATCGCGACGGTGCAGCACCGGACCCATTGGTTCTTCGCGAATTTCAAGGGATTGAAAAATGGCGCTGCGACCGTACCCTTACCGGAACAGAATGTAACTCTCGACGCGCCTGTGAGTGGCGGCGCCAGGCTGCATCTTTTGCCGTTTCTTGGCACACCCGTCACTCTCAATGGAACGGTTTCCGGCGACCGCGTGAAGTTCGCCATTCCACAGATTGTTCGCGGAGCCGTCGCTTGGACGGACCATGATGGATCGGCTACACGCTAACAGCGTCGACTCTTTCGACCGCCGCGAATAAGGTTGTCATTCTTGACGGTCGCGCCGAATACATCCATAGGGTGGCTTAGTGGTGGACCACATCACGGAGAATTGGAACTCGATTGTTGAGTCAATTAAGTCCTCTGGACCAATTATCAAACAACTATGGGAAGCCACGGACATCGGGGAGACGGTAAATCAGTTGAGATAGCCGATTCGCTCACGTGTTCCTCTGCACACCTATGCAGTCTGATATGGCTGTAGATGCATCTGGGTCTGTAAGGAAATCGCCGGGCTATAGAGAGCCCCCAACCCCTAGAGTCCATGATTTCCTTTCACGGGAGACACAAGCCAAGAGCAGTCCGGCAACTCTCCTGAACCGACCACCTTTGCGGCTTCCTCTCGTGCCTTTGCTCCAAGCTCACTTAGCTTTCTGTGCTTCGCATCCTCGTGCTCGTACGTTGGGATTGGCAACTCCAAGAGTTTCTTGTGAATGTCGCGTTCACCCAAGAGTCCTACAGACTGGAACGGCTTGATGGTAAGCGTCCGGAGTGGGCCGTGAGGGGTAGGCTGGGAACTCAAGTGTCCATCAAGTTGGCCAAGTGGACACTTGAGATCAGGCGAGATCGCTC
>JBKQVW010000117.1:0-10240 GCA_052142955.1 Acidobacteriaceae bacterium | reverse complement strand
CTTGGGTTCCTGTCAATGTAAGGGATCGCAAGCAGCGCGATCACCATCAGGGCCGGTATTACCACGCCGCCTAACAAGGCCGAGTGGCTGACCAGTTCCTGAAGGCCGAGAAAATACCACGGCGCTTTGGCGGGATTCGGCGTGATTGCCGGATTGGCCATTTCTTCAAGAGGCGCGTTGAAGAAAAGCGAAATGGTCATGATCGTGGTCACGGTTGCCATTAGGGCGACTGCCTCACGGACAAAGGCGTATGGATACGAGAAGACTGGGTCTTCTTCCTCCTCCGGAGTAATCGTTTCGAAGATGGGTTTGCCGGTGACGACCTCCATCAGTCCATAGGTCTTGTCCTGCGACGCGGCTGTCACCTGCAACGGTGCAACCTGCGCCGGCGCGCCGATGGTGACCAGGGCTTCCGTCTTCTGCGGCTTCAGCTTCCAGATCGGTCGCGAGAGTCCGCCGTCTTTGCGGATGCGCCAGAAGTGAACGATGGTAAGCAGGATGACGAGCGATGGCAACACAGCCACATGGAGCACGTAAAAGCGCAGCAACGCAGCTTCTCCTACAGTGTGACCGCCGAGTAACAGCTCGCGAAGTCGACCGCCAACCAGCGGAGCATAACTGCCGATGTTCGTTCCCACCGTAATCGCCCAGTAGGCCAGTTGGTCCCACGGCAGCAGATATCCGGTGAAGGACAGGCCGAGAGTCAGCAGCAGCAGCATGACGCCGATGACCCAGTTGAACTGGCGCGGCTTCTTGTACGAGCCGGTATAGAACACACGGCACATGTGCAGGAAGACGCAGAGAACCATAGCTTGCGCGGCCCAGCGATGCATGTTCCGCAGAAAGGGTCCCATGAAGACGGCAAACTGGAGATCCTTCATGTCCTGGTATGCGGCGGGCGGATAGGGCCTGTAATAGCACATCAGCGCAATTCCGGTCGTCAGCAGAATCAAAAAGAGAAAGAAGGTAATAAAGCCCAAATAGAACGAGTACCTGAACTTGATGTTCTCTTTCTTCACTTTGGCCGGATGGATATGCAGCCACACATTGAGAAAGACCAGTTCGGACTTTCCCTTGTCGGTGGACAACGGATCCCGCCGCACGATCGATCGCCAGATTTCACGGATCAGATTCATCGTTACACCATCAGCCGATACGTCGGTGGAACTATCTTGTTTTTGTCGACGCGAAGCTGTCCGTCGGGAGCCAGCGTTATCTCAAACCAGTTGAGGGGCCGCGGAGCCGGACCGTGCAGCACGTTGCCGTTGCTGTCGTAGATGCTGCCGTGGCAAGGACAATGGAAATCGCGATCGCTCTGGAAGTACTTGACCGTGCATCCAAGGTGAGTGCAGACCGCGCCGGCCACCGCGAACCCCTTTTCGCGGTGGCGAAACACGAAGATTTTTTCATCCACCAGGAACGTAGGGGGGCCGAAGGGAAAATCTGCCGGTTTGCCGACCTTGAACGTCTGTGGAGGTTCATAAAAGACGCTCGGCATCAGGAATCGGCCCACAGCCCCCAAACTTACCCCGACCGCCGAACAAAGGGCTGCCATGCCTGCCGTTCCCCAGCTCAGAAAGCTCCGTCGATTCATTCTTTGTCCCCTATTCAAAAACTTCCCGTTCCTGTTGCTCCAGTGCTTCCATGGTGATCGCTCCGGTTGGACAACGATCGACACAGAGCCCACAACGAATGCATTTTTCTTCGTTCTTGATGATCGCCCCCGCCTGGCCGGCTTTCAGTTCGGCTGCTGGCACTCCGTAACGGCCTTGGATTAAGGCGTCATAACGCGCGTCGCCGCTGACTTGCATCAGGTCAACCAGGCGCAGGCAGTTCTCCGGACATACGTCCACGCAGCCGGCGCAGAGGATGCACTTCGATCCATCGAAGATCGTATTCACTTGACACTTCAGACAGCGGAGCCCCTCTGCCCGCCCTTGTTCCTCATCAAAGCCTAGTTCCACTTCTGCAATTCCAATGCGCCGGTTTGCCGCAAGCACAGGCATCTTCTGCCTGGGCGTGCTGAGATAACCGCGGGGCATTTGCCAGTTGGGCAGGATGCGAAAACGGCTGAGCACCGTCTTGGCCGTCTTGCCGCTGAGATACACGTGAATGGACCGCGCCGCCCGGTGACCATTCGCCACCGCCTCGACCAAGACGCGTGGTCCAAAGGCCACGTCGCCGCCCGCAAAGACGCCGGGGGCTGTGGTCATCAGGTTCTCGTCGATCTTGAGAATTCCACGCGGCGTTACCTGGACGCCCTCTTCGCCACTCAGGAAAGAGAGGTCGGCCTGCTGCCCGATGGCAAGAATCACGCTGTCGCAGGGAATGATTTTTTCCTCGTCGCTAAATGCAGGATTGAAGCGGCCATTCTCATCGAAGACCGTGAGGCAGCGGCGGACCTTGAGCCCGGTGACCACGCCATTCTCGCCGACAATTTCCTTCGGCCCCCAGCCGTTATCCACCACGATGCCTTCGTGCTCGGCCTCATCCACTTCGCCTTTCCAGGCTGGCATCTGAGCGCGGGATTCTAGACTGACCATGTCCACTTGTTCTGCGCCAGAGCGCATCGCCAGCCGAGCCGCATCCAGCGCAGCCTGCAGGCTCTTGGCCTCCTCGTCGACCGGACCCGACTCAACCGACTCATGCACGAGACGCACAGCGGCGCGGGCCACATCGATGGCCACGTTGCCGCCGCCCACAACCACGACACGCTTGCCCAGTTCGATCTCGAATCCGAGGTTGACATTGATCAGGAAGTCGATGCCGTTGTAGACACCCGCCAGGTGTGCTCCAGGAATGTTCAGGTCACGACCCTTGTTAAGTCCGGTGGCCAGCAGAACCGCGTCGTTCTTCGACCGCAGATCCGCAAAGGAGATGTCGCGCCCCAGGGTGACGCGGGTATGCAGCGTCACGCCCATGGCCAGAATGTTGTCCACCTCCATCTTGATAATCTCTCGCGGCAGTCGAAATTGTGGGATGCCCAGATATAGCATTCCGCCTGGGACCGGAGCGGACTCATAGACATCGACTGTGTATCCCAGCAGAGCCAGATCGTGGGCGCAGGTGAGACCGCACACGCCCGCTCCCACAATTGCAATGCGCTTGTCACGCTTGGGTACTGGCGGCAGCGTTTTCCGTGCTGGATCGTGTCCGGTGCCAAGATTGTGTCGATCCGTGGCGTATCGCTTCAGCGCGCAGATGGCGATGGGTTCGTCTATTTTGCCGCGCCTGCAATCGTCTTCGCAGGGGTGTGCGCAGATCCGCCCCAGAACATACGCAAAAGGGTTCGGCGCTCGGGCCAGCAGATACGCTTCCTCATCTTTCGAAATCCCAATGGCCTGCACGTACCGCCCGCACTCGGTATGGATCGGGCAAGCAGTACGGCAGGGAATATTCCGGTCGAAATATTCCTGGTCCGGGACCGTGACGGTATAGCTCATGCGTCCACCATTCTGATGAGTTTGCAACCACTGTAATCCCATAACGCAGCACAGACACGGCTGGGCGCCGAAAACAAGCTCCAGCGAGCGAGATGTTCACCGGGGCGGAAGACAGCCCCACCGTGGCTCCAACAATTGCTCTACTGCTGCTGGGCCTTCAGCTTTTCGATCTCTTCATCGCTCAGGAACTTGGAGAACGCCGACGGATTCTTATCCTTACGGTTCACCTGGTCGTACGCCAGGAATTCATAGATTTCTTTCCCCTGGCTGTCGCTAATACCGGAGTTCGGCTTGTGCATCATGCGCTTGACGTAGCGCTCCCACTCCGGCAGGGTCATGGTTGTGTTGATGGGCCGCGCAATCGTGTGGCACTTGGAGCACTTGCCGGTGAATAGCTTGTACGCCTTCTGCTGCGCCGGCGGATAGGTTGAGACGTTGATCTTGTCTGGCCCCTTGTCCTGCGGGAGCGTTACGTTGCTGCTCTGCGCCAAGAGCAAAAGGGGAATGGAAAACGCTGCGAGTGCCACCGCGAGAATTTTTTTGTGCATTTCAGTCTCTCCTTACCACATGTACCGGATATCCAGCCGAAATAGTTTGTCAGTTGTGCCGACCAGCGCCACCGGGTCACCATCATGCTCCTGGTTATACGTGGCGCGAAGCACAATGTTGCCCAACGAGGTGAGGGCACGTTCGCCACCGATCCCCCACACCTGGGTACGCATCGTTGGGTTGGGAGCGATGGTCTCGCCCGCATGGTCGTAACGCGCCATGACAGCTGTGCCCGGCTTGAAGTAGTAATCTACTTCTCCGCGATAGCCGTTCGCGATATAGTGCGAGGGCGGACCGCTCTGCGTCCACTCCCAGTCATCCTCGCTGCGCATATAACCTCCGAGGATGTCAAGCTTGTCGAAGAACAGATAATTCCCGAAAGCACCAGCTCGCCAGATGGTAGGGGTATAGGTGAACTGGTTGCTGGCACCCGCATTCTGTATCTGATCTTTTGACCCGTGGTACATCATCACCGTAACGCCGCCGTCGGGGCCAAACCAGTAATCGGCATCAGTCCATACGTCCTTGGAGTTCTTGGTCGAGCCGGCAAGAATTTCGCTGCCGTCGGCATTCAGCCCGTTTGTCACCTTTGCCGAGACTGCAAAGATTCTCTGGAAGTAGTTCGAGGCCCACGTATATCCCACGTCCACACCAACGGGATGCTGGTCGAGGGAGAAGTTGATCGGGTCGACATTGATGAGCGTGAAGGCGGGGTCGGAAAAGAGGTTGTAGAACATGGCTGCTCTTGTTCCCTCACCCTCCTGCATGTGCATTTCGCCAGCTTTGATGAAATAACTGCTGTTGGCCCGGCCACCTGTGTAGACGCCAAATCCTTGTTCCAGATCGTTGGTTCCGTCCTGGTAGAGTTCGTAGTGTCCGAAGTAGGAGAAGCCTGTACGGGGAACGGTCCCGGCATCAAAAAGCGCCGCCTCGTCCAGGTTGAAGCTGGAGCAGGAGGCGGACTGCTGCGTGTCGCTGGGGCACGACGTAGTGGGAGAGGCGGAGGTGACGGAACCCGGATCAGCTACTGTCTTGTCCTCGGTGAAGCTGGCTTGCAGAATCAACGCCATACTATTGGTGAGGCTGAACCTGATGTCTTTGTCCAAGTCGCTGACTTTGGGCGCGGCCTTGGTGCCATCCATCTCATCCGGCGGCATCCGGTAGCCGAGGCGCTTGAACATGTAGCCGTTCTTATTCAGCGCAGGGGGAATCGTGTGGCAGGTGTAACATTTGACGCCGAACTTCCGGGCAAACGCCGGTATCGCGTTTCCTGGCTGGGGCATCAGCATCACAATGCAGAACAGCAACAGGACTGCCTTCAGACTTGGAATCAAGAGTTTCATATACAGAGCTCCTGCATTCTGTTAAGCACGTCTGGAGCCAGATTCAACACCTTGTTTTAACAATGACTTGCGCTGGATGCTCCGAAAGAAATGGGGATTTCATTCCCCGTTTTCCAACGCGTTCTGGGGAGCGGATTCCCTAGGCTGCTGGTCTCGCTCCCGCTTCAGGAGTGTGTAAAAGGTCTTTCGATCCACCCCGGCCTCTCGTGCGGCAGCACTCACATTGCCGCTGCAACGCGCCAGCACGGCCTGCGCGTAGAAGTTCTCGAAGCTGGCCAGGTATTGTTCCCTGGCATCCTTCCAGGGAAGGGCCGAAAGGCTGCTGACTGCCTCCATCTTCGGAGATTCCTCTTCCAGGTCGTCCGGCCCCAGCACGCCACCCGGATGCAATGCAGTGAGCCGTTCCATCACATTCTTCAGTTGGCGCACGTTGCCAGGCCAGCGCTCCCGAAGGAGTACTTCATAGAATCGAGGCGACGCCGAGAGACTTTTGCCGTAACGTCGGGAGAATCGTTCCAGGAAAAAACGTGCCAGGTGCTGGATATCCTCCGGCCGTTCCCGCAAGGGCGGAATTTTCACCGTGACCACGCTCAGACGATAGAAGAGTTCCTCGCGGAAGGTGCCAGCCTTGATCTTGGCCATCAAGTCCTGGTTGGTTGCACATAGAATGCGGCAGTCCACGCGCACCGACGTCAGCCCACCCAGCCGTCGTAGCACCCGCTCTTCAACAAAGCGAAACAGGCGCGTTTGCAGCTCCACCCCCAGGTCTCCGATTTCATCCAGAAACAGCGTGCCGCCGTCTGCGGATTCGATCAGCCCTTTCTTGGTGCGTTCCGCCCCAGTAAAGGCGCCGCGCTCATAGCCAAACAGTTCGCTCTCGATCAGAGACCCCGGCATGGCGCTACACTCGACTGGCACGAACGGACCATCCTTGCGCCGGCTCTGGTTGTGGATGAATCGGGCCATGACCTCTTTGCCCGTGCCGCTTTCTCCAAGAATCATGACCGTTGCGTCGGTGACCGCTGCCCTGCGGCACTTTTCCATCTGATCCTGCATCCTGGCGCTACGGGTTTGCGCGGCATCTGCCTCGCCGAGAGCTTCCAGACGATCTTTTAGAGTTTCTACTTCGTGCTTCAGCGTGGCATGGGAAAGAGCACGCTTGACCGTCAGCAGCAAATCCTCGCGTTTGAAAGGCTTCTGCAGGTAATCGAAGGCGCCGTTGCGCATCGCCAGCACAGCCCCTTCCACTGATCCGAACGCGGTGAGGAAGACGATAGGAAGTCCGGGATGGGCTTCATGCAGCCGGGCAAAGACTTCTTCCCCCGACATTCCTGGCATACGCACGTCCAGCAGGACCAGGTCGGGTGGATTGGTCATACACTCAGCCAGTCCCTGGACGGGGTCCGCAAACGTGGAGACGGTCGTGCCGGGCAAACGCAGCATCCGCTGGATGTTTTCCCCCAGTGCAGCTTCATCGTCGATAACAAGAATGCGGCTCACTCTGCCGTTCCTCTAGCGAACCAGTGATACGGCTGGCCACGTGTGAATCGCGCCGGGGGCAGTTCGACGACGAAGCTGGCGCCACCGTCGTTTCTCGCCTCATAACGGATTCGGCCATCATACATATCCAACAAGCTGGCTGCCAGAAATAGCCCGAGACCTAGCCGTTCCCGTCCGGCGCCGTTCGAGACGAACGGCTCGAAGAGATGTTCCCGGATGCTCTCCGGCACGCCAGGGCCATTGTCTTCAATTCTGAGGACCACTTTCGCGCCCGCCGTTCGATAGGGCTCCAGACGCACCCAAATCACCGCATCGTCTCGACCTTCCAGCGCGTACAGCGCGTTGTTCAACAACCCGCGGACAACTTCCCCGATGACGTGTTCGGGCACATCTACACGAGGAGCTTCCGCGATCTCCTCCACCAGCCTCACTCCCTTGCTGTCGGCCGAAGATTGCAACGCCTGCAGCGCTTCCTCCAGGGCCTTTTGCGGAACTGAGGCATCGAAAATCTCTCCGCCGCGCTCCCGTCGCAGCGCCTGTAGCAGGGTGCTTGCAATCTTCCCCATGTAGCGAGACTCTTTCAGCATCTGCTGAAGATCGGTGCACAGCGCAGTGTCTTCTTTGCGTTCATCGAGCAGCACTTCAATGCGGCCCACCACAATTGCCAGCGGGTTGTTGAACTCGTGCATGAAGCCGGCTGTGAACTGGCCCAGCAGTGTGAGCTGGTGCGACAACCGCGCCTGCCGGTCGGCTGCCTGCAACTCCTCCCGCAATCGAGAGGTGCGGAAACGTACGGTATCCAGCTGCAGCTGCAGCTTCGCTGCTTCTTCCTCGGCGTTGGCCGCGCATGCAAGCAGACGGGCACGTTGACGACGCCCATAGAGCAGTGCCGGAAGCGGTGCAATCAGGACGGCAAGGATCGCAATCATGACTTTGGCGAATGTGGAACCGGGGTATAGCCAAAACACGATTCCCAACGGCAGCAGTACCCATATTCCGCTCACCCATATGACGGGCGGATTCCGCTGTTTGGGGCGATTTGGGTCGCCGTTTTCTCCAGTGTTGCTTGGCATATTGGTCAAGTGTAGTGCTTCAACATGGCAGAGTTACAATCGACGTGCAACATTTCCAGGCTCCTGCATCCAGGTTATTCCAGGTCTTGAGCTGCTCCATTCGACGGTAGGCTGCGAGGTTCAACCTCGATGAATTTCAGAAATGTCGGCTTCTCGGTTGAAGACCTGCTCAAATCTTCCCTATCTCCAGAGTAGATTTAGTCGAAAACTCTCACTCGTTATGGCTCAGAAATACCGAGGCTGTTCAAAAGCGATGGAGGTATCTCGCCGGCGTAGTCGGGGTGTGGAAAGGACACATTGCTTTCCAAACCCCTACGCTGCCCAGTATCAGGGAATGCCGTTCCCTGATACCGGAGTGATAATTCCCTGTTCGGTTGAGCACCAAGAATTGGGACGGGTTGTCACAACTGCCGTAGATTCGGTAGGATGGCGAAAACTGCAGGGGCAAATCTAGGGCGGAATTGATGAATTTCCCTGTAAATTTCCCTGTTAGCAGGGAATTCGGTCCAGAGCCAAGTGGGTGGCAAACTACCCACACCGCCATCTAGAGCGGATTTCCTATTCCTATAGTCATCCAAGTTCGACGATGAGCGGCTTTTCTTGGGAAAAAGCCGCGCGGAGATTGAACGCTTCAACTACACCTATAGGAAATCCGCTGGCTCTGTTGACATCCTTGATGCGTGAGAGTTGCGTGGGACAAAAAACGGGTTAGGCTGGAGTTGCTCAGGCAACTCCGCAACTGGTTATGGCCGAGATCGGGTTGGTGAAATTCGGCCGCCTTGCGCTGGAAATCGGCGAAGCCGTGCTGCCCGCGCATCGCACCAAGTTCAGCAAGCGACAGTTCAGCCAGCCGCAGTTGCTGGCCGTGCTGTGCCTGATGCGGTATGAAGACTGGACCTTCCGCGAAGCCGAGGTTCGGCTCAGCGAGCATGTGGAGTTGCGCTCCGCGCTCCGGCTGCGCACGGTCCCCGATTACACCACGCTCTATCGTTTTCTGCTGCGGTTCGAAAAAGAGGATGTGGCGCGAGTGATGAATGAAATCGTACGGCGCATGCCCGGGAGGTGGCGAAGTCCGGCCACGGTAGCCGTCGATGCCATTGGACTTGCACCCGGCGCGGTTAGCAGCTACTTCATCCGCCGCGTGGAACACTTCGGGGACAAGCCGCGCACCTGGAAACACTGGCTGAAATGGCTCACCGTGGTCGATGTGGACCGCCAGATCATCCTCGCCCAGCATGCCCGGCAAGCCCCCTGGAACGACTGCGCCACCCTGCCGCCGCTGGTGCTTCATGTCCATCGTCAGCTTCCCGTCGGCTGCGTGTTGGCCGATGCCGAGTTCGATTCGGAACGCAACCATCTCTTCTGCCGCGAACTGCTCCAGGCCCATAGCGTCATCCCCGCCACCCGCTTCACCAGCCGCCGCGCCACCGGAACCCGCGCCCAAATGCGCGCGAACTTCCCACGCAAAATCTATGGAAAACGCTCTCTGATCGAAAGCGTCTTCTCCGCCATCAAGCGCAAACTCTCCTGCCGCGCTCCGGGCAGAACCATCGCCACTCAGTCCCGCCAGGCCCTGCTGCTCGGCCTCGCCTTCAATCTCTACCGCCTCTGGCTGCCGACAATAATCTGAGGATGTCAACAGAGCCAAATCCGCTCTAGTCAGCAGTGGTGCCTTCTCCCGCGCTTACTGGCGAGAAAATCCTGAACTCCGGCCAATTGATACCGTTTCTCCTAGCGGAAGCGAAACAGAGATTGCGCTGCAAAGCCGAATACCACCCACAAGCCTGGATGTTCTCCGGACGCGTACGGACGAGTCCCTTTCCGAACCAAGATTTCGGTGGCCTTCTCGGGCGTCGTTCGCATAGTTGCTGGACAGACGCGCGTTTTCCAGTATTGATCTTTCCGCCTAATGCATACACACTTCTGGACAACCCGCTTTATGTGTCCCCTGTAAAACGATGGATCGAGTCCGCATCTCTGATCTGACGCCCTACATGTTCCATCATCAAACGATGAAGCTTTAGAACACCCCCTGTACTTTCCTATATGAATTCCACTTGCTCCGGTGTCAGGTCACCGATCATTGAGCTCGCGCTTGCGGTCGAGAAGTGACGGAGGGCTGTCTAGCAAAGAATCGCAGCGGTCTGCCTGCTGTTTCGGGGTTTCAAAGTTCGGTGGCACTACCATCCGTGATTCGCTAACAACATCCGCGCGCCAGCCGAGGTAGAGATCGTCGAGAATTTTTTCCGCAATCAATCGCGAGGCTCCGAGGGCGCAGGCTTCGCCGCCTAGCGAAGAGACCTGAAGATCGACTTCGTTGGCGGATTTTTCC
>JBKQVW010000116.1:0-18839 GCA_052142955.1 Acidobacteriaceae bacterium | reverse complement strand
CTGCAAGATCAGGTGAGAGGGTGGAATGAGTTCGGAGGAAGACTCCGAGGATCAGCGCTATGGAGCAAGACAAACCGAATCCCAAGATCCTTATCGTGTGAGCCGCCTCTTGAGTGCTCTCCTTCGATTGTTTCAATCCCAGTAAAATCAACAAGCCCGCTGATAAGGAGCCCAAAACTGTCTGGGTCACAGGAGAAATTGACAAACCTGCAATCAGGCCTACCAAGAGACCAATGGCTGCGCCCGCAGCGAACTCCAAAATCCAATGTAGCTTGTTCATAAGGTCGTGAATCTGGTGCCGGTTTGATGACTGATAGTGCCGCGGATTCAAGACATTGTCAAGAATTGAGGCAACTGGTCAAGTTCGCGGCCGGAACCATGCGTGCGAGAGGGTCTCCATCGCTTTGGACTTTGATACCTGACTGCTGCATCTTTGTGGCAAAATCATGCCGCCGTTGATGCAGGTAGAAAATTCGGCAAATGTTCCGTCGGTGTCTTGCATTTGAGGTCGATGGTCTAGACGTAGGCGGCGAGCGCCGAGGATTCAATCTTGTCGCGGAGTTGGTCGAGGCGCAACGACTTCAAATACTTCTCGGTGGTCGCGATGTTTTTGTGACCGAGCATGACCTGCAGGCTGCGGATATCGACCGACTGGAGGATATTCGTGGCGAAGGTGTGGCGGAATTTGTGCAGGTACCAGTTTCCACACCGCGGGGAAGTGTCGCACTTGTAAGCCCGCTTTTCCTTCTGCGATAGGCCCTTGTCCTGAACGTAGACGGTGTATTCCCCTTCGCAGTGCCCGCAGTTCAGGCCGGCGCGGAACGCAATCTCCTTGCACAACTCAAGCAGATGACCATGCGGGCTGTTTCCCTTGCCGTACTCCGGTCGCGTGGGGTGGGGCAGGGTAGGGAACACCAGTAGCGAGCCGCTGTTTTTTTTGCGTTCCCGGAGAGCAGCGATCAGCGCCATGGGGACAGGTACGCTGCGCTCCTCGTAGCTCTTGGGCGTGAATCCGAGCTCGGGCTTGGCGGACACCGCGAGCTTGCCTTCCTTCCAGTGAATATCCGTCCACGCCAGAGTCGCCACTTCCCGCTCACGGAACCCAGAGCAAAGGAAGACTTGGAAGATGAGTCGTTCTTCCGAATTGCAGGCAGCGAAGAACGGCTTCAGTTCTTCGGGTTGGTAAATCTCCACCTTCTTGTCGATGGTCTTGGGCCAGTCACCCTTATTCATGGTGATTACTGCGCCCTGGCTGCGCATGGCGCGGAGCATGATGATCACGCGCCGGTTGATGGTCTTCTGGTTGAGCGGCTTTCCGTCTAACAACTCTCTGCGCCCCTGTGCGAACAGAGCCATTGCATCACCCCGGTTCAGTTGGGAGACGACGCGCTTCTTGCAATGCGTCCGGAACCACTCCAATTCCCGGCGGTATTGCCGGTATGTTTTCTCGCCCTTGGTGGCCTCCACCTCGACCAGGTAATTCTCGATTGCACGATCGACCGTCAGGCCAGCCTCCGACGCCGCTTCCGTCTCAGGATCGGGCTCAATCTGCCCGGTGAGAATGGCCAACTTGGTTCGCCAGGCTTCCAGGGCTTCCCGAGGAATCGTCCCAATGGGCTGTTGCTTGCGTTTCCCGTTCTCACTGAAGTCGAGGTAGAAGGTGCCGCCTTTCGAACTCACCGGCTCTCCATTCAGGAGGACCAGGCGAGGATCGGGGTTCCCTTTGGCATCGCGGGCGACGGGCGCGAATTGCCATTTCCCGCCCACCTTGCGATACTGTTTAAGGTTCACCGGATGTCGCTGCTTACTATCCATGCCGCTCCTTCCAATCTGCTAGTACGAGGGGTACTTGTCCAGAGCCGTCCCTCGTCTGCCCATGCCTTCCTGATGGGAAATTCTAGCAGGAGTGATAGTAAGTTTGCTAGTAAGCACGATCTCAACTGTAAATCGTTGAAAGTAATGGCGCTATCGTCTAGGGGTTAGGACGTGAGATTCTCAATCTTAAAACACGGGTTCGATTCCCGTTAGCGCTACCAGCTATCTTCCGCTAAAGCCCGCTATTTCAGCGGGTTTTGCTTTTGACTGAAAAACCTGCTGGCGCACCCTGACGGCAAAAAGCGCTCTCCGTGGTACACAAAGGAAGCTCTGCGCAGGCCACTGATTTCGTAGCGCCAGAGCGTTTTCGCGATTTCTCTGCGTTTTATGAGCAGGATTTACCCAAGACGAAGGGCTATGCGGGTTGATGGGTTGTCTCTGGGGGCCGTATTTCTGCCTCCAGAGACACTACGCCCCGAGCGGGGCCAACCGTTGGCGGTGCTGGCAGAGATGGACCAAGGCGAAGCAGGCGCACAGCCGGTTGTGATTCTTTTTGAGCCCCCTGTATCTCACCTTGTCGAAGCCGAAGATCCGCCTCAGTATCCGGAACGGAGGTTCCCGTTTCGCTCTGACTCGCGACTTGGTTGTATTCTTGCGCCGGGCTTCTTCGTCCACATAGTTTTTGAACCTGGTGCGGCGGCAAGTCATTGCGCGTGCGGCGCGGCTGCGCGGATCGTATCTCCTTGCCCCTGATAGCCGGCATCGCCCCAGATCTTGCCCTCTTCGCCGTGGAGCAGGTCGGCAAGCATGGGGCTATCCGCCACGCTGGCCGCTGAGGTGCGGACCGAGTGTACGATGCCTTCCTTGCTATCCACGCCGATGTGCGCCTTCAAGCCGAAGTACCACTGATTCCCCTTCGGGGTCGTGTGCATCTCCGGATCGCGCTCGCCGGTCGAGTTCTTGGTCGAACTGGGGGCGTGGATGATGGTTGCATCGACGATCGTGCCGGTGGCGATGCGGATGCCCTTCGTGGCCAGATGGCGATTGACCTCATCCAGTATCGCGCCGCCCAGATCGTGCTCTTCCAATAGATGGCCGAAACGGCCCGCCGCGGCGGGTGGTCTCGTTGGGCGCTGCCGCTACTCCCAGATCGACTCCCACGAAGCGCCGCAGCGCAGCCGAGTCATAGAGCGCATCTTCCATGCCGGGGTCGGACAGTTTGAACCACTGCTGCACGAAATAAATCCGCAGCATAATCTCCAGACCAACCGGATGGCGTCCCTTGCCCGCCTTCGCATAGTGGGGTTCAACCAGCGCTTGCCGACGCGGCCAGGGAACGACCGCGTTCATCTCGTCGAGAAACTGCTCCCGTTTGCTCTTGCGACCCCACTGATCAAAACCCGTCTGTGCCGCCAATGTCCGCTGGAAATGCGCCTTCCGCTTCATGCTTCAATTTTATGCAAGCTGGCTGTGGATTGGGGACCTGTGCAGAGTTTCCCTAGAGGGGAACTCTGGACGCTTACTCCTGTTCCTCAAATGCAGCACTCAGTAATCTCTCGATGCGCTCACTCGCGTCTTGGCGCTGTCTGCCTGAGCTACACCTCACAGAAGGAGAATCGCTGTCCGTATCTGACCCACGAATCTGCAGGATCTGACGTTTTGATTTTCCTAGAGATCAAGTCGAAGCAGCCGTTCAGTTTTTGGGTTCAACGTAACGTTGTGGGGGCATTGGTTCCAGAGTACCTCGCACGATGATGGAAAAACTCTTTTGCCAAGCTGCTCCGTCTATACCCTCAATCATTAGCCGTACTTTGTATGTGCCTGTCTCTGTATATGTATGTGTCAGCTTTGGTCCATCCGCTGTGACACCATCACCAAAATCCCAATGATAGGCCAGCGCAGGGACCCCGCCTTTGGCAGCCACGCAGGAAAACAAGAGCTGCTCGTCCGCTTTGGCGTTTGCGGGAACGTTTGCGGTGATCGAAGGAGCCGCCGCAGGAATCGAAGCATCGATGATCTTGATCAGCCGGACAGAGTGCGCAGGTTGGCCATCCAGTTGAATCGTGCCGTTGTCCAGGGCCACGGGCCGATCATGATTCAGGACATCGTATAGCTTATACGTGTGTTTCGCTGGAAGATTAAGTTGGGAAAAGCCAAACGTGCGGGACCGAGGTCCCTCCGTCCAATTAAAAACCGCCAGCATTGTCTGGCGGGCATCTTCTCGAAGCAAGAAAATGCTCGGCTGTTCATCCTCAGCTCGGTAGGTCAAAAGATCGACGGGTAGGCTAGCTCGACCGAGTTTCGCCATCTGCAATAGATCGGGATTCTCGACCAATGCGACCCGGTCTGGATCTTCGCCTAATTTGGGCAGGTCATCCCCGATTTCGAACATTCCTCCAGAAACCGCCGCCAATACGATGGAAACCTGCGCTTCTGAGAGAGTGAGAGGGGCGTGGATAGGTCCATCTAGAATTACCTGCCGCGAGACTGTAAACGCATCGGGATCATCGCGGAAGAAATTGCCATTCATGTAATATCGGGCAGCAATCCCAGGCGCAGCTTCCTTGCTCCGGAGAAACGTGTGGCCGGTATCCTGCGAAATTCGTCCATCGTCCACAATTCCGACCGGGTTCAGTATGGGGCTGCCGTCTTTGTCGAGCAGAACGTGTTCCCCTACTGCCTCGCGGATGACCCTCAATCCGATGCGCTGAGCTTCTAGCGCGGTTGTATTCGGGCGATAATAGTCGCCTTCAATGGCAGTGTTATCCATGAAGTCGAGCTTGATGTAGCTGGCGCCCCACTTGTCTACGAGGGTGTGATAGGTCTGGAGAAGATATTGCTGAGCAGCGGGATTGGTGCTGTCCAGGACAAAAAGAATCTCTTTACCATCTTCGTCATTTTCCCCAATGCGGATAGGCTCCCCCTGGGCATTGTGCACCAGCCAGTCCTGATGGTGCTGGTAAACCCACGACCGGCCGCTTACTTCGAACGGAGCAGTCCAGAAACCCATCTTCAGACCAAGCCCACACACCTTGCGTGTCAGCGGCAGTAGGCCACGGGGAAACTTGGAGGCATCCGGGGTCGCATACTCGCTACGGGCGTAACCATACCCCAGATCGAGATGAAAGTAGTCGTAGCCAAACTTTTTCAGGTACTCAGCCAGCCATTGCGCGTTGGTCCACGTATTCCCCTCGGTAATGTTGGAATAAAAAGCTGTCCAGCTCCACCAGCCAAGAAGATTGTCCGGGCTCACCCGGCTATGGTGCAGGACACGAATGGCTGTACCGTAATGATCGAGCTGACTGTAGTAGTCGTTCCCTGCAGCAAACATCAACCGCTCGGAAGAAATTGTTCCGTTGGGTGGAACAGGGAGGCTCAATTCGATCAGGTTTTTTGCCGGGCCATCTTTTAATTCAGATTCCGGATCGGTCGCCTGAATCTTAGTGGTTCCCGTGGAGTCGACACGATAGGAAACAATGCTGGAAACATTCCGTGCGTCAGGTTTCTCCTCCAGGTGGAGGATCGTAAGAAATTTCTCCGACGTCAATGCTCCGAAAAACAGGCTTTCCTTACTTTGCCGGTTGTAGATTAGTTGACTGCCGACCGCCCGCAGCATTCCTCGCTCTGCTTGTCCCAGGTCCCGGATCTGTAATGGCGGCCAGTCTTCGCTAAAGCTGTCCGATAGCACGCGGTCGCTGTCCTCGGTATTGCCCAGGTTGATGGCGCGCGTTCCGATGGCTTCCACACTGCGAAGGTCCTGGACTGTTACGGTATGAGCGGTATGGTTTTGTACCTGGACTGTAATCGTGCCGAATGGCTGCGAATCATACATTTGGATGGTGTAAAAGAGGTCCGGCAGGTCAGCGAGTCCAGTCGACCGAACCGAAATCTGGCGGCCGCCTCCAAGCGCATCCTGGAAAGTTGACTGTGATACCTCGTGCCGGGGATAATCGCTGGGCCTCACCCATTTGTGGTCGATTTCTGCAGCAATTCGTGCGTGAATCACCGGACAGTGCAGATTTGTCTCCAGAATTTCGTAAGAACCATCCTCAGGGTGGATGATCAGCGACATGCTTTGACTATGCAGTGTCACGTTGGCGGCGAAGGCCAGGTTTACCGCGCCAAGGACGATGCCTAGGCAGATTGTGATCTGCCGAAAGACGCGCCTAGGGGAGTCAGAAAGGAACCTCTTGCCTACGCCTACTCTACCCATGTGTCCCTCATTTCATCGAGAGTTAAATCTGTCATCTTCGGCGGGTACAATTGCTTCGCTGCCAGTCAGAAAAATCTTTATGAACGTGTCACGTTGTGCATAAATATATTCGTTTATAGTCAATCTATGCAACTTTCTATTCGCTTTGAGGTAGTGTGAGAACTGCAAGATGAAGCTCTCGAGGTTGAATTGGGAATAGGCATGATAAAAGATGAAAGCTGCGTGGGCGACCACCCTCCCAAGTTGCGCCGCACGTTGAGCTTACTGAACCTGGTTCTGTATGGAATCGTAGTCATTCAACCTACCGCCCCGATGCCGGTGTATGGCGTGGTCAGTGAGCAGGCGCATGGACATGTTGCCACTGCAGTTCTCATTGCCATGGTCGCCATGCTCTTTACTGCGGTCAGCTATGGAAGGATGGCCAGCGCATACCCGAGTGCGGGATCGGCATTCACGTATGTAGGTAAGGAGATCCATCCCGCGCTGGGGTTCGTCACCGGTTGGGGTATGGTCATGGATTATTTGTTGAACCCCTTGATCGGCGTGATTTTCTGTTCCCAATTGACACTGAACCTGGCACCGGGAATACCGTATGGAATTTGCGCTGTATTTTATGCTCTGCTTTTTACAAGTCTTAACCTGCGCGGAATCCGCACATCGGCCCAGATCAATAATGGTATCGCGATTGGGATGGGAGTCGTCATCACGATCTTTTTTGTCGTTGCGGCTCGCTATATCGTCGGACATCCTCATAGCGCTCCAGGGTTTTTTACCGCTCCATTTTTCAACCCCCAAACTTTTCACGTGAGCGCTGTTCTCCGGGGAACATCTTTGGCGATCCTTACTTATATAGGATTCGATGGAATTTCCACGTTATCAGAAGAAGCCCGGAATCCCCGGCGGAACATTCTGCTGGCAACCGTACTGGTCTGCCTGATTACAGGGGTGCTGGCGACGTGCGAAGTGTACGCGGCACAGCTCATCTGGCCCTTATCGCGTCCATTTCCCGAGGTTGCTACCGCATACGTACATGTCGCCGGTCTGGCGGGTGGACGGTGGCTCCTCGAATTGATCAATGCCACTCTGCTGGTCGCGACCCTTGGTTCCAGCATGGGATCGCAAATAGGTGCCGCACGCCTTCTATATGCAATGGGCAGAAGCGACGCTCTGCCAAAACGCTTCTTTGGCTTTCTGGATCCCCGCACTCAAATTCCACGCAATAATGTTCTTTTTTCCGGCACCATTGCATTGATTGGTGCGTTGACTCTCAGCTTTGAAACTGGCGTTGAATTGCTGAATTTTGGAGCACTTGTGGCTTTTATGGGCGTTAACGCCTCGTCGTTCCTGCGCTATTACGTTCGAGCGCCAAAGAGGGGATGGAGTGACGCCCTGGTTCCGATCTGTGGATTTTCAATTTGCCTTTTATTGTGGTGGAACCTTCATGCCAGCGCCAAAGTGGCAGGCATTGCTTGGATGCTGGTTGGACTAAGCTATGGAGCCATCCGGACTCGCGGATTTCGAAGCGATCTTGTTAATTTCGATCTACCTTCCGAGGAATAGATAAAAAAAGCTGTTGATAAAGCATTTTATTTGCAATTAAATTTTGCGCTGGCACACAAGGATGAGTGGCTACTTGGCCGCTGCACGTGCCCGGTCCGCAGATTTTCGGGTGTCTGGCCGTCCGGCCACGATGACCTGTACTCCAGATTCTCTAAGAGCGTTGATGTGTTTCTCGTCAGTGCCGGAATCTGTAATCAACGTGTGGATGTCGGTGGACGGTCCGACATACGCGAATCCTTGATTGCCGAATTTGCTGTGGTCCGCCAATCCAATCCGTTCCTTGGCAACTTTTGCAATCAGTTTCTTAATCAGGGCTTCACCCTGGCTGGCAGTCGATATGCCATAGGCAGGATCAATCGCACTGACGCCCAGAATCGCCTTGTCTACCCGAATTTCATTGAGCGATCGCTGCGCCCAAAGTCCGGAAAGATAGAAAATATCGCGTTGTAAGTCGCCCCCTGTGCACATGACGTTGATATGTGCGGCGCGCTGAAGCTGGCAGACAATCAGCGGTGAGTTTGTGACGACCGTAAGACGATTCCGCTGTAGCAGGTGAGCGGCGAGCTCGTAAACAGTGGTGCTGCCTTCCAAAAAAACTGTATCTCCATCGAGAATCAACTTCGCGGCTTCTGCAGCGATCCACTGCTTCTCTTCAAGATTCGTGCGCCCAAGAGTTTCATAGGAGGGTTGGAAGTTGGTACTGGACGCCTTGGAAACGGCACCTCCATGGGAGCGAACCAGCAATCCTTCTTGTTCCAGAGCAGCCAAATCTCTGCGGATCGTCGCCGCTGTCACCCCGAGTGTCGTTTTAAGCTCGGTAGCGCTCACCGTGCGCTGCCTGGCGAGGACTTCACAAATTCGGAAACGCCGTTCCTCAGCAAGCATGTTGTCGTCCTTCGCGTTGGATCGCGGTGCCATTTCTAGCTCCGTCGGTCATAACGATTTTGAGCATAGCAGCAAAAGCCGTGTTTCGGGCGGCATGCACTCTTGTGTGAATTGCGTCTTTTTGGCTAAATTCGGCAGGGTCATGAGCGTTTCATCGATTTGCCCTTCAGGTTAGCGCTGCGAGACGCAGGATTCACCAATAGAAAGTGTATAGCGGTCCGTCAGCTTCAGGGTATCATTCTCAATTCGATCACAAAAGAATACAAAAGAACATAAAAGATTGACATTTGATCTTTTTCTAGATAGTTTATGGGGGTACAGCGACGGGTTTTCTAAAGACGGACAGGCTAGGGGGTTTCTTGATAGACGTGGGAAAGGCAATTCGCCTCAATCGTATTTTGCGGGGACCAGGTCATGGGTCACTTGTGGTCGCCTTTGATCACGCGCTGGTACTGGGGCCCATTCGCGGAACGGAAGATCCAATTCAGCAAATCAGGAGGTTTGCGGAGGCCAGTGTCGATGGAATCTTGCTCAACCTGGGGCTGCTGAGCCATTGCGCGCAGGTTTTCGCGCCCGGCAAGACGCCGGGGATTATCGCCCGAATCGATTGGACAACGGTGTGGAACGCGCTCTCAGAAGGTCCGGCAGGTGTGCTGCGCAGTTGTATGCTGGCAAGGCCGGAAGAGGCGCTTCGTCACGGCGCTGATGCGGTGTTGACCTATATGGTGGTGGGTACAGGAGATGCCGAGTTCGAAGCCAAGGAGATTGAGCGCAACGCACGAGTGGCCCGCGAATGTGAGCAGGTGGGAATTCCGCTGATCGTGGAGACACTGGCACGGGGCAAGGGAGTTGACAGTCCCGGCGATCCCAAGTGGTTGAAGCTCCATACACGCATGGCCGTGGAGCTGGGAGCAGACGCAATTAAGACGGATTATGCGGGGAATGTAGCGGAGATGCGGTCTGTTGTGGAGGACTGCCCGATTCCGATTCTGGTGCTTGGCGGGAGTCAAAATGCGGCAGCGTTGGATGTCGTGCGTGGCGTAATGGCTGCCGGCGCCGCAGGTGTTTTCTTTGGCCGGAATGTATTTCAGGCAGAGAACATGCCGGAATTCTTGCGGCAGGCGCGTGCGGCATTGGATTACGTCAATGCTGAAACGCTGGCACGGTCATGACCGCAGCAAAGAGTGTGCAATCCAACACATTCGAGCGCGTGGAGGACCTGCTTGACGGGCGTCCTGGATTTCGTCTCACAGGCGAGTGGGGTCACGTCTCCATGCTCGAAGGCGGCGGCCATATTTGCGAATTCGTATCCAACCGGCATCCAGGAATCAATCCACTGTGGAGACCGCAATGGAAGACGATAGAACCTTATCGGTACGACCCAACTCGGGATTGTTCCACCTATGGTCCGCTGCCAGACGGAAGATTGTTGGCGGGGCTTGCTGGGCACAGTCTTAGCTTTGACCATTTCGGGCCGCCTTCCGCCGAAGAGATCGCCGCCGGACACAGCACGCATGGCGAGGCACCCGCTCTCAAGTGGACTATCACTGCATTACAAACGGGAAGCGTGCCGACGGCCGAATGCAGGTTGTTGTTGCCGGAAGCAAGGATAGAATTTTCGCGCAAGTTGTCCATCGACCTGGACCAACCCGTCGTCTACTGCGAGGAATCCGCGACGAACTTGATGAGCTTCGATCGCCCCATCAGCTGGAATGAGCACGTAACCCTTGGTCCTCCGTTCCTGGAATGCGGAGCGACCATGGTGGACATGCCTGCGGTGAAGGGCAGAGTTTGTGGTGCGAGCTACAGCAGCCGTATGCTGTTGCAGCCCGATACCAACTTTGAATGGCCGATGGCCCCCGCCAAAGATGGCGGCAAGCGCGATCTGCGAACAACGCCGGAAGAGGCCTGCGCGCAATATACGGCCCAATTGCTCGATCCAGGAGTTGAATTCGGCTACGTCGCAGCTTCGAATCCTGGGCTTCAGCTGCTGATCGTTTATCTGTTTCGTCGCGCGGATTTTCCATGGGTCGGAAACTGGGAAGAGAGTTTTGCCCGATCCGAAGCTCCATGGGGTGAACGAACTTTCTGTAGAGGCATGGAATTCAGCACGACGCCCTTTGCAATTCCCAGACGGGAAACGGTATCGCAAGGTACCTTGTTCGGGGAGCCGACGTATCGCTGGCTTGCGGCAAGAACCACCGTCAGCCTTCGCTACATGGCGCTGCTATTCGAAGTGCCAACCGACTTTCAAGGTGTCGATCAGGCTTCCATCGTGGCGGATGAAGTTCGCATCGTCGAAAGGAAAACAGGGCGAACATTTTCTTCACCGGCCAGAGCGTTTCTTTGAAAATGAAACTTCAAATGCGCGTGATGACGAATAGTTGACGGTTGTTTTCGCACTGTTATATGAGCCTACTCGCGATTGATATAGGATCGAGCCGTTGCAAGGGAGTGCTGTTCTCCTCCTCAGGGGAGACGCTGGCGCAATGCACGCAATCGTATGCGCCAGAATTTCCGCGGCCGTCCTTCGCGGAAATGAACCCCGACACCTTTCTGGATGCGGTGACGACTGTGTCGCGCGCGATCTGCGGATTACACCGGCAAGATACGATCGAGGCGGTCTGCCTCAGCTCGCATGGGGAAACGCTGATCCCCGTAAATTCCGCAGGCGCACCTCTTCGCTCTGCGATTTTGAACATCGATACTCGTGCGACCGCGGAAGCCGCCTGGTGCGAGCAGCAAATCGGGCGCAGACATCTATTTGAACTGACCGGCCACACCGCCCATACGATGTACCCAGTTCCTAAGTTGATATGGCTGCGAAAGCATGAGCCGCAATTGTTTCAGGCCGGGTCCCGCTTCCTTAGCGTCATCAGCTATATCTTCTCGCGACTTGGGCTTCCTCCCTTTATCGATTACTCTCTTGCGTCCAGATTCATGGCCTTCGATATCCGAAAAAAATGCTGGTCGGACGAGATCATGTCTCGTCTCAATTTGGGGCAAGACTCCCTCCCTATTCCGGTTCTTGCCGGAACGATTGCGGGAAAATTGTCGCCCGATGCGGCCCGCCAACTGGGACTAAGGGCAGGGACCTTGATGATTGTGGGAGGTCACGATCAGGCATGCGGCTCTGTGGGAGTCGGTGTGATTGCCGGCGGAAGAGTGTTCGATTCGATGGGGACCTATGAGAGTATTGCAGCCACTTCGGATGGGCCCCAGATCAGTGAAGATGCGCTGGCTTCTAGCTTGAACACGTACTGCCACGTAATTCCGGAAAAATATATTACTCTGGCCTATTTTCCCGCCGGCATCATGATCCAGTGGTTTTCCGATCTGCTTCATCCCTCCAACCTGGACAAATCAACGGAGACGCGCTTCTCTGATCTGGAGCTGCTGGCGCCGGAACAGCCAAGCGGATTGGTGGTCGTGTCGCATCTGATTGGAACCTGTAATCCAGATTTCAATCCGGACGCGCGCGGAGCAATCTTCGGGCTTACAGCAGGTTCGCATCGCGGCCATATCTATAAGGGAATTCTCGAAGGTATCGCCTGCGAACTCTCAACCATGACCGGAATCTTCGAACGGACGTTGGGCCCGTTTACGGATATCTACGCGACCGGCGGAGGCACCCAGTCCCTGCTTGGCATGCGGTTACGAGTTGCGATGACCGAGCGCAAATTTCACCTGATGAGTTGCCCGGAGTCGGTATGTCTGGGAGGCGCGATTCTTGCCGGGGTAGCTGTTGGGCATTACCCAACCATTTTTGAGGCAGTCAAGCACATGGTCCGGGAAGAGAAGGTCTTTGAACCTGATCGGGAGCTAACGCGAGCTTACCTCCCGATAAAAAAAAGATACGATCAGTTGAATTCCATGTTGAGCGTATTCGAACATCCGACAGCAACCAGGCACATAAATGAGGAGTAAAGCGTGATTCAGCCAACGATAGGTTTTATTGTCTACGGAGTTCATAAGGATGGCCTGCCAGATCCTATGGGTCAACCCTTCATCGATGAATCGATCGTTACTGCCGCAAAACGACAGCTCATCGCTGCTGGTATTCAGTTAGTCGAGCACCCGGTTGTTGTGGCGACGAAGGAAGAAGCGAAAGAGGCTCTGCGTAGGATGAAGCACGACGACCAAGTCGATGCGGTCATCCTTTTCTCGGGAACATGGATTTGGGCAGCGAATCTAGTCGGGGCCATCCGGGATTATGCCGCAACCGGAAAGGGCGTGCTGCTGTGGACGCATCCCGGTTCACAAGGGTGGAGGCCGGTCGGCGGTCTCGTAATGCACGGTGGTCTGCTTGAGATTGGAGTGCCGCACAAGTTTGTGTACGGGGAAGCCGACGCCATCGAGACCATCGCAAGCATCGTCAGTTTTGCGCAAGCCGCTCATCTGAAGAGCATGCTCAACCTGTCCACGATGGGTACGTTCGGCGGCCGCGGCATGGGGCAGACCTGCGGAGCCGCTGATCCATCGCAATGGATGCGAATGTTCGGAGTCGATATTGATTCTCGCGACACCACAGAAGTCATCCGGACAGCCGAGCAAATATCGCCGGAAGAAATCAAGAACCTTGGGCCTCGCTTGAAACAATTATTCGGCGCTGTTCCGCCGAACAATGTCGTGAATGAGCGCTCCATACGGCTGTATCTGGCGCTGAAGCAGATTGTCGAACGCGAGAAATTCGACTTCTATACCATTCAATCGTTCCCTGGCCTGGCGGATGATTACTCTGCTACCTGCTTTGCGCAAAGCATGATGTTGGAGGATGGATTCGGTACGTCTACCTTGGGAGATTTTAATACTGCCCTTACGGTTTTTCTGCTCACAAAGCTCAGCAAAGAGCGCGTGTACTACGGCGATCTTCAGCACATCGACAAGAGAACGAACGAGATCAAGATTATTGGCGATGGTGCCTGCCCTCCTTCCCTGGCCAGCAAGCTAGGGCCCGCTGGATTTGCCGAACATGGCATTCCAACCGAGGGCGGGGCCGGTGGACTGTCCGTCAAATTGCTCTGCAAGGCGGGCGAAGGAGTGTTAGCGCGCCTGGGCCGAGTAAACGGAGAGTTTGTCATGGTGCTTGCGCGTGCAAGTATCTTTGAGCCTGCGAAGGAACAGCTAGAACGGCGGCTGCGCGAATGCAACATACCGTTCTGGCCTCACGGTTTCGTGACTGCCCACTGCGATATCGAAGCTCTCCTTCAAAACTGGACAAATGAATATGCATGCCTCGGCTACGGAGAAGAACTATATCCCGCGTTGGTCAACTTCTGCGAATTGACCGGCATTCGTACCATTTTGGTGTGATCTACAACGACGTTCATCAGCTGGAGGAGGAAGTATGAGTGCAACAACATCATCGGTGCAAATGGATGCATCTGTCGTCGATTTTCTGAAGGGCACGAAGAAGCTGCTGATTGATGGAAGGTGGATAGAGGCGGCTTCCGGGAAGACGTTTAAAACCTATAATCCGGCGACTGGAGGCGTGCTGGCAACGGTCGCCGAAGGGGATGTGGAAGACATCGATCGTGCAGTCAAGGCTGCACGCCGCGCCTTCGACGGTGGGTCGTGGTCTCGGATGACACCGTCCAGCCGAGGCCAGCTGATCTGGCGATTGGCCGACCTGCTCGAGCAGCATCGCGATGAGTTTGCGCAAATCGAGACGCTGGATAATGGCAAGCCATTCTCCGTCGCCCGCGTGGCAGATGTTCCGCTCGCCGTGGACCTGTTTCGTTATATGGCGGGCTGGGCGACCAAGGTTGGCGGCGAGACAATTCCTCTTTCGACAGGTGGACATTTTGCGTACACGCTGCGCGAGCCGGTAGGAGTTGTCGGTCAAATCATTCCGTGGAATTTTCCCCTGTTGATGGCGGCCTGGAAGTTAGGACCTGCGCTGGCCATGGGATGCACCGTCGTCCTGAAACCTGCGGAGCAGACTCCTTTGAGTGCGTTGCGCTTGGGAGAGTTGATCGTGGAAGCCGGATTTCCCGATGGCGTCGTAAACATTGTGTCGGGATTTGGAGAAACGGCAGGGGCGGCACTGGCAGCTCATCCAAACGTCGACAAGATTGCATTTACCGGGTCGACCGAGGTAGGAAAGCTTATCGTGCGGGCCGCATCCGGGAATCTGAAGAAAGTATCGCTGGAACTTGGCGGGAAGTCTCCAAATATTGTGTTTCGCGATGCAGATATTAGCGCGGCAATTGCCGGTAGCGCTCGCGCAATTTTTTTCAATCATGGCCAGTGCTGCACCGCTGGTTCGCGTCTGCTGGTTGAGCAATCCGTGTTTGATCAGGTCGTCGAGGGCGTTGCTGCAGAGGCAAAGAAGATCAAGGTGGGACCCGGACTCAATCCAGATACGGACATGGGGCCGTTGGTTTCAGAAGAGCAGTTGAGCCGAGTGTGCGGGTATTTGGAATCCGGTTTTGCAGAAGGTGCGCGAGCGGCCGCAGGCGGGGAAAAGGTGAGCGGCCCGGGCTATTTCGTGCAGCCGACCGTACTCATCGACACGCAACCCAACATGAAGGTCTGTCAGGAAGAAATTTTCGGGCCGGTCGTAACGGCCATCCCGTTTCACGATCCCGAGGAAGTGCTTTTCACCGCGAACAACTCCATCTACGGATTGGCTGCTGGAATCTGGACGCGTGACGTCAGCAAAGCGCACCGGTTAGCCTCGCAATTGCGAGCGGGGACGGTGTGGATCAATTGCTACAACGTGTTCGATGCGGCACTGCCTTTTGGGGGGTACAAGCAATCAGGTTGGGGACGGGAAATGGGCCATGAAGTTCTGGATCTGTACACGCAGGTGAAATCTGTGTGCATGGCTCTGTAATGGAGTTTTGGCACAATTCTACCGTCACCAGCATAACTTTTTCTACCTCCTCTATAGTTTCATGCTTGACAAAGTTGAAATTCGATACTAAACAATTACATACATTATAGAAAACAGCACGAATATGAGGGTAAATCAATAGAAAAGAATCGCAACTGTAACAATTGTGCAAATCCAGCACGTTTCACTAGGGGGAAGGCAATGAGGAAAGCGTATAGGCGCACGGCTGTGGGATGGAAAGCCTGCAAGGATGCGAACTACAAGGTTGTATTTGCTTTTCTATTGTTTTTGGCGGGACTGATGTGGACTGCTCCAGCGAGGGCCCAGTTCACCACCGCCCGACTCAGCGGCACGGTCACGGACACAGCAGGAGCGACAGTGGCGGGCGCGGCTGTAACAGTCGAGCAGGTGACAACCGGATACAAGCAAACAACAACCACAGGGTCCACTGGCGCATATCTCTTTCCGAGTCTCCCTGTTGGGAGTTATGAAATGACTGTGGAGATGCCTAACTTCCAAGCGTATGACCAAAAAGGCATCGTGTTAACGGTCGGACAGGCCGCCAGTCAGAACGTTACATTGTCGGTGGGCGCAGTCACCCAACGGGTCACAGTTCAGGCAAATCCCTCCATGGTAACCACTCAGTCTGCGGCGGTTGGCCAGCTTGTCAACCAACGGAACATGGTGGGCTTGCCGCTGAATGGTCGCGAAGCGCAACAACTGGTTTTTCTCATTCCCGGCGCTGTGGATGTGTCGTCGCAAAATTGCGCGTCCAACTGTGAAGGTGGCGTTCTCCCCGGCGAGCAATACGCCAAAATCAATGGCGGCGGAGCCAATGGTGTTTATTATTTGCTGGATGGTGTGGATTACAACGATACCTACATCAACACAAATCTGCCCTTTCCCAATCCTGATGCCCTACAGGAATTCAACGTTCAAACAGACAACATGAGTGCTGCATATGGGAATGCGACCGGCGGGGTCGTCAACATTGTCACCAAGTCCGGCACAGACCAAATTCACGGCGACGCTTTTGAGTTCTTGCGGAACTATGCCATGGATGCTCGAAACTACTTTGCCACCTCTCCAAACCCACTAAAACAAAACCAGTTTGGAGCTACCCTCGGCGGCCCAATTATAAAGGACAAATTGTTTTATTTTGGGTCCTATCAAGGTACCCGGACGAATACAGCCCAGAATGGACAAGTTGCTTTTGTACCCACAGCTGCGGAACGCCAAGGCGACTTTTCAGACCTTCTACCAGACACGCAATTGGTAGATCCGAACACCGGAGTGCCATTTCTCGATAACCAAGTTCCACCGAATAGGTTAGACTCCGTAGCGCAATATCTTTTACAACACATTCCTCTTCCGAATGGACCTGGCCGTCAGCTGACCTACAACGGCGCTCCAACCGTCCAGGACACTAACGAATATCTAATCAAAGCGGACTATACTGTTGGGAAACATCATCTGAGTGGTCACTATTTCCAGCTGAACTACAATATTCCAATCATGCTTCCCCCTGCGTCCAACGTCCTTGAAGGGGATACAGAAAACCCGCAAAGCCTAACATTGAAGCATATCAGTGCGGTTGATATTTACACGATTTCATCTAACTTCTTGCTCAATAGCTACTTCGGCTACACCAGCGAAAATGGTGACACGCTTTCCGCTGCGCCCTTCACGATTGCGGATGCTGGCGCACTGATCGCGCAGCCCACCAATTTCAAGCCAACCCTCAACGTAGATATATCGGGCAACTTTACGATTGGGGAGCAGCCTGCCACTGGAAATTGGGACCGTGGTGACCAATCTCTTCGCGAAGTCGCCACGCTAATCAAGGGATCGCATGAAATTCAATTCGGGGGCGAGTTTTTGCGCATTCGAGCCCCAATGGGGAATACATATCAAGCAGATGGAAATTTCTCTTTCTCAAACAGTCTTTCGGGAGATAATGTCGCAGACTTTGTGCTGGGGGCTGTATCAAGTTTCACTCAAGCAGGAGGCCTGTACCTTGACTTTACGGGAATTGACTGGAGTGCATTTGTCCAGGATGACTGGCGCGTAAGTCCTCGATTCACTGTCAGCGCTGGTTTACGCTGGGATCCTTTTATCCCTTACAAAGACAGCGAGGGACGAGTGGCATGTTTCGTACCGGGAGCGCAATCTGTGCGTTACCCAAATGCGCCTGTAGGCTTGATCTTTGGAGGAAGCGACCACGATGCGGGATGTCCAGCATCGTCGATCTACAATAATCTCAGCAATCTTGGCCCACGTATAGGATTTGCGTCTCAACTGACAGCCGATGGGAAAACTAGCCTTCGTGGCGGAGCTGGCTATTATTACGAGGCGCCGAATACCGTAGCGTTCGAAGACGTTGTTGGGGTACCTCCGTTTGCTCCTATCGTGAATCTTACCGATGTTGATTTTACCGACCCATATGGAAGCGCGGGTGTGGCGAATCCATTTCCAGAGCAATTTGGTCCTAGAAATCCTGGTCCTAGCGCTACGTTCCCGCAGGATATTTCCTTTACGCAGATTTTTTCCCGGCATTTTCGTCTTCCCCAAGTCTTGACCTGGAATCTGACCTTGGAGCGCGGGATTGGAACCAGCTGGCTTGTTCGTGCCGCCTATATGGGAAACAAAGGGAGTTATCTGGGTGGTACAGGGGATCAAGAAGCTGGGCTGCTGCAATTGAATCCAGCCATCTACATTCCTGGGCAGTCGACGGAGGCAAATACACAACAACGGAGAATCTATCCATCGTTTGGATTCGTTGATTCGATCAATTCGGGCGTGGACAGCAACTATAACGCTCTCCAGTTGAGCCTCGAAAAGAGATTCACTCACGGATTTTCTTTTCTAACGAATTACACGTGGTCACGTGCACTCGATGATTTCGGTCCCAATGGACAGCCGGGAGGTTTAGCAACCAATACATGCAGTTGCGGACGCGATTTTGATTATGGCCCGGATGCCGGAGACGTCAACAAAGTATTTAGAATTTCAGGGGACTATACTTTCCCTCGCGCACCGTTTCATGGTCCAGCGGACAAGCTGATCAATGGATGGAGTCTCACCGGGATAGCAAATTGGCAAACAGGCTTTCCGTTCACAGTCTTTAGCGATTACGATAATTCCTTCAGTGCTATGGGGGCAGATCGTGCAGACTTGACTGTGCCAAAAGTTCAGGATGCTGTCCTGAGTACGGGTCGGTCGCATACACAGCTAATCAATGAATGGTTCAATACTTCCGATTTCGCTCCCAATGCAATCGGGACTTTCGGGAATACTGGAAAGGATATTCTTCGTGGACCACGATACTTCAATACAGATTTGGCTTTATTGAAAAACACAAACGTAACCGACGGTGTATCGCTTCAGTTCCGGGCAGAGTTTTACAACGCGCTGAACAATGTCAACTTTGGCATGCCTGATGGTGGACTCACGGATAGCAGCTTTGGTCAAATTACTTCTGCCGACGACCCCCGTATCCTCCAAATGGGATTGAAAGCTGTTTTTTAG
>JBKQVW010000115.1:0-6327 GCA_052142955.1 Acidobacteriaceae bacterium | reverse complement strand
CCACCAAAGCTCTGCCATGCATCACTCCCGCCAATGCTCGAGCTTGGTTCAGACTCGTCATCAACGGTCTACAGTAAAACAGAAAATGCTCTAGAAGGCATCAGCGGCAGTGCATCTTAAAATCTGTGACATCGAGGCTGTGGCCAATGTTGGGTCACACAAAGTGAGCGGGCTCAAGCATGGCAATCGAGGGTGGAACCAATGCCCGGAAACCTCGCGTCGTCATCCTGGGAGCAGGATTCGCAGGCCTCGCAGGCCTCCAGGCTGCCGTGCATCTGGCCGGCAAGCCTGTGGAGGTGGTGATGCTGATCGACTGGCGCAACGTCATCTCCGAACGAAACATGGCTCGATCCAAACTCTCCCGGAGCGGTGGAAACGCCGCCATCGTAAGTTTCCGTTCCAGCAGGGACCGCACGCCGTCCGGCGCGAATTACTTGGCGCTATTCTCCGTGCTTTGGATGAATGCGGCGACATTGCCGTGCAGGCGGTGCAGCGAAGCATCTCGCACGTACACCATGTGGCCGGATTCATAGTAGTCGTACTCAATGTTTTTCGCGAGGCTGGCACTGATCGGCCGATGATGTTCTTCGTAGGTCGCAGCGAAAAACGGCGTCGCCAGGTCGTAGCAGCCGGCGTTCAGCATCACTTTCAACTGAGGATTGGTCTTCATCGTGGTGGCCAGGTCCGGCATCACATTCAGTGCGTTGGAACCGTCGGAAGCCGAACCGCCAGGCTGCGTATGTTTCATGTCCCAGCTATGGTTGCCAAACAACGCCTCCCCACGGTAGGTGTCACCGTTCCCATACTTCAGGTCCTGCCGCCGTCCGATTTACCAATCCTGAGTCGGCAACCGCAACGATGCGTAGCTTTGCCCTGTCTCAAGGCAGAGCGCTTCGACGACCAACTCGTGGTCCTCCCTTTGGGGAAGCCCGGAAACGGTCACCGCGCCGACGACACCTGCGTTCTCAACGCGAATGGGAAAGCTCCCTCCATGCGCCGCAAATTCAGAGAACGGCAAGCCATACTTTTCAATCAAGTTCGCCTTCTGTTGCTGCAAATCCAGTCCCATCGCATACGAACTCCGAAAGAACTGGGCGACGACATTGCTCTTTCTGCGCACCCAATCCGGATTGTTCGGTGTGCTTCCTTCAAGCGCGCAATAGAAAAGAGGTTGACCGAAACGACGAACATCGATCGCCACTCCAAGATTGCGCCGGAACGCCAAGTCGCGAAGGGTTGAGCCAATGCGCCATGCCACTTCAGAATCGAAGCGCGGAAGAACCAGCGCTTGCTCTTGCAGCGCCAGCTTCTCTAAATCGTCGCTGATGGACACCGGCACAACCCCTTGTCCCTTAGGTTCTCGTGCTCCAATAAGTTCTGTTCTACGCGGACACCGGTTCAGCGACGGCAACTTTGACCGGGGTCAGCCAATTGAATCGGTCCGGACGCTTGCCCGACACGATGCCAAAGTATTCCGCAGCCAATTGCTTGGTGATTGGGCCGGCGACCCCATCTTTGATCACGATGCGGTCGATCGAGCGAATGGGCGTAACTTCCGCGGCCGTGCCGGTGAAGAAAATCTCATCGGCAATATAAAGCAGCTCCCGCGGAATGGGCTGTTCGACGGCAGGAATTCCAAGATCACGCGCCAGCGTGAGAATGGACGCGCGGGTGATGCCGGCCAGAACCGAACTGCCAAGATACGAGGTCAGCAGCTGACCCTTGTGCACGACGAAGAGATTTTCGCCGGAGCCTTCGGACACAAGCCCGTTTACATCGAGTCCGACACCCTCGTCGTACCCGTTGATCTTGGCCTCCATGTGGATCAGTTGCGAGTTCATGTAGTTGGCGCCCGCCTTCGCCAGCGCGGGGAATGTGTTCGGGGCCATGCGGTTCCAGGAAGAGATGCAGATGTCCGCACCATGATCTCCGGCCACATACTTGCCCCAGGCAAAGTTCCCGATGTACACCTCGATTGGGTTCTTGGTCGGATTCACGCCCAGCTCGCCGTATCCGCGAATCGCGATCGGGCGGATGTAACACGGAGAGACGCCATTCGATTCCACCGTCTCGACAACAGCGTCATTCAGCTGGTCGAGTGTGTAGCCCAGGTCCATACGATAGATCTTGGCCGAGTCCAACATGCGCTGCATGTGGTCCTGAAGCCGGAAGATGGCTGCTCCTCGCTCGGTCTTGTAGCATCGGATGCCTTCAAATACCGACGAGCCGTAATGGATGACATGGGACATCACGTGGATTTGTGCCTGGTCCCAGGGAACAAGTTTTCCGTTGTGCCAGATGTGTTTCGTCGGCTGTAAGGGCATGGCGTGAATCTCCTTGGTAAGAACATGACTCAATGGAATCATTTCCATTATATCGACCGCGGCGGAGCTGCCTTCGCGCATTTCCAGTTCGCCGTCCGATCTCTGCGACGAAAACACCGCCCGAGCGATACGCCAGTCGGAAGACTTCGTCGATCGCTTGAAATCCGAACGGCTTGCAGGGCCGTGCCGGTTTCAGGAGTGTGGATGGCTTCCCGCGGCGGTATCAAGATCGATCTTCTTCCATTCGCCGCGCTCAATGCCGGCCCTAATTTGACTGGGCGTCCACCCTTTGCGCGTCATGCGATACGCATAGAAGCCTTCTTTCGCGCAGGTGCCGCATTCCGCGCCGTGCAGCCCCTCAAAACAACTGCGCAGACTTGTGTGTCCGACGGTCCGGTCGCAGCGGCAATAGCAGGGAAGCTGATACAAGACGCTGGAAATCTTGGCTGCATCCTGATAGACCTTCACCTGCCAGGCCAGCTGGAAATTTATCCCGGACAATTCTTTGCCATGCAGAATCGGTGGCAGCACCGCACTGCGAGCTGGAGGCGCCGGATGGAATGCGGGAATGTCGACCGTTGGATCGGTCCACTGGGCGTGGGCCACAACGCAGATCAGGGCAATTGAAAGGGTCCACCAGAAACGCTTGGCCATGAGATGTCCGGCTCCTGAAACTATTTTGAGAATTGTACGATCTTTCCAGGAAGACTGAAATTTCAATCCTCGCCACAGCCCAGGAAACCGTATCCCGGAAAACGGCTCGATCGCGTCCGCCGCCCGCATCTGCGAAATACACCGGACGAATTACCGAGGGGAAATTTCTGCCGCGAGTTACAACGGTAACATGATGGCGGGTACCTCAAAGTGCTTCTCCGCAAATTATCCAGTTTGAATATTTTCAAAGGTGCTAGGGTAAGGACGTACCCTGAAGGCACCTTTCGGTCGACCCAAAAGCCGACAGAGATAGCCACAGGTTTTTCCTGCCAATGGAAGCATCCAACAAAGATCTCGGCGCTGGTTCCCTATGTTGAACTACGCCCCGCTGCCGGATCTGCTGGCCCTCACAATTCTCGTGTTTGTATTCTGGTCGATTCTGAGGCGTCGCGCGGGTGGCAAGCTGCAAGCATGGCTGCTGGGCTGGATCTTCATTCTGATTCATTTTGCAACCCGGATATTTGGTGGCCGACCCGGTGATCTGCAGACCTTTGTGTACACGCTTTCCGCCATGATGTTGGCACTTGCCGGGGCAGCCTTTATCTATGCGGCGGGCGCAGGTCACTACAGTTGGCGCCTTCGATGGATCGCCGGCACCGGGTTGTTTGCCACTCTGCTATACATCTTGTTGGTCTATCTGAATGTTACGTCCACGCATTGGTACTACGCCGCTGACGCGCTGCTGTTCGCATCGGTAGTTGCTGTCTTCTTTCGCGACCCCGACAGTCCCACCGGCGGGCGGAATGTCTACGCATTCTCGGTGCTTTTTCTGGTGATATTGCTGGGTCTCGCAATCCATCGCGGACAGCAGGACTACGGACTCAACGGCATTTACTTTGTTATCTACTTGATGGCGGGAGTTCAATACTGGAGAAAATTCCCGCACAGGACCACGGGGTCTCTCACAGCGGTCGTGGGCTTTGTAGTCTGGGCCTTGGTTTTCCCTGTTTCGGTCTTCCTGTCGATCTACAGGCCCAGTCTTCACATTCAGGATTCTGTTTGGAACATTCCAAAATATATTGTTGCGATCGGAATTCTGCTGACCCTGCTGGAAGAGCAGATCGATCACACCCACCACCTGGCTCTGCATGATCCTCTGACCGGATTGCCGAATCGTCGCCTGCTCCAGGACCGCCTGACCAAGGCGATTGAGAGGGCCGAGCGCAACGGTGCGCGCGTGGCAGTACTGTTAATCGACCTGGATCATTTCAAGCAGATCAACGACACCTATGGCCATCCCGTCGGAGATGAGGTGCTGCGGATCGTTGCCACGCGCCTGCAGATGCGTATTCGCAAGGCCGACACGATTGCCCGGGCGGGCGGGGATGAATTTATCGTCGTTGTCTCAGACCTGCTGCAGCCCCATGGAGCACAGGTGTTGGCTGCAAAGCTGGCGGCCGACTTGAACGAGCCCATTGTCATAGGAGCGGTTCGCCTGCCGGTGGGCGCGAGCATCGGCCTCGGAATCTACCCTGACGACGCGCAAACGGTCGAAGATCTCTGCGCGAAGGCCGATGCGAACATGTATGAGCAGAAACGTCACGCGAAATAAGCTCCGCCACTCGCTCAACTTTTCAACGGGCTCTCACATGCCCTCCCCTGTTCAGAGAAAAAAAAGACGGCACGAACGGTAATTTGTCCGTGCCGGGAGGCCAGTGACGCAACTTGCCAAGGATGGAGCGCCTTTCCGGATGTTCCCAGCGGCGCAGCTTCATTCCTTTACCGCTATAGAATGCCACAGAATCGCGTCCGATGCACGAAATATTTGTATTTTTCATATATTTCTTTGATCCATTCTTCCAAATCTCATAGAAGCTGACGGATTCCAAGGACAGCAACCCAACTGGATTGAGACGGCGGGCTTCCATTTTCAGATTGATTCTAAAGAGAGATAGCGTCTTACCCGGCGGTATGCCATACTACAGCTACGGTAGAAACGTCTGGAACCAGGAAGAGTCATGGGAACTTCAGAGAAAAGACGCAAGCAGGAATCGGAGCCGGAGGAAATCGCGGGAACCGCCACCCGAGACTCCGCGGCGAGAAGAGGTCGCTGGTCGACAGCATTTCTCATCGCCGGGTCGGCAATCCTTGGCGCAACCGCGGTAGCATTCTGGAACCGTCGAACCATTGCAAACATGCGGATCCAGTTTTTGGCTGAATCTGCGCAGCCGCGACCTCAGGTACGTACGGACGAAGAGATCTTCTAAGGCTTCCACCAGTCGGAGCTGGCATTTTCAACAGGACCTCTTTTCAACATCATCACGGTTGCGTATTCATCACAAGAAGAGTATTGTCATCACTGGGCGTGAAGAACTCCGCAAGCCCGTCGAGATATCTAAAGTAGAATTCGTAGGCCAGCAGAACGGAACAGCCTGATCTAGGCATCTTGTTTGCACTACCATTCCCATAGATAGTCAACAGAACTTTTCCACCGATCCGGCTCCCAACGCGGACAGGCGTGAGGCGAATCGCCTTTGGGAAAAGAAACGGCGCGAACGGAGTGTCCGGCATCCTAAATTTCCAACCAGGGTTGCCGGGAAAAAATTCACGCAAGGTTGACAGTAGTCATTAGAAATTGATAGTCTGGTTTGGTCGCGCAAAAAACAGGAACGAACGCTGAAAAGCGCATTTCTGGCGCGCAAAGTTCGAGGACCTGCCGGAATCATCCGACAGCTCGATCCCAAAAGAAATCGCTCAGGCGAAGCTTCTTAAGGATCTTTGACAATTGGTTGAATATGCCAGTCGTGAGATGACGATGAAGTTGTGGTTTAGTCATTCTCACTAGTATAGGCTTCGCAGCCTTTCGAGCGCTGCGAGGTAGCATCTTGCTCTTCGACCTCCGTCGAATCAAGATGCATCAGGTTTCAAACGAGAGTTTGATCCTGGCTCAGAATCAACGCTGGCGGCGTGCCTAACACATGCAAGTCGAACGAGAAAGTGGAGCAATCCATGAGTACAGTGGCGTACGGGTGAGTAACACGTGACTAACCTACCCTCGAGTGGGGAATAACCTCGGGAAACCGGGGCTAATACCGCATAACATCTACGGATCAAATGCGTAAGCAGCTTGAGGAGGGGGTCGCGGCCGATTAGCTAGTTGGCGGGGTAATGGCCCACCAAGGCAGTGATCAGTAGCCGGCCTGAGAGGGCGCACGGCCACACTGGAACTGAAACACGGTCCAGACTCCTACGGGAGGCAGCAGTGGGGAATTTTGCGCAATGGGGGAAACCCTGACGCAGCAACGCCGCGTGGAGGATGAAGCCCCTTGGGGCGTAAACTCCTTTCGAC
>JBKQVW010000114.1:0-3479 GCA_052142955.1 Acidobacteriaceae bacterium | reverse complement strand
AGTCGTGCGTTCGGTAGCTGCCGGGATTCGCTTGCGCCTTCGTGCTCTTGACGTTCGTGATATCCCGGCTGGCAAAGACTGCTATGCCAATGTCTCCCGGCTGCGGATCCATGATGACAGCATTGGCACCGCCCTGAAATCGAAGATACGGAAGGCTGTACATCGTGCCGTGAGGAGTTGGCACGCCCTGCGAGTTGATCTGGTTCACCAAGATCAGCACGTCTACGGTTCCCACCGGGGAGACGCCGCCATCGTTGGAGCACGCCTGCACCTGAACAAGCGTGGCCGTCTGCACTTTGGCGAGCGCCTGCTGAATGACAAACATGAGATTGTTGTAGACGCCCCACAGAGTAGAGGGCTGCAACATGCCTGCCGGGTTGGTAGTTGAACTCATCAGGGCACCTGCAAGCTGGCGGCTATGTTAGGCGACACCGCGTTTATCACGCTCTTCCACGGACCGTCTTTTGTTTGGCTGGACAATTGATGAGCCATCGACACGACCGTCCATGTACCATTTGCCTTAGGAATAGAAGACTGCACTTGCACCGGACCTCCAAAGACGATCCCCGGATTAAATTTTGTCTCGAAATTTACCCCGGTGCTGTTGAATAGCGGATAGCCTTCAAGGCCACTTTGCGGAGATACGAGCGGTGTGATTTGCGTAGTTCTCGGAACTCCATACGGCGCAATGGCGAGCGTGTTCGGGCTGGTGCAATCGAGGTACATCCAAAATTTGTACATTTGCATCAGCGTCCGGGCCTGCTCCATTGGGGTATTGCCTAAATATGTTCCCTTTGGAACTGTCACTGATACGCCGTTGTTTTCAAACTGGAATCCCATGAGAGAGGCAATCTGCTGCATGACAGTATCGATATCGGTATCGGACTGAATGCTAATCGGAGTTCCGCTGGTCACGAGCCAAGTGTAGCCTATCTGTGCTTCGATCATCAGGTACACTTCGGGCATCGACGTGTACACGCCCCAGCAATTGAGGATGATGCCGTTGTATACGAGCGTTTCTTGCGAGCCATCAATTGCAAAAACCTGGATTTGATTGAACGCAAATGAGGAAGAGGATTGGCCTGAGGACGGAGTGCTTATCAAAAGCGAGTCCCAAAGTGTGCTTGTCAGCGTGTTCATGTCGCTGGCCGTCATGCCAAATATCTGCGCATGAAGCGTGCCCATCATCGCTCCGCCTGCGTTCTCTATATTCACCGCCGCGCGTAGACCTTGGATGGTGATGGTATTGCTCCCAGGCTGTCCGGGGAATGAGGCGTTGGGCTGGCCCAGTGTGATCTGGAAGCGCAAGTCCTTGATATTGGCGAAGCTAGACTGAGACGCCATACGCCTCCAAGTCTGCCGCATCAAGATAAAGCAGCACGAACCGCGAACCTAGCCCGGTGTAAATGGGATCGCTAGACCCTTGCGTGTCGAGAAAGATCATCCACCCCGAGAAGCCGAGATACGCCGTCGGTACAAGCGAAACCATGTTCTTGCACTGCACCGCATAGGCAATGGGGACTCCGTTCACCGCCAAGTCGAGAAACATGCACTGGACTTTGACATAGACATTGATCGCGCACGTCTGCCCGCCAAGCACGATCTGCACCTGCTGCGACGGCACGGGCTGTAGCGGAATCTGCATCATTACTTGCCTACTCCCACAAGCCCGGAAATGCTGTTGGAAAAGTCGTAAAGAAGTGACGTGTTGGGTGCGCTTGGCTGTGTAATGCCGTTATTAACCGGATTTGCGGAGGACGGAGACTGAGGCGACACAACCGGCGTATTCGAGTACGAGGCCGTCACCTGCAAAATCTGCTTTAGAGACACTTCGACCATTAGCAGCGTAGCGCCGCGAACAGCCGAGCGGTTATATGAGTATCGCTCGATGCTATAGCCCGTGTAGCTCGCGTCCGGTGTATAGACGTTGTAGAGATTGGTGGACGAAACCGCCTGATCTATGGCGTAAAGGAAAGCAATCTTTTCTGCGTCTGTTCCGCCAAGCGAAAGCATCACAACCGGATTAGCTGGCTGGAAAACCTTGTTGAAGCTGGCGAAGGCTGCCCCCTGTCCGCTGGCGTTCGCCTCAATCGGGAAGTCGCTGATCTGCATGGACCGCGTGTAGCCCACGGAAAACGTCGATAGCGTTCCGCCCTCAGTCGGAGTGTAAAGCGGCTGATTTGCAGGGTAGGTAAATATGCCCCACGGAAGCTCGTTAGATGATTCGTTCGGTGCAGGATTCCCGCTCGCCACGGCGATGTTGATCGCAGGCGTTCCCGGCGCAGTGCGCGGAATCGGAGGCACGCCTGGATATGCGGGGACATTTGGGAAGGGTATATTCGGCATCACTGCAACCCGTAATTCTGCTGCGTAAGCAGCGTTGTCCAGTCCATGCCGCGAGCCATCGAAGGCGTTGTCGGCAACTGAGCTCCGCCGCCTTGAATGTTCACGGTGCCGATGTGGGTAGTTTTGCTGTTGTCGGTAGATGAGTTGCCTACGCCTGGAGATGAAGCGACAGAGGCAGGAACGCTGGATGCTCCTGCGATGCCGCTCAAGATATGACCTGTCTGCCAGCGTTCGATTGTCTGTTGCGGAGACAATCCAGCGTACCCCCTGGTTCCCAGTAGTGCCCGCATGGCCGCAAATCCGGTTTTGTCGTCTGGAAAGGTTGCAATCTTTTTCCCTCCTTGAGCGACCTCATAGCCCGTGGCGCCGTGAGCACGCGCAAAGTCTCCATATTCAATGTCGCCAGGGTTATGCGCTTTCTTTGGAATGTTGTTCCCGGGAGCATAGAAACCCTCGCCTATGGCGATCGCATCTATTAGGAAATCTTCTGCCGCCATTTTTGATCCGTTAGCTGCACCAATGAGCAAGTTTGGATGATTGGCTAAAAACATGTCAGTCTTCTCACGGAGAGATTGACCTGCCTGGTACGCACCTTGTCCAGCCACAACATTTCCAACAGCAGAGAGGGCCGCTTTCGTCTTAGGGTGCGCATCCATCCACTTCCCGTATGCGTCCGTTGCGCCTTCAATCTTGTCCTTCAGAGAATTGAACGCAGCAGCGGCAGTATCAATTCCTTCCGCGAAGTCCCCCCAATTGAATAATGATTTGCCGCCCTCTGCCCAAACCTTGTAATCATCCCAGAGCAGCAGGATCGCTCCCGCAAGGGCTGTGACTATCCCAACGACGGCCAGAACCGGCCACGCAGCCGCAATAGCGCCCGTCAGGGCTGTCCACGCCAAGGCGACCGCGCCGACAGTTGCCGCAATGCCGGCGAAGGCTCCCAGGGCCGCTACAAGCCCTGCAACGATAGCTACAATCTTCTCGTGACCCTGCGCCCATGCTCCAATCGACCGAAGGAGTCCGAAAAACTTTTCAAGGGCGGCACGGCTCCCGAGAAGGCAAGCGTGCTCACCTTCGTGTTCCACGGTTACCGACCGGAGGAGGTCGTTTCGGCGATCCACCAGGAGGAGATC
>JBKQVW010000113.1:0-26282 GCA_052142955.1 Acidobacteriaceae bacterium | reverse complement strand
CTCGCGCCGACATCGCGCGCCGCGCAGAAACTCGCCGAAGCGGGCATCGAGACGCAGACGTTGCAGCGGCATCTTGCTCGCGGCGAAAAGCAAGACGACGGACAAAAGCGGCTCTATGTGGTTGATGAATCGAGCATGGCGAGCACGCGTCATTTGCACACGTTTGTCGAGCGACTAAAGGAAAATGATCGAGTGCTCCTCGTCGGCGATGTGCGCCAGCACGAAGCCGTCGAAGCAGGTCGGCCCTATGCGCAGTTGCAGGAAGCGGGAATGCGCACGGCCAGACTGAACGAAATTATCCGGCAGAAAGACCCGGCGCTCAAAGAGGCCGTGGAGCAGCTTGCGCGCGGCGAAGTGCGCCAAGCTATCGGCAATCTGAACAACCAAGGCCGCGTGCATGAGATCGGCGACCGCGAGCAGCGCATCGCGGAGATCGCCCGCGAGTATGTGCGCTCGCCGGAAAAGACGCTCGTAGTCTCGCCGGACAATGCCTCACGCCGCGAAATCAACGAGACCATCCATCGCACGATGCAGAGCGAGGGCAAAGTCAGCGCGCAAGAGCAGCGCGTGCATGTGCTCTATGCGCGCCAGGATGTGACCGGCGCGGACCGACAGCACGCGCAGAACTACGAGCGCGGCGACGTGCTGCGCTACTCGAAAGGCTCGAAGCCTCTCGGCATCGAACCGGGAGAATACGCGCGAGTGTCGCACGTGGACCGCGAGAACAATACGCTCGCGGTGAAGCGGCATGGCGGTGTGGAGTTGAGCTACGATCCGCGCCGGTTGCAGGGCGTGACGGTCTACCGCGACTCGGAGCGCCAGTTCGCGCAGGGCGACCGCGTGCAACTCACGGCCCCGTACCGAGAGCACCAGTTGGCGAATCGGGAACTGGGAACCATCGACCGGATCGACGGCGGCGGCAATCTCAGTTTGCGTATGGACTCGGGGCGCGAGGTCGAGTTCAACACGCGGCAGCATCCGCATCTCGATTACGGCTACGCCGTGACGAGCCATAGCAGCCAGGGCCAGACAGCAGACCGCGTGTTGATCCATGTGGACACGGAGCAAGCTCCCGAACTTGTGAACAGCCGCATGGCCTATGTGTCGGTTTCGCGCGCTCAGTTCGATGTGCAGATGTACACGAACGACGCCAAGGCGCTAGGATACGAGTTGAACAAAGATGTATCAAAAGCGACAGCTCTCTCGCAGCAGGAGTTGGGAGAGAAGATCGAGCCTCGGTCTGTGGGCGTAGAGCAGTCGCAAGGACTGAGCGTTGGATAAGGCGGAGATTTTGCTGGAAAATGCACATTTTCCCTGCACAGTTCCTACACAGCGGAAAAGTGAGGCATTATGTCAAACAGGATCAGCAATCTACGAAATCAATCTCACTCGCTCAGAATGACAAGCTGGTTGATGAAACTCCCTTCAGGCGCTTGTGAATGTCTCTGCCCTAAGGCGGATATTGAAGCACGTATACAGCATCTGTTCTGATTCTGGAAGTAAATTCTTAACTGCGAATCCACATAGAACGCCAGTGGAGCTGCCCCTGGGTTGAATCCGCTGATTCGGCGCAATCAATCCGTTGCCGCCATCCGCGGATCTTTCACTGCTGGGTGCCCCATCCTGGTCGCGCCCTTTGCGGCTGGGGTGGGGCAAAGAAGACCCGCGTCACCCCGAATCCAATTCTCTGATTCCTGAAATCGCTGCAGTCCCCAAGGCATACGGCAACCTTAGGCCGCAATCCTTCCCCACTCAACCCAACCCAAGGCTTGCATGGGAGTTTTTCAACGTTCCCAGCGTGCGCCCCATGCATGCGATGAGATGCTCCGGTGGCATATGAGTAACGGAACGCGCGTCTGGGAACGTCACCTAAAGGCAACAATCGTCCGTTGAAATCCCAGCGAGGCAACCTTACTATTAGGCAGGTTTCATCATGCTGGCGCGATTTGAATCTCGAGAGAGATAGGAAATCGAGGATAAATGGATTATTTGAGGGTAGCCTTCGGCGCTCCATACCTATCGAGTTGGTGCCTCTTCCTCCTCGGCATACTTGGCGCATTCGTGGCTTGGTTTACTCTTCAGGACATATCAGATCAGGCAAAGTCAGGGAAGGACTCCGCGGATGCCGCACGGAAGGCGGCTAATGCAGCGCAACTCAGCGCAGAATCGCAGATGAATGCTGAGAGGGCATGGCTGATTATCGGCCCGAAAATGGAAGGTTTCGTTCCAAATCAAGACCGCAACCCAACTTTTTCTTGGCAAATCAAGAACGTCGGAAAGACACCTAGCAGACTTATCGAGACGCAGGCGATTTATGAGAAAGTAGATAGCGCGTCGTTACTCGACCTACCGAAGACCCCTGTTTATCCTCAACCAATTGAACTCAATGGCTTGCTGCTCGCGCCAGAAGACTCAATGCCATTCTCCACTTTTCTGGTGCCTTCCCCTCAAAGTGGTCTGGGGCTCACCCAACAGGATTGTATGCGGATTGGCAACGGCACAATCCATCTCCGTGCATATGGATACGTAAAATATCTCGACACGTTTGGTGCAGAGCATTCATCACGGTTTTGCCATAGCTTTGTTCTGCGACCTACAGGGCCAATACAATCCGGATTCAAGTGGCTCTTAGGAGTGCCACCTGCATATTTCGAGCACACGTAAGTAGTATCGCGTTCGACCTGTGCGGCCGGGCACCCCATATCTACCCGCGTTCCCGGCGGGGAGATGTGGGATCAACCAGCGCCGCGTCCTCCCAAACGCAATTCTTTCCCACTCAACCCAGCGGAAGATCAATATCCAATTCAAGTGGACGTTAGAAGTTCGCAATGAGAACATTGCTTGCATGGACAGCCATCAGCGGAGGTCATTCCGCCGACAATCGCAGAGGCTCGGAGCGCCCATGATACGAAACACCTCCCTAATGGAGCCCGAAGGTACACCGACCCAAAAAACAATCCCCTTCTACGAAAGCGCCGCTTTCTGGGGGTTTGTGGGCTTGGGGGGCACGTGTCTCTTGACAGTCTTGGGCGCACGAATGAAGGACCTTTCGTGGTTGTTCATACTTGCGTGGCTATGCGCTATTCCGACTGCATTAATTTTCTGCAAGCCTATAACGAATCGCGGAACTCGACGGTCGTGTGTAATTGGATTGCTGATAGGCGCGGCTCTCGCTTTTTATTTGCTTAATAGGGCGACCGAGCCCAAGAACCGGGGAGTCTTCGAAGGCACGCCAACCGCGTCCAATGAACTCCCAACACCCGGATTTCAAGATGACACGGATACGGTCGATGTTACGTTTGGCCTAAACAATACAGGAGGCGTTCACATTGCAATGCTCAAGAAAATGCCGGGACGCACGGCCTTTCCGATAAACTACGACGGGTATACGCCCGTCAAACTTGAATACCTGAACGGAAAGGTGTCTTATTCAGTCAAATTTTGGAGTCCCAGCCAGAATTCGGTTATTGAGGTTAAAGACGGAAAGTTTGTTGTTCGCAACCCAGACCTGGATCGTAATTATTCGTCACGCGCCCTTGAAGTCGTAACTCACGACGGGCATCCGATTCTTCAAATCGTTTGGTTGACTCCCGGCCATATGCGCCTGAACGGATTATTCCCTCTTCCGAATGGAAATCTCCTCTGCATGTCCGACGACAATCCGAAAACTGTTGAGCCTGCCAACGCTCTTGCCGATTGTGCCATAACACCAATCTTCAAATATCCTTCATGGAAATATCAGGGTGTTCTCGCAACAAAATAATCATGCGGATTATTACAGCTCCGCCGCGTGCCCTATATTTACCGGCGTTTTCCGCGGGACGCCTCCGCCGGTGTACTACCTGGCATCACTCCAACAAATCTCCAAAAACTCTTCTTGAAATTTCGCTTTTCATTCGCTACACTACACCCACCATGGCGATTACCAAGCGGCAAAAAGAAGTCCTCGATTTCATCGGCAACTTCGTCGAACGTTGCGGCTACTCTCCTTCCTTTGAGGAGATTGCCTCCGGGCTCGACCTCAGCTCGCTGGCCACCGTCCACAAACACATCTCCAATTTGGAGCGCAAAGGTCTGTTGCAGCGCGCCCACAATCGCAGCCGCTCCATCGACCTCACCCCCGAGCGAAAGCCCGCCACCATGCAGGACATTCCCCTGATGGGCCGCATCGCCGCTGGCCGCCCATTGGAGGCAATGGAGTACCGCGAAAGCCTCTCGCTCAACGATCTTGTCGAGAACAAGTCTGTCTTCGCCCTCGAAGTCAGCGGCGAGTCCATGCGCGACGACCACATTATGAACGGCGATTATGTGCTGGTGGAAAAGGCGCAGACCGCGCGCCAGGGAGAAATTGTCGTAGCCCTCGTCGACGGCGTCGAGACCACCCTGAAACATTATTTTCTGGAGGGCGACACCGTCCGCCTGCAACCCGCGAACTCCGAAATGGAACCCATCTTCGTTCCCGCCGCCCAGGTCGCCATCCAGGGCCGCGTCCTCGCCATCGTCCGCAAATTCGCCTAGCGCGGAACACGCTTTTCCAAAGCATTTTCACGGATAGGGAACGGTCTGGGTGCCCCATCCTTCGTGCTTTTGCGAAGGGTGGGATGGAACGATCGTTGCATTCCCTCACGGCCGAAGAACTTTAATGGCTCGGCCCGTCATGAAACACTGGCCGATCGTCACTGGCGGAAGCCGGAACGCCTTCGCCCGCACCCGCCGCAACTCGTCGCAATACCGGCGCATTCTTGCCCGCTCCCGGTTTCACCGGCCGCCGATTTTCCAGTCGCCGCAACCGCTCCTGCACCGCATGAAACTCCGAAGTGTCCACAATATATTCCGGACGCGGCGGCAGAATCGTCGCAATTTCATGCTGCGTCCTCGCCACCCGCGCCGGCGTTTGCGGATGTGTCGCGAATGTCTTCGCGATGATCCCCGGCTTCGTCTTCTGCAGCGCTTCAATCTTCTCGAAGAACGCGATCAACTGCTGCGGATCGTATCCGGCCCGGTACATGTATTCCACGCCCAGCCAGTCCGCCTGCTCCTCAAAATCCCGCTGAAACTCCAGAAACGTCAGCGGCACCGCCACCGCCGAGGCCTCATACAGGCCGTAGCCCAGCGCGCTATAGCCGGTCAGCATCACCAGCGGCACCATGCCCAGGTCGGCCACATGCATCCGCGTCATTTCCCGCGCCTGGTGGTGCGCGGTCACATGGGCAATCTCATGCGCCATCACGCCCGCCAGCTCCGCCTCATTGTCCGCCGCCAGGATCAGCCCGGAATTCACAAAAAAATATCCTCCCGGCAGCGCAAACGCGTTGATCTCGTCCGAGTCGATCACTTTGATCGTGAACGGCGCCTTGGCATCGGAATTCTTCACGATGTTCTGCCCGATGCGGTTCACGTATTCCTCCACCACCGGATCGCGCACGATCTTCGACGACTTCATCACCTGCGCCGCGATCTGCGCGCCCCACTCCTGCTCGGTCTTCTCGGAATACCAGTTGCCGAACCCGCGCCCTCCAATCGACCGATGCCCCACCGCGTTCACGTCGTTGATGCTCCCCGGCTTGACCCCGGGCATGATGCAGTCCGAAATGTCTGACGAAGCTGGCGCATCCGCAGCATTGGAGGCATGCGCCGTTGGGCACACAGGCATGTCCTTGTCCGTCGCCGACGCAAAGCCTGCCGCCGAGCCCGCCAGCAACAGCAGCACTCCGCCCGCAACCGCCAGCCGGGTGCCCCAGGTCTCGCTTCTGAGACCTGGGTGAGTATGTCTCCACACCATCATGGTTCCAGTATGCGCCCGCCGCCGCCCGCGTTTCGAGCCGCTGCCCCTGCGTCTCAAGCCGCCATCGCGTGCGATTCAGCATCCACCGCTCCACCGCCCTAATAAAAAAAGGCCGCGGAAATGTTCCCGCGGCCTTTTCGTTCAAAAAATCGTGAAACTAATCGTAGTATTCCAGTCCCAGGTGCGTAATCAATTCCTCGCCCTGAATATGGCGCAAGGTATTTTTCAGCTTCATCGACTGGATGAACAGATCGTGCTCCGGATACAGACCCTCCGGCGTCATCGGCGACTTGAAGAAGAAGCTCAGCCACTCCTGAATGCCGATGCCGCGCAACTCCTCGCTCCGCTTGGCCAGGTCCATCAGCAGCACCAGATCCAGTGCAATCGGCGCCGCTAGAATCGAGTCGCGGCACAGAAAATCCACTTTGATCTGCATCGGATACCCAAGCCAGCCGAAGATGTCGATGTTGTCCCAACCCTCTTTATTATCACCACGCGGCGGATAATAGTTAATGCGAACCTTGTGGTAAATATTGGCGTAAAGATCCGGGTACAACTGCGGCTGCAGAATGTAATCCAGCACCCCCAGCTTCGATTCTTCCTTGGTCTTGAACGACTCCGGATCGTCCAGCACTTCCCCGTCCCGGTTACCCAGAATGTTCGTCGAGTACCACCCGCTCACGCCCAGCATGCGCGCCTTAAACGCCGGCGCCAGCACCGTCTTCATCAGCGTCTGCCCGGTCTTGAAATCCTTACCGCAGATGGGAGCATTGTTCTTCTTCGATAGCTCCAGCATCACCGGCAGATCGACCGTCAAATTCGGCGCGCCGTTCACGAACGGCACCCCTTCCGACAGCGCCGCATACGCGTAGATTTGCGACGGCGCAATGTTCACGTCGTTCGCTTCCAGCCCCTTTTCAAACGCGGCAATCGAATCGTGCACTGCCGAAGGTTGCAGGAAAATCTCTGTCGACCCGCACCAGATCATCACCTGACGGTCCGTCTTCTTCCGGAACTCGCGGATGTCGGCGCGCAGTTGTTCCGCAAGATCGCGCTTGTTTTTCCCCTGCTTCACGTTGGTTCCGTGCAGCCGCTTCACGTAGTACTGGTCGAAGACGGCCGGCATCGGCTTGATCGATTCCAGAAACGGCTGGATCGACCGCAGCAGGTCCTTGTCCAGCACCTTGGCCGTGCTGGCGGCTTCATACATGTTGCCGGGAAAAATGTCCCAGCCGGTAAACACGACATCGTTCAAGTCCGCCAGCGGAACAAAGTCCTTCATCAATGGCGTGCGGCCATCGGTGCGCTTTCCCAGTCGGACCGTCCCCATTTGCGTGACCGAGCCGATCGGTTTGGCCAATCCTTTGCGAACTGCCTCAACGCCGGCCACCAAGGTGGTTGCAACCGCCCCCATGCCGACAACCATGACGCCTAATTTGCCCTTCGCGGGCTCTATCTTTGTTGCCCCAGCATTGCTCTTATCGCTGGCTTCGTGAGTTGCCATGCTTCGTCGAACCACCCTTCAGGATCGATTTACTTTTATAGGAAGACCTTCCTCAGTCTATCAGCGTGCAGCCCTTTCTGAAACGACCTCTGGCGCGCACCACAACCGCTCGCCAAAAAACAGCGGCGTTCCGCCGACAATCAATATAGTAGAGACCAGAACGAAATCTGCGAAATTTGCATCTCTCTTAATTAAGAATACTTTTTTCTCGAGGATGATATTTCTTGATGGCTTCAGACAGCAAGCAGCAAACCAAGGACAAAATTGCAGCCAGGTTGCAAGGCCGACGCCGCGTCGTGATAGAAGCGGTGCGGCCGGAAATCCATTGCGGGGAATTCCCCATCCAGCGCGTCGTCGGCGAAACGGTCACTGTGGAGGCGGACGTTTTTGCGGACGGTCATGACGCCGTGTCGGCGCAGCTTCTCTATCGCGCGCCCAGGGAGCGTGCCTGGCGCGTGCTGCCCATGTGTCCGCTCGGCAACGATCGCTGGCAAGCGGAATTTGCGGTGACGGAGTTGGGCGAGTATCGATACACCGTCGAAGGCTGGGTGGACTCTTTCGCCACCTGGCGCAACGCCATGAAGAAGCGCATCGATGCCGGTCAGGAAACCCACGTGGAGCGCATGGCGGGCAGCATTCTTGTCGCCGCCGCCGCGAAACGCGCGAAAAAAGAAGACGCCAGGGCGCTCAAAGAATTTTCAACCAAACTCAACGACACCGACCAGGAGGCTGCTTCCGCCGCCGCCCTCGATCCAACCCTCGAATCCCTCATGCAAACCTATGCCGAGCATGCCTACAGCACGCGCTATGCCAAGAAACTCAGTGTCAGCGTCGGCCGTGAGCGCGCCGGATTCTCCGCCTGGTATGAAATCTTTCCCCGCTCCTGCTCACCCACGCCCGACCAGCCTGGCACCTTCAAGGATTGCGAAGCGTGGCTGCCGTACATCGCATCGATGAACTTCGATGTTCTCTACCTGCCGCCCATCCATCCCATCGGCCAGGCGTTTCGCAAAGGCAAGAACAACGCTGAAAAGGCCGCGCCCGGCGATGTCGGCAGCACCTGGGCCATCGGTTCGGAGGAAGGCGGCCACAAGGCCATTCATACCAAGCTGGGCACGCTCGAGGAGTTTCAATCGCTGATCGCCGCGGCCCAACAACATGGCTTGGAAATAGCTCTGGATCTCGCCTATCAATGCTCGCCCGACCACCCCTACGTGCGGGAGCATCCCAGCTTTTTCCGCAAACGCGCCGACGGAACCATACAGTACGCGGAAAATCCTCCCAAAAAATATCAGGACATTTATCCGCTCGACTTTGAAACCGAGGATTGGCGCGCGCTCTGGGTGGAACTGAAAAGCATCATCGACTATTGGATCGATCAGGGCGTTCTCATCTTCCGCGTCGACAATCCCCACACCAAATCCTTTCCGTTTTGGACGTGGGTCATCGCCGAGGTCAAAGCTGCACATCCCGACGTGATTTTCCTCGCCGAGGCCTTCACCCGCCCCAAGGTCATGTATCGCCTCGCCAAGCTCGGCTTCACCCAGTCCTACACCTACTTCACCTGGCGCAATACGAAAGAAGAGCTAACCGAGTATCTCGAGGAACTCACGCAAACCGAAGTCGCGGAATTTTTCCGTCCGAATTTCTGGCCGAACACCCCCGACATTCTGCATAAGGAGCTGCAAAAAGGCGGCCGCCCAGCCTTCCTCAGCCGCTTCGTGCTGGCGGCAACGCTGGCGTCCAACTACGGCATGTACGGACCCGCGTTTGAGTTGTGCGAGAACACGCCCATCAAGCCCGGCAGCGAAGAATATCTCAACTCAGAAAAATATCAGCTCCGCCATTGGAACGTGGAAGGGCCGCAGAACCTGCAGCCTCTGATCGCGCGCGTGAATGAAATTCGCCGGAAGCATCCCGCGCTGCATGGCAACCGCGGTCTTCGTTTCCATCCGACCGATCAGCCCTTCCTCATCTGCTATAGCAAGACGGACGCGGAGAAGCACGATGTCATTCTCGTCGCCGTGAATCTTCACCATCGGGACACGCAGGCCGGATGGGTCGATCTCAACCTCGCCGAACTGGGCGTCCAACCCGACCAGACCTTCGGCGTCCACGATCTCCTGACTTCCCAGCGCTACCAGTGGACAGGTGCGAGAAACTATATTCAACTGGGACCCGGACGGGCCCATATTTTCCACGTTGAGACGGAAACGCCCCCTACCGCGTAAATTGCAAAGTTGTTACAGCTTGTTTCATAGATAGGACTTGTATCAGGGCATGGCTTTAGCCATGCCGCAAAGAGTTCGATAATCATTGGGCTTTAGCCCCTGAAGTTTTCGACTGGCCCAGTCGGAAGCAGTTGTGAAACACGCTGTAGTAAAGAACATGGTCGGAATATATGCACGACATCCCGAGGAATATCCCGTTGAAGCAAGCAGGCAGCGCGCTCGATCCTCTCTGGTATAAAGACGCCATTATTTATGAGCTGCACGTCAAGGCCTTTGAAGATGCCAACAACGACGGCATTGGAGATTTTCAGGGCCTCCTCGGCAAGCTGGACTACCTGCAGGAGCTCGGCATCACCTGCATCTGGCTGTTGCCGTTTTTTGCTTCCCCGTTGCGCGACGACGGATACGACATTGCCGACTACCTCGCCGTGCATCCCAGCTACGGCACCCTGGAGGATTTTCAGACCTTCCTGCAAGCCGCTCACGACCGCGGCCTGCAGGTCATGATCGAACTCGTCGTCAACCATACCTCCGATCAGCACGCCTGGTTCCAGCGCGCCCGTCTCGCGCCTCCAGGATCGCCGGAGCGCGACTATTACGTGTGGAGCGACACCGACGAAAAATATAAAGACGCCCGCATCATCTTTACCGACACAGAAAAATCCAACTGGACCTGGGACCCGGTGGCCAAGGCCTACTACTGGCACCGCTTCTTCTCGCATCAGCCCGACCTGAACTACGACAATCCTCTGGTGCTGGAAGAAGTCCTCCGCATCATGCGCTTCTGGCTCGATATGGGCGTCGACGCGCTGCGCATGGACGCCATTCCCTACCTGGTCGAACGCGATGGAACCAACTGCGAAAATCTTCCCGAAACCCACGCCGTCATGAAGAAGATTCGTGCCGAGATCGACGCGCTCTATGAGAATCGCATCATCCTCGCCGAGGCCAACCAGTGGCCCGCCGACGTCCGCCCGTACTTCGCGGATGGCGATGAGTGTCACATGGCCTTCCACTTCCCCCTGATGCCGCGCATCTACATGGCGCTGCGCCAGGAAGATCGCCTGCCAATTACAGAAATCATGGCCCAGACTCCGCCCATTCCCGACAACTGCCAGTGGGGTCTGTTCCTGCGCAATCACGATGAGCTGACGCTGGAGATGGTCAGCGACGACGAGCGCGATTACATGTATATCGCCTACAGCGCCGATCCGCGCATGCGCATCAACATTGGCATTCGGCGACGCCTCGCGCCCTTGCTCGACAATAACCGCCGCCGCATCGAATTGCTCAATAGCATTTTGTTTTCCTTCCCCGGCACGCCCATTCTCTACTATGGCGATGAAATCGGCATGGGCGACAACATCTACCTCGGCGACCGCAACGGTGTCCGAACCCCCATGCAGTGGACGGCGGACCGCAACGCCGGCTTCTCCCGCGCCGTCCCCGCCAAACTCTACAGCCCTGTCGTCATGGACCCCATCTGGGGCTACGAAGCCGTCAACGTGGAAGCCCAGCAGGGCGATTCCTCCTCCCTGCTGAACTGGATGCGTAACCTGATCGCGCTGCGCAAACTGTTTCGCGTCTTCGGACGCGGCGCGCTCAAGATACTGGATCCGGCAAATCGCAAAGTGCTTGCCTACGTTCGCGAAGCTGGGGATGAAATCGTCTTGTGCGTCGCCAATCTTTCCCGCTTCGCCCAGCCGGCTCAGCTCGACCTCAGCGAGTATGACGGCATGGTTCCCGTGGAGATGCTGGGCTATGTCGAGTTCCCCGCCATCAGCCGTCAGCCCTACTCGGTCACGCTCGCGCCCTATGGATTTCTCTGGCTGGAGCTGCATCCCTCTCCCGATACCGCCACCGTACAGCCCGAGGATTCCGCCCTGCTGGTTGGCGAGCCATCCGATTGGAGAAGTTTGTTTCTCGATGGCAACCTGCGCAAATTGGAAGAATCCATTCTGCCCACGTACCTGCCCCGGCACCGCTGGTTTGGCAACAAGTCCTCCACGATTCGCAGCACATCGGTATCGGACTGGGGCAAGATCGACCAGGGCGGCACGATCTTCTGTCTGGTTCACGTGGAGTACGAATCGGGAAAGGCCGATCGCTATTTCCTGCCGGTTGCCGTGGCTTTCGGCGAAGCTGCGCGGACGCTGCGCGACGCCTCCCCCTCTTCCATCCTGTCGACCGTGCTTTCTCCCGGCGGAGAAGGTGTTCTCTATGACGCGACCTATGATCCTGCGTCCTGCACACAATTGCTCGCCATCATCGCCGACTCAACCGCCTTCGCCATGCAGCAGGGCAACGTCCAGGGCGCGCCCAGCAGCGCGCTGCGCGGATTGCTGGCCCAGAAGCCCGCACAGAAATCGCTGCCGCCGACCCGCAGTTCCGCCGAGCAAAGCAATACTTCCATCCTCTTTGGCGATCGCTTGATGATGAAACTCTTTCGCCATCCGGAACCGGGGCTGAATCCGGATTGCGAAATCGGCAGATACCTTACCGAGGAAACGCGCTTCAAAAATATCCCGCCCTTCGGCGGATCGATCGAATACACCAACCAGGCCGATGCGCCCACCACGCTCTGCATGCTGCAGGGCCTGGTGGCGAACCAGGGGGACGGTTGGCAATGGATGCTGGAGGAGTTGGAGCGCTACTACGAGAACTATGCCCAGGAAATCATTCCGCCGGACGAATTGGATCGGCTCGTCGCAACGACGTCGGCCCCTCTCGGAGTGGCGCGTTGCTCCGCATTCGCCCGCGAACATGCAGGCGTCGCATTGGACGCCGCCGCGGTGCTGGGACGCCGAACCGCGGAGATGCATGCGGCGCTGGCATCTCCCAAAACCAACGCGGCCTTCGCTCCCGAGCCGTTGTCGAAGGAGTATTTTGACAATCTGCAGGCTTCCATCAACGCCCAGGCCGCCCATGCCTACGACTTGTTGCGCAAGACCATGGCGGGCCTGGCGGACGATACGGTTGAAATCGCGGCCCTTCTTCTCAGCCATCGCACCCGCATCCTCGACGGCCTCGGCGCCTCCAGCATCGGCAGCATCGACGGTCAGCGCACCCGCATTCATGGCGATTATCACCTGGGCCAGGTGCTGCGCGTAAAAACCGACTTTGTCATTCTCGACTTTGAAGGCGAACCGGCGCGCTCGCTGGAAGTGCGCCGAATGAAGCACTCCCCGTTGAAGGATGTGGCCGGAATGTTGCGCTCCTTCAATTACGCCGCCTGGGCTGCGCTGATGAGATATTCCTCCCGCAGGCCGGAGGACCAATCGCGCCTGGAACCCTGGGCCCGGCTGTGGGACCAGTCCACAACCGCCGAATTCCTCCACGCCTACATGGAAACCATGGCGGGCAGCCGCTTGATTCCGGCGAACCCCTCCGCGCAGTGGAGTTTGCTCAATCTCTATCTGCTGGAAAAAGCCTTCTATGAACTGGTCTATGAGTTGAACAGTCGACCCAATTGGGTGAAGATACCTTTGATGGGCGTTACAGCTTTATTGCGACAGGAATTTTGAAGAAAGCATTGCATTTTCCCGCGGCGGAGTGAAACGACACGATGGCGGAACTGGAAACGCTGCAGGAATCCAAACAGGAAGGCCCCGAGATCGGCCGCACCGATCTCGTGATGGCCATCCCCGCTTCCCTGGGAAGCGATATCCTCACGCCGACGATCCAGAAGCTGCTGCAGGCCCGCAATCTGCTCTCGGCCCCCTGCCAGATCGTGCTCGCGTTGCCCGCGGAAATTGCCCAGGAGGTTCCGGCACCGCTGCCGCCGATCGACAAGATGGACTCCGACCCTCCAGCCGCGCACGCCCTGCGGTACGTGAACTATCCTGTCCCGGCTGCCATTCCCGGCACGATTCCCTGGCTCCCGAATGCCACCGCCTATCGCGAAATTGCCCGGCTCGCCGGCAAGCTGGAGGCGCGCGCATGCACCGTTCTCGGAACGGACCGTGGATTCAATCGCGCTTCCCTCACGGCGGAAAAACTCACCCTGCTGATCGACCCCGGAATCGAAGGAAGCTTCGACCTGGTCATGCCTCTCTACGCCACCCAGGCGTTCGACGATATGGTGAACAAAAGCATTCTCTATCCGTTGACGCGGACTCTTTATGGCCATCGCGTGCAGAATCCTCTCGGAACGGAAGTGCAGATGTCGTCGAAACTGTTCCCTGCGCTTTCCGCAAACGCCGTCCGGGATTCCACCCGGCAGCAAGGTCGCCTGCCCTGGCTGGCGACCATCGCCGCCAATCGAAACCTGAAAATCTGCCAGGTCCAGCTCGGAACGCGCCGTCCCTCCGGCTCCGAGGGCATTGAGCTAAGCGACGCTCTGGCCCAGTTGACGGGCCCGTTGTTCCTCGACATGGAAGACAACGCGGCTTTCTGGCAGCGCATTCGCGGCTCGCACGAGGCGCCGATTTTTGGCGTCGTGGCTGCCTCTGTCGGACCCGCCGAAACCGTCGATGTCCGCCGCATGGTGGAAGCCTTCCAGCTCGGCGAACGCAACCTGCGTGAGTTCTGGGCGCTTATTTTGCCGCCCGTCACCTTGTTGGAGCTGAAAAAGCTTGCCCGGCTGTCGCCGGACGAATTTCATATGCCGGACACGCTATGGACGCGCATCGTCTACGATTTCGCGCTGGCCCACCGCTTACGCAACATCCATCGCACCCATCTGTTTGGCGCGCTCACACCGCTCTATCTCGGATGGGTCGCGTCCTACGCGGTGGAAATCAACCGGAGCGGTATCGCCGCCGCGCAACAACGAATCGAACAACTGGCCCGCGCCTACGAGTCGGAGAAACCCTATCTCCTGTCCCGTTGGCGCTGGCCGGACCGTTTTCATCCGTAAAGCGGCGGGGCCGCTCTGGCCCGCAATAGAACAGGAGAACGTCATGTGGGAACAGGTACATCAGGCGCTGCTGGAATCGCTTCATCGGGCCGTCGTCAAGGTCGCCACCTTGCTGCCGGGCGTGCTGGCGTTGATCGTAGCGCTGGTCGTCTCAGTTTTTATCGGATGGATTTTGGCAGCCATTTTGCGGCGCATCCTGATGGCTCTGCACTTCGACGCTCGTGTCGAAAAATCCGGCCTCACCAATATTTCCGACTGGTCCTCTGCCAAGACGCCAACCTTTCTGGCCACACGCATCGTCTTCTGGCTCACCGTGATCGCCGGCCTGTTTGTCGGAATCGCTGCGTTTGACGCGTCCTTGTCTTCCGGCCTGTCCGCCAACGTCGTCACCTATATTTCCAAGATTGTCGCCGCCGTGGTGCTGCTGATTGTCGGCATCATCGTCGCCCGCTTCCTTTCGCGCAGCGTCTTGATCAACGGCGTCAATATGAACCTGCAGCATGCCCGCCTGCTCAGCCTGGGAGCGAAATGGCTGGTGCTCGTATTCACCGCCGCCATGATCTTCGATCATCTTGGGATCGCGCGCAGCATTGTCGACATGGGCTTCGGTATTCTATTTGGAGGGATTGTTCTGGCGCTCGCATTGGCTGTCGGTCTCGGTTCGCGCGATCTGGTCAGCCGCTCGCTCGATCGGGATCGGCACAAAGCTCCGCCGGAAGAGGATGTCGTTCGCCACTTCTGACTCGAGGAAAGTCGGGTGCAGGTAGACTTATCATCCCGACCGAAGGTCGATCCGCCGTGGCGGACGACCACAGCGGAGGGACCTGCGGTTTCCAGGCGAGCGAAAATCTGGGTGCCCAGGTCTCGCTTCTGAGACATGGGATTCGATCTTCGAATCGCCGCATACGCCATCGCGCGTCACGAACCGTGTACGGATTTTGATTCTCAGGTCTTCCCGACGCGCACATTCGCCGTCTTCATCTCCGCTGCCTGCCCTTTACTTCAAGTAGGCCCGTACCAGATCGATAAGGTCTTCCGCCAGTTCGTGCGGCGAAGCCACATCCTTTTCCGATGTAAGAAGATGCAGTCGGATGTGATCTTCCAACACCTCGGCCATCAGGCTGTTGACCCCGCCGCGTACATTCGCCAACAGCATCAGAATGTCGGCACAATCGTCTCCCGCGGTCAGAGAACGCTCGATGGAGTCCACTTGTCCGCGGATGCGTTTGATGCGAGCAATCAGTTTCTGCTTTTCTTTGTCGATTTCCGGCATATTTCCCCTTGACGATACCCTAGGGGGATATGATACAAGATGAGAAGCGGGGATTTCGATCCGCGCCGGAGAAATGAAAACTCTATGAGCAAAGATTCCGCACAAGAACCTCCGAGTACCCGGAGATCCTTCCTGTGTTGCGATGAGCGCTCAGACAATCGCCTCTAGCCCCGCTACAGACGATTCTCTCACCGCTCCTCCCATCACACGACCTGTGATTTTGAGCGCGTGAGCCAGTCCCAAAAGTCAGACTCACCCCTCCCGAACCGATGCTTCGTGCTGCTGCTGTGTTCTGTGTCCATGGCACTGGATACGCCTGCGCCTGCACGGACCGCACAAGGAGGAACCATGAACAACACCATCTTTTCTGCGTTCTCCACGGCCCGCAAGACGGACCGCCTGATCTGCGTCTGGGTGCCTACCGGCAACCCCAGAACGCCGCTCACCTGCGTATGGCTTGAGGACAAGCATTACCCGGCTGGCTGCATCGTGCACTCCTCCTCGATTGAGGAAGCCAGGAATGAGGAAGCCGGGAGGATGCAGCCGTGCGCCTAGAAACGGCGGGAATCGAAGTTGCCGCTCCGCGGACGGCCAAGGGTATCGCCGTCCGCCGCGGCTGGCAGAAACATCTGCTCACCTTCCTCATGGTCTTCGGCCCCGGCCTGATCGTGATGGAGGCGGACAACGATGCCGGCGCCGTTTCCACCTACATGCAGGCGGGTGGCCAGTATGGCTTGCATCTGCTCTGGACCCTGCTCGTGCTGCTGCCCATCTGCTATTTTGTGCAGGAAATGGTGGCCCGGCTGGGAATTGCGACCGGCAAGGGCCATGCCGCCATGATCTACGAGCGCTTCGGCAAGTGGTGGGGACGCTTCTCGCTTTTTGATCTTCTGCTGGTGAATTTCCTCACCCTGATCACAGAGTTCGCTGCCATCTCACTGGCGCTCAGCGCCATGGGCGTCAGTCCATTCATTGCCGTGCCGGTGTCGGCGCTAGGGCTCACGCTGATGGTCGTCACCGGCAGCTATCTCCGCTGGGAGCGCATTGTCATCGTGCTCTGCTTGCTGGACCTGATCTGGTTTGCGCTGGCCTACATGGTGCATCCCCACTGGGGTCTGGTGGCGCGCAACACCGTGGTCCCAACCCTGCCCTCCAGCGGCATCACCGGCAGCCTGGTTTTCCTGATCGTTGCCATCGTAGGCACGACCATCGCACCCTGGCAGCTCTTCTTCCAGCAGAGCTGCGTGGCGGAGAAGCGTCTGCGGTTTGCCGATCTCAAGTGGGCGCGTCTTGACACGCTGATCGGCGCCATCTTCACCGTTTTCGTGGCCGGCGCCATGATGCTGGTCGGGAACTACGGCTATCGCCATGGCATCGTCTTTCAAGACCCGGCCCAATTCGCCGGCGCCGTCATGCCAACGCTCGGGCACTTCGCGCGCAACGCCATTCTGCTGCTGATGGTCAACGCCGCTGTGCTGGGAACAACCGCCATCTCGCTGGCCAGCGCCTGGGCCTATGGCGAGGTGAAGGGTTGGGAACACTCTCTGCATAAGAAGCTGTGGGAAGCGCCCGGCTTTTACGCAACCTACATCGCCTGTGTCGGCGCGGCTGCCGCGTTCGTATTGATATCGCATGTTCCCTTGCAGTTGGTCATCGTCAGCGTACAGGTTTTTGCCGGACTGATCCTGCCATCCGCGATTATCTTTCTTCAACTCCTGCTGAATGACCGCGACCTGCTCGGCGACCGCTGGGTGAACCGGCCATGGAACAACATCGTCAACTGGACGATCATTGTCGTCCTCTTTGCCCTGTCGCTGCTGCTAGCCGCGCAGGTCATGCTTCCCAAACTATTCGCCTGAAGGCGCGAGGTGATTTATGGCAACCATGCACAATACGTACGGGCCGGAATATTTGAAGGTGATCCATCCGCTCGACGATATCCGCGAACAAAAGTGTTCGAGCGAAGGGCTGGGGCGCATCAAGATGACACTTCCTGTCCGAGTTTCCCTCGGCGCCCTGCGGGCCTACCTGGTCGCAATGACGCTGATGCTCGGCTATCACGTACTCGACCTGGCCGGCGTATTTCACGGATTGAAATAAAAACATAGGACACTGATTGCAGGCCCACGAATGTTCCGAGCCTGACCGTGCTCGCTGCGCCCCCGGAGAACCCTTTGCGTATTTTGCTTTCCTTCTTCGCTCTATCGCTTCCGGCAATTGCCGGCGCACAGATCGTCGCCGCGCTCCCGAACGCGCCGCAGCGGGCGCGGACGCTCGCTCCCACGACCGCCTCTTCCACCGATGCATCGGAATTCGCGGCAACCCTTTGGTTGCAGAGTCCGCCGCAAGCGCAGGACGCAGTTTCATCGGCCGCGCTTCCACAAGCAGCGCCGCCGCCCAACAACCACCCGCTCGTTTTTTTCCCGCATCCGGACAACACCCGCTATTGGATCAGCGGGCAGGCCAACAGCATCTACCAGATGCACGGAAATTTCCATTCCCCCTATCAAGGGAAGAACAGTTTCACCACGCCCTTTCAATACAAGGCGTCGGAAGTGGGCACACTCTACCTGGGGTATCAGCTCAACAGAAATCCGCGCTACGAAACAGAGGTGCTGTACGACGAGGAGAATGCAGGCGGGCGCGGCCTCAGTCAGGCGTTTGGATTGGCCGGCTTCACAAATCTGGATGTCGTTCGCAATCCCAACCTCGGTCCGACTCCCTACTTGGCGCGTGTGGATCTGCACCAGACCATCGGCTTTACCAGTGAGATGGTGCCGCAGGATCGCAGCTGGCTTGCCTTGGCGACGCAGGTGCCGGTCCGGCGGCTCGATCTGCGCATCGGGACGTTCGGCCTGCCGGACACCATGGACGTGAACGACGTCCTGAACGACAGCCATCAGCAGTTCATGAACTGGACCATCGACAACAACGGCGCGTGGGATTATGCCGCCGACACGCGCGGCTATACCCGTGGTGTGGCTGTCGAATATCAAGACCGCGCCTGGGCCTTGCGCTACGTGCTGGCGCTCATGCCCACCGTCGCCAACGGCATCACGCTGGACTGGGCCCTCCGCCGCGCCCGCGCCCAGAACATGGAATTGGAAATTCGCAAGGGCTTCGTCCCCGGTCGCGACGGTATGATCCGCCTGCTGGCCTATGGCAACAATGCCCACATGGGCGACTATCGGGAAGCTGTCACTCACTATTTTGAAGGCCTGACGCCCACGCCGGAGATTACATCGGTGGAAAAATTCGACACGTTGAAATACGGATTTGGCGTCAACGCCGAGCAGAACCTCACCGAGAATCTTCGCATCGCCGGCCGCTTCGGCTGGAATGAAGGACAGCACGAGTCCTTCGCCTATACGGAAGTCGATCAGACATTTTTATTTGGAGCAGACGATTCCGGGACGCGATGGCATCGCAAGCTCGATAACGTGGGGGTCGCCTTCGTCACCAACGCGATCAAAAAGGACCATCAGAATTATCTGCGGTTGGGTGGCTTAGGTTTCCTGCTTGGGGATGGCAATTTGAATTACGCCAGAGAAGACATTTTGGAAGCGTACTACAACGTGCATGCCTGGCGCGGCGTGTACTACGCCATCGATAACCAGTTCATCGAGCACCCCGGCTACAACCAGGACCGCGGCCCGGTCAATGTGGAGAGCGTGCGCCTGCATCTGGAGTTTTAACGCGATCTGGAGTTTTAACGCGGATGGATCATCGGTGTTGTGGCCATATTTGGAAGCGAGTCACACCCATGCGATGTGGGCGCACAAAGTCGAGCCCTGTATCAGGGCACGACTTCAAGTAGTGCCGCAAATGCGCAAAATGCATGAGGACTTTAGCCCCTGAACGAACGGGTGGCACATTCTGGCCGTGTTTTGAATTGAATGGGATGAATACCGGCGCAGCAGCAACGGGCTCGCAGAAATTACTTATTTTTCGGTGCGGGTGTGGCGGCGGGCGCCTGCGGCAGCGTGTAAATCACTTCGCCGGGGCGGGTGTAATGCATCTGTTCCCGGGCCTCATACTCAATCGTGTCGCGGTCGTTCTTCAGGCGTTCGTCATGGAGTGCAAGGCGCTCGTTCTGCTTTTGCAGACTCAGGATTTGCTGGTGCAGTTGGTTGGCGTGCCGCTGCTTCTGCTGGTACGCGACCAGCCCATCGTGGCCGAAGATCGCATAGACGCCCAAAAAAACAGACAACGCTGCGAACACCACTGTGGCTGCCTTGCGGCGCATACCCAGCGCTCGCGTCCAGAGACGCCCGATCCGGTTACCCTGCTTCTGCGGCGCAGACACTTGCGGCTGCGTATCGTGAGAGATCAACTGCCGCTGCAGTTTCTTGTGCGTTCCAAGGTTCATCTGCGCATGCCCACGATCATCGCCTCATCCAACATCATACCTATTCCAGGACCCACTGCTTCGCGGCTTCGGTCAGCTTTGCGGAATCTTCCTTGGAGCGGGCCTCGGTATAGGCCCGCACCACAGGCTCTGTACCGGAAAGGCGGTAGCAGACCCACGAACCGTCGTTGAAGATAAGCTTCAATCCATCCGTACGCACGATGGAGGAAACCTTGCGGCCGGCAAGTTCGCTCGGCTCTGTCTTCAACTTCTTAGTGAAGTTGTCTTTGGCCTGTTGCGTCAAGTGAAAATTCTCTCGAACCGGGTAATAGGAACCCACTTTGCCAAAAAGGGCCTGTAGTTGCTCGCCAATGGTTGTGCCGCGAACGGCCACCATTTCCGCGACCAGCAGTCCGGCCAAAATGCCGTCTTTCTCCGGAACATGCCCGCGAATCGTCAGGCCGGCGCTCTCTTCTCCGCCAATCGCAATCTTGTCCTGATCGATCAGCTCGCCAATGTATTTGAAACCCACCGGCGTCTCATACAACTGGATCTTGTAGTGCTCCGCCAGCGCATTGATGCAGTTGGTCGTGGCCACGCTTTTCGCCACGCCGTTCCGCCAGCCGCGCGTCTCCACCAGATATTCGAACAACAGCGCGATGATGTAGTTCGGCTGGATAAATGTACCGTCTTGATCGACAATCCCAAAACGATCGGCGTCTCCGTCGGAAGCAATTCCGAGATGCGCATTCGTTGCGCGCATCTTTGCCTTGCAGTCGCCCAGCAACGGATCGTCCGGCTCGGGGGCATGGCCGCCAAACAAAACGTCTCGGTAGTCATGGACGCTGACGGCGGAAACCCCGTTCTCCGTCAGGATTTGCTGCGCGTACCCGCGCCCAGCTCCCCAGAACGGATCGACGACAATGCGCAGTTGCGCCTTTGCAATCGCCTGAATGTCGATCAGTTCGGCCAACCGTTTCAGATAGTCCGGCTTCACGTCGACGGTGGCGAATTTCTCTTTCGCTGTGCCCGGTCGTACCTCGGCGTCCCCTAACGCGGCGATTTCCGCCTCAATCTGCCGGGTCACGTCCGGCAATGCCGGCGCGCCGTCGGGCGTCGAAAATTTGATCCCGTTATACTCCGGCGGATTGTGCGACGCCGTAAAGTTGATCGCTCCGCTGGCCTTGCGCTGGCGCACCGCGTACGCAATCGCCGGGGTTGGCGCGGCCTCTGCGATTACTTCGGGAACAACGCCGTGCTCTGCCAGCAGCCGCGCAGCTTCTTCGACGAAAATCTCTCCCATGAATCGAGGATCGCGGCCCACCAGGAGGCGATGCTCTCCCGGCTGCTTCGACACGTACCTGGCAATTCCGACAACAGCGCGCCGAATGTTGGGCAGTGTGAACTCGTCGGCAACGATTGCGCGCCAGCCCGAGGTCCCAAAATGAATCTTCGTCGGCATCTTTGATCTCCACTTTCTTAGGGAAGCTCTGATTCAGCCTGTTTTGTATCAGGGCATGGCTTTAGCCGTGCCGTAAATGGCCGAAAATCCGCAGGGCTTTAGCCCCTGCAGGCGTCGCCGCGGCGACCTATCGACTGAATCACAGCTTCCATAGAAACAAGAATACCGAAGATTGTTTGGCTACGCGTGAATAGGGGTACGGGTGCCCCTTGGCGGGTGGCATAGGTCTGAGATACAACCATCGGGGGGGCCCCACGTCTCGTCCGCCGCGGCGGAAGACGTAGGATTGTAGGATGGAACCATGGCGAAGGGCTTGGTGAGTTATCAGCGCAGTGGGGACATATATTTTGAAGGCTCCTTGGTGGCAACCACGGACGCATCGGGCAATGTGACCGGAACCAATGTTCTGAGTCCCTACGGGGAAACGATATCCTCCAACACCGGCGATCCGTACGTCTACGCCGATCTCTACCAGGACACGGAGTACGGCGGCGACGCCTCCTGGTTCCGCAATTATTCCACCGAGCAGCTTCGCTGGACCCGGCCCGATCCCTACAACGGCAGCTACGACGTCACCAATCCCCAGAGCATGAACCGCTACGTCTATGCCATGGACAATCCCTTGAACAACATCGATCCAAGCGGGCTTCAAGATGAAAACGGTACTATTATTGCTACTGGCGGCGACAGTGATGGCGACACCTGGACCACCTTCGGTTTCCCAGATGGTAGCACCATAACAATCTATACTCTTCAGCCACCGAGCACCACCGTTTATGTGAATGATGGTTATACCGATATTGGTACCTGGGGTACTACTCTCGGGGGTTATGGTAACATCGGAGGTTTTGGTATCACGCGCACGTTCGTCACCTACAGCCCCCCAAACAACGGCGCGCAGCCCCCTGACAAAAAGCAAAGACAAGACCAGTGTGTCGCTCAAGTTCGGAAAAACGCACAAAACACTCGTTCAATAATTGAAGGAGCTGGAGGCTTAACTTTGGAGAACACGACTGCCGCATGTCTGTTCGCGGGGCCAGGCGCTCCCGATTGTGCAGCTGCCGCGGACACTGTCGTTTTGATCAATACAGGCTTCATTTTGGCGGGGGAATGGTATAACGAAAACCAAGAGGAGGCCGCATGCGCCCAGGAGTGGTAAAGTCTCTCTCTTCCAAAAGGCGGGCTTATGTCAGCTAAGACGCGGCTCATTCTAATTCTTGCGGCAACAGTTACACTTTATTGGCTTCTTACTTGGTTTCTGATTTCTTTCAACTCTCGGCGAGGCCCCACTGGATATCTGACTTTTTTCATCATTTCCATTCTGTTCGTCGCACCGATTTATCCTCTGTTTAAGGGTTTGAGGAAGAGACCACGATTGTTTGCTTTAGCGATACTGCTCGCGATTGCCTCAGGCACATCCGGTTTTGCTGGGCTCACAGGAATGATAGTTCTCCACCTAGACACTGGCTGGGTAAACGTGGCAGCTAACCTTTGTGAGGGTCTGATCATAGCAAGTTGTGTGCTGTTCATCTGGAATGCCTTTGTTCAGAGAAAGAGAAACAGACAATAGTCGCCCCAAATAACGCACAGGTGCCGACTCAATTTGACTACTGGAAGCAGGACATGCAAACTTGCTTGGGAATAGCCGGGCAAACGTTTGCAGACGACATGAGTCCGTTCACTCTAGGGCCAGGGACTGCAGCCAGCGCCACTTCCCAGATGAGTCAGGCGAACGCCGAGGGAGCCGCTTGGTGGAGCGTGCAGCGGGGTTTGACATCTCCACTGAGCTCGAGCATTGTACGTGCCGGTATGGCTAGCGCAGAAACGCTGGGTAAGGTTTCCGGCATTATTACTCTGGCGACTGTGTACGCCTCTGCGTGGGATGCGGTTTTAGAAGAGGCCAAGGGGTGTCTATGATCTCCAATTCTCAACCGTCTCACCACCTTCGTTCCCGTGTAATGGATTTTATTCTTTACATAGCAATTGGTATCGCGTCTGTGGTGATCCTAATCGTCCTTTCTCGCACATCGTTGAGTTCTGACGCATTTGTCAGGTGGGGAGGCTTGGCAATTGTAACTACCTTTCTTTTTCTCTATTTTATCAATAACAGTCGCCAGTTTTTTCCACAATGGCAGTTCTGGGCACTAACCGCTATTCTCCTGTTTGTACACTTGGCCGGTTTTGCAATCCTTCTGACCCATGTTGCCGAATGGAAAATGATCTGGTTCACAGGAATGAGTTTTGAGTATCCGGTGTTCACATTTTTCCGAAGTCGTCTTCCACAACCCTCATGAAATTGGAAGCCGGGGTGCCCCACGTCTCGCTGTTGAGACGTGGGATTGTAGGATGTAGCCATGGGCGGGTAGCCCGCCCTTTTCATCGCCTCGATGAGGATGCCTATCCTTCGCTTTCCTCTGGCGAAGGGTGGGATAATGCGAAGCACGCATGTTTTCATCGGAACAACACGGGTATAGCTACGACGCCGCTGGCGACCTGACGGCAGACGCCCTTGGCAATACCTACACCTACAATGTGGACGGGATGCTGACGGCCAGCGGAGGCGCGCAATATGTGTACGCCGGGTTGAATCAGCGCATCGCGAAAACGGGTGGAAGTTACCCAACGGAAACCATCTATTTCCTGGGACAGCCCATCGCCTTCCACAACCCCTCCAGCGGTGCGTATACTGACCTGATCTGGGCAGGCGGACATGAGATTGCGACCGTCCCGGGAACGCAAACTGCCCAGCCTACGTTCCGGCTGCTGGATCACGAAGGCTCGCTGGTGATGACCACGGACGCGTCGGGCAATGTGACCGGGACGAACGTGCTGAGTCCCTACGGGGAGACGATTTCCTCGAACACCAGCGATCCGTATGCCTATGCCGATCTCTACCAGGACACGGAGTACGGCGGAGATGCCGCCTGGTTCCGCAATTATTCCACCGAGCAGCTGCGCTGGACCCGGCCCGATTCCTATAACGGCAGCTACGACGTCACCAATCCCCAGAGCATGAACCGCTACGTCTATGCCATGGACAACCCGTTGAATAATGTCGACCCGACAGGGCTGCAGGATGAAAATGGCAACGACTTTCCCTTCGACGATCCATATATGCCCGCGGATGCTACCTGGGGCACAAGTTACGCGGTCGATAATTTTCAGGTAAGCAACAGCCTGGCCAACTCGTTCATGAGCAGCGGTGTGGTGAACTCAAATAATCTCCTGACGATGACTGTGTATTCCCTAGGTCTGCCTGACCCGAACAATCCATGGTTCCTTCACACTAATATAGATACATATCAATTTGACTTAGGGTTCCAGTACACCGGCTGGAACACTGGATCTACGATATCTATGATCGAAGGTGGGGGCGGAGGTTATATCCCCGCAGGTGCGACAAATAAAACGACGCTGACGCCTCAACAGCGACAGCAACGAAAGCAGGATTGCCACGATGGCGCAATCGCTGTAGGGACTGGACTAACAGCATTGGGTGGAGCGGCTGTCATAACCGTAGCGGCTTGGGAAGACGTTGTTGCTGTGGCTGGAGAATCGCTCTTAGAAGGTGGCATGACTGGTCTGCACCTTATTACCGGTGCCGTAACTGTACCAGCAACTACAGTGGCTGTTGGTTTTAATCTAATGATGCAAAATTGTGGCAGCTAAGAGAGCAAAATGAGTCTTAAAGGCATTCGGAATCTGGGATCACTTCTAGGATTACTTGTCACTGTCGCTGTGATTTGGTACCTGAATTCGCCATGTGCGCTCGTTGCTGGCATAGCATTTCTCATGGCTGCGGATATTCTTTGTCTGCTGTCCGTAATTCAAGCTGTTAAGTTGAAAGCTAGAAAAGGTGTAACACTAAAAAGCAGATCATCGTTTGTTCAAGAGGGTAGGGCTTATGTCCTTCTTCTGGTCGCCTGGCAAATTGCTATTGTAGGGGTACTTAGTATATCTTCGGAAATTGCTTCGGTCTCTGTTCTCCATCTGTTGATTGATTACATATCAGCAGCCCTCTACTTCATTTGTTCTTACAGAGTGCTTTCTGTCGCGGACAGCGCTAAACAGGATGGTGGATACAAGCCGTTCAATTTTTTCGGCTACCCGCGTTCAAGAAAGCTTATTTTTACGATATTTGCTTGCTATTGCTCCATTCTCCCCTTAACAATCATGAGTTTAGAGGATACACTTGCAAGCACAGGCTGGCGACCTATTGCTCTTCAATCTTCGCAAGCTTGCCTGCTCATGGTGGCGATTATGTCGGTAATGTCTGGAGGCTTGCTGTTGCAGCGGTACCATGGCGTACTGGCCAAGAACAAGAGCAGCAATAAGAAAGTGTATATTATCACTCTCTTATTGCTGGCATGTACGGCAGCTATACATAAGAGTATGTCATATGGCATATACTCCTATGTTCTTTCCGCGATCGCCATTGCAAGTTGCGCTGTTACTTTGCTTTGTCTGTGGGGGATTGACGAAAGTACGGAGTTGATGCCAGCACAAGTCCATGTAGATCGGTTTTAGAATCTCGCCAGCATACTAAGAACATCTCGGTTTCCTAATGAATGATGCAGACGGATGACCTAGGCTGGACTGTTTGTCCACTATAGCTTCCGTTGCTTGAGTGGGAGATGGATAGTTGCAGCCGATAGCGAGGCTGATGTCGTCAATTCCGGCTCCGGCGTGCCGTGGTCGACTTACTCGATCGATCCGTGGGGGAACCAGGCGGGTGGCTGTAGAAGGTCAAGAGGTTGTTCCGGTGTCGGAGCGGCTGATGGGCGGCTTGTAGTTGAGGCTACCATGAGGTCTTTGGTGGTT
>JBKQVW010000112.1:0-2635 GCA_052142955.1 Acidobacteriaceae bacterium | reverse complement strand
AAGTGGATGTGGAGAATCCCAACCATGAGCTGAAGCCTCGAATGCCGGCCGACGCTCTGATCAAGCTGAAGTAATGTACACACCATGAGTATCCCTCCTGCCATCATCGTTTCCTCTCTGCGCAAGCACTTCGGTGAAGTGCGCGCCGTGGATGGGCTCAGCTTTGAAGTGTACGCAGGGGAAATCTTCGGATTAGTGGGGCCGGATGGCGCGGGTAAAACCACCGCGATGCGGATGATGGCGGGAGTGCTCTCGGCGGACTCGGGCTCCGCACAGGTTGCTGGCATCGACGTGGTGCGCGAACCGGAGCTCGCCAAATTCCAACTCAGCTACATGTCCCAGCGGTTTGGTCTCTACGAAGACCTCACAGTGGAAGAAAACCTCCGGTTTTATGCGGATTTATTTGGAGTGGTCCGCAAGCAGCGCGAGCGGCGCTCCCAGGAATTGCTGGCGGCCGCGGGCTTGAGCGATTTCCGCAGCCGCCTGGCCGGGAATCTTTCCGGGGGTATGAAGCAAAAGCTGGGCTTGGTCTGTGCATTGATTCATACCCCGAAAGTGCTGCTGCTCTACGAACCGACCAACGGGGTCGATCCGGTGTCGCGGCGCGATTTCTGGCGGATTCTGTATTCACTGCTGGCGGAAGGGGTGGCGATCCTCACCTCCACATCGTATCTGGATGAAGCTGAGCGGTGTCATCGCGTGGGGTTGCTGCATCAAGGCCGCATGCTCTTTTGCGATCGGCCGGAGGAGCTGAAGAAGAAATTCCCTGGTGAGATCTTGGCGGTGCACGCGGCGCAGCCGGCGCGGGTTCGCTCGGCGTTGGCGGACGCCCCCGGCGTGCGCAGTGCGTTATTGGTGGGCGACCGTGTCCACCTGTTTGTGGACGAAGCCGCAAGACGGGTGGGGGATTTGCGGGCGCGACTGGAATCCGCCGGCATTGTCTACGATTCCATCCAGGCGGTGACGCCAACCATCGAGGATTTGTTTGTCTCGGCGGTCGAGAACGAACCGAACGCCGCAGAAAAGAAACCCGCATGAGTGAAAACGAAGCATCCGTGGTCGTCGAAAACTTGACGAAGCGCTTCGGCGCATTCGTAGCGGTGGACAGCATCAGCTTCCAGGCCCGCCGCGGCGAGATCTTTGGCTTCCTCGGACCCAACGGCGCGGGCAAATCCACAACCATCCGAATTCTCTGCGGCCTTCTTCTGCCCACCTCCGGGCATGCGCGCGTGGCAGGGGTAGACGTCGCCAGGGAACCGGAAGCGGTGCGCCAGCAGATTGGCTACATGTCGCAGAAATTCTCCCTCTACAACGATCTGAAGGTCATCGAGAACCTTCGTTTTTTTGCCGGGCTGTACAGCGTTCCCGGCAAGATCCTACATGAACGGTTGGCCTGGGCGCTGCACATGGCGGGACTCGAAGGTCGCGAGCAGACCCCGACGCGCGACCTGGCCGTCGGATGGAAACAAAGGCTGGCGCTGGGGTGCGCAGTGCTGCATCGTCCTCCCATTGTTTTTCTCGACGAGCCGACTTCGGGCGTCGATCCCGTCTCGCGCCGGAAATTCTGGGAATTGATTCAACAGATGGTGAGCGAGGGCATCACCGTATTCGTGACCACCCACTACATGGACGAGGCGGAATACTGCAATCGCCTGGTGCTAATCGATCGGGGGCGCATTGTAGCCATGGGCACGCCCACCGAACTGAAGACTCGATCCCTGAAAGGCCAACTCCTGCTGGTGGAATGTGAACCGCTGGGCCCGGGACTGGAAGCGCTACACGAGGCGCCGGGGGTACTCGACGCGGCGGTATTTGGCAGCAGCCTCCATGCGACGGTGGCCGACGCCCAGGGCGCGGTGCCCCGAATCCGCGCCGCTCTGGAGGCCCGCGGGCTAAAGGTGGGAAGATTGGAGCAGATTCCGCCCAGCTTGGAGGACGTCTTCGTCAATCTGACTGCCGCTCGTGAATCCAAACCGGGGAGCACCGCATGAGCCTGCGTCGAATCTTCGCCATGATGCGCAAGGAAGTCATCCAGATCTGGCGTGATCCACTCAGCCTTCTGGTGATCTTCGCGATGCCGATCGTCCAACTCATTATTTACGGCTACGGCGCGAATCTGGACATCAAGCACATTCCCCTTTGCGTGTACGACCGCGACGCAACCCAAACCAGCCAGGATCTGTTGAAGCACTTCCAGGCCACTGACTATTTTTCCATTGTGCATATCGGGGAAAGCTATCGCGACGTCATTCAGCAGATTGACCAGGGCGCCTGCACGGTGGCGGTGGTGGTACCGCCGCAATTCTCCGAGGATCTCCACATCCACGGGCACGCCTCTGTGCAAGCGTTGCTTGATGCCAGCGACAGCAATACGGCCAGCATCGGCATGGGCTATGCGCTGAGCATTGTGCAAGCCTACTCCCTGGGCGTACAGGTCGAATGGCAGCAACGCAACGGCATGCCGCCGGTAACCCCCAACGTCACCTTCCAGCCAAGGACATGGTTCAATGAGGACCTGGAAAGCATGTCCAATATTGTGCCCGGCGTCGTAGCCATGGTCATGGCCGTGGTGGGCGCATTCCTAACCTCCCTCACCATCGCGCGGGAGTGGGAGCGCGGCACCATGGAACAGCTC
>JBKQVW010000111.1:0-27354 GCA_052142955.1 Acidobacteriaceae bacterium | reverse complement strand
GGGCAGCACCTTGCCGCCACGTTGCGTCTGTTCCAGAAAATCTGCCCAGTCTTGCATCATCCTAGTGCGCGGTTCCAAGTACGGCGCATGGTTGTATGCGGCGCTCACAGCGTTGCGTGGCGCATGAAGAACTCACGCCAACTCAGATCAAATCGGTTGCTCATTTGGCCGCCGAGAATCTGATCGACGATCTGCTGTTCATAGTCGACATGAATGCGCCAACAGCGCTGCTCATGGAGCGATTTCGAGAAGCCATCGAGAAGGTCAAATCAAGCAAAGAGCAGAAAGACATCTACAACGACTGGTCCAATTATGGAGTGCTGCCTTTCATCGACCTCTCAGGATGGAATGCGCGAAATCCTGCTCTCAAACCTGACCAAGAAACCCGCTTCAAGCTTGTTCTGCCGCAGTTGAGCAGCTTCGGCCCGAAGCAGTACGCGAAAACGAAAATTCTGGCGGATGCGGTGATGGATACCAAGGGCGAGGTCTTCACGGCTCTCAAAGCCACAGCAGCGCGTGAAATCTCGACCGCGATTGATCTGGCGCGCGCCCAATCGTCAGCAGAAGTGCCCAGCGCGGTCGGCGAGGCATGGGAGCGTTGGTTTCCCCACACGTATCCGGTAGACATCTATTCAATGAGAAGACTGGGACGCGCCTTCCCCACTCCGGGTGCCTCGGCCGCCCAGGTCGAGGAGATATTTCGCAAGGACGGACTTTTCAGCTTGCCCACTCCCGAACGGATTCGCAAATTCAAGCCTGACCCGGCTGTTCACACCGACGCACTTCTGAAGCTTGGAGCTACTCTCGGCTTCTAGCCTCAACCGAAACACTGGTCGGCGGCCTTGCCGTCTTTGTCACAAGCAAGTACGCCTACCGCTGCCTTACTCCGCAACTCCTCCCACCAATCGCACTGCTCCCGAAGGTAACCCCGTCTCGCTCGCCTCCCCCGCGCCATTGGCACCGCCGGGCTACTCCCTCAGTGGGGGCGGATATTTTATCGCAAGTTCCACCGATGTCAACCCTCTTGGGACGCCCTTGGAGGAGGGTCGAATGAAATTCGCTCCGATGAGAACTTGGGTTTGGGAGGTGGAAATGAAAGTCAGCTTGGAGCGGCTCACGGAAGTAAAGAGCCGGACAGGCCTCTGTAAGAGCGCGATATACGACCTGATCTCAAAGGGAAAATTTCCGAAACCGGTATCGCTCTCACCGGGTGGCCGATGCGTCGGGTGCCATTGTGTTTCAGGGCAGGTTTAAGCCACACTTGATTAGGGGGTAAGATGAACATCCTAAGTAGATTTGTGGAAGATCGCCATTATGCCAAGCACGGAACTACCGAGGCCAAATGGGAAGAGATCGCACGCCGGATGGAGGCAGGAGAGAAGGTCAGCTACGAGGAAAGGGTCGAGTTCTTCATGGTGGGCTTCGACGGGAACGTCGAGCTCGCAAAGAAAGCAGCGGAAGTCCCGGAGCTGCCCGAAATGAAAAAGCCCAAAGATGAGGAGTGAACTAGCCTGCGGCTAGTTCAGGTCGCTGCACGCCGAACGACTGTCATTATTGCTCGAAGCTGCGGCCCGAGATACGAATGGTTAAGTTAGGCGGCTCTGTCCGGAAACGGAATGATTGCCGCCCTGCTTCTTGTTCGATCCAGGAAATCCGCCCATTCCTGCATCATCTTCGAACGTGGTTCAAGGTAGAGCGCGTGATTGTATGCCGCACTCACGGCATTACGAGGCGAGTGGGCGAGTTGAATCTCGATATGATCATGCGAATAGCCCTGCTCATGGAGCAGCGTCGAGGCAAGCCCTCGGAATCCGTGGCCTGTCATTCTCCCCTTGTACCCCATGCGTTCGAGCACTTTGAGTATAGTGTTGTTGCTCATTGGCTTTTTCGAGCCCCGGTCTCCAGGGAAGAGCCATTCGGTCTTTCCCGTGATGTCATGCAGAGATTCAAGAACCTCGCAGGCCTGCCGCGAAAGCGGAACGATGTGCGGCGTCCTCATCTTCATGCGCTCTGCGGGAATATCCCACCGGGCACCTTTGAGATCGAATTCAGACCACTTTGCGCCGATCAATTCTCCAGTTCGGACGAACGTCAGCGCGAGCAGCTTCAGTGCAAATCGCGTCACATGCGTTCCGCGATAAACCTCGATGCTCCGAAGCAATGCCGGTAACTCTTTGGCATCTACCCGCGCGTAGTTCACCTTGCGACCCGTTTTCAGCACGTCACTTGGCCGGATATCGGCAGCCGGGTTGCGGCGGCAGAACCCATGCGCAATGCCGTAGCGGAACACTTGCCCGACAGTCTCAAGCGCGCGCTTCGCAATGTCTATTGCCCCGCGTTTTTGTATGGCCGCCGCCATCGCGACGAGTTCCGGCGCTTCGATTTCCGAGATAGGCCGAGTTCCCAGGCACGGCAGAATATCCATATCCATCCGCCGCCTCACGTAATCGACGTGACGAGGGCTCTTTCCTGCTTTCCAGTGTTCGTGCCACTGCAGCGCGACAGTCTGGAATGAGTTCTCCGACGCAGCCTTGTCAGCGTTCTTTTCCTCCTTCCGCTTGGCCATCGGATCGATGCCGGAAGCAAGGAGTACACGTGCGTCGCGGTGTAGTTCTCTCGCCTTCGAGAGCGACACATCGGGATAACGACCGAATGCCATGAGTTTCTCTTTGCGGTCAAACCTGTACGACCAGCGCCACAGCTTTCCACCTGCGGGAGTTACCCAAAGATACAAGCCTCCACCATCGGCCATGCTGTAGGCCTTCTCCCGTTCTTTGGCCTTTCTGACCTGCATCTCCGAAAGAGACATTCGGACGCCCCCCAGCGAAATACACCCAAGTTGAAGTTGGAATACACCCAATGATACACCCGGAATAGAGCGGACAGGGGTGGACTCCGCTGGACTCCAGCATACTTAAGTAACTGCAGGTATTGGGTTTTATTAGATGTTCTTGGACTGTTCTGGACTCGCTTGGAAGAGTCTTGGCGGAGGGAGAGGGATTCGAACCCCCGTAGCCCGTGAAGGCTAAGCGGTTTTCAAGACCGCCTGTTTCAACCACTCACACATCCCTCCGCGCAGGGCACGGCCATACCTCTTCCCTGAAGGATATCAGCTCGATCGTCTGTAACAGAGTCTTGCCGATGTTTCCGTGGATTGACTTCCCCTGGGACTGACCCGCGCCTCGCTACTCATTTTCAGAAAGTCGATCAAGCCCGAATGTTGCCCTCGCGCCATCCGACGCCCGTGCCCCTAGCGATAGCTGCTTGGGGAAATTACCCTGTGAGATTTGCGAGCAGATGGCTGCCGCGTGAAAGTCCAGTTCGGACGATAATTGATCGTAAGCGCAAAATTCTAGACACCATTGGGCCTTCCCAAGGGTGGAATTCTGCTCCAGACCCGCCTCTGTGTGAGGGCCTTTCGTCACCACAGCGTCACCGGAATTGGGCGCCTTCAAATGATCGCCTGTAAATCTTGGATTGTATTTGGCGTCCCCAAGCACTCTGAGTTTGAACCAATTCGCGGAGAATCTCTCCAAAGCCGAGGCCCTGATCGCTGAGATTGCCAGGATCCTCGATCAGGATGGTAAAGCACCTGGGCGATTGATCCTATGAGGGGCACGGCCAGATCCGAACCGCAGGCCTCACCCTCAATATTGCGCGGATCAGAAAGAGAGTAGGGGTCGGCCCTGTTGGACGATTTTAGAACTTTCTATGCCTCTGGCCTGGCCGACGAGGCCCCCTTCGCTGCCCGTCAAAAAAGGTTGTTCATTGACCGCCCGAAACGGCCGAGTCTTCTGCCACGAGGTCCAGTTCATGCCTATGCTCCCACAGCTCCGTGAGCATTTCGGTAAGCTGTTTACCCATCGCCAGGCGCTTGGAGAGCGGCGCAGCTTTGATTGCTTGGCGCATTCTCTTCTCCAATGCCTCGCGCTCTGGGTCCGGGTCGGGAGGAATATCGAAGGCCTCGGGGTTTAGTGTCTCCGTCCAGCAATCGAACCCGCGCATCAGAGGCGAGAAGTCTCCGGCAATGCGACAGTACATGAGACTCGCAAAGCCGATGAAGGTCTGGGTGCCATCCGCGTCGTGATCACGGTCCCATTGCCTGCTCCTCGGGTCCATAGGCATCTACGATGGTTTCCTCGTGAATGCGCTCCTTACGGACGGGATCGCGTTTCGGTTTTGCCAGGGCTCTCTACAACTGAAGGAGTTGACGGACAAACCTTTGCGCACCCTGAGAGAAGGGCCATTTTTCTCCCAGGTGTAGCCAACCAATCCCAGTCCGCAATTGCGAATGTGTGCCTTTGAAGGCATTGTGGCGGTGAGCGTTCGCCAGCCTGCATCCTGATCGATGTCGAACGGGCCCCGGTTCATCCGATCAGCCGGATTCGTTGAACAATCCGAACTGAACCCGCGTTTGAGGTGGATAGAACGCCAGTGCCCAGAGCAGCCGCAAGGCTGGCTCCTAGAAAATCCCGTCTGAGCATTTTCTTCCGCTTTTCTCCAGTTTTGTAATCAATCGAAATGGATATTAAAACAAAGCGAAATTATTTATTGCAAACCTTCTAATTTATTGATATATACATCATCAATCGGTCGTGGGCAAGTTTTCTCGTTACCTGAGAAATGTTAAGAAAGTGAGATAAAAAGTGCTTAATAAGTTAATGCGTGGGTATTGCTTGGTTGCATGCTCGTCCCAGCGGTAACGTTGTTCGGCCAAGTCGACACCGGCGCGATTGTCGGAACTATAGCCGACCAGAGCGGTGCTGTAATCCCTTCCGCCAAGGTAACGATCACGCAGGAATCGACAAACATTTCCACTGTGGCCCGCTCCGACGAGCGCGGCAATTACACATCTCCCCCGTTGCGCAGTGGTATCTATTCGGTGATGGTCGAGGCACCCGGCTTTGAATCACAAACGCGCACCGGCATAACGTTGCAGGTGCAGGATCGCCCTAAGATTGACTTCAAGATGGCTGTGGGACAGGTAAGCGATAATGTCCTGGTTACGGGTGCGGGGCCGGCAATTAACACACAGTCCTCGGCTCTTGGCCAGGTGGTCTCATCTAAGATGATGACTGATCTGCCGTTGGACGGCCGAGACCCCATGCAGCTTGCTGCCCTAAGCACTGGGGTCGTGATGACCAGTGTCGGCACAAACGGCAATACGGGAGGCAACACGTCGAGCGGCAATAACGCTGGCGGTTTGACCAGTTTCGCCGCAAACGGGGCGCGCGGTACGCTCAATAATTTTCTCCTCGACGGTATCGACAACAACTCTAACGATAACGGGGGCCCGTTGCTGCGCACCAGCGTAGACGCACTTGGGGAGTTCAAGATTCAGACAAACTCGTTTTCTGCAGAGTTCGGCCGAAGCGGTGGCGCTGCCATTAACGCGGTGACCAAGTCTGGTACAAATGCCTATCACGGAGACGTGTTTGAGTTCTTCCGCAATTCGGCCCTGGATGCGCGCGGTTATTTCGAAGACCCGGCTTCCAAAAACGCGTGGTTTAAGCAAAACCGGTTTGGCGGGACCATCGGAGGGCCCATTCTACGCAACAAACTCTTCTGGTTCGGCGATTACCAGGGGAACCTGATGCGCGGCAACCATAGCCAGAATCTTTGGTTTAATATCGATGCATATTCTCTTCCCGCACCTTACACATACGGAGATGCCCGGCGCAACAGCCTTGTAGGTCCAGGCTTAAACAATTTCGATGGCTCTCTGCGCAAGGTATTCGCAATCAAAGGAACGCAGAGCATCGAGTTCCGCGCAGAAGCCTTCAACTTTCTGAATCATCCGAACTTTGCCCAGCCGGACCCATATATCGATGATGGGCCTGGAGCTGCGGGAGTGATAACCTCGACCTCCCTGGCAAATCGGGAAATCCAGCTGGCATTGAAATACCGGTTCTGATCGGACAGTGGTGGCGTCGTGTCTGCATGTTTTTCGAGAAATTGCATAGGAGAGGTGTGGACGGCGAGTGATAAGGAGCGCTAGAAGCTAAATGAAAAAATACTGGTATGTGTGGATGCTTGTCGTTCTGGCCATTGGGATTCAGGGATATGCGCAAACTGATACGATCGTGGTCCGACCGGTGGAGATTCAGGATGTGCTGGTCAATCCTGGGATGGGGATTACAACATTTCAGCGGTTCAATGGCCAGGCGATCAACCCTCGGTTTACGTGGTCGGAACGCGGTCCTGTGACAAAGCTGCAGCAGGCGGCCACGAAGCCTGACTTCCCAGATACTTCCATTGCCTACCTCCGCTGGTACTGGAACACCATCGAGCCGGAACCGGGAAAATTTCGCTGGGACATTATCGACCTGGCATTGAAGGAGGCACGAGAACACGGGCAGACGCTCGCCATTCGCTTGATGCCATATGCCGGACAAGAGGGCTCCATAGAACCTCTGCCGGCCTGGTACCGCAATTCCGGTGCGCGGCGTGCCAACAAGCCAACCGATAAAGATGGAAATATCTGGCAGCCGGATTTCAGCGATCCCCTCTACCTGAAGTATTGGGGAGAGCTTGTCGCGGCTGCGGGGAAGCGATACGACGGGAATCCTTACCTCGACAGTGTCGACATATCCTCGGTGGGTTATTGGGGGGAAGGTTGGAGTCCTTACATGCCAGCTTTCTCTTTTCAAAAGTCGCTGATTGATATCTGGATAAAGGCTTTTCCGCACACGCATTTATTAATGAATTTTGATGAACCCGAGGCGCTGGCCTACGGGACCCAACATGGCGCTGGTTGGCGGCTGGACTGCCTCGGGGACATGCGCACGAAGGCACATTCTCCGGAAATGCTCGACCAATATCCACAGGAAGTGGTGCGCACAGGAATTCAGAATGTGTGGCAACGCAGCCCGGTTTCGCTGGAAACCTGTGACACCCCGTGGGGCTGGAAAAGGGATGGCTTCAATGTATCGTACATTCTTGCCCAGGCGTTGCGCTGGCATGTTAGTTCACTCAATGTAAAGTCTTCTCCAATCCCGCCGGATTGGCAAAGCCAGTTCGAGGATTTTGAGAGAAAGATGGGTTATCGTTTTGTCCTCCGGCGTCTGGAATATCCAAAAACGGTGAGGACGGGTACGATGATGCCGGTTCACATGTGGTGGTTGAACGCAGGCGTTGCTCCAATCTACCGCAAGTACTGGCTCGCTGTGGAGTTGCAGTCTACGAGTGGAAATACGATCATCCGGATTCCGGTAGATTTACGGAAGTGGCTCCCTGGAGACGCAGTTGTCGACGATTCGCTCTATGTCCCAGACAACTTAGCTCCAGGAGTATACAGATTTCGAATCGCTATGCTGGATCCCAGAACACAGCTGCCCGCGATTCGCTTTGGCATTCAAGGGCGCCAGGCCGACGGATGGTATGACCTGGGATCGCTGACCATTGAGAAGTAGTGGTGGATCGTACGGGCGTTCGGCAGCTTTTCCTCGACACGGTTGCGGGCCTTGAATTTCATATTGGAATGTTAACTTATGACGACACGACGAGATTTTCTTGCAGTGAACCTGATCGGCGCAGCAGGATTGGCTGCCAATCCGGTCCGAATGTTTTCTGCACCGGCCGAATCTGGTCCAACCCCTGCGACGCCACATCCGGTTCGTTCAGACCGCAACTTCTGGAGCGATTGGCCCGCTTACCTTACTGCTGAAATGAACCAGGCAAGAAACAGGCGGCTTGCAGAGCTGGCATCCATCCATTCGACTGCACAATTGCAAGAGCGGATCACCGTGATCCGTTCGAAACTGTGGGAATTGATTGGAGGGATACCGGAGAAGACGCCACTCAATCCCCGAGTTACCGGTACCATGGATCGCGGCCCATACCGAATTGAGAACATCGTATTTGAGAGCTTCCCCAAAGTGTACGTGACCGCCAATCTTTATCTGCCCACTTCTGGGAAAGGTCCGTATCCAGCCATCTTGGCGCCCGTTGGCCATTCTGAGAATGGCAAGGCGTATCACTATTATCAGCATCTTTACCAGAACCTGGTGCGTCAGGGCTACGTGGTTCTTGCATACGATCCTTTTGGTCAGGGGGAGCGACTCCAATACATCGATCCCAAGACTGGCCGGTCTCTCTATGGGCCAGTCGGCGAACATGAGCAAGCAGGCCGGCCTATGGTGCTGATGGGCGAATCATTTGCTCTGTACTGCGCGTGGGATGGCATTCGTGGACTTGATTATCTAGTCAGTCGTCCGGAGGTGGATGCCGCCCGCCTGGGATGTACTGGGCAGTCGGGTGGCGGCACAATGACGATGTATCTGGCTGCTTTGGAGTCGCGACTTCGGGCAGCAGTTGTAAGCGATGGAAATTCAGAAAATGTTGCTGGGCCGTTTTTCGATCCTCCGGGAGCTACCGATGACGCGGAACAGAATATTGTGGGCTCGCTTCCTCTGGGGATCGATCGTGGCGATCTCCTGCTGGCCTTCGCTCCGAAGCCGCTGTTGATTTGTTACACCACTCACGACGAGGGTGTGACGTATTCCCCTGTGTACGAAGAATCGACAGAGGATATCTATCGGGAGCTGCAACGTGTTTACGGGTTGCTGGGAGCAAAGGATCACGTTGGACTTTTTGCTTCCCACCTTCCGCACGGCCTGGACTTTTTTAACCGAAGCGCAACGTATACATGGTTCAACCGATGGTTAGAGAACCCGACTCCGGAAACTGGAGAAGCGGAACTTGATCGCTTTCCAGAGGAACGGCTCAACGCTACCAGCACAGGTCAAGTATCGACATCTATCGGCGGCCGTTCCGTCGTTCAGCTGAATACCGATCGCGCTCGAATCGCGATCGAGAAAAGCCCGTTCCAAAACGCTTCCATGAATGCGGCGAGCATTCGCGCTCAGGCCAAGAAAGAACTAACCGAATTGCTCGCACTCCCGCAGCAGCGGTCGTCACTGCACTCCAGAATTCGTTCGACCAATCCGCGCAAGAACGTTGTGATTGAGGAGATTCAGTTCGAATCGGAGCCTGGGATGCGGGTTCCAGGTTGGTTTGTCGCACCCTTATCCACAAGTAGCTATCGTTCCACTATCCTCTACCTCACGGACGACGGAGGGGATGATGTTGTTGCGGAACCGGGATCGATGGATCGCTTGTTGGCGGCTGGACATGCCGTTTGTGCGATCACCCTGCGGGGCCTTGGCATAAGCTTGCCGCGCTTCCCGAGGGGCGGACCAAATTATTACGGCGGAGAAGTTCATCTGGATCAAAGATTCGCGTGGACCTGCCTTGTCATGGGTAGACCTGTCATTGGGCAGAGAGTCTGGGACACAATGCGCGCGATTGACTACCTGGCCAGCCGGCCGGATGTCGATTTATCGCAAATAAGAATCGTGGGGGTTGGGAGTTCCGGTTTGACAGCGATGATGGCGGCGTTGCTGGATCATCGTGTACGCTCCGTTCTTGTAGATCGAACGCTAGCCAGCTACGCATCGATCCTTGAATCCGAAAGCTATTCACTCAAACTTGCGTGGTTTGTGCCCGGCATCTTGCGTAAGTTTGATCTTCCGCAGATTGCGGCTGCGCTAAGCCCCCGCCCGTGCTGGATCTTGAACGGCGTCGATGCGAATGGGCAGGTGCTTTCAGAATCCTCGGTACGCGAACAGAGCCGCGGCGTCAACAAGGAAATGCCAGTACCCACGACTTTGCACTATTTTGTGAGGCCGGAAGGAGATGTGCAAGAAAGTTACTTGGAATGGTTGAAGACCACGTAAGGAAGGCGCTTACACGCCGCGATACGTGGAAATATTTAGCGATATCTGCAGAACGCAAACATAGCCATGTACAGTAGCCGAAACCGCGAAAGCGAAGTTGGCTCCCCATATTTCAACCTTGAGATTTTGGTTTTCTTTGCACCGCAATCGAAAATGCTCTAACAGCCATGCTGGAGGAAGTGAATAGATTCGTCCGCATCGATCATTAAGTTGCAACAGGTTGAAGGAAGCAATTCCATGACTCCTATGCATTCTCGACTTATACGCTCGATGATATTCCTGCCGATTGCTGTATTCTTACCCGTTCTACCTGGAAATACAGGTGTATTGCCTCCCACGATCAAAACAGAACTTCCGTTGCGAGTGACCGTCAGTACGACAGATGGCTCATACACAATTGGAGTGGATGATCTGACAGAGCCGGTGTTGCAGGCACGATTCGCTGTCGAGGTGGATCATCGTTGGGTCGATTCACGCGATTATCCGAAACATGTAGTAAGTCAATCCGATGTCACTGACGATCTGGGTGCGGCTCGCCAATGGATCGTGCGGTGTTCTGGCCTGCGTGATGAGCCGGATCTTACGCTGGTTCTGCGAGCCTACACCGCCATTTCCTCAGGAGATGTCCATGTAATCGTCGATAACCCAACTTCCCACACCTTTCAAATCCAGGCAATCCGGCCCGTGACCGCCGATGGAAGCAATATTGTAAATCTGGGTGGGAACAGTTCCTCCGAGAGGGTACTTTCCGACGCCCTCAGCTATGGAGTACGGATTCTCGACTTGAAAGACGCCCCGAATGGCATGCATCGCGGAGTGGGAAGCCAGCTTATCTATAACCGGCAAAGCCATCGCAGTTTGTTTGTGGGCGCACTAACTTCAGATCGCTTTCTCACCATCCTTAGGCTTCGAGTCTCCACTGCAAAGGGAGGTGGATCGAAGATTACTTCCTATCAGGTGGACTCGACCGGAACTACTGAGATGACGAAAGCGAACTCGTTACGGGCGTCCCCCGCGGAAGACCAGATTGAGTTGGCTCTTCCTCTAAAGCCAGGAGATCGATTGGAGTCTGAACGTCTTTTTTTCAGCGTCGGCACGGATTACCATCGGCAACTTGAAACCTACGGGGCACTCATTCAGAAGCTGCATCATGCAAGGGTTGCTGCCGTCGCCCCGATGGGATGGTGGAGTTGGACGGCATATTACTTCGGACTGAGCCAGGGTACTGCACTTACAAATGCTGAATGGCTCGCGCAACATCTGAAATTGTCTGGATATAACTACTTTTTCATCGATGAAGGCTATCAGTATGCGCGTGGCGAATATACGACGGCTAGTCCCGACTTGTTTCCCGATGGCATGGAGTCGTTGGAACAAAAAGTGCGGGCGAACGGACTGGTTCCAGGAATCTGGACGGCTCCTTTTGAAGTATCGGGCCGCTCTTGGATCTATCAGCACCACAAGGATTGGCTAGTACACGATGCCAAAGGAGCACCTATCCAGATTGGCTGGGTGCTTCATCGGATCGACCCTTTATATAGTCTGGACTCTACGAATCCTGGGGCGCAGGATTATCTGCGTCGGACCTATGCAACGCTAGTGAACCAATGGGGTATACGTTTCATAAAACTGGACTTCATGGTGAATAGCGCGATTGAAGGCTATCACTATCGCCCCAATACGACAGCACTGGAGGCGCAACGCATCGGCCTGAGGATAATCCGGCAGACGGTGGGGGACAAGGTTCTGCTGGATAAGGATGGAAGCGAAATGCTGAATCCTGTTAGGTACGTGGACTTGGGACGAATCTCGAATGACACGGGGCATACATTTTATGCGACGAAAGTGGCTGCGCCGGGGATAGCGGCCCGTTACTATATGAACCGCAACTTCTTCGTCAGCGATCCAGATGCATTCACGATATCCAAACAATTGGTGAAAGATCCAGATCCAGACCCAGAGGCTAACGATGGTCTTCGACCCCTCACATCAAATGAGGCGCAGGTTTCGATTGCACTGGCGGCTGTTTCCGGTGGAGCATTCGAGATCGGCGATGATCTGCCCACGCTGGGTGCCGATCCTGATCGCATCGCCTTGGCGGCGAATCATGATCTGATTCACATGGCTCAACTCGGACGCGCTTCCGTACCAGTGGATTTGATGAGCTATGCGCCGAAGGATGAACAGCCAAGCATATTCCTGCTAAAAGAAGACAATCGGATCAGCGTTCTTACGGTTTTTGATTGGACTGAGAAGCCTAGAAACCACACGGTTAACCTCTCGGCCTTGGGATTTTCGCCCTTACATAAGTATGACGTCACAAATATTTTGGATCCGACGATTGGCCCCTTTCTGATCTCTAGCTCTTTGGTAGTGGCCCAGCCGGCGCGTTCTGTACGTATTTTCAAGATTGTAGACACCACGATTCCTGCTGCTCCAATCAAGCTAGATAGACAGATTCCACTCTATGGAAAAACAGGGGAGGTTCTCCGCTTTGCCGCTCGTGGGGAAAAGAAAGGCAAGCCGGTCATCTCTTGCAAGTGGGACTTTGGAGATGGAGTAACTGCTGACGGCGATCACGTAATACATGCCTATACGCACCCAGGGAAATTTCATTTGGAATTACGCTCTGAGGGAGTAAATGGAGTTTTCGATGTACAAACATCTTCGATTTCCATCAATGGACGGATTGATACGCAGTTCATCCCAAGTACGTCCCGGCCGTAGTTGAAAGTTGAGTGGCGGTCCAGCGCGATTCCTCAGAATCGGGTTGCGAAACCTTGAAGGGAGAACAGTCTTGAAGGAAAGCTACCACACGATACGCAAGCAAGTGAAAGTCAACGAGCAGGAACTGGCTACGTTCCTCAGCAAGAACGGGCCGGGTTTGCTGCCCGTGGTGGAACTGATCGAGCAAAGCCGGATGGCCTGCGACCAACATCATCGAGAGTCCACACGCCGGAGTGCGCATCCGCACTCGCCGCGCCACCAACTGGCAAAATGGCTCCATGGCCCGGCGCTAGATGGCTTTGGCATTGCCGAGAACGGAGACGAGCTCCCGCAGGATCATGGGCTATTGCGAACTCTGGATCCTCGAGGCTATTCTAAGCGAATCGCAGTCCGTCACTCAACAGACAGTGGCGTAGTAATATCAACCCAACCGCCGCTGGAAACTTTCAACCACGCGCGGGACATCCTCGGTCTAAATATGCCTCGATCCAATTGGTTCAGATATAAACACATTCTTGCCACCATTCTCCTAAGCGCATCGACTCTATCGTATGCGCAATATTCACGACCTATGGAACTACGAAGAGGCTGGGAGCTCATATCCGCTGAGAAATTGGCCGATTCTGGAGCGGCAATTTCTAGGTCATCCTATGTAGCCAGGAAGTGGTACCCAATTCACCGCATGCCCGCAACCGTACTTGAAATCTTGCGGGAAGATAATGTTTATCCAAACTTGTTTTACGGTATGAATATGCTAACAGAGGTACCTCCGGATCTGTACAAGCAAGATTGGTGGTACCGGACCAGCTTTCATGTTCCCGCGGGAGAACATACGTATTGGATCGACTTTCCCGGCATCAATTATCGCGCGAACATCTGGCTGAACGGGCACTTAATTGCCGACAACAAACAGGTTGTCGGGATGTATGCTGATCATCACTTTAATGTGACCCATTTTATTCATCCGGGGCAGACGAATGTTCTGGCGGTCAAAGTTACTCCCGAACGGCTCATGCCGTACGTCAATGGCGTTGAACTTGGGAGTAGCTGGTCGAATTGGATTAACGTTAAGTATTTTGAATATCATGGCCCGCTGAATATCCACGATCTGCCGACAACTGGCCTTACAGCCACGTACGTGGCACCTGAAGGTGGCGCAGCGAAAACTCCCCTGACGATGAAAGTAACGATCGCGTCCGCCTCCACTGCGGAGGTGACCCTAAAAGCTGCGGTCAGCGCAGGGCAACCCGCCGTAAGTTCCGGGAGTGCCGTCTTTTTGCTGCAGGGAAAGCCCATCGGCCGTAGCATCGTGGATGCCAATGGCATAGCGACTCTGAAGGTCAATCAGCCGGAGGACGTCTCCGATATCGAGAGGTTTGTTAGGCAACCATCATTCATATCGGATCGCAATGCTGGAATCTGGAAGCCGGTCACGCTGTATATTACCGGCGCGGTGAGGCTTTCAAATGCACTTGTCGATACGGAGCTGCCCCTTCCGGCGACCAATCCTGCCAAGCTGACTGTCTATACTGATGTGACGAACGGATCGTCTGTTACTGTGCGGGGGGACTTATATGGAGAAATCACACGACCCGGAAAACAAAGTATCCATATTAGCCAACCAGTTACCTTGGCCGCCGGCGAAACACGAGAAATAAGCTTTTTACCACGTGACTATCCTCACCTTATAGTTCACAACCCAGATCTGTGGTGGCCCTATACCATGGGAACGCCCGCTTTATATGATCTTCATCTTAGTTTTGTAGGGAATAATCAGACCTCCGACACGGAATCGATCCGCTTTGGAATTCGCGAAGTTACCCAGCATCGCGATCACGATGAGCAATTTCCCAGCGCGGGCAAAGGCGGTAGTTTTTATCTTCAGATCAATGGAAGGAACTTTCTCATCCGGGGAGCAGCTTATACTCCGGATTTACTCTACCGTTATGATCCCAAGCGCGAAGCGACGGCAATTGCATATGCAAAAGATATGGGATTAAACATGCTACGGTGGGAATCTAAGATGTCCAGTGAACACATGCTGGAATTAGCCGATGAGGCGGGCATGCCGGTAATGTATGGCTGGATGTGCTGCGCCCAGTGGGAACTATGGCCGCAGTGGAGTGCTGAAGACCAGAGGGTAGCTCCGGAAAGCCTTCGTTCGGAGATCCTTGCGTTGCGCTCTCATCCTTCGGTATTCATCTGGGCCAATGGCAGCGACGGCCTGCCCCCTCCGCCGATCCGTAAGGAATATCATCATATTCTGACGAGTTTGCACTGGCAGAATGCCGTTGTTGACACAGTTTCTTCGGATGCAAGGGCTCCGAACGGGGAAATTTTGTGGGACGGAATCCACATGAAGGGCCCATACACATGGCGCCCTCCCTCGTATTGGTTTTCTGGACGCTATGTCGGCGCACGCGGCGCTGTTGCGGAGCAAGGCGACAATGAGGACATCCCACCGTATGAGAGCCTGAAAAAGTTTATTCCTCCAGATAAGTTATGGCCTATCAATGAGTATTGGTTCTTCCATGCCGGAGCTCATCGTGGAAGCGGTGAGCTGTTGAATGCTCGGCGTGAGTTGAACCGCAGATATGGTCCGTCTTCGAGTGCAAAGGAGTTTGCAAAGAAGGCGCAGCTTGGAAGTTACGAAGATACCCGCGCTCAATTTGAAGATTTTGCTGCAAATGGCTGGGCAAACCATAAGATGACTATCTATTGGATGCTGGATAGCGTGTGGCCATCGTTTTATGCGCATTTATATGACTACTACCTAAAGCCTGGAGGCTCTTATTTTGGAGCCAAGAAGGGCCTGCGTCCGCTCTCCGTTGTCTTCGATTCGTATGCGACCGGAGATCACACCAAAGCCAATATTACGGTTGTGAACCATACCCCAAAGGAGCAGGATCATCTCCGCGTTCGTGTCCGCATTTATGACATCGAAGGAAAGCTGCGCCTTGACCGCAGCGCCAGCAATATCCGTGTTGCCTCCGGAGGGGCGGTGCATGTGCTGACTCTGCCGTGCCTAGACAATATAAGTTCCGTGTACTTTGTGCGTTGTGAGCTATTTGACGGCTCGGGCAAGCGTGTGGTGCAAAATGTCTACTGGCAATCCACAACCGATGACGAGATAGGCGGATATGCGCACGGTGATGTGGACGACAATCCGCCGATCGATCCAAAGCGGGCGGTAAGTTGGGCCAACTTCACAGCACTCAATACCATGCCGAAAGTGCGGTTGCAGATGCATGGAACAATCCATCGATCTGCCGATAATGATGACAATGTTGTTGTCACCTTGCATAACACGTCAAGGCATATAGCCTTTTTTGAACGGCTGGAAGTGACTATGGGAAAGGATGGGGATGAAATATTGCCCATCATTTACAACGATAACTATATAACAGTATTTCCTGGAGAAACTGCCCGTATCTCGAGCACCTACAAGCATGCACTGCTTGGGAAAGATCGACCATGGCTCAAGCTAGAGGGATACAATACCGTAAAGGAAATAGCCCCAATTTACTAGAGACTGCTATAAACTTTATAGGTGCGTTGAGTTCGGCACTCGCGATGCATTCGATGCAGAGCCGTTCCTCGGGAACGGCCGCCGCGGATGCGGCAACCGGGCTTAACGATCCACCCCAACCGCTTGCCATAGCTTCTCCGGTCTGATCCGTCCTGTCAAATAAAATGCGTCACTATCATCGGCCGGGTTGGAGTTTCGGTGTAGCGATGTCCTGTGGCCCTGGCTTTGCATTTGCATCCCCATGCCAGACGCCTCCTCCAAATGTTGTTATGTAGATTTTACCCGGAGCAGTCGGATCGGGGATCACGCGATGCATCCATTTGAAGTTCGGCCCTGCGATACGCCTCCAATGCTCACCGCGATCGGAAGATTTCCATGCGGACGACTCAAAGCCAGCAGCATACAAGACATCGGGATTGCGGGGATCGATCGTAACGTCATAGACATGCTGGTCGCGACTGAACACCTGCCGCCAAATCTTGCCGCCGTCATTGGAAATATAGATGCCACCCCCTCTCCCATGTGTTCCAACGGCACGGGCCCAGGCGGCAAGGTAGAGCCGCTTTGGATTCTGCGGATCAATCGCAAGTCCATTCGGCCCATTTACTCCGTGTGGCAGTGTCACTCGCGTCCAAGTCTCCGCTCCGTCTTTTGACTCGTAGAGAGCGCCGTCGCCATCGTTGCCGATGCTGCCATCTTCCGATCGCCGCGCCAACACGACATAGAGAACTCCGTTGCTTGCTCGAGCAAGTCGCCATGCAAGGGGGTCGTGCTGAGTAATGCCAGTGTTCTTCAGGCTCCATGTCGCGCCGCTGTCGCTACTCTTGTACACGCCGCGGCCAAAGCCCGTCACGTACAGCACCCGTGCATCGGGAGGGCTTTTGGGGTCCAGCAAGATGTCGGTGGCGGCGGTTTCCTTCATCCCCGCATTGGATTTCTTCCACGTTCGACCGCCATCATCGCTGCGGCACACGCCACCCTTGAACGTCTCGACCGAAGTGTGACGCCACATCTTGGGCCGTGGCAGATCGTGAGCGCCGCTGTTGACACTCCACATCCGCCCCCGCACTTTCGGATCGAACACCACCCAGTATGTCGTGTTCGACCACTCAGCCGGAACTCCATGAATGCTGCTCGTCCAGGACTTGCCTGCGTCTTCACTACGGAAAAGCCCGATGTCTGTATACGTGATGAATTGGCGTTTCATGTCGAACGGATCGAAATGGATGCCATAATCAGTCGTCACGTTGAGCCCGGTCGTGGTCCAACCGGCACTCAACACTCGCCGCGAATATTTTGCAGACCAATTCTCGCCGCCATCCGTCGTCGCCAATGTGCGCCCGAAGTCCGTACCGTAGCACAGATTAGGGTCTTGGTCCGCAACGCCCAGCATCAGAGGATTTTCGCCCCAGTCCGTTCCGAAGGTCTCGGTAATCCAAGCGTCATGTACGTTGGGTGCTGCGGCCACACTTTCTTTCCACACCAGTTTCCATGTGCGTCCCGCATCGACGGTCTTCGCAACACCGTGCCAGATACTACCGTTGAGATTCAGGTGACTGTAGGAGATATAAGCCGTCTCCGGATGATGCAGGCTCGTTGCGACTGCGCGTACGCTCGCGCCTGTACCGGGTAAAGTGATGGCATGCCACGAAGTGCCCCCGTCCCTGGAAACGAAGCCACCTCTTTTCGACGTGACATAGAGGACCGATCTCCCAGGGGCGGCGAAACCCACCGTGGAATCCGTTATGCTCGCTGAACTAGGTAGCTCGGATTTGCTCATGCCGGTTATGCTCTTCGTGACGACAAAGTGTGCTCCGACGATGATCAGCGTTCTCGATTTGTGCAGAGAATACGGGTCAACCCAGAGATGCCGCGGCACTTCGGGCAAAGCCACTTCCTTTTGCCAGCTTTCGCCGTAGTTATGGGAGACGAATAGAGCTGGTGCGTCTTTCTCCCCCGCCGCCGCGTAAAGAGTCCGCGAATCCGCCGGATCGATCGCCAATGCAACAATCGTGCCGAGGGGATTTGGTTGGGCAAGAATCTTTCCTTCCGCGTGGTCAGAGGACATTTCGATGCCCTGAACCGCAGAGGGTTTCGGATAGATTAGTTTCCAACTTACTCCGTCATCAGTGCTTCGCCATAGCCCAATAGTTTCTGCATACATTGTGTGCGGGGCCAGCGGATCGAAGACGAAGAAGCGCGTCACGCCGCGCAGATTGAACATCCTCCACGAACGCCCACCATCGTGGGTGATGTAGGAACCCGTCATGTCGCAAGAGACCAAAACGGTGTTGGGATCATGTGGACTAATGGTCGGATTGAACATCGCGCCGCCACCGCCGGGACCGATGACGCGAAAACCTCCGGGCCGTGATGCTGCACTCGCAAGGCAGCAGGAAAGCGCCAAAGCCACTATTGTGCGAAAAACTGCCCGATACATTTTCTATTCCTTTATCTTCTAGGCCATTGCAATATTGGCTCCCGTTTCCGGGCACGGAGAGTTGAACACATGTATGCAGAAGTGATCCTGAATCTCAGATGAGCAGAAAATATCCGGACAGATAGCTGCCTATCTGTCCGGAGCATGACAGCAAGAAATCCGGTTAGAAGGAAATTTGGCCTTTCAAGCGAATGACTCGGTTCCCGCTAATGCCTTCCTCGTCGAACGTCTGATAATTCTGGCCGAAATTCCCAAACCGATTCCCCGCGTTGGGGGTCCAGTCAGTGTTGAGCGGCAGCAACGCCGGCTGTTTTCCCGGAGGGGGCGGAGTCTGGTTCACGTCCTGGTTGAACGACCCCAAAGCCGCATACGAGGGGCCGTTCTCCGAGCCTGAGTATGCGTAATTCTCATCGGGCGAACGCATTGGATGGTTGAAGACGTTATCGATGTCCGCGCCGATTTCAACTGTAAAACGCTTGACAGGGAAATTCTTATGAACACCCAGGTTCACTCCGTACGAGCCCGGGCCCCACAAGGAATTACGTTTGGATAGCTGCGGTTGCGTAAACCATCCGGCGCCAATATCAGTCGGCAACGCAAATGCGGCTGGGTTCCACTGGTAGCCCTTAGGCGCGTTCTTCCTGGGATTGCTAATGATCAGCGGACGTATGCTGGTGCTGTTGAAGTTGCCAATTGCATCCATGGAGCCTGTCCCAACATTGCCCGGCACAACCGGATCGCAGTCGGTGCAATCCAGATAAGGCGTAAACGGCACACCCGATTTTGCAAACATGTTGGAGGTGATCTGCCACCCACCGATCACGTCATTCAACAACGCGGGAGCATCGGCTGCGAAGCGTTCTCCACGGCCCACCGGCAGATTGTAGATGCCGAAGGCGACCACCCGATTCCGAGACACCCAGCTGGCCGGCCCGTAATCGCTGTTTGGATTGATTCCGTCGTAGGCCTCTCCGGCGAGACTGCTGTTTCCCATGTCGATGCCCGACGAGTCCTCGTGGTCATAGGTATACGCGATGCTGAAGGTAAACCGGGACGCCTGATGCTGGAACTGGGTTTGAAACGAATTTGTATTGGAGTGGCCGACGTTCCCGTAACCGAGAATGTAATCGCCCAGTATGGGGAACGGCATCCGGGCCAGGTCCGCGTTGGAATACAAGCATTCCAGGCCGTCCGCCTGTTCTCCGCTGGGATCGCATGGGGTTTGGCCGTCGCCGATGCCGACAGTCCCGGTTGGGTCCCCAGACGTGCCGAAGGGTGTATCGCTTGGAGTGAGCATGGCGAGGTCGATGCCCATGATCAGACCTGACATGTGGGCCCCCAGGTAGGACACCCGGATCGACGACTGCCGGGGGAGCTGCCGCTCATAGCTGACGTTCCACTGCTGCATCCGCGGGTTTCTCAGGTTGACCGGAATATAGTTGGCGCTGGGTTCGTTGTTCTGCCCAATCTCAACTCCGCCTACGTTTGGGCTGACTCCGGTTGTCTCCCCGCCCGTAGGCCAGGGGGAGAGCGGACTTTGCGCAGTCGATGAGTGAGTGATTCCCTGGTTGAACGAGTTGGTTCCGATGGCATCCCGATCAGCCTGGGCAGCGGAGGTCGGATAGAAGATTCCCCAGCCGCCACGCACGACACTGCGGTCGTTGAGGTTGTACGCAAAGCCGACGCGCGGACCCCAGTCGTTCTTGTCCAGCCGAACCAGACCACGGCCAGTTCCCAATCCGGCCTGGCCAGCGGTCACGACGCCATACGACTTGAGCCCGGGAGAGAGGTACGGAAGGGCCTTGTCGGAAGGAATGACAAAGCGGCCATGATTCCCCGAAGTCGGGTTTGTATAGTTCGGATCGAAGTTGACCAGCAGATCGTTCTCCTCGACAAACGGGGTGAAAATGTCGTAGCGCAGGCCAAAGTCCAGGGTGAGTTTCGAAGTCACCTTGAAATCATCCTGAACGAAAAAGCCGTTTTCCCAGTTGTAAACATTCAGCGGGGGGCGTGGATTATAGACTGACGTGGCGCTGTATGGTGCCTCGCCGAGAACGAAATTCGCGATGCCTTGGGCCCCGCTGCCTTTGTAGGTAATTGTCCCTAGCGGATTGCTGCGGGTCGAAGCGAAGCCGTCCACCGCCTGGTTGCGGATGAAGTCGCCGCCCATCGTCAAGGTGTGTCGGCCAATGATCCAGGTCAGCGTATCGCCGAAGGTGATCAGATTCTGATTCAAGGGGCGATTGGCGCTGCGGCCCCCGTTACCAAATCTCGAATACCCCGAGCCGAAGTTGATTAACGTATTCCCATAGACGGGAAGTTGAGAAGTCCCGACAACACTGGCATAGGCGTCAATATCGGCCGCCGAGAATCCGATGCTCTGCAAGAAACTCTGCAGCGTGGTATTGGCATGCGTGTACAGATGTTGAAGGTTGAAGCCCCCGCGCGCCTCATTGACCATATTGGGAGAGAAGACGTGCGTATAGGAGAGGGAAACCATGTTGTTGAGACGAGTGGTCTGGAGCAAGCCAAGACCGGTGAAGGGAGCAGCGACAGGATTTGAAGCGATATTCTGCGACGATGCGTGGTAAACGCCATAGAAACGGTTCGAATCATTGATCACGTGATCGATCCGCAAGTCTCCCGTCCTCTGGCCGCTTCTCGACGGAACCGTAGTCTGGTAGCCACTCACAATACCGGTGTTGGAGTTGATGGGCGCGCTGGCGCCGATTTTAGGAAAGTAAACATCGATGAGTTTGGTGGTGACCGGGTCGATGAGTCGTTGCGGGATGGTGATGAACTGCTTTCCAAGCCCGTCTACCGTGTCGGTCGCGATCTCTTCCGGGGTAAGAACAATATTCGATGGAACTTGCGGTTTCGCTGAATCTGTGAGCAGCGAGAAGTCGCCGGCCAACAGCGTGGGATGGGGTATGTTGCCGGACTCGGTCGTCGGAGACGTGTTCCACTGCTCCTCATAGGCCATAAACATCCAGGTCTTTTTCAGCTTCGGCATGGGGCCACCAAAGGAGAAGGCCATGTCGGTATTGTTGGTCTGCGGCCGTCGATATATCGGCGCAAAAGCCGTGGGCGAGAAGGTCTCCTTGTCTAGCTTGTCGGACAGGGCCCAAGCCGACAGGGCCGAATTCACGTTGTCGTAGTAGGCGGACCCGTGATATTTGTCCGTGCCGCTTTGGGTGGTGACACGGATGTTGGCGACACCGGCGTACTGGGCGCTATATCCGCTGGAGAGGACCTGCAGCGAACCCACGGACAAGAGGGAGGGCTGGCTTTGGGTTTGAGACCCGAAAATGCCGCCGTTGGTACGCTGGCCATCGACGGAGAAGCTGGCACCATAGCTCTGAGCGCCCATAAATTTGAAGTCGCCGGGCTCATCGCTAGCCTGGATATTCGGGTTGATATATAAAAACTGATAAACGTCGCGGCTATCGCGAGGAAGTTGGTTGATCGCCTCCGGGGTGAGAGTCTGACTGATGGTCGGGTTCTGGGTGTCGATCAAATTTGCTGCCGACGTCACTTGAACAGTGGTGCTTGCCGTCAAGACGTGCAACACCGGGTGCAAGTTCATAGTCATGGTAGCCTGCAGGATGATCCTGTCGACAACCGCACTGGCGAAGCCCGGGGCCGTGACGGTCACCTTATAATGGCCGGGCTGGATATCTGCGGCGCTGAAGGTTCCCTGGCTGCCGGTGGTGAACGAAAGAGTCTGGTTTGTGTCCGTATCCAGAACCTGGACCTTGGCGTTGTCAACGACGGCACCACTTGTGTCCGTCACGATGCCCTGGATTGTGCCGAGGTCCGTGCCCTGGGCAAAAAGCGTTGGCGTACTGGCTCCTGAACAAATGAGAATGATTGCCACTAGTAGTAGGAGATTTCGTGAATTCATACTGTGCAGTCTCCGGCTTTGAGATGGATACTGGAATAACATATCGCTGAATGATAAGCAAGAGAAATTTCCCGATAGGAAAGAAAACTCATTCATCAGGAAACGGAATAAATGGGGGGGATTGAGAAAGCTCTGCACAGGTGTTTGATTTCCGAAACGTAGAAACAGGACGACGATAGGCGTCTTATGTTTTGAGCTAAGCCTTGCTGAAACAAAGGATTACCGGCTTGATTTGCAGTGTCGAAAGGCCTGCGCCTCCGTCTGGCCTTGATGTCCGCCGTTGTGAGGTTATCGTCAATCAGAACGGCCATCCCACGAAAAGTCTTGATCGGCAATCCTTGACTCTGCGGAATGAATCGGATGAGATCGTTTTGCAACGCTTCGCTGATGTCCGCTTCAATGTCTGCCATACTGCCTCCACACCACACGATTGTCGCGTCTCTTTGATTGCCCTGAGAGTGCTAGTGAGTGTCATCGTTATGCTTCTCAATGACGAAGCAAAACAACACTCGATATGCACCCATGCGTCATTACGATATTGGGGCATGACCGAATTCGATCCGATGACGCGGAGATAGGGAGTTGGCTCCCCGCATTCGGCGCTCGGCAATCCTACGGGGGTGGGGGGGTGGGGGGTTGTGGCGTTGCGAAGCACGCTGCTAGCGCAGCAATGCCAAGTCAATTTGCCCGATAATTGCCCGATAAGCTGTTCTGCTGACCCGCCAACAATCCATAAGTCCTTTAGATTGTTGGCGTCCCCGACGGGATTTGAACCCGTGTTATCGCCGTGAAAGGGCGGTGTCCTAGGCCGGGCTAGACGACGGGGACGCGTAGGTTGCTACGAGGCGCGGATCGGTCCTTCGACTGCGTCGATCCACGATGTTTTGAATGCGAGGTGCGAATCGTCCTCGCGCAGGCTACCCTTCCCGAGTCCGGATCGAGAGGAAATCAGGCCTGCATCACTGAGCGTATCAACCGCTCATGACAGTGTCAAAGGATCTCACCCCTCAACACCGCCAAAAAACAATGTGACTACCAGCGCAGCAGCACCAGCTCGGAACAGAATCCCGGCCCTACCGCGGCCAGAATGCTATAGGTCCCGGCAGCCGGCTTGCGATGCAACATATAGTCTTCCAGCACCAGCAGCACGGAGGCAGAAGACATGTTTCCGTTGTTGCGCAAGCAATCCCACGAGGGCGCGAAAGCTTCGCGCGTCAGTCCCAACGCCTCCGCCGATGCGTCCAGCACCTTGGGTCCGCCCGTGTGCATGATCCAACTGCCGATGTCGCTTCGCTTCATGCCGAATCCAGCCAGGAATTTGTCGACATCGCCGGGAAAATTCTTATGGATCGCATCGGGCACGTCGGGCGACAGAACAATCTGGAAGCCTTCTTCCGAGATGTCCCAGCCCATCAAATGCTCCGTGTTGCGGTAAAAACTGGACTGATGCCCGAGAATCTCAGGGCCCGTGGCGGCCACGTTGTCGCCGGCCACCACCACGGCCGCAGAACCGTCGGCAAACAGGCCGGAGGCAATCATATTCGCAACCGACAGATCCATCCGCTGCCAGGTCAGCGAACAAAGCTCGACCGAGAGCAGCACCGCAATGCGGTCCGGATAGGCTTGCACATAATCCGCAGCCTGCCCAATGCCGGCGGCGCCCGCAACACAACCCAGGCCGAAGATTGGAGTGCGGCGCATGTCCAGCGGCAGATCCATCACATTGCTGAGCTTGGCGTCGAGCGAAGGCGCTGAAATGCCTGTTACAGACACAATAATGATGGCGCCAATTTCTTCTTTCTTGCGGCCGGCCCGCTCCAGCGCGCTGGTAATGGCACGCTCGCCCAGCTCGACGGCGGCTTTGATCCAGCGATTGTTGGCGTCGCCCCAGGTCTCAATCGAGGCATACTCTTCGATGGGATACGCCAGGTGGCGCTTATCTACACATACCCGCTGATGCAGCCGCTCTAAAACGTCCGGCTTGTCGAGCTTGTCTTTCCAGTGCTGGCACAGAGTTTCAAATATTTTCTGCTGGCTGTAATACCATTGCGGCATTGCGCTAGCGACACTTGCAATTCTCATTCGATGTACTTCTCTTTCGCTCGTTTCTCAATCGCTGAAGAGTGGCTCCTATTGAGACTATCAGCACGCTGGTTCGCTGGCCACGGGTTTATGGTCATCGCTCGAGATGATTGAAGTCGCAGTCGAAGCCGAAGAGGGCAGCCGAATCGTAACGGATGGATCTGCCGAAACGCAGATCGACCGGGCAGACTGGATTCCTGATCTTTAGACTGTCTATGATTGTCTATTATTTCGGGCAGGTTTGCACACGTTTGTGCTCACCCAGCAACGGCACATCGCCCTGTCGCGGACGGCTTCCATTGTTTTTCGCGGATTACTTCCGGGTTGGTTGCGCAGATTGCTGCAGATCTCGATCGTCTGCCATATAGACAAGTAAGCCTTTGTTCGCCAGCGATTTCGAATAGCCGGCCACCAGCTGCTGATAATACTGATCGACAGAAAACTCGAACAATTTCTGTTGCCCTGGCTTCAGCGGGACCAACTCAAGATCGACCGGGCTCATGGTGAGCAGGCCAAATCTCATGGTGCCCCCGCGAAAATAAATGTAATTTCCAGATGGAATCGGCGGGTTTCCTGTAGCGGAATTTCCCTTGCCCGCAGCCGACTGGTCCTTGCCAAACACCAGATTCAACCGGTTGCCGGAAATGCTGACATCGTGCAAGTCTCCGCTGACATGCGGCGGCGGAAACATCTGGTCGATAGGAAATATGATGTCGTTGCCAACAATCTTGAAGGACTGTTTTCGCTCCGGCTGCGCGACTTTGGAAACCTTGATCCCGAGAAAATCGAGCAGGTCTTGATGGATGACTCCCGCGACGGTCATATCCGCGAGGTGCATTCGCATATTGCCATCCGGGGTCACATGCATGGTGGCCGTCGCCGAAAATGGGACATCAATCACTTTATGAAAGTCTCCTTTGACGGAAACGGACTGGTCCGGATTGAAGATGAGGCTCAGGTTCTTCAAAGGAGTTTTCGCCCGCGGCAGGATGAAGTCGTTTGCCAGCGCAGCCAGGTCCGCCGCCGAAATGCTGGTGGCAGCGGTCTTCATCCTGAGTGAAAATGAGTTTTTCTCATCCAGCGACACTATTTCGTTCCGGTGAGATGGCGCCAGAATCCCATCCAAACTGTCAATTTGCAGCACGACATTGTTCATCACGCGGAACAGGACATTTTGCATGTAGATGTGGATCACGCGATCCTGCCCGGAGGCGCGATCCTGCCCGGAGGAATGATCGCCGGCATGGGAAGGACGAGGAGCGGCGCTGGCGATTGGCGCAACAACAAGCAAGCTGCATAGAACGAATGTGTTCACTGGCATCCGCGATTTCAAACGTGTAGGACCCTTCCCGGCCGTAATGTCGGCTGTCGATTCCTGGAACCGGCTCAACCGCCCAGTATGAAGTGGGATGCTAAATTTGGGCGGCGCCGCTACGATCGGGAAAAAATAGAGAACTGCAGGAGGGAAAAGACTTCGACGAATATAAATGAGGCCAGTTGAAGGAGTGGCTTCCACCTTCTTCGGGAGAGCTCAGTAAAAACGTGGCGATGGGCCTCCGAGGCCGCGGCGGTCACAACGTGCTTCGGAGGGTCATTCGGTAGACACTTTATGCTTTGACAACTTTCCCGGACTTGATGCATCCGGTGCAGACGCGGATGCGCTTGTTCGCGCTATTCACCCTCGTTTTGACGGTCTGGAGGTTGACATTCCAGCGGCGGCGCGTCACGTTGTGCGCGTGGGAAACGTTGTTGCCGAACTGCGGTTTCTTCCCGCAAATTTCACATGTCTGTGCCATGATCTGTATCCTATATTCTGCAAATGTCGATGTGGCTTTGGGAATTGCATACCGAGGTACGCCGCATCGGAAAGCCCGATACACCAGGAATTTTCTCTTGGAAGAAAAATCCCCTTCGGCCCAAACTCTAAGTGTACAGAAAACATATCCAGTGAGCAATCTCGATCTGTCCCCACGCGGTCCCCAGGATCATTCAGTGCTGATGAAGATTCGAGCCTCCCGGCTTGCCAATACGCGATGCAAGAATTGCGCCCTGTGAAGATTCCCACCTTGTTCCAATTCGATCGCGCGGCAGACCACCCCGGCTCTGCTTCGACTCCCTCGCAAGCACACCCGGTTCGATCTAGCCCCTTTCAATCCACCTGGACGGTCTTCTGGGTCGCGTTTCTGTTGCGCGTCCTGTACATGACGTTCGCCCATACCTATCACCTTCGCACCGGCCAGGACCATTTTGAGTTCGGCTATGAAATGGGGCGCATTGCTCGCGCCCTCGTCACCGGCTACGGTTATGCGGACCCGTTCATCGGCCACACTGGGCCTACAACCTGGATAGCGCCGCTCTACCCACTGCTGCTGGCGGGTGTATTTAAGATTTTTGGAGTTTACACGCTGCGGTCGGCCTGGGTGATTCTCGCCCTCAACAGTTTCTTCTCCGCTCTTACCGCGCTCACCACCTACGAAATCGCCGCCCGCTGCTTCAACCGCCGCGTCGCCGTATGGTCGGCGTGGATCTGGGCGCTGTACCCGGCGGCCATGCAATATGCGGTTCGCTGGGTCTGGGACATGACCCTGAGCACATGGCTGCTGAGCCTGATTTTGGTGGTCGCCTTGCGAATGCGACGCATCGGAGAAGTTCCAGCCGGTCCTGACCCGCGTTCCAACCGTGACGGTCGCACCCTGCGGCGATGGCTGATCTTCGGCCTTCTCTGGGGAACCCTGGGTTTGAGCAATCCTTCCCTGCTGTTGTTCCTGCCGGCATGCGGGCTATGGGTGCTGCACGGAACGCATCATGTTCGAAAACAGGTCGGGTTTGCATCGATGTCGGCGTTGGCCTTTACTCCCAACGGGCCACCTACGGCGCAGTGGGCGGTGTTTTGGGTGTTCCAGCGAGGTTCGTGATGTTAGGCCGACCGCGAAAC
>JBKQVW010000110.1:0-21187 GCA_052142955.1 Acidobacteriaceae bacterium | reverse complement strand
CGACTACTACAACCACCAAAGACCTCATGGTAGCCTCAACTACAAGCCGCCCATCAGCCGCTCCGACACCGGAACAACCTCTTGACCTTCTACAGCCACCCGCCAGGCGGCACGGCTTGCCGCGATTTTGCCAGCTCCGCTAAAGTGGCGGCCGGAGAGGATGACTCGGTATAGCGAGATCATCCTGGAGCGGATGAGCCAGGTGGGCTGGTAATTGTGAGCAGCATGGATTCTGAGCAGGGTTCAATCCCACTCAAGCCAAAAGAGGGCTTGAAGGGGGCCACCTGCGATGGCCCTCATGGTGTGCGCGAGGGGACATCTGTCGCCGTAGCGACCGAGATGTGGGGCACCCAGCTTTATGGTTGGGGCAATTCAGGTCGAATGCTGTAGGGGCCAAGAAACCGCTCGCCGTTGAAATGAATCAAGTGTGAAGGAGCATCAGCAACCCATACTTCCGTTTCCCATGCAATTTCGCCAAGGTAGCGACCCATGATGGTGCGATTGGGAAACGCGGTGACGTAAACCAGGCCCACATTTGACCCGGCAAAGAGCTTCGCCAATTCCGCATGCCGCTTTCCATCGACGGGACCGTGACTGGTAACAGACTCGGCTAGGAGTAACCATTTACGTTTGGGGTAGTACAACACAACATCGGGCATTTTACCGTGGGCCTCGACTTTCACGCCGAGCTTGGCAAGTTGGTCTGCGTCGAAGTAGCCCCACTTTTCTCCGGGGTCCCCAGCGTAGATCAGCTCGGCTCCAGGAACAAAACGCGCCGCAAAATTTTCGATGATTGCCCGTATCAACTCGCTGTGTTCACCGGGACTAAGCTTGATTTCTTTGCCGCGAGCAATTTTCACCGGGATAAGATTCTGCTCACGCTCGTTTGCATAGTGGGCCGCCAATGTCTGGCGCTTCGACAGGTAGGCCGTTAACTTGTCATGCCACATAGGCGTGTCGAAGTTACGCAGTAAGGCGAGAGCTGCGGGCTCGATCTGGTACACGGCGGCGGGGCTGTTCACCGGGCGCGAGGGCTTGTCGGGATTGTAGATAACAATACCGGCATCAACAAACTGGTGCATGGTTTGTCGCCGGATTGTCTCGCGGGTATTCGGCGCATAAGATTTTTTGTAGTGATCACGAATCCAATCCATGATTGGCGTGATGCCCATCAATGGATTCTCGGCCTGTGCCCATTCTTTATTGGGATGGAGGTTCAGCAAGGCCAGCAGGGAAAGAGCTGAGCGCTCATTGTGTTGCGCTCGGGGCAAACCGAGAGACACAAGAATCTGGCGCGCGGATTTGACGAGTTGTTGTTTTGTCATCCGGTAAGTTTTTTGGTGTGTTCGTCCATCATAGCTTGCGTGATGGCGGTCTGTCTCTGTGCCCACTTGCCAAGAGCCATCAATGTACGCCGATCGGGATACTTCATAAGCCGAAGATCAGTTGCATTGACCTGAGTGTGTCCGTTGAAGCGGCGGAAATTGTCATCGACGGCAGTGGTGTTGAGAAACACGGCCAAACCGTAGGCGAGTGCTTCCGGCAAGCCGTGCTTATCCTCGTGGAAAACATTCAAATGGTTCTCGAAACCGAGCATCGAGGCGCCTGGGAATTTGTCAGGACTGACCACGCTGGCGATAATGCGGCGTGGTTCTTCCTTGGATGAGAACCGCCGCACCACAGTATAAAATCCATTCGGGTACAGCCATTTCCTCGTATCGTTGTTGAGGTTGATGGCGTTCCCGCGCTTGATGCCGTCCTTTGGCCATTGAGTCGTTTGCCCACTGAAATGTCCTGGGTAGAGCAAAGGCACGGTGTTTTTGGTCGGCTGCTCCTGAATGTGTTCAAGTAATCGAAAATCGACCACAGGTCCAGTCGATATTCCGATACCAAGATCGTGCAGCGTGGCACGGACGCCATGCGACAACTCGATGGCATTTCGACCTAACGACGTGGGCACATGAATAAATCTCTCCGTGTCGTCGGGCAACACGATACGGTCAAAGGGCTGCTGATGCGTGGCGAAATCGCTAAAGCTGTCATCGGTGGAATTAGAGACCGTCACGATGCCTTGAACGCCGCCGCGCTCAAGCCGGATGATAACGTTCTCTTGCAGTACGTCGTCGTCTTTGAACGCCTTAGTTCGTGAAGCGAACAAGTGCAGGTGGCGCAACGCGGCGCGCTGTAACATGTATTCACGGAACGGGCGATAGTATGGGCCATTGCAAAAACTCCGCGGGATGATTGTGACGAGTTGGCCTCCGGGCTTCATCAACGACAGAGCCAGCGCGACGAATGCCGAATATAGATTGACCGTCTCGATGCCGACCTGCCGCAATATCAAGCGGTGCCGCGACAGGCTGTTGATCTTCTTGTAAGGCGGATTGAGAATCGCGTGGGTGTATCGACGGGGGGCAAGACTCCGCAGTGCAGCCGCCTCGATAAAGTCCTCTGAAAAGACGCGCGAGCTAATAGATAAGCGTTCGGCGTAGCCTGACAACGTGTTTGCAAGATGGTTACGCAGGACAGGGTCCATTTCATAGGTTTCAACTTCCACCCGGTCAAAAGAGAATCCGTTATCAGCGGTGCAACGATCAAGAAACGCGCACGTAAGTGCACCAACACCGGCTCCGGCGTCGAGCAAGGTACAGCTTTGCAGGGAGCTTGGTGGAAAAAGTGAGGCCATGAATCGTGCAACTGGGGCAGGCGTCATGAATTGGCCCAACGCCGATTTGCGTTTAGGAGCAATTTCTGGAGCAACTGCCCGGCGTATGTTGTCCGCATGGTCGAGTAACTGGATGGGCATCTGTGCGGGCATTGGTGAACCGTCCGAGAATCCTAGGGCAATTGTATGCGATGTTGTCCTGTTCGAACTGATCAAGATGCCTTGGGGTGACCTGCTCCCCAAAATCCGTACAGGACCGAATATGATGCGGAATTATTGCAGATATTCCTGGATGTAGGGGTCTTTGGAGCGGAGGAGATCTACGAGGGAGCCGGTGAAGGCGATGCGGCCGTTCTTCAGCACCATGAGGGTGGTGTTGGGATCGACGCCGTCGTTCTCGATGCGCTCCATCTGATTGGTCTTGAGGTTGAAGCGGTGGGTGGCGAGGGTGAAGGCGTCCTGCAGGCGATGGGTGACCAGCAGGGCGGTGCTTTCATAGACGTCGCGCTGCTTCATGACCAGCTCAATAATGGTGGCGGAAGTGATGGGGTCGAGGCCGCCGGTGGGTGAGTCGTAGAGCAGCAGCTGGGGCTGGGTGATGATGGCGCGGGCGATGGCGACACGGCGCTTCATGCCGCCGGAAAGCTCGTCGGGAAATTTGTCGATGGCAGCTTCGAGTTCGACGAATCGCAGGCTTTCGACGACACGGCGATTGATGTCTTCCGCGTTGTCGTGCTCTTCCAGCAAACGAAAGGAGACGTTGTCGCGGACGGAGAGAGAGTCGAACAGGGCGCCTTCCTGAAAGACCATGCCGATGTGGCTGCGGAACTCAAACAGATCATGCTGGGAAAGCTTATTGATGTCTTTTCCAAAGAGCTTGACGCGTCCGGCATCGGGGGGAATGAGGCCATTGGCGAGCTTGAGCAGGATGCTTTTTCCGCCGCCGGCAGGGCCGAGAACGATGACCATCTCCCCGGAGCGCGCCTGGAAGCTGATATCCAGCAGGACAGAGTGGCCGTCGAAGCCGATGGAAACATGCTCAAAGGAGACGACCGGCGCCGCGGGGTCGCCGATGGCTGGCTCTGGGGATGGAATGGTTTCCGTGGTGGACATGGGTTAGCGCCCGAAGAAGCCGATGGTCAGGCGGCTGATGAGGAAATCGCTGAAGATGATCAGCACCGAACTGACGACGACGGCCTGGGTGGTGGAACGGCCCACGCCCTGCGTGCCGCCGCGCGTCGACATGCCGAAAGAACAGCCCACGGTCGCGATAATGAAGCCGAAGATGACGGGCTTGACCAGGCCTTCCAGAATGTCGGGATAGCGGAGCGACTGGTAGGCCATGTGAAAGTACTGGGAAACATCGATGCCCATACTGGTGGAGATCCAGCCGCCGCCCAAGACACCCAATCCGTCGGAAATAATGGTGAGAAAGACGAGCATGATGACGGTGGAAATGAGGCGCGGGGTGACCAGTTTTTTCAGCGGGTCGGTGCCGAGCGCGCGCATGGCATCAATCTGCTCGGTGACCTGCATGGAGCCGAGTTCGCTGGCCATGCCGGAAGCATTGCGGCCGGAGACCATGAGGCCGGTCAGCACGGGGCCGAGTTCTTTGATCATGGAGAGGCTGACCAGCTCGCCGGTAACGGCCTTGGCACCGAACTGGGCCAGGGTGGTGGCGGAGTTGAGGGCCAGCACGCCGCCGGTAAAGAAGCCGGTGAGGATGACAATGGGCACGGAGCCCACGCCGATGAGATCGGCCTGGGTGTAGAGGTCTACCCAGTAGAAAGGGCGACGAAATATATTCGTGATGGCGGTCCAGGACAGGAGGGAATACTCCTGTACAGCCAGGACCTTTTCTCGGAGAAACTCGCCAATCTCCATATTGGCATTATGGCATCTGGGAGGAGATTGGCACAGAGAATGGGGGAACTTGCGCGCAGACGGCAGTATTTTCCATCCCACCCTAGCCAAAGGCGGGCTTGAATGGGCCACCGACCGTTACGGTAGTGCGATCTGGATCGCGTCCCACCCTTTCCGCCAAAAACGGGCGCAAAGGATGGGGCACCCAGATTTTCGCTGTTGAAGGAAACGCAGATCCCCCCACTGCGGTCGGGATGACAAAACTACAGTTTCGCTACGGCATTTGGTTCAGGGTCGCGGCGGCGCGGTCGAGAGCATGGGTGAGGACTTCGAGCTGGCTGGCAGCGCGGGCGGCGTCCCTGGCATCGATGGCTCCATTGACGCCGGGAAGGACGAGAGCGTCGTAGCCGGTGTACTCCCCGGGAGCGTAGATGGTGTGCTTGTACCAGGGACGCTCGGGCAGGCCGCGCGGAGAGAGCAGGTCTTCTTCCGCCTGACGGAGAAGGCGATTTTCCTCGGGCAGTGGGCCGGCAGGATCGCGTTCGGCGGCCAAGGCATGCTCGCCGGCATCGTGGAAGCGATGGGCAGCGGCGATGGCGGGCGCGAAATCGAGGCTGGACATGCCGGCCTTGGCGGCAGTTTCCTGGGCGGTCTGAAGATAGCCGAGGATTTCGCTGCCGTAGTCCGCATAGTCGTACGGAGGCACGTCGGCGTCAGCCATGTGGAGCGCCTCCAACCCTAGAATGCGGGCCTGCTGCTGCAGGTAGACGAATGTGGGGTCGGCAAACTTGGTGAACCAGGTGTAGTCGTCAAAGGCGGAATGATAGACGCCGTAAGGGCCGCTGGAGCCAATGTCGGCGGAGGGAACGCCGAGGTGCTGGAAGAATGGCGTGTAGTCGGAGCCGCTGCCCAGGTCGCCCATGCGAATGCCCTCCACCAGCGGGGAGCTTTGCTGACCTTGATCCATGTGCTGGTCGATGACATGACCTTTGGCGTCGGAGGGTTGCTGGTTTTGTAGCCATGCGTCATAGACGGTGCCACCGAGCGGGCTGGGGACTTCTTTCGTGAGGTCGACGATGAAGGGCTTGAGCGAGGGATCGGCCTGAGCATCGAACATAGGGCCGGAGACGCCTACATCGATGTTGAAGTAGGCGACGGTGTGCGCGAGTTGCTCAGCGTGGTCTTCGGCCCATTCGGTGGAGCCGAGGAGACCTTCCTCCTCGCCATCCCAGCTGGCGAAAATCAGAGTGCGTTTGGGCTTCCAGCCGCTCTGCAGCAGAGTACCGATGCCGTGGACGGCCTCCAGCATGGCGGCGGTGCCGCTGTTGGGGTCGACTGCGCCGAAGACCCAGGCATCGCGATGATTGCCGACAATGACGGAGTCACTCGGATACTCTGTGCCGGGAATTTTGCCGATGACATCCCAAATGGTGTGGAGGGCATAGACCTGCTGCAGCAACAGATGAACCTTCACCGGGCCGGGACCCATGTGGTAGGTGAACGGCAGCGCTCCCTGCCAGGAACGAGGAGACGCGGGGCCACCGAGCGCTTGCAGGATAGGCGCGGCGTCGCGATACGACAAGGGGGTGGTGGGAATTTTCGGCTGGTTCGTGGCGTCCGCGAGCGGGATGCGCTTGGCGGCGGGGAGATTTGGAGTCGAGGCGAAACCGGGCGTGGTGGGATCTCCGGGATATTTGAAGAGATATTGAATGGAGCCGCGCTGGACGCTGGTTTCCGGACGGTAGGGACCGTCGGGATAGACATCTCCCTGAAAATATCCATCGTCGGCGGGGTCGGAGTAAAGGATGAGACCGGCGGCACCGTGCTGCTGCGCCAGGTAGGCTTTGACGCCGCGGAAATTCTTTCCGTAGCGCGCGATGACGATTTTGCCGCGCACGCTGATGTGTTTGGCTTCGAGCTCGGCAAAATCCTGCGGCGTGCCGTAGTTGGCGTAGACGACTTCGGCGGTGACATCGCCGGAAGGCGAGTAGGCATTGAAGGCGGGGGCGATGTTCTTGTCGTCCTGATAGGGATCGTCGCTGACATGCTCCGGCGACGGGCCGGACATGATCTGTTTTCCGTCTGCATCGAACGCGGTGACTGCAATTTTTTTCGGGAAGTTCATCATGACCCGGTAGGGAACGATTTTCGTTTCCAGGCCGGCCTCGCGGAACTTCTGCGCGACGTACTGGGCGGTCGCATCGTCTTGTTTCGATCCGGCAATGTGCGGAACGGCGGTGAGGATTTTCAACTCCTGGCCAGCGAGCGCGGCGCTGGGAACCTGCAGAAATTCCTGGTCCAGCTGGGCCTGGGCGGCAGCGTCACGAAAGCCGAGCATGGTGGTGGGAGGAGCGGGGGGATTGGCGGGCGGCGTGGTTTGTCCGAAGAGGAAGGTTGCAAACAGGAAACAGGTCGCGGCACGCAGGAACAAGAGCGATTCTCCCGGGAAAATTTAAGGATACAGGATGGGGCGGAGAAGTCATGCTGGACGAGTTCCCGGTTTCCAAACCAGCAACAGTACAAGCGCCACTCCAAACAAGGCATCTACGAGCCAGGGAAATCCACCGATAAAATATAGAAGATATGCCCATGTTCCAACAGATGTTGCGAAAGCAAGTCGCAGTATATGTCCGGTTCTCCATCGGCTAATCGGCGTTGACTTGGCGGTCACAGAGCGAATCCCGGAAATTTTTCGCTGCAACGAGAATCCTGAGATAGCAACCCAGATTGCTGCAAAGGTGACGAGAGTCTGACTGAGCGCAGATGCTTGATTGCCTCTATGCGGCAGGAAATAAGTCTGGCAAAGCATCGCAGCCAGGAATAAGAAGCAAATGAGTTGAATAATACGTAACTGGCGTTCGGGTTTGCTCATAACGAAGATTCCTCGCGAGCAGTGTATACGAATCGCTCTTGAGAGCACATTGCAAATTGGCAACTCCCGGGTTGTCGGCAAACAACCGCTCACTGAGGTCGGGATGAGTGATGTACTTCTAGTCTTTCAGGCGCTCGAGATGCTGGAAGCCGCCGCTGGCAAAGAAAATGACGGCGAAGATGGAGAAGTTGTAGCAGGCGTGTACCAGTGCGGAGCAGGCGACGGAGCCGGTCCGTTCGCGAATCCAGACCAGCACCAGGCTGACGAGAAACACCATGGTCAGAGGCCCCCAGGCGTGAGCGACCTGCTGGGCGTGCAGGAAGGCGAAGGGGATGCTGGTCAAAATTGCGCCCAGGATGCGTCCTGTCCACGGGCGCAGGGCGGGATACAGAAATCCGCGAAACGCGATTTCCTCGGCGACCGGCGCGATGAAGATGCCGAACAGCGCGACCATCCAGGCATCGAGGGCGTTCTGGAAGAAGGAATCCACAGGCAGTTCTTTGGGGATGGGCAGGTAATTCGACGCCAACTGCATGGCAAATCCCAACCCGATGCCAAGCGCGGGAAGCCACATCGCGTACCGTCGCACCTGAGGAAAATTCCAATGGATGCCGGCCAAAAAACCGTCGGGCCACACTCGGCGATAAAGAGCAACGGCGGCAAGCGCGACCGCGCCGTAGGACACAACCATCATCGGGATCGTGAATTTTGGTTCGTATGCCAGCTTGCGGAGGCTGATTCCGCCAAAGAGATGCCAGTGCAAGGCCACGGCGGCGCCGCAGGCCTGAAGGAGCGTGATGAGAATTGCGGCCAGGGTGAAGAATGCCACCATTTCCAGGAAAGATGGAGTCTCGACCGCATGGGGCGACGGCCGGTGGGAGAAGTCGTCGGCAATGGGCGGTACGATATCCGGCACTGGATAGGAGTTCCAACTCATAGTCTGGGTGTTCGGTGGCTGCAGGATCGTGGTGCATTCATTCACGCATTTTCACAAATACCGTGGAGTGGCGAGTTTGTTTTCCGTGCAGCCGTTCTTCGATGGAACGTCTGCGCCAGGATTCTCGATCCCATGCCACCCTTTGTGAAAATGCGATAGGGCGTCTATAGTTTTATCTTTTTCCGGGCCGGAGCGCGACCATTCTTTGCGGCAGCGAAACCATTCTGCTGTTGCTTTTCTGATGACGCCGCTTGCGGGAAGTAGCGGAGCAGGAATTTTCCCGTGTAGGACGCGGGAGTGGCGGCGATTTGAGCGGGTGTACCTTCGGCGACGATCCTGCCGCCTTCCGCGCCGCCCTCGGGGCCGAGGTCGAGGATCCAATCGGCGCTGCGGATCACATCCAGATTGTGTTCGATGATGAGAATGGTGTTGCCGAGGTCGGTGAGCCGGTGCAGGACCTCCATCAGCTTGCGCACATCGTCAAAGTGAAGGCCGGTGGTGGGTTCGTCGAGCAGGTAGAGGGTGCGTCCGGTCTGACGCTTGGAAAGTTCCCGCGCCAGCTTCATGCGCTGCGCTTCGCCGCCGGAGAGCGTGGTGGCGGACTGGCCCAGGTGAACATAGCCGAGGCCGACATCGTTCAACGTCGCCAGCTTCTGGCGGACGACGGGGATGTCTTCGAGAACGGTCAGGGCGTCGGAGATGGGGAGCTCGAGAATGTCGGCGATGGAGTGGCCCTTGAAGTGGACCGCCAGCGTTTCCTGATTGTAACGGCGACCGTTACATACCTCGCAGGTAACGTAGACATCGGGTAGAAAGTTCATTTCAATGCGGCGCTGGCCGTCGCCCTGGCAGGTTTCGCAGCGGCCTCCGGGAACATTGAAGGAGAAGCGGCCGGCTTTATAACCGCGTTCTCGTGCCTCGGGCAGCATGGCGAAGAGTTCGCGGATGGCTGTGAAAACGCCGGTGTAGGTTGCCGGGTTGGAACGCGGCGTGCGGCCGATGGGCGACTGATCGATCTGGATGACCTTGTCGATGGTTTTCGCGCCGGCAACGCGGTCATGTTCGGCCGGTTCTTCGCGCGAGCCATAGAGGTCCCGGGCCAGCGCGCGATAGAGAATGTCGTTGATGAGCGTGCTTTTGCCGGAACCGGAGACGCCGGTGACGACGGTGAGCAGGCCGAGAGGGAAGCGGGCGGTGAGATTTTTCAGATTGTGTCCGCGCGCGCCTTCGACGGTGAGCCATTGATTGCCGGTCGGCCGGGGCCCGCTGCGCAAGACCGTTTCCAGATCGCCGCTGAGGTACTGGCCAGTGAGAGAGCCGGGGGTAGCCATGATCTGCTGCGGCGTTCCCTGGGCGACGACGGCGCCGCCCAGCCGACCCGCACCTGGGCCGAGGTCGAGAACGTAGTCCGCGTGGCGGATGGTGTCCTCATCATGCTCGACGACGAGGATGGTGTTGCCGAGGTCGCGCAAAGAAGTCAGGGCTTCAATCAGCCGCTGGTTGTCGCGTTGATGGAGGCCGATGGAGGGTTCGTCGAGGACATAGAGAACTCCGCGCAGACGCGAGCCGATCTGGGTAGCGAGGCGAATGCGTTGTCCTTCTCCGCCGGAAAGGGTTGCGGCGCTGCGATCGAGCGAGAGATATCCGAGGCCGACGGCAACCAGGAATTCCAACCGCTCGACGATCTCGCGCTGGAGCCGGTCGGCGACGAGCTGCTCGCGTTGGCTGAAGACAAATTGGCGCGCGGCGGCGAGTGCATCCACCAGCGGCATGGCGACAAAGTCGGCGATGGAGAAGCCATTGGTCGTGACGGCCAGGGATTCGGGACGAAGGCGCTTGCCGTGGCAGGCGGGGCAGGTGGTTGCCGACATGTAGCTCATCAGCCACTCGCGATAGCTGTCGGAACGGACCTCGTCGAGAGATTGGCGGAGCCATTTCAGGATGCCGTGGAAACCGGTACGTGGACCCTCGCCGCGCTCCGGGCCGTAGAGCAACAATTTCTGCTGGGGTTCGGTGAGTCGTTCGAACGGCTTACGAAGTTCGATTTTATAGCGGTCGGCGGCAAGGCGGATCAAGCGGGCCAGATATTGGGAACTGCCGCCGGGGCCGAGGCCGCCCTCAAGTAAAGGCTTCGACCAGTCGATGATGATTTTAGCGGGGTCAAAGTCGTAGATGCTGCCCAGGCCGTTGCAGTGCGGGCAGGCCCCGTAGGAGCTGTTGAAGGAAAAGCTGCGCGGTTCGAGTTTGGGAACATTGATGCCACAATCCGGACAGGCCATGGAAGAGGAATAGAGCTGTTCTTCGATTTGAGTGCTGGAGCTAGACCGAGTGGAGGCGGTTCCGGGCATGGCGACCAGAACCAGACCGTTGGCCATCTGGAGTGCTTTGGTGATGGCGGTCTCGAGGCGTTTCTCCACGCCGGGCTTGACGACGATGCGATCCACAACTGCTTCGATGGTGTGGTTCTTTCGCTTCTCGAGCACGATATCTTCGGCGAGATCGCGAATCTCTCCGTCGATGCGGGCGCGGAATCCCTGCTGGTCGAGTTTCTCCAGCTCGTCGCGAAATTCGCCTTTGCGTCCACGGACGATGGGGGCGTAGATGGTGACGCGTTCGCCGGGCGCAAGCTCCATGACCCGGCCGACGATTTGGTCGGCAGACTGGCGGGAGATGGGCCGTCCGCAGTTGGGGCAATGCGGGACGCCGATGGAAGCGTAGAGCAGGCGAAGATAGTCGTAAATTTCGGTGATGGTGCCAACGGTGGAGCGGGGGCTGCGGCTGGTGGTTTTTTGTTCAATGGAGATGGCGGGACTGAGGCCCTCAATGGAGTCCACATCGGGACGCTCCATTTGGTCAAGAAACTGGCGGGCATAGGCGGAAAGGGTTTCCACATAGCGTCGCTGGCCCTCCGCATAGATGGTGTCGAAGGCGAGCGAAGACTTGCCGGACCCGGAAAGTCCAGTGACCACGGTGAGAGAATTGCGCGGGATCGCGACCGTGATGTTCTTCAGGTTATGCTGGCGCGCGCCGCGCACGATGAGCTGTGGAATTGACATTGCTTGCTAGCGAAGAGCTTTCCGCGGCCTTTTCGCCGCATATTCCGGGGTCAATCCAGGAATGCCGGGATGCTTGCAGGAATCCGGTGAAGCAACAGAGTTCATGCAGAAGATACTAGCGCGCAGGACAAGAATTCAGTTGAATGGAGAAGCGCTTGGTTACATTTGACCACGAAAATTTGTTGGATCGTTGTTCTTCGTACTGGATTTGGTATGCTGGAAGGAAGTCCCCCAATGATTTTGCTGATGGTCTCAACCATTCTTGCCTCCGTTGCCTTGGGCGTGGCCCTTGCGTACGGGTTTTGCTCCGCACTGTTTGCCGTGGCGAAGATGCATGTCCGTGCGCAAAACCCAGCCGCGCTGCAAGTGCAAGCCAAATCCGCAAATCCGTAGACGCTCCCGCACAGCATCTTTCCTTGCCGGTTGCCATTCGGTCCGCGCAAACGTGTGCCAACGCGCGGAGTTCGTTGACAATCAAAAAAAACTGTAGCCGGACCATCCTGCATCACTGGGGATGCATTCTGCGCAACTCATTAAAGATCTCTTGCGGCGTCTTGGGACTAACTGGCGCGGTCGGGTCGACCGGCGCGGATTGTTCGCCGGCAGTAGGAGTCGGCTGTTCATTGCTCACAAGCGCCGGAGCATTGGTCACGCCGGCCGTGGCCGTCGACAAGACCAGTTGTGTGGGTGAGTGGCCGGCGGCGCCGCCGACGATCACATAGTTATATCCGGAGCCGTCCAGCAGTGCCGACAAGGTGGTGGAAATATTGCCCGGCCCATATTGCCCATACATCCGCTGGTCGTGGCTGAGGCCTTCGATGACCAGTCCGGTCTGGCGAGAGATCTGATCCAGGATCGCGACCAGGCTGGAATTTTGAGCGTGCACGCTCAAAATTCCCTGGTGAAACTCGACCGTCGCAGGGATCGCCGGTTGGTCCGCGGGATGGACGGGAGGCAGCGGGGCGGGCGCAGGAACGACAATGGCCGCTTCCGGTTTGGCATGGCGACGATGGCGGACAGTGCGGTGCATACGGTGGTGCGCGACCGTCGATTTGCCGCTGATGGAAGTAGATTTCTTCGCGGAAGAGACAGCCAGATGGGCTGTGCCGGAAACGTTCCCCGAGTGCGGCGACTGTGCCGTTGCATACGCAGCTGGAAGCAGCAGCATCCATCCACAGCGCGCAAGAATCCGACTCAATCCTATGCGAGTGCGCGTTGAGCTGGGCGGGAACTCCGCGAGCCGCCCGCGTGACAGAGTACTATTGGCATCCAAGGGCTTGAGCATGCCTGTGCGGGTGTGGGGTCCAAAAAGCATTTCTGTACTAGACTAACAATGTTTGCCCGAGTCGGTATGGGAGGATATTTTCACCACCCTACGTACGCCATGCGGCACCCAGCAGGTTGATGGCTGCATTCGGTAAATTGAGGAAAACACGGAATGAGTTCGACCGAAAGATCAATTTCCAAAATTATTCGCGAACGTCGCGCCACTCCAAGTTTTGATGGTGCACCACTTCCGGACAAAGACTTAAACCAAATCCTGAGCGCAGGCCTGCAGGCGCCCAGCGGCTATAACATGCAGCCGTGGCGGTTTATTGTCGTGCGCAATCCGGAGCAGAAAAAGCGCTTGCGAGCCGCCAGCTTCAACCAGGCCAAGGTGGAAGAGGCTTCTGTGATGATTGTGGCCTGTGGCGACGCGGACGGGTGGCGGAACGGCGACTTGGAAGAGATGCTGCGCCTGGGCCGGGAAGGCGGCATGTCGGAGAGCTATGCGGAGCAGGCGAAAGAGAAGATTCCCACGTATCTTTCGAATCACCCGAACATGCCGATGTGGCTGAACCGGCACGTGATGATTGCCTTTACCCATATGATGCTGATGGCGGAAGCGCTGGGCTACGATACGGCGCCGATGGAAGGGTTCGAGGAAGAAAAAGTTCGGGAGGTATTGAAACTTCCGCTCAGCTATCATGTGGTCGCGCTGCTGGGGATTGGACATCTGCACGGGCCCGATAAACATAACGGCGGCCGTTTTGACATGGCGAGGACAGTATTTGAAGAAGAGTATGGCAAGCCGTTGCGCCTGTGATTTCGAACCAGGACCGTGAGGGATAGCAGGCGCGGCAATCGGCTGCGCCTTTTCTGTTGCATGGGCACGGGTGGAAGGACGGGAAGGAGATGGCTGTTGACTGAGCCGCGCGAATATCCAACGTCGCCGATTGTCGGTGTGGGTGCGGTGGTGCTGCACGCGGACTGCGTGCTGCTGGTCCGTCGCGCGAAAGCACCGCTCGAAGGGGAATGGTCGCTGCCGGGCGGCGCGGTCGAGCTGGGGGAAACGCTGGAGGAAGCCATTGTCCGCGAGGTTGCTGAAGAGACCGGGTTAAGGGTTGCGCCGATCCAGGTGTTGAAGGCTTTCGACCACATTGATCGCGATTCGGGCGGCAGGATTCGCTTCCATTACGTGCTGGTGGATTTTCTGTGCAGCGTGCGACCAGAGAGCGGCGACGACGGACAGGAAACGGGAAATGGCGGCGCGGAGGCAGGAGACGACGCGTTGCAGGCTGGAAGCGATGTGTCCGACGCGCGGTGGGTGCCTGTGGAAGGGTTGCGAACCTCGAAGGAGTTTCCTTTGATGGAGCGGACGCTGGAGGTAATCGTTGCCGGGTGGAATGAGGCACAGAAATGCGGGCCGCTGTCCTCGACTTCCGAACCAGATCTCTAACCGTGTGATTCTTTCGTCAGTGAAGGGGTGCGCGGTCTGAGGCGAGAGCAGCCGGTTGCTGCTGGGTCATGCAATGCATGGCGCCCAGGCCCCAGATGAAGTCTCCGCTGTGAATGCCAATTACTTTTCGCTGTGGAAAGAGTTCCGCAAGGATGTTGAGGGCGAGTCGGTCGTTGGCGTCGTTGAAGGTGGGCAGCAGCACCAGACCATTGGCGATATAGAAATTGGCATAGCTCGCCGGCAGGCGCTGGTTTTCGAAAATTACCGGGGAAGGAAGCGGCAGCTCCACGATGCGATAGGGTTGGCCGTCGCGGGTGCGTGCAGAATGCAGTCGGTCGAGGTTTTCCTGCAGCGGCGCGTGATTTTCGTCGTCGCGATTGGGTTCGATGGCAGCCACAATCGTATTGCGATCGACGAACCGCGCGATGTCGTCCACGTGGCCATGGGTGTCGTCGCCGGCAATGCCACGATTCAGCCAAATCACTTGATCGATGCCGAGATAGTCGCGGAAACATTGTTCCAACTGTTCGCGCGATACGCCGGGATTGCGTTGCTGCACGTCACTGAGGAGACATTCTTCCGTGGTCAGTAAGGCGCCTGCGCCATTGACATCGATGCTGCCGCCTTCAAGCACGACACGATGACGCTGACCGTCGGCGAGTGCGATCTCCGGCGTCCACGCAGACAGAGAAAGCAGATCCGCGATATGCGCGGGGACCGCATCGTCGAGCTGCCAGTTGTCATACTTGGCCCATGCGTTGAATTTCCAGTTGGTGAGTGCGAGTGGCGGCGCGGCGGCAGTGTCAGCGGTGGGAGTGAGAAAGATGGGGCCGGAGTCGCGCAGCCATACACGGTCGGTGGGCCAAAGATGAAACGCAACACGGGACCGATCGACTCCGCAGCGATGAAGAAGATTGCGAGCGCGTTTCTCTGAGGCTGCGTCGTTGACGAGAATGTGAACTGTTTCGACGCCGGTAAGATGGCGCACGATATCGCCATAGACCCAGGGAATCGGCTGAAACTTTCCCGGCCAGTCTTTGGGATTGTGCGGCCAGGCGATCCAGGTGGCGGCATGCGGTTCCCACTCGGCGGGCATGTGCAGGCCGAGAGAGCGGGGAGTGGTTCCGTCTAGGTATGCGATGGCAAGAGGAGCGCTCATGGAGGTTTACTCATCCAAAAAGCGTTCGGTGATCGGCTGGTAGGCGTCGATACGGCGGTCGCGCAGAAAGGGCCAGTTGCGGCGGGTGTCCTCGATCAGGTGCAGATCGATTTCGCCGATGAGGATGTCTTCCTTGTCGTGCGCGGCCTGAACCACGATGCGGCCGAAGGGATCGGCAAGGAACGATCCGCCCCAGAATTCAAGGCCAGCGCCTTCGACGCGATTGCCACGGACATCGCCATGCTCGTGCCCGACGCGGTTGACGGCGGCCACATAGACGCCATTGGAAATCGCGTGGGAGCGCTGGATGGTTTGCCAGGCACTGTATTGCGCCTCGCCATATTCGGATTTCTCTGCCGGGTGCCAGCCGATTGCGGTCGGGTAGAAAAGAACATTCGCTCCCTTCAGCGCCGTGATGCGCGCTCCCTCCGGATACCACTGGTCCCAACAAACCAGAACGCCGATGTTGCCCGCGTGGAGAGGAAAATTGCGAAAGCCGAGATCTCCGGGAGTGAAATAAAACTTTTCGTAGTAGAGCGGATCATCCGGAATATGCATCTTGCGGTAGGTTCCGGCGAGCGAGCCGTCGTCCTCCAGAACGGCGGCGGTATTGTGGTAGATGCCGGCGGCACGCCGCTCAAAGAGGGAAGCGATGACCGCAACATGTTCTTCGCGTGCGATGCGGGACAGCCTCTCGGTGGATGGTCCGGGAATGGTTTCCGCGAGGTCGAAGAGGGCGTGATCTTCCCGCTGGCAAAAATATTGGGTGCGAAACAACTCCGGCAGGCAGACGACCTGGGCACCGGCGCGCGCGGCCTGTCGAACGCGGTCGGCAGCCCTGTCGAGGTTGGCGTCGGGGTCCGCGGAACAGGACATTTGCACCAAGGCGACGCGAAAATTGTTGTGAGCGTTTGGCATCGTTGGATTTCAGTGGCAACGCGGCAAGAAGGACCTGCCGTCAGCATGTCCTTCAATCCGGGAACCAGTATGCAGGTAAATGCGCTATTCGAAAATCAAAATCGCGGCGGCGATTGTCGTTGTCCACAGGCCGCGCTTATCGCCGACAGCGGACTGGGTGACATTGGCCGTGCGAACAATCTTGTTGGAGATGCGATAGATCTCCTTCTTTTCGTCCCAGCTGGTGTCGGGATCGAAGTCGACGTTCAGGGTGGTGGCGAGCATTTCCGCAGCGAGTTCCTCCGCATAGTCGCCGGCCTGGTCTTCGGTTTCGCCGAAGCTGTGATGCTCGCTCAAATACCCATACATATTGCGGTCGGAAGGAATGGCGACGCCGATGCTGGAAGCAATCAGGCGATGCGGTTCGCGCGATGTGTTTTCCGCGACGACGGCGAAAACGACTTCACCGGGGTAGAGGTATTTCAATCCTTCTTTGCGAGGTACCAGTTTTGCTTGCGGGGGAAAGATCGACGAGACGCGCACGAGATTCTGTGCGGCGATTCCGGCGTCACGCAGCGCCAGCTCGAATGAAGTGAGACGTTCTTTATGCTTTCCGACGCCCTTGGTAAAAAAAAGACGTTTCGGGACCATCGTTTTGCCCAATTTGTGTTCCTCCGGTTGGTTGAATGGCACGTTGGAGCGGTTCCACGGTACCTGTACACGGTGAAGATCGCGCGGTGCAGCTCGCCGCGGCGAGCTGCGCGAAGATACAATCCCGCTGGATACATCCGCCGTGGAAACCGCTCTGCCACCCGCTTCAAAATATCACAGAACGAGGCGGAAACCGACATTGCACGGTCCAGCTTCATCATCTGTTCACAGAACTGAAACGCGGCGTAGGCGGGGCAGCAGCGTGACACCGGCGATCTGGCGGACGTTTGGCGATGCGAGACCGATGGTTCCGCATGATTGATTAGGATGCCGCGCGCCGAAAAAACCAGGCAACAATTTTGTCAGGACGCCGTCCCAGGCAGCTCTGGAGTGGCTGCTAGGAGGGCCTGAGTATAGCGCGATTGAGGATGTTCGCAGATCTGTTGCCAGCCGCCCTGCTCCACGATGCGACCCTGGCGCATGACAAGAATTTCGTCCGCCATGTAGCGCGCCAGCGGCATGGAGTGGGTGATGAAGACATAGGTCAGGCGGAGTTCGCGCTGCAGCTGGCGCAGCAGATGGGTGATCTGCGCGGACACGCTGACATCGAGCGCCGAGGTGGGCTCGTCGAGCACCAGCAGCTCCGGACGCAGGATCAAGGCACGCGCAAGATTGATGCGCTGGCGCTGACCGCCGGAAAACTCATGCGGATAACGGGGAAGCGCCGAGCGGTCGAGGCCCGACATGGTAAGCGCTTCCAGAACTTGAGCGCGCCGGGTTTCCTGCGCGGATGGATCACCGGGCGCAATGCTCGGGGGATAAATGAGCAGAGGTTCGCCGACAATTTCTTCCACGCGCATGCGCGGGTTCAACGCTGCGTAGGGATCCTGGAACACAATCTGCATGCGGCGGCGCAAGTGCCGCTGCTCTCGGCTGGAGACCGTCAACAGATTGTGATCGTCGAGGCGAATGCTGCCGGAATCCGGGTCGATCAGGCGCAACAAGAGACGTGCGACGGTGCTTTTTCCGGAGCCGGACTCTCCGACAATGCCCAACGTCTGGCCACGTTCGATGCGAAAACTGACGTCGTCGACGACGCGGCGGGGTTGATGGCTGCCACGCACCGGGTAGGTCTTGACCAGGTGGTCGACTTCGACGAGGGACATGAAAGTAGGGTAGCAGGGAACTCCATCCGGTTTGCCGCTTCGAGCCGATTGCCATAAGGATGGGGATGGATGGCAATCGTGGCGTCGTTATGGATGTTGTTGACGTGTCGATCCGCGAACAGAAACGGAGATTTCCAGGCCGGAATACACAATGCGCCGATCTATTTTTTGACTGACTTGCGGGCCTGCTCCGTGGAACGGATCGACCAGGACGAGGTTGAAAATCTTCTTCTCCGGCATCCCTGGATAGCCGCCCGTGCGTCCGCCGATGGTTAACGTCTGAAGCGCATCATCCCAACGGATGGGGATTGTCTCATAGGCGCCATGCTCATACGCGTAACTGTCGCCCTGGTCTTGATAAAGCGTAAAGGAGCCATTTGCGCCGCGATAGACCCGCAGCTCAATGGGTTGATTCGGCGATTGGCCGGCATATTCGATTTCCGGTCCCATCGGGAGGATCGAACCCGCCTTGACGTAGAGTGGAATCCGACTGAGGGGCGCAGCCGCCTGAATCGTTTGATCTCCAGAAAGGCGCTTTCCAGACCAGAAGTCATACCAGGCAGCAGCTGGAGGTAAATAGACCGATCGACTGGTCGCGCCCGCGTCGGTTACAGGATTGACCAGAAGTGCGGGGCCAAACATGAACTGATCTCCTATTTCCCATGTCTTTGGATCGGTTCGCCAATCCATGACCAGCGGACGCATGTAGGTGTAGTCCTGGCTGGTTACCTGCCACGCGAGCGAATAGATGTAGGGAAGCAGGCGATAGCGCAGCATATCGAACTTGACCAGGATTGGAGTGACGGGGCCATAGGACCACAGCTCGTTCTGATCGTTGGTGCGATGGCCATGGGTACGAAACAGCGGACAGAACGTACCGTACTCAAACCAGCGAGCATAGACTTCCTGATATTTCGGGTCGTCGGTGTTTCCATTGGGGTAGCCATAGCCGCCAATATCCGTCGTCCAATACGGCATGCCGGAGAGGGCAAAGCCGAGACCAGCCGGAACTTGCCGCTTCAGCGCCCAGAAGTTGCTGTAGACATCGCCAGACCAGGCCGCCGCGGCATTATGTTGCTGCCCCAGGAACGAAGAGCGCGTCAGAATGAAGACACGTTTCTCTTCTGTGGTTTTGCGCCAGTGCTGATAGATGCCAAGGCTATGCATGAATGGATAGATGTTGGTGTAGAGATCGCTCTGGCCGAAGAACAACTGCTGGCCGGGAAGGATGCTGCCTGACCCATTGGGCTGTTCAGGCTCGGAGGCATCCAGCCAAAAGGCATCGACACCCTTGGCGAGCAGCGTGCCGGGAAGCATTTTCCAGTAGAGATCGCGGGCGTCGGGATTGGTGGCGTCGTAATATGCATCGTTCTTCGGCAGCAGGTATCCATGGGCCTTCATTTGCTGCCAAATGGGAGTCTCTGGATCGAACTTCGGCCAAATCGAAATCATGATGTGCGCATGATTTTCGTGAATCGTGTTCACCGCACCTGCAAAATCCGGATATTGTGCATTGAAAGTACTGGCTCCCCACTTGGTCCACCACATCCAATCCTGAACGATCACGTCGAGCGGGATATGTTTCGCGCGGTATTGGTCGACGATCTGGAGCAGTTGATTTTGGGAGGTGTAGTGGTCCTTCGATTGAAAAAACCCATACGCCCACTCCGGGAACAGAGGCGCGGGACCGGTTAGCTGGCGGTAATGATGGATCAACTGATCAAAGTCAGGCCCATATAAGAAATAGAAATCGAGGCCTTCCCCGGCCGATGCGGTGAACTGGAGCAGCCTCTGAAACCGGTTATCGACAATGCTGCGCGATGCCGAGTTCCAAATCAATCCGTAGCCATCTGTAGAAACAAGGAAGGGTACGGCGATGTCTGTGTTCACCTGCGATAGAACGGTCGCAGTGTCGCGATCATTCAACAGTCCAGATTGATGTTGGCCGAGACCGTAGAGAGCCTGTCCGTCGGGGACCGAGAAAACTTCCCCGATGCGATAGAGAGAATTGTCTGGGCCGCCGAGCGGCGTATAAGTGCGGACATTGGCCTGGTTGGAGCATTGCTGGCAAGCCTCCGACAATAACTCGTGCCCAGACTTGTCGAAAAAAGATAACCGGCCCGTAACGAGGGAAATTCGTATATCGAGATTCTCGGTCTTCAGGGTGTCAACTTCATTCCCCTGGTCGAATGTGAATGGCTGGTTTGCACAGCGTTCCACAATCCACGGAGTATGGTCGGAACTGGGCCGCGGGGCGGTTGGGCCTCCAGTGATATGGACTACCGACGGGCCGCAGGCGGTAATCAAAAGCTGGTCCTGTTGTGTCTTGACCGTGACGCCGTCCTTGGTCTGGGTGACAACGGTTTGAAATGCCCTTGCAGTTCCGGTGCCGGCGAGAGACATCGCCAATGCGCTAATACCTATCAGGAGTGCCGACTGATCGCGAATTTTTGCCACGGTCTACCTTTCCGGATCGAGGAACGAAGAAATCTCTGCCCTTGAGTGTAACCAGTCGAAGCGACGATTGAGCAAGAATGAGGGAGGGCCCAACCGGTGGGCAACGATCTGGAGGGATCAGGTCGCAAAGCAAAGGCCCTGCATAGTTGCAGGGCCTTTGTGGTTGTTGCGCCGAAGGCGGAGTTCGCCGAGCGCGCAGATCTTTAGTACATGCCGTCCATGCCGCCGCCGTGACCGCCACCCTGGGGAGCTTCCTTCTTCTCCGGAATGTCGGCGACCATGGCTTCGGTTGTCAGCATCAAGCCGGCGATGGAAGCCGCGTTCAGCAGCGCGGTGCGGGTGACCTTGGTGGGATCGATGACGCCGGCTTTCACCAGGTCTTCGAACTTGTTGGTCGCCGCGTTGTAGCCGTAATTGGGGTCCTTGCTCTCGAGAACCTTGCCGATGACCACGGCACCCTCTTCGCCGGCATTGCCGACAATGAGGCGTAGCGGCTCTTCGATGGCGCGACGAATGATTTGAGCGCCGATTTTCTCGTCGCCTTCGAGGGTCTTGATCAGATCCTCAACATCCTTCGCACACCGAACCAAGACCACTCCGCCGCCGGGGACGATGCCTTCCTCGACTGCGGCGCGGGTTGCGTGCATTGCATCTTCCACGCGTGCTTTCTTTTCCTTCATCTCGGTTTCGGTGGCTGCACCGACCTTGATGATGGCGATGCCGCCGACCAGCTTGGCCAACCGCT
>JBKQVW010000109.1:0-3765 GCA_052142955.1 Acidobacteriaceae bacterium | reverse complement strand
GGGACCTGGAAAGTTATCTTTCCATTGGAAGCGGACAGTAGAGGCGCCGTGAGCCCGTTGCCCAATTGAACCGACAGATCGGAAAGCTGGGTAGGCAATGGCGAACCGGAGCCTTCCGAGGGAGGGTGAACGAGGAAATTGCCATAGACAGCCGCCATGCTGCCTGGAGTTATTGGATTAACTAGTTGAGTAAGTTACCAAGTTCCTTCGCAAAGATGGCAATGTTGCCGGAGATTTGGATCCGATCCAGCTCGACTCGCGACTTCGCTAGCGCGGGGTTCAGGACAAGCTTTCTCATCAAATACATGAAATAGAAACCGAGGACGAAGTAGACCAACAAACCCTTCGTCTGGACCAACACAGTCGAATCCATTCCAGGAGAAGCTCAACCGTTGTCGCCAGACTCTGGAAAAGATTCAGCCGGGTTGCACCAGCCCGAAGTCCCGCAAGCGGGTACCGAAAACTGTCTAGTTATTTATTGGACTACACTAGCCCTCCAGCCTTCAAATGACGCCATAACCCGCATCGCCGGCAGCTTTTCCACCCTTTCCGACACCAACAGATTCGCGGTCCTCAGTCGCTACGAGTCCCGCCTTCACCGGATTTACCAAAGAGCCCTGAAAAACCTACTGGCCATCCGCGAAACACAAAAATTACCAAACGAAGCTCTATGACCGGCATGCTGGGAGGGCATGCTGCGGCCCCCCCCCGGAAATGAAAATGTGGGAGGTAGAAGATAGAGGGAGTGAGCATGGCCGAATGTGGGAATGGAGCGCGTAAGCGCCCGAAAACGAAGCTGACCAGGCTGGCGTGTTCGCCCCCCTGAATGGACCTTTTTGAGCCGAGGAAGAAACTAGAACCCAAGACGCCGGCTGCTCACCTTTGAGAGGATCGCACAATGATTCAAGCATCGATCGAGCGTTGCGCCGGCATTGACGTTGGCAAGAAACGGTTATCGGTCTGCATCATGACAGGCCCGCTGCAAGGGGAACCGCGGGCGGAGGTGCGTCGTTTTGGCACCATCCGGGCAGAACTGATCCAGTTACGTCAATGGCTGCAAAAAGAAGAGATCACGGATGTGGTGATGGAAAGCACGGGGTCCTATTGGAAACCCGTATTTAATGAACTGGAGGGTGCGGTGAAGGTTTATCTGGCCAATCCGCAGGAAGTCAAAAACCGCAAAGGGCATAAGACGGACGACAAGGATGGATGGTGGCTGGCGCACCTATTGCGGCACGCTATGATTCATCCCAGCTTCATCCCGCCGCGACCGATTCGCGAACTGCGGGATCTGACCCGCTATCGCAAACGCCTGATTGGCCACGGGACCAGCGAGCGGAACCGGCTGCAAAAGATTCTGGAAGACGCCAACGTCAAGCTGGGCAACGTGCTGAGCGATGTGTTTGGGGTCTCCGGTCAACTGATGCTGGAAGGGCTGTTGAAGGGCGAGAGCCCGGAACAGATCGCTCAGTATGCCAGGCGCAGGGCCAGAAGCAAGATCGCGGACATCGCGGCGGCGGTGGAAGGGCATCAGATGAGCGACCACCACAAGCGGATGATCGGCTACCATCTCGAGCACATGCAAGAGATCGAGAAGCAATTGCAGAAGCTGGACCGGGATATTGAGGAGCACATTCGCGAGGCTGGCTTGGAGAAAGCTTGGCAACTGATCCAGAGCGTGCCTGGGATTCAGGCCACCAGCGCGGCGACCGTTCTGGCGGAGATCGGAGCGGATATGAGCGTATTTCCGTCGGAGAAGCATATCAGTTCGTGGGCGGGGGTTTGTCCGGGCAATAACCGGAGTGCGGGCAAGAGCAGAGGCTCCCGCAACACCGGCGGCAATCCGTGGTTGAGAGCGGGGATTACCGAATGCGCCTGGGCAGCGTCCGTCAAGAAAGGGTGCTTTCTGAAAGAAAAGATGTGGCGCATCACGGCCAAACACGGCGGCAAAAAGCCACCGGCACTGTTTGCCATCAGCCACACCATGCTGATCCTCATCTACAACGTGCTGCGGACCGGGACACCGTACCAAGAGCGAGAGACCGTCTCGTTGACCGAACCGCAACGGGAGCGTGCCATCCGACACCACATCCGCCGCCTCGGGAAGCTAGGAGTCTCGGTATGCAGTCCCCGCGCCATAGCGAAACCCGCAACACCAGCTAAGCGGCCAAGACGACGCGGCGTACCCACCGCGCCGCTCGACTCGGATGCAAAGATCGGAAAGGCAAAAAAGCAAAAGCGACGGAACGAACCCAGTTAACTGTTTCTTTATGGCCACGAACACTAGTGCTTTCAGGCAATTATCGAACAGAACAGCGATTGCAGCCAGGAATTTTCGGAAGAACCCTCCTGCAGCCAGGCCGAGTGTCACGCGCATCCCAAGGAATTGCGGGTGCTGGGAGTCCTCGACATCGCCTTGCGTCTCGACGTTCTCGACCAGGAGTCCGCCACCATGCGCGGCAATGTCATGGTCACCACCGTGCTGCAGATCCTTTTCGCAGCCGTCATGATTGTTCTGCTCATTCGCCGGTTTGTCGAAGTGCCCATCCGCGATCTCATCGCCGGCACCAAGGCGGTCGCCAAGATGGATTTGGATAAGCCCATCACCATCCGCTACAAGAGCCAGGAACTCGAGGAACTGGAAGAATCCTTCAATATCATGCGGGAACGTCTGCGCAGCGCCTTGGGCGAACTGAATGAAGCCGCCAATCTGCTGGAAGCACGCGTGGCCGAGCGGACCGAGCAATTGAAAGCCGCGCACCAGAAGCTGCTGCATAATGATCGCCTGGCGTCACTGGGCCAACTGGCCGCCAGCGTTGCCCACGAAATCAATAACCCGATCTCCGGTGTTCTCAACCTGTCCATGCTGCTGGAACGGATCATGAAAGACGGCCAGGTCCCGCCGGGACGCGAAGAAGATTGCAAAAAGTATCTCTCGCGGATCAGCCATGAGACTTCGCGCGTGGGCCGGATTGTCTGCGACCTGCTGGCCTTCTCGCGGCGTTCCAAGCCGCAGCGTTCCACGGCTGATTTGAACCAGGTCGTCCGCACCACGGTCTCGCTCGCCAGCCATAAATTGAAGCTGAGTGAAACACAGGTCGATTTACAGCTTGCGGCCGACCTGCCGCTGGTCAAATGCGATCCTTCGCAAATCCAGCAGGTGATCCTGAACCTGGTCTTGAACGCGGCCGAAGCCACTCATGCGCGGCCGGGAGCGAAGGTGGCCGTTTGCACGCGGCGATCCGCCGATGGCCGGCAGGTCGAACTGCTGGTCGAAGACAACGGAGAAGGCATCGCCCCGGAGAACCTGCGGAAAATCTTTGACCCCTTCTTTACCACCAAGCCCGAAGGCAAGGGAGTGGGGCTCGGGCTGGCCGTGGTGTATGGCATTATCCAGGCGCACGATGGCGATATCGACGTCAAAAGTGAAGTCGGACGGGGCTCGGTGTTCACCGTGGCGCTGCCCTTGACGAGTACCGACGAGCATACAGTCGTTACAGGGCAGAGCGCGTGAAGATTGTGGTCGCGTCGATCGGCAGGCTGGATGACGGGACAATGGCCGCTGCGCTGCGCTATTTGCGCGGGAGCCAGCGAGGGGAAGTGCGTCTCGCCGCGCCCATGGATGTACCGGATGGCGCTTTCGACGCCCGCCGCGGGCAGTTCAGCTCGGTGGCGTTTATGCTGGCGCTCCAGCGGGCCATCCCGCCGGACGCCGACCGGATTCTCGGCCTCACCGCGTGCGACTTGTTCATCCCCATGCTGACG
>JBKQVW010000108.1:0-2856 GCA_052142955.1 Acidobacteriaceae bacterium | reverse complement strand
CTAAGATTTCGGTTAGCTTTTTCTTGTCGTAGTTTGCAAGCATTTTTTCCGGCTGATAGAGCGGCATCCGATTGCGAATCTGGCCCAGTGCCGTGCCCAGAAGAACTTCGTCAGCGAAATAAACCTTCCCGGTTGCCTTCAATCGCTCGAGATATTCCTTGCAGGTGGAAACGCCGCCCAGCACAGGCAAAACGGGAATTAAAGACTCTTCCATCGACTTGATAATCTCGGCGTAGCATTCCCACTTATCGTATAGCTTTGAGTTGCCGGTCAGCACTACAATCGCATCTATCTCTTCGCGTTCTTCTCCCAGGATTCTGACGATGCTCGAGACCTGCTCGCCGGTCAGAGTGGGCAGGCAATCGATGGGGTTGGCCGTCGATCCGAACTTGGGAATTACTGCGGCGACCCGCTTCCTGGCGGCCTCTCTCAGCGAGGGCATTGTCAGTCCATACTTGTTCAGCTCATCGGTCAGCATGACGCCGGGACCACCCGCATCGGTGATGGCGCAAATGTTCTTGATGTTGGTCCGATTCTTCAGCGCATCCAGGGCGCACCCGATCTCAACCAGTTCGTACTTGCTGCGGATGCGGATAATGCCGGCCTTGTCGAACAGCGCCTGCACTACCGTATCGGACGTCGCCATAGCGCCGGTGTGGCTGGCCGCGGCGCGGCTCCCTTGATCCGAGACACCGGATTTTATGCCCACCATGATGCAGCCTTTTTCCGTCAGGCTCCGCGCGTGCTTGAGCAGCTTGGCAGGCTTTTTCACGCCCTCCATGTAGATCATCTTCACCTTTGCCGACGTATCGTCAAAGCTTTCATCGAGCATCTCCACTACATCTTCAACGCACAACTGCGCCGAATTGCCCATGCTGAAGACACTCTCCAACTTCAGCCCTCTGAGCTCCGCCTGCTCCATCACGTAATCGATGGTGGCGCCCGACGCGCTCACCACATCGATCGAGCACTTCTTCAACTGCGGCAGAATGCCCGCAAATTTCCCGCAATAAGCCGGCGAAACGATACCGACAACATTCGGGCCAACCATGGCTATCCCTTCCTTGTTGGCCAGTTCCACCAGTCTTTTCTCTTCCGCTTTGCCGTTTTCGTCGGTCTCGCCGAATCCCGCCGTGAGGACTACCACTACCTTGCAGTTCTTTGCGCTCAGCTTCTGGATCTCCTGATAAACCCCCTTGGCGGGGATAGCAATAAATGCCAGATCGATTCCCTCCGGCAAATCCTCGACCCTGGCATAGGACTGCTTTCCGTCTATTACTTCGCTGTTTTGATTAACCAGATATAAGTCTCCGGAAGTATAGGTCTCCATGATATTTCTGGTGATGCTTCCGCCAGGCTTGCTTTTGTTATTGCTCGCGCCGACCACAACGATGGATTTCGGACAAACGAACTTCTTCAGGATCGTTTGGTTGTCAGTCAACGTCTCGTTGGTCATCAAAGTTGCACTTGCCATGGAATTATCCTTGCTCCGGCAGGGACTTATCCCCAACCAGTTGTCACTGAATTTTGTGAAAGCTCATTATACCTTCTCGTATAGCTCAATATCGCCGACGTTGATATCTTTGCTGGCATCGATATCGTCGAAGCGGCGAGGTTGATAGCCGTCCAATTCCACCAGCAGGGAGTATTTTCCCGGCTGGTTCCGTTCAAACCAGAAATCTCCAAACTCATCGGTCTTGAGACTCTTCTTGGAGCCGTCGGCCGCGACCAGCGTCACGGTGACGTTTTCCAGGCACTCGTCTTCGGCCGGATCCCATACCGCCCCGGCTACAAAGAACTTGTTAAGCAAGCCCTTGTAGTAAACCCGGGGTCTGGTGTTGTGCTCGGATTTGTAGATCTCGAAGCCACCCTGGTCAAGAAACTTCTTCATCTCCGCTTCCTCACCAAAGCGCAGGGCATCGGTAGGACACGCATCGACACAACGCGGTTCCTTCCAGCCGTCGTCCAGCAAATGCGCGCAAAAGGTGCATTTCTGCGCGATGTTCATGTCGCTGTTAAAGTAGATCGCATCGTAGGGGCAGGCATCCAGGCACTGCCGTGCGCCGGTGCATTTCTCGGGGTCGATGATCACAATGCCATCTTCCCGCTTATCAATGGCCTGCGTCTTGCAGGCCTTGATGCAGGGGGCTTCGTCGCAATGCTGGCAGATGTGGTGCATGTATCGCACCCGCACCTTGGGAACGGCTCCCTGCACATGGTCCGTCACTTTCATCCAGAACTGGCCGATGTCCGGCTGGGGCTTGGCGTACGGAGTCCAGTCGTTGCCCACGTGCTCGTCTTTACAGGCGATTTGGCAGTTATGGCAGCCATTGCACCGGTCGATATCGATAAGCATCGTTTTCATTGTTTTCCTCCCTGCGTCGCAAGAACCCTTTCGAGTTTGAGCCCGGAGGCGCGATCGTAGGGGCGATTAAATGCTTCGGGATATTGCCGCCTCAACTCATCCAAATTAACCCGTTCAACTTCAACCAGGAATCCGCTGGTAACCATTCCCTGAGCCTTCTTGGAGGTCAGCTTATGCGGCGTCAACGTGTTGATGGCCCCGCCGCGATCGAACTCACCTATCACGATGGGATCGTAACGCGACCCATGGTCCACATAAACGACCCCCGGTATAATGCGTTCGGTGACATAAGCTCCGAACAATACCCGGCCACGTTCGTTGAAGCCTATGACAATGTCTCCGTGCTTGATTCCCCGCGCTTTGGCGTCATCAGGATGGATCCACATAGGCTCATAGTGGTATCCGTCCGGACCGATGATCTTGGACGTGGGTATTTCGTGGAACCAGTTACAATCGTCCATTTGAGCGTGGATTCGCCACTTCGGGTGATT
>JBKQVW010000107.1:0-16815 GCA_052142955.1 Acidobacteriaceae bacterium | reverse complement strand
CCTCTTTCCATGCCGCCCCGCATCGCTCCATCGCCGCCCGAAATACCGGTGACCTTTCATACAGCTCTCGCCCCATCCCCACATACTGGCTCCCCTGCCCCGTACATAAAAAACAGATCCGCTCCGCATCGCCGTTTTCCGCCACTCCGGTAAAGACACGCGCGGACGAGGCACCATTCTCCGGGCTCTCCAGAGCCGATGCCATCTGTTCGGCAGTCTCACCTACGACAGCCATGCGATGGGAAAAGTCCGCACGCCCGAAATTGGCCGTGAAACAAAAGTCTGGCAATGCAGCGGTGGAAGTCGCACGAAGAGCGATTGCGTACCGCGCGCGAAGCTCGTCGAGGGCTGTCTCTGTTCTGGCAGAAATGGTGAGAATATGTCTGGGGCGTTCGCTGGCACCGATCGTGCGCTCCAAATGCGGAGCTTCTTGCAATACAACGTGAGCATTGGTGCCACTGAATCCAAAAGAGCTGACACCGGCGTATCGATGCCCGGTCGGCGGATTCCATTCGACAACCTGAGTCGGCACGGTTACCGGCAGGCGATCCCAATCGATGTGCGAACTTTTTTGCTTCAGGTGCAGGTTCGGCGGGACGGCGTGATGCTGGAGCGCCAGCACAGCCTTCATCAGGCCTGCGATACCACTGGCTGCTTCCAGGTGCCCGATGTTTGTCTTCACGGAGCCGATGGCCAGAGGAGTATTCGCGGCCCGTCCGCTGCCCATCACGGACGCGAGTGTTTCCACCTCAATGGGATCGCCAAGCGCCGTGCCGGTACCGTGGGTTTCCAGATATCCAATCTCTCCCGCATCCACCTGCGCGACTTCGAGCGCGGAGCGAATCACCGCCGCCTGCGCAGGACCATTGGGCGCGGTCAACCCTCCGCTGCGCCCATCGTGGTTCACCGCAGATCCGCGAATCACCGCGAGGATGCGATCGCCATCGGAAATTGCATGCAACAATTTTTTCAAGACGACGATCCCGCACCCTTCGCTGCGCACATAGCCGTCGGCGCTTTCATCGAAGGTCTTGCAATGTCCGTCGCGCGCCATCATATGCGCCTTCGATAGTGCAATATTCGAATCGGGGGACAGAATGAGACTGACTCCGCCCGCCAGCGCAAGGCTGCACTCCCCTGCCCGCAGGCTCTGACAGGCAAGATGGACCGCAACCAGCGACGAGGAACAGGAAGTATCAACAGCCAGCGACGGCCCGTGCAAACCCAAGACATACGAGAGGCGCCCCGCGACCATGGCGGGAGAATTGCCGGAGCCGGTGTACGCGTCAATGTGCTCAAGATCTGCCAATGCGGAACGACCATAGTCGTGATTCCCAATGCCGAGAAACACCCCGGTAGGCGTGTCCTGGAGCACGGCGGCGGTATACCCGGCATTCTCGAGCGCTTCCCAACCCACTTCCAGAGTGAGACGATGCTGGGGATCCATAGCCACGGCTTCGCGCGGCGAAATGCCGAAGAAGGCCGCATCGAAGAGGTCCACTCCAGTCAAGAATCCACCATGCTGCGTCACCATCGAACCGGGAGCGTCCGGATCTGCATTGAAGTACGCGCGCCAGTCCCATCGTTCGCGGGGAATTTCGGTAATCGCGTCCCGTCCTTCGGCAAGGAGATTCCAGAACGATGACTCATCGATCACACCTCCCGGAAATCTCACCCCCACGCCAATGATCGCAATCGGTTCACGCTGCGCGGCCTCAAGTTCGTCCACCCGGCCGCGCAGCGTGCGAATTTCATGCAGGGCTCGCTTGACAGGCGACAACTCCGGAGAAGTGTTGGCACGATCGGAAATGGAATCAGGCATGGGCTTTTTCCTTTCCGGCTCGATCGAGCTCCTGAATCAGCAGCAGCTCAGCCTCCTCGTCGCTCATCGATTGCAATTCCATCGAAGTATCCTGGGCATCGTCCGACGCTTTGGCCGCCACGACAGGCTCCATGGATGGCGCCAGGATTCCAAGCAGATGCTGCGTGAGTTCGTCCACCGATGGGTAGTCGAACACCAGGCCGGCAGCCAGGGTTATGCCTAGCGACTGCGAGAGGTCATTCCGCATTTCGAGCGCCATCAATGAGTCCAACCCGACATCCTGCAAAGCAACGTTATCCTGAACGGTCGCCGATTCCCGCAGGCCCAACACGCGGCGCGCACATAGTTTGACATGCGCAGATAAAAGAAATTTCCGTTCGAACGCCGGAGCAGAGCGCAAACTCTCGAGGATAGTATTGACCGGCGGAACACGGCTCGGACGTTCTTCGCGCTGTTCGCGCTCGAGCGGCTGCAGTTCGGCGAAGAAAGAAGCATCTCGTCGCACCGGAGTGGCACTGAGAAATTGTCCCCAGTCCATCTCCATCACGGTAACCTGCGATCGGCCCGCTTCGATGGCCGAATAGAGTGCCGCCAATGCGGCGTGGGGTTCCATCGGCTTGATTCCTTGCCGAGTCCATCGTGCGGTTTGCTCTGGAGTCAGCCGCGCAGCCATTCCCGACGCCCACGCTCCCCAGTTCATGCTGAGCGTTGCCAGCCCCCGGCTGGACCGATGATGCGCCAGCGCGTCGAGAAATGCGTTCCCCGCAGCATAGCTGCCTTGCCCAGGCGAACCAAGCACAGATGCTGCCGAAGAGAAAAACACCATGAGCCGGATCGGGTCCTGCTGGGTTAGCCGATCGAGATTCCACGCTCCTAGAATCTTAGGCGCTGTGGTATCGCAGTAGGAACTCCACGACTCCTTGCCCAACACAGAATCGTGCAGCACACCGGCGGCATGAAACACCGCCCGCAGTGGCGGTCGCGTAGCACGCATACGGTCGAGAAGTTTCTGCAATTGGTCGGATGCCGTCACATCGACAGGCTCGACTCCGACATCCACACCGTGCTTCCGCAGCTCCGCGACAGTCGAGTTTCCTTCGATATCACTCGCGCTTCTGCCCGCGAGAACGATGTTTCTGGCTCCTTGTTCCGCCAGCCATTTTGCCAGCTGTGAGCCTAGTGCTCCCAGCCCGCCTGTAATCAATACAGTGCCATCGAATACAGCGTCGCGAACAGTCTGGCCTCGATCGGCTCCGTCGAACCCCAACACGATCTTCCCAATATGGCGGGCCTGAGCCATGGTGCGAAAGGCCTGCGCCGAGTCTTCAAAGGAGTACAGCGTCGTTGGCAATGGCTGCAATTCACCGGTGGAGAAGCGTTCCATCAACGTGCTCAACATCTCAGCGATCAGCTTCGGATCTTCCATGGCTACGTCGCCCAGATCGAATGGAAAATAGCGAATATGCTTTCCTAGTGCTGCTACTTCTTCGGCGCTCCACTGATCGCGCTTGCCCACTTCAAGGAAACAGCCGCCTTTCGCCACGACATCGAGACTGGCGCCGATAAACTCTCCGGCAAGCGAGTTCAGTACAACATCGACACCCGCTCCTCCGGTCGCCCGCAATACTTCGTCACGAAATGAGAGTGAGCGCGAGTCAAAGATATGCTCCACCCCCAGCTTTGCCAGAAACGCCCGCTTGTCTGGATGGCCGGCGGTGGCAAATACTTCAGCACCTGAATGCATCGCCAACTGGACGGCGGCCAGTCCCAATCCACCGGCAGCGGCATGAATCAGAATGCGTTGCCCAGCGAACAGGTTGGCCAATCGATGCAGGCCATACTCTGCGGTCAGAAACGCAACCGGAATTCCAGCTGCGTCGGCGAAGCTGATGGCCGCTGGCTTTCTCGCTACGAAATCTGCCGGTAGGTTTACGAAAGTTTGCAGGCTGGCTGGCGCGAAGGCGAGAACGGCATCGCCGACGCGCAAGTCGCGAACCTCGGAACCTACCCTCACAATGATGCCGGCACACTCCGCGCCTGGTGTGGTGGTACGGGCCGGAAACATTCCCAGCGCCGTCAGGACATCGCGGAAGTTCAGGCCTGATGCGCGCACCTCGATTTCGACTTCGTGCGGTTGTGGATTTTTCCGGGCGGTCGCTTCGATATGCAAATCTTCGAGACGGCCAGACGGATCGATTCTGAGTTTTTGTGGGGTTTCTGGGTGCGGAAGATCCGGAATCAGCCGAGCTATGTAACGGGTTCCGTGGCGGAAGGCGACCATCGGTTCTGGTCCGCTGGCGGCGATTTCGGTCAAGAGCATGTCGGCCATCTCTTGCGCCGCGCCGACCGTGGCGATCTCCGAACCCACATCGATCAGGACCGGCGAAATCTCCGGATACTCCAACATCAGCGTGCGCGCCAATCCCCACAACGGCGCGTGCGCAAGAACAACATCTTCCGATGGCAACACGGCTACAGCCGAGGAAGAGACAATCCAAAGCCTCGCGGCAGCGACGTCTGTCGAAACCTCAAGACTCCTCACCAACTCCAGAACAAACTCTACGTCGTTCCTTTCTGGATGAGTCCACTGCGAAACGTCCGCGGAATTTTCGCTCCCGCGCGCGTCATAGACGATTCCCGACCATGCAACCTTGGCCATCGCGGAGCAGGAAGGGTCCGGACCGTGAACAACAACGTCGCACTTGCCACCCTGTTGCTCCAGCAGATCCACCAGACGCCTGCAACTTCCCTCCTGCGACTCGATCACCAGCCAGCGCTGGCCGGACCTGGACGAAGGAACTGCAGCCACCAGCGGTGCGGAGCGCCATGCCAACTCATACGCCGGGGCCGCTTCACCCGGGGCCGACTGGTTCAACAGGTCCACGTTCGCGCGCTTCGCTTGAAAACCGACGAGTCGCGCCACGACACCGCCGGTGGCATTCGTCACGACAATATCGGCGGAAAATGCTGCTTCGCTGGAAGTGACAATCTTCGTGTGGACCCAGACTTCTGTCATGCCAGTCTGGAGAAGCTCAAAACGATCGACACTGATAGGCAAAAACAGATCGGCATTCGATTTCCAGCGCGCGGCTATCACGGCCTGCAAACATCCGTCGAGCAACGTGGGATGCAGTCCGTACTGCTGCGCCTCCCGCGCCTCCTCTTCGGACAAGCGGAGGCACGCAAGGGATTCGTCCTCGCCGGACCACACCGCGTCCATCGTTCGAAACGCCGGTCCGTAGTGAAGGCCGGTGCGCTCCAGAATGTCATAGATATCGTTGGGAGAAATTTCCTTCTTGCAGCGTGCTTGCAGGCCGGCCAGATCGACGACAGTCGTTTCCGTATCCGATGGCTGAAACGATCCCTTCGCATGTGCCGTCCAGCGGGTACCGCTGACACTGGCGATCTCGACAGAGCTATCCGCCGCCAGCACCTGCAGCCTGGAACCAGCAGACGCCAGAAAGAGTGGATCACGGACCACAAAATTCCGGATCGAATTTTTTCCGGACTTGTCTATTTGCCGAAGCGCCGTTGCGGCGATCTCCAGAAACGCTGCGAACGGAAGAATGGGACGATGCCCCAAGCTGTGGTCCGCCAGATAAGAATCGGCAAGTGTGTCGAGTTCCGATTCAAAGAGTTTGCCCTGAATAAAGACCGATTCGATCTGTTTTCCGAGCAATGGGTGGACAAGCCCCTCTGCGGGAACACGCGCGCGCGTGGCCTCTTGACCGATCCCCTTCGCGGTGTGCACTTCTGGCAGCCAGAATCGCTCGCGCTTCCACGCATAGGCTGGCAGCGGAATGGTGCGACCGTTGGCGGTGTTCTGCGTTGGGAGCAGAGGTGCTTCTTCCAAAATCACATGACCATTCGTACCTCCTAACCCGAACGAGCTGACACCCGCGGCTCGCGGCTTTTCGCCGCGGTTCCATGGCGTGTTTTCCGTTGGAATCTTGAGGCGCGTACCGGTGAGAGAGATCTCCGGATTCAACCGGTGGAAGTGCAAATTTCTTGGGATTTCGCCGTGCTCGAGGCAGAGGACTGTTTTAATAATTCCTGCGATTCCTGCCGCCGCCTCGAGATGGCCGAGATTTGTTTTGACAGCGCCTAAGACACAGGCTGGCACTCCCAAACCCGGCTGCCCATACACTGCGCTGACTGCCTCAATCTCGATGGGATCGCCAAGCGAGGTGCCCGTGCCGTGCGTTTCAATGTAGCTGATGTCGCTGGGCGCCAGCATAGCGTTGCTCAGCGCCGCGCGAAGCAGTGCTTCCTGCGCCAGGCCATTCGGAGCGGTCAGTACGGTCGTTTTCCCATCGTGGTTCACCGCCGTGCCGCGAATCACGGCGCGGACGCAATCCCCGTCCTGAAGCGCGTCCGACAATCGCTTCAAAATAATGACGCCGCTGCCTTCTCCTGGCACAAAACCATCGGCGCTGGCATCGAATGTCTTGCACTTCCCGTCGCTCGCCAGCATTCCCCACTTTGAAAACACGATCACTTCATCGGAAAGCGTTTTGAGGCTGCTCGCTCCTACAATGGCGAGCCCGCATTCTCGGCTGCGAAGACTTTGACAAGCGAGGTGAGTGGCAACCAGCGAGGAAGAACACGCGCTATCGATGGCCAGACTCGGTCCTTTTAGATTGAGCAGAAACGAAAGCCGTCCAGCGGCAACACTATGAGCGCTGCCGATTCCTCCGTGCGCAGTCAGTGTGGAGGTGTCGCGGAAATGGAGGCGAGCATAATCGTTGTTGTAAATCGCGATAAATGCTCCGGCATCCGTGCCGGCAAGACTCCCAGGATCAATTCCAGCATCCCATAACGCTTCCCACGTGACTTCCAGCAGCAATCGCTGCTGGGGATCCATCAGTTGTGCCTCGCGCGGTGAAATGCCAAAAAACGCAGCGTCGAATCCGTCAATCTCCGATATGTAGGCCCCTCTTCGGAGTTGGAGCGGAAGGGCAGCAGCATCTTTCCAGCGTCCCTCGGGAATGGCGGTAACGCCATCGCGTCCGTCTCGCAGAGCTGTCCAAAACTCTTCTGGAGAATCCCCTCCGCCCGGAAAGCGGCATCCCATCCCGATCACGGCGATCGGGTCAGAGGCGATCAGATCGAGGTCTTCCTTCTCAGCTCGCAGCCGTCGAATCGCGAGCGCCAGCTTTGCTGGAGAGATGCGAGGCTTGTCAGAAGCAGGCATCAGGAACTCCTCTGTCCACTACCCATCAGGGCGTGTAGCGCATCTTCTTCCGTCAAGCCATCCGAAAGGCCGTCCACGCGGCCGTCTTTGCCATTCACCGCAGGTGCGCCGTTCGGTGTCTCTGCGCTCGCACTCGAATCGTCTGGAGAGGTCAGTTGCAATCTGCGCAGAAGATGAGAAGCCATCTGCTGAATCGTCGGGTAATTGAAAACCACCGTGGCAGGCACGGGGATCTCGAGTGTGTTGCTGAGCCGGCGAACAAATTCCAAGCCCATAAGAGAGTCCAGACCCATGCTTCCCAGCGGACGCTCCCGATCGATCTTTCGCGTCGCCAGCTTGAGCACTCGGCCCAGCACTTCCTGCAAATACGATTCCAGCAATTCCTGACGCTGCGGGATTGAATCGGCTTCGACTAACTGATCTAAAATCTCTGAGCGATTGGAGGAAGCCTCCGTCGCCGCCGAAGTGCGCGACATAACAGTGAAAGCCGGCGGAGCGCCGTTCGATCCATGAAACGCAGCGAATTTTTTCCAGTCGAATGGAACCGCAACGACCTGTACGGGATTGGTTTCGAGCACGCGTCCGAGCGCGGCGAGCGCCTCTGATCCCGAAAAATTCCTCATTCCCTGCAGTTCATATCCTTCAATGCTGCGTCCCGTTCCAGATGCCCGTGCCAGCCCGATCTGGTCCCAACCGCCCCAATTCACTGATGTAGCTGGCAGGCCCAGAGCTCGCCGGTAGTGCGCAAACCCATCCAGAAATGCGTTCGCTGCCGCATAACTGCCCATTCCGGGCTGCGGATGAACTGCGGCAATCGATGAGAACATCACAAAGAAATCCAGATCTTCATGGAGAGTTGCTTGATGCAGATTCCACGTCCCGGTTATTTTGGGCGCCATTACGGGCAGAAATCGAGCCGCGGATAAATCCGCCACTAGCGCATCATCCACAACGGCTGCCGCCTGCAGTACGCCCTTGAGAGGGGGCATCTCTGCATGGATAGTCTCCAAAACCTTCACCAGATCGGCCTCCCGCGTGACATCGCCCTGGAGGGCAACCACTCTGGCTCCACGCTGCTCGATTCCTCGAATCGCTTCGGTGGATTCCGCCGACGGACTCCGTCGTGACAGCAGAACCAGATGCCCCGCTCCGTTTTCCGCCATCCACTCCGCCACGGTCAGGGCCACACCCCCCAAGCCGCCAGCGACGAGATAGGTGGCGTTCCTGGAAAACAGAAGACGGTCCGTGGCAGGCAACACCTTCACGTTCCTGTCCATGCGCACGGCGATCTTTCCAATGTGACGCGCCTGGGCCATGAAGTGAACCGGCACACTGGGGTCAGCAGCGGAAAACGCCTGCACTGGGAGTGGCCGCCAGTCGCCGGATTCGATGTGGCCCATCACTGCGCGGAGCAATCCGACGATATAGGAAGGTCTTTCTTCGATCGCGGCCGCAAGGTCCACAGCATAAAACGACAGGTTCTTGCGGAATACCTTTAATCCAACTTGCCGGTCGTCATAGATATCTCGTTTGCCCAACTCGATGAATCTGCCATAGGGCGCCAGCACTTCAAGCCCCTTGGATTGGAATTCGCCAGTGAGCGAATTGAGAACGATATCGACGCCGCGGCCACCGGTTGCCGCCATGACGCCGGCAGCAAAAGTTAGCGATCGGGAATTGAATACATGCTCGATCCCGAGCGACCGCACGTAGTCCTCTTTTTCTTTGGAACCGACAGTGGCAATGACCCTGGCACCCACCCATCGGGCGATCTCAATCGCGGCCAGACCAACACCTCCGGCTGCAGCATGAATCAAGACCCAATCTCCCTGTCGGATGTGGGCTAGTTCCACCAGTGAGTAGTAGACGGTCAGAAAAGCAATTGGTGTCGTGGCTGCCTCGTCCAAGCTCAGTTTTGCGGGCTTACGCAGAACCATCTCCGCAGGAACGGTCACCGAGGAAGCCATCATGGCTGTGGTTTGCATGGCGGGTGTGACAGCGATGACTTTGTCCCCGATTTCAAATCCCTTCACACCATCGCCCACTGCGGCCACTGTTCCTGCACATTCAATTCCAAGCCGGACGGGCGCGTTCGGATCGAGTCCCGGATAGATGCCCATCACCTTGGTCACGTCAATGAAGTTCAGGCCAGCTGCCTGAACATCGATGGTGACTTCTCCAGCCCCGGGCAGAGATGGCGTGTAGAGTCGCAACTCCAAATGATCCAGGATGCCGGGCGATGGAATCTCAATGCGATACTGCTCCCCGCTTGCGAGCTGCTTCGGTTGCGCTTCCGGCACATGCGGCGAGAAGGGGGCGAGCCTGGAGATATAGGTTGCGTTCCCTCGCAACGCGATGCGGTCTTCCTTGCCACGGGAGCAGATGAGGAAGGCCAATTCCCGAGCTTCTTTGCAATCCGGGCTGGCACTCAGATCGACCAGCGTGGTCTGTAACTCAGGGTGTTCGCGCGCGATGGTGAGACCGATGCCCCACATGGGCGCGTTCGCAATCCGCACTAGATTGGTAGGTTCGCCTGCAGGCATCGCTCCACCGGTCACCAGCCACAGACGCGGAGGATTTTGCCAATTGGCAGCGGTGATCGCCCGCACAACCGCAGGCACATGCTGACTGCTCCTCGCTTGAGCGCCGATCAATGCCTCCGCATCCTGCGCGGCGGACGAGTCGGAATCGAGGGTCCAAAGATGAACCACCGCGGTCGGCACACCTTTGTCCATCGCCACCTCGTCGAACAGTAGCTCGAGATCCTGCTGGGCGGATGGATTGATCTCAAATTCTGCTTTCGCTACCCTTCTGAATTCCGAACCCGGTCGAACCAATGTGCAGTTGCCACCGATAAATTCGAGCGACTCTCGGATCGTCTTGGCAATCTCAGAGTCATCGGCGAAAATGATCCAATTTTCCGAGGACGCCTGGGGTAAAAGCGCCACTCTGGCATCCGCCTTTCCTAGGGCATTTTCTCTGGCTTGTTTGTCTGCATCCAGCAGAACCCAATCCAAGCTGTAGAGCGATTCTGGGACACCGGGCATACTTTGGCGGGCGACACGCCGGACTTCCATCCCCGTGACATCCATCAGGAGACGCCCCGCAGGATCGAGCAAGCGTATATCCGCGCGGAACGTTCCATTCAGCGGGTCAGCGCCTATCAGCATAGCCTGCGCGTACAGATCACCGCAGTCAGGAATTGGCCCGTAGATACAGATTCTCTCGATCACAACCGGCAAATATGTATCTTCCGCTTTGAATGCGTCCCTCTCTGGCCTCACATGGGACATGGCCTGGAAACAAGCGTCGAGAATCGCGGGATGGATCACATCCTGATCTCCGTCCGACACGTCGGTTCGCAATCTGCATAGACTCGCGAGGTCGCCGACCCAGGCTTCCTGCACCAACTGAAAGGCGGGGCCATATTGCAGACCGCATCGGGTCGTTCTGGCATAGTGATCCTGCGCGTCCCGGTGAGTCGTATATTGAGCCTGTAATGCCGCCAAAGAGATGGTTTCAGGAGGGAAGGTCTCAGATTGAACTGGCTGAAGGATGCCGTGGGAGCGCACTGGCCATGCGGCTTCCCCTTGATCCCCTCGACTTCGAATGGCAAACGAGTAGGCACCGTTTCCATCTGGAGTAAGCGCCAACTGGAACGTTTTGGTTCCCTGCTCGGGAATGTAGGCTGCACTCGCAAAGACTGCATTCCTGACTTCAAAAATCTGGTCGGGGAACATCTCCCTGGCAGCGGACAAAGCCATGTCGATATGTCCGGAAGCCGGAAACACTGCGGAGCGCAAGACTCGGTGGTCGTTCAGATAGGGAAGGCTTGAGATTTGCAAATCGGTTTCCCAAAGCATTGCCTTCGGATCGAGCGAAGATTCAAATCTGTGGCCGAGCAAAGGGCTGGTCTGGTCGGTGCGAAGTGCATACTGCATCCGCGTCGGGTCCCCCGGCTCCGGCCAGCAGCGCTCGCGCTGAAAAGAGTACTGCGGCAACCGTACACAGCGAGCCCCATTTGGATAGAGCCGCCGCCAGTCGATCGGACGTCCTGCCGCATAGAGCGCCGCCAATCCTGCCAGGAGGGTTGCGCAGGCTGGTTTTTCGCGACGGAGGGAAGCCACAGCGACCGCGCGCGGATGTATCGCTCGCGCAGAAGCTTCGATGGATGGAAGCAGAATCGGATGCGGGCTAAGTTCAATAAAGACATCCTTGCCGTCAGCGCAGAGTTGCTTGATCGCTGGAGCAAACAGAACACTACGGCGCAGATTCTCAACCCAGTACTGCGCATCCAAACGGGTGGTTGCTTCGAGCGACGAGTCGCCGGTTGCCTGCGCGTACTTGCCCGTGACTGTCGACACCAGTGGGATGTCGGCTGGCCGAGGGCAAACGTCGGAAAGCGCTGCCAACAGATCGGGCAGAATCGGATCGACTTGGGCGCTGTGCGATGCCACATCCACTTTGATTTGCCGGCAATAAATCTCCTTGGCGGTCAGGTCTCTCAGAAGCGACTCAATGGAGTTTGTGTTTCCGGAAATTACGGTGGTGTGAGGGCCATTGCTGGCGGCCACCGACACTCCCGCAACAGACCCAAGTAGCTGTTCGACTTCCGCCAGGGGAAGTTCGACGGTCGCCATGCTGCCTGCGCTGCTGAGTGTCTTCATCAACCGACTGCGGCGGCAGATGACAGCCACAGCATCCTTCAAATCCAGAATTCCAGCGATGTGGGCTGCCGCAACCTCGCCCATACTGTGACCGACGACAGCACCCGGCAGAATTCCCCAGGATCTCCACACCGCAGCCAGCGCCACGCTCATGGCGAATAAGGCGGGCTGAATTACATCGATTTGAGTCAGATAGCCTTCTGCCTCCGTGCCAACGACGCGATCGATCAGGCTCCAGCCCGTTTCCGCACGAATTGCGGAGTCGCATTGCTCGAAAGCCTGGCGAAATATGGGATTGCGATCGAAAAGTTCACTGGCCATCCCCAGCCATTGCGAGCCCTGGCCAGGAGCCACAAATACGATGGCGTTCTGGGTTGCCAGCGGGGTCGAGCTTGCGCGACCGAAAACAACTCCATCGCTTTCTTCCTTCGCAATCGCTGCGGCCAGGTTCGTCTCGAGCTCCGCCAGATCTTCCGCGATAATCGCCACGCGGTATTCGTGGTGACTGCGGCGCACACTCGCCGTATAGCAGACGTCTCGAATCGAGTATTCCGGACCAGCCGCTCGCAGTTCCTCGAGATGGGCCCGCAGGAGTTCATCTAAAGCTTCGCTGTTGCGGGCAGAAACCGTTAGAAGATAAGGACCTACCTGCTGCGCAAGACTCGGCAACGGACGCACTTCTTCCAGCACCAGGTGGGCATTGGTTCCGCTCAGGCCAAATGCGCTGACCCCGGCCAAATGCGACCCTGCCTGCTCCGGCAATTGAAAGGGTTCCGTTACAACCCGTACCGGAAGCTTGTCCCACGCAATCTTGGGATTTGGAACACGAAAGTGGAGACTGGGAGGAATGGTGCGATGCTTCAGCGTAAGTGCAGCCTTGATGAGTCCGGCCACACCAGCGGCGGATTCGGTATGGCCGATGTTTGTTTTAATGGATCCCAGCGCACAAGGCTCGGAGACTCCTGCCTCCGCCAAGGCCGTGCCAACAGCTGATATTTCGACGGGGTCGCCGACACCAGTTCCGGTGCCGTGCATTTCGATATAGGAAATGTCTTTTGGCTCCACGCCAGCAGATTTCCAGGCGGCCTGCAACATCTCCTGTTGCCCGGCGCGACTGGGCGTAACCAGAAAACCGCTGCTGCGTCCGTCATTGTTCACCGCGCTGCCGCGAATCAACGCGTAGATCGGATCGTTGTCCGCCAGGGCGCGCGACAGGCGTTTCAAAACGACGATTCCGGCGCCTTCGCTGCGCACAAATCCGCTCGCCGACTCATCTCCGAATTTGCAGCTCCCCTCCGGCGAGAGCATGTTGGCTTTCGTAAACAACTCAGAGAGCTCCGCGCCCAGGATGAGATTGGCTCCGCCGGCCAGCGCCATATCGATATCGCCAGCCCATAGGCTTTGACAGGCCATATGCGCTGCCACGAGCGAGGAAGAACAGGCCGTGTCGATGGTCACGCTTGGCCCTTGAAAACCAAACATGAACGACAGCCGCCCCGACGCCGAAGCATGGCCGCAGCCGGTTACAGAATAGAAATCTCGTTCGCTTGCGGATTCATACAGTCGTGACTCATATTCGTTCGTCCAAAGGCCCAGGTAGACTCCTGTGGCCGAGTTTTCATATACTTCCCTGGTCTGGCCCGCGTCTTCGAGGGCCTCCCAGGCAACTTCCAGCAGCAGACGATGCTGGGGATCGATATAGATTGACTCCCGCGGCGAAATCTCAAAGAATTGTGAATCAAAGCCTGCAATGTCGGGTAGAAAGCCGCCGCGATCGGTGTGCAGACGGCCGGGTTTGCTGCGGGCTTGTTCATACAGCCGATCCAGTTCGGCGAAACGTCCTCCTGGATAGGGTCCGATCGATTCCCGGCCGGCCAGCAGATTCCGCCAAAGTTCCTCCGGATTTGAAGCGCCAGGATACCTGCAGCCGATCCCAATGATCGCGATGGGATCACGATCGTGCACCTTCTGAGCCGAGTGCGTGTCCTGTCGCTGTCGCGTTATCTTCTCACTTTTCATCTACCCTCTGCACTCCATCCCACGAATGTGGCGCTCTGTTCGGCCCGACAAGCAACAAAGCGAGCCTCGACTGTGCGAACCAGCTCTGTAGCGCTGGTCAGCGGAAAGAAATGGTCGCCGGGTAGAATGTTGATATCAAAACCAGCTTCCGTATGCAATTCCCATTCGTGCAGGCATTCAGCTTTCACTGCTTTATCTTGTGCGCCGCCGAACGCAGTAATGGGAATATCGAGAGGAGCTCCCGGCTGATACCTGTATGACTCGTAAGCGGTAAAGTCCCCACGCATCGCGGGCAGAAACATCTTCATCACCTCCGCATCCTCAAGAATTACCGAGGGGATACCTCCATATCGAGATTGGATATTCGCAATAAATTCGTCTTCTGGAAGCCCGTGGATGGGTGGAAACGGAGACTCCAGATGAGGAGGGCGGGTGGCTCCCACATATAGATGGCGGGGCCCGGGCCGGACGGACCGTTGGAGTTGTCTGGCCAGTTCAAACGCCACGATTCCGCCGAAGCTATGCCCATAAAACGCGAATGGTTTGTCACATAACGCGGCTAGGTCCGAGCCGATCTCGCGAACAAATTCTTCGATTGTGGTCAATGGCGCTTCTTTCAGCCGCTGCGCTCTACCTCGATACTGCAGACTCACGCATTCAATGTTTTCGCCGCACAAGTCCGCCCACGGGAAGAAGGCAATCGGAGCGCCGCCAGCGTGCGGAAAGCAAAACAGCCGAAAAGCAGCGGCTGGTCTTGGCTTGAAGGTGACAAATTGCGATCTCTGTTTCTGCATATGACGAGCCTCGCAGAATCGCCACAACGGGACTGACAGACTTAAACTATGCATGTTTAGGGCCATTTGAAGGAGGCCGAGGAATACGTCCAATAAGCTGCATGTTCCCCATAAATGCGTATCTGCGCTCTTGCCTTTGCAATCTGGCACGGCGGAACGACACTATTGCGCAGAGTTTTGCATAGTTTGAAAAAACTTCTTTCCGTCCGGGTAAACCAGCAGAATCTGAATTGGACCGAGTGTAGTCATTCTACTCGGCAGCGCCCCCGGAGTGGGTTGCATGGCGGACACCCCTGTACCGGCACCCAGAAGCACTCTTAAGCCATTGATTCGCAATAGAATAATAGAAAGTAGCGGTAGACGGCAGCCATTGTCAGTCGATGGCGGGACTGCTGGATCCGCGCGTACGCTCCGTTCTCGTTGATCGAACTCTAGCGATGTGCGCATCCATCGTGGAAGCGGAAAACTGTTCCGTCAACCTTACGTCGACTTTCGGGAGTCGCGAGTCACAGACGTAACGCGGCGCGAAAAAGTGGATGCATCCCTCTGCGGTCATCCATTACTTTTCGATGACAATCGATCCCAGGTCATACCATCCATCTCCCTGGCGCCCCTCGATCCCAAAGCGAATCGCGGGCAGCTGCGTCCGGGGATCGAGCATCGCAACTCGAAACGTATAGGTCCCTGGAGCCAGGTTGTCGGGAATGTACAACGAATCATCGACCACTGCATCTCCCGGGAGCCACTTCCGGATATCGGCTGGAACACGAATCACCGCACTGCCATTAGCAGAGCGTAGCTCGACCGCCAGCCAGTATTTCCGATAGACAGGAGCCACGCCGGCATTCAGCCACCACATATGCATGGGCATCATCGCACCCGGCTTCACCGTTTTCGGATATTCCAGCCGTCGCAGGATAAAACGATAACCCATCTTTTTTTCAAAATCCTCAAACTGAGGCTGCCAGTCCGGCGGGATCGGAGAAGACTTCACATTCAGCGAACTGATGTGCCAGCGCAGCGCCTGATCAAGAATGTAGGACACGTCAAAACCATCTCGTTTCCAGCTCCACGGGGTGCCGCAGGTTTCCAGCGAAACCGGGCTGCGCTCCCATACATTTTGAATTCCAGCACGCACCACTTGTTGCGGATATACATCCAGCATTTCCGGGGAGAAGAATTTGTCCTTCGATGACAAGCGCATATCTCCGAGGCAATCCAATCGCCAGCCGGCGCCTTGCTGCGTGCCATAGGCCAGAGCCTCGGGCTGGTCGAAGTTCATCAGCAACGTCGTGTGGGGAAACGCCTTGAGCCAGATATCGATCAGCTGTTTTTGCACAGAGAATGCCGGCATGTACGGGCTCCAGCCTTCGCCCCAATATCCAATCGACGATATGTCGACACTATCGAGGTAAGGATTTCCGTCGTACCGTTCCCCCGCAGCCGCGACCAGTTCTCCCCAATATTTCAGATAGAGCGGATCGCTGAAGTCAGGCTGCCAGACGTCCCCATCTTTATCCGTTGGCTTGTTGGCACGTTGAGCACCGGAATTGCGGTACCAGGCAGGCAACGGTTCTATGGAGCCCTCTTGTCCCGCATACGGCATCAAGCGAATCGCGAGCGTCTGCCCATGCGCTTTCGCTTCCTGAAGCGCGAGATCGATGACGTCCCAACGGAATTTTCCCTGCTCCGGCTCGATGGTGTTCCAGTACCAGCGAAGATAGGCGATTGAGGTGTTGGGAAAGTCGGGCTTCGTGGGCGCCTGCTGCAGCCTTGTCACCGGGCCGCGCTCCGACCATGTAAATTTCGGATTGATCGCCTGGCCATTGAACCGCTGAAATGTTGTAATCCCCATCCCAGGATTCACCAGCACATCCTGAATCTCCACCGGCCGAATGACCACGGTGTCAGTTTGTGCGTATCCCTGCGTTGCGACAGCTAGAGTAATAAGAAGCCAGAAATACCAGCGTTTGGTCATTGGAATAAGCCTCTCGTTTTCATGATCCGCAGCGGGCACGCCTCAATCGGCATGGATCTTCGCGAAATATCAGGTTCTCTGACCGAACCACACAGCGCTCATTCCAAGTCACCCGGCAAGGACTGTCCAGGAGATAGCCCTGCTAACATTCCCAATGAGCCCTTATTTTTAGTATTTTCTCTCTAGTGAGAAATATTCCGCAACATAATATGATGGCTTACAATAACCCAAAGAAACTGAAGGATGCAACAGAAAACTCTACTTTGTTTCGAAACGGTTTCGTCAAATCGCCAGCGGAGAATGGTCTGCCCGATCTTTTGCACCATCGATAAGGGCAAAGG
>JBKQVW010000106.1:0-21791 GCA_052142955.1 Acidobacteriaceae bacterium | reverse complement strand
CCGCCCCAGAAATATGCGGTCCACCAGAATAAGATACATGCAGGAGGCGCCCAAAATCGAATTGTATTCGCGATGTTTGCGGTACAGCTCAAAAGAAAATTTGCCGTCGGCTCCCGTATGCGGACGCCCGAGGCGCGGAATCAGTCGCGGCACGCGACGCGCGTACGCCTCGTAGGTGGGGAACTGAGCGCGCAGATATTGCTCTTCGTCCAGGATCACCGGCCAGTAGATGATAAGAAAAAGAACCAGGAACACCAGCGCAATCCATACGCTGTGTGCCGCCACGGCAAACCCGAACGCAATCAAAATAGAGCCGAAGTACAGCGGATTGCGAGTATAGCCGTAGGGTCCGGTGGTGGTCAGCTGCACATTTTTTGTGACGTGCCCGGAGGCATAGCTGCGAAGCAAGATTCCCGGCGCCACCAGGACAAGACTGAGCAGCAAAGACCGGAAAGAGGGCCGCGCGAGCCAGAAATAAAAAATGACACAAAGAAAGCCGAGCGGTACGCGAATGCGCCGCGAAATCTTTTTCCATCGATGGAACATGTCGCGACTCATTGCGGACCCACCTGCTCCTGCAGGATTTGCTGTGCCGCCTCGACTACATCCCCTACAGTAATGGTCAGCAGTCCCGCCTCCGGTTCGCTTCTGCGGGTGTGGTCGCGCCTGCTTGCTGGATGCCGCAAGACCCGCGCGCCGGTCCCATAGGGGCCGTTGCGGTCTGGGTTTGTTGGCCCATAAATGCCGACCACGGGCACGTTCAATGCGGCGGCCAAATGCAGTGGGCCGGTGTCGCCGCCAAGGAACAAACTAGCGCGGCGGGTACACGCGATCAACTCGCCGATGCTGCCGCTCATCGGAAACGCGCGCGCACTCGCGTCGGCAGAGAAAGCTTCCGCCAATTGCGATTCGCCAGGCCCGATATTCACAACCGTCGCAAACCCTATTCGCTTCAGTTCTACGGCGACAGAGGCATAGCGCTCGACGGGCCAGCGCTTGGCTCCCCAGCCTGCACCGGGATTCATCATGACGAACCGTTCCACTCCGCGCTCCGCCAGCCAGCGGTTGCACCAGCTTTCCGCGACGGGATCGACAGGCAATGCCGGTGCTTGATAGGGAAGATTTTCTTTCAATACGGCATGCACGACTTCCATCGCCTGCTCCACGACATGAACACCGGTTGTCTCAATCCGTTCGCGGAAAAGCCAGCGCGCAAGAGGCTCGCGTGGATTCGCTTCGCCGATCATACGCGGCGCCTGCGCCATGCGCCCGATCCAGGCCGACCGGATTGCACCCTGCAAATCGATGCAAACATCGTAGTGCTGCGCACGCAAGGCATTGCGCAGCTCCTGGATTTCTCGCAGTGTCGATAGGGAAAGCGGTCTGCGCGCCCAGCTTTTCGCAGCCACTCGATGCAACTGGTCCACGACAGGCATCTGCGGTCCGCGTTGGCATGTTTCTTCCGCGGAGTCGGCGCATAAAAGAGGCGCCCACTGCGGTTCGATGGCCCAGCCTATCCAACTTGCAGGCTGGGTTCTATCGAGCGCCGCGCGCAGGGCAGTCACCGCCGGCAACGCGTGGAGGATATCTCCCATCGCGCCCAATCGCACGACCAGGATGCGCAGAGTTTGAAATTGAGTGGGCAACGTTTCATCATCGCACGTTGTGTTGGCGGAGTTGAAGCCGGTCGTTCAATCGTGCTTCCAGCATGTCGATACAGCGCGCTTCTTCTCGCAGAGAAACTTCCAGCCCTGCGATGAAGAGCCGAGCCTCTTTTTCAAGCTCAGCGCGAAGCGAGTCGGACAAGCGCACGCCGTCTTTCTCTGTAGTGACAAAGCACTGCGCTCCGCAGCGGCGCGCGGTCGCCCTCAAGCCCTTCACATCTTTCAGGGTATAGACGTGATGGTCGCGAAAGGCAATCGTGGCCTGCAGGTTGAGTCCAGCCTGCCGCAATCCATCGAAAAATCCTTTCGCATCGCCCACGGCGCAGAACGCCAGCGCTTGCTGGATGGGATCTGCGCCTTCCGGGAGTGTCGTTTTGCGCTTCACGATCCACACATGGGCAGCGTCCGAAATCTTGCCCGCCCGAGGCATCAACTGCAGCACGCGGTCCGTTAGATCGGCTTCCTCTGCCCGCAGCACGCAAATGTCCGCTCGGCCTAGCGCGCGAAGCGGTTCTCGCAGCCTCCCAACCGGTAACAGATCGCCCTCCAGGTCCGCGCGTTGCACCAGTACGATATCGATCGCACGAGCCAGTCTGCGATGCTGAAAACCATCGTCGAGAATATGAAGCCTGCGAGAGGAAATTGACCCAGACTCGGCATCTTTTTCCGCCAATTGACCCGGTTCATGGCGGTTGGCCCCGATATATACAGAAAGCCCGCCGCGAGCCAGCAGAAGAGGCTCATCGCCAAATTTCTCCGCCGAGCCCAAGGGCTCGACACGCACCACTTCCTGGCTGCTGCGTCCGTAGCCTCGGCTCAGCACATCGACGGTCCAGTCGCGTCGCTGCAGCCGATCTGCCAACAACTGCACCAGGGGAGTTTTTCCGGTACCGCCGACGGAAAGATTGCCAATACTGACCACAGGCCACGACAGCTGTTGCGGTTGCGCCCAGCGGTGGTCATACGCAAGGTTCTTGAACCGCACTCCCATGGCATAGAGCAACGTGAACGGCCACAACGCCGGGGACACCGCGTATCGTAGGAGAGTTCCCATGCGGCGGGTCATTGCGAGGTGTCCACGCGATTCACGCCGTGATTCTCGGCCAGAATCTTCCGGATAGCAGTCAAGCACGTTTCCGAAGCGCCCGCCTGCTCCTCGAAAACACGTCGTGCGCGAATGCCCATCGGTCGTGCCTCCGGAGATGTCAGCAGTTCCCGCAGGGCGGCACACAGTCGTTCCGGCGGAGTGACGCGAATGGCCTCCTGCTCCAGCAGGGCCGCAACCATGCCGCGAAAATTTTCCGTATACGGCCCCATCACAATGGGTACCGCAAACTGCGCCGGCTCCAGCGGGTTGTGCCCGCCTGCCGGCACCAGGCTTCCGCCCACAAACGCAACCGAGGCCAGGGAGTAGACCAAGGCCAGCTCTCCCACGGTGTCGAGAAGAAAGATGCTGCCCGCGGGGATTGGCTGCGGCTGCCGCATCCAGTCGGAGCGGCGAATCAGGGGAAAACCCGCGTCCGCGATCGATCGCTCCACGGTGCGAAAACGTTCTGGATGGCGCGGCGCGAGGACCATGGTCAGTTGAGGGATTTCTGGCAACAACTCACGGAACGCGTCCAGCAAGTTACGTTCCTCGCCCTCCAGCGTGCTGCCTGCGATGATGACCTTACCCTGCTGGGGCAAGTGGATGCGCAGTTCGCGGGCGATCGGCGATTCTCCCGCGACGCGCACATCATACTTCAGATTGCCGGCGACTCGCACTGCACCCGGAGCAACACCAATCTCAACGAAGCGGCGTCGATCTTCCTCGCTTTGTGCCAGGACCAGTGTCAGCTTGCGAAGCAGCGGCTTCCACAGCGTGCGCAGCGCGCGATACCGCGGCAGGGAGCGGTTCGAGATGCGGCCGTTCACCACGAGGACAGGGATGTTCCTGCGCTCCGCTTCCACCAGCATCCGCGGCCATAGTTCACTTTCCACCAGCACAAGCACGCGCGGATGTAAGGCCTGCAGATAGTGGCGGACGATCCATGCAAAATCCAGCGGGTAATAGAAAACGCGCGTTGGCGCCGATCCTGATTTATCAAACTGTTCGCGTGATTTGTCGAACCGCTCCTGCGCCAGCTTTTGTCCGGTTCTCGTGGTCGTTGAAATCACCACCGGCAGCGCCGGATCCAAATCCCGCAGCATTTCGATCAGACGGCTGACGGCAATCACTTCCCCCACCGAGACCGCGTGGACCCAAATCGTCGATCGCTGTCCGACAAATCTGCGAAGCCCGGACGAGACGTGTCCCAGCCGCTGCCCGAGCCCGTGCCGGTAGCGCCCGCTCCACAACATGCGGAGCAGCCAATACGGCGAAGCGAGGACGAGGGCGGCCACCAGGGCCAGGCTGTAAAGCAGCATCATGGGATAGTAAATTTTTGAGCGTCCGACAAAAACCTGCGGTCCGTCGCGACAACCTGACAGCAAATCTCTCTATTACCTTACTCTTCGTCGCGGCTCGAATCGTGGTGTGGGCCATTCTCCAAGGGGTCAGCGCTCCCCAGCCGTTACCATAGAGGAAGATCGCAGTGTTCTCTTGATGACAAACAACATTCCACGCATTCGCGTACTCGGCGCCGGGCTGGCCGGACCGGAGGCGGCGTTGCAGGCAGCCCGCCAAGGCTGTTGTGTCGATCTGTACGAGATGCGCCCCCTGCGTTCGACTGAAGCGCATCAGACCGCGGACTTCGCTGAGCTTGTCTGCTCGAATTCTCTCAAGTCAGAAAGCGAGTACACGGCCCCATGGTTGTTGAAGCAGGAGATGCGTCGCGCCGGGTCGGTCCTGTTGCAGACCGCGGATGCCGCCGCCGTGCCTGCCGGTCATGCCCTGGCGGTCGACCGCGTGGAGTTCTCCCGGCTCGTTGCCGAAGCCATCGCAGCGGAGCCGCGCATCGCCGTGCATCGCGAGGAAGTGACCACGCTCGATCCCGCGGATGGCTGGACCGTAGTTGCTTCCGGGCCATTGACTTCGCCCGCCCTGTCCAACGCCATCGCTCAACTGACCGGCAGCGAGCATCTTACGTTCTACGATTCCATCAGTCCTATTGTGGATGCAGAGTCGATCGACATGGACCGCGTCTACATGGCGGCGCGCTGGGACAAAGGCACCGCCGACTACATCAACTGCCCCATGACGCCGGAAGAATATGACCGTTTTTACGATGCGCTGGTTACAGCGGAATCCGTCCAGGAAAAAGAGTGGGAGAAGCTTACGTATTTTGAAGGCTGCCTGCCGATAGAAGAACTTGCCCGGCGTGGCCGCGATACGCCGCGCTTCGGTCCCATGAAGCCGGTAGGACTGCGCGATCCCAGGACAGGGAAAACGCCGTGGGCGGTGGTGCAGTTGCGCTCGGAAAATCTACGGGCAGATTCTTACAATCTGGTTGGATTTCAGAATCACTTGAAGTACAGCGAACAGGCGCGGATCTTGCGGCTGATTCCCGGCCTGGAAAACGCAAAATTCCTGCGTTATGGCCAAATCCATCGCAATACGTACATCAACGCGCCTCGGCTGCTGACGGAAACGCTGCAGTTGCGTGACCACCCGCAAATTCTTTTCGCCGGACAAATCTCCGGCGTCGAGGGTTACACGGAATCCATCGCTACCGGAATGTTGGCTGGCCTTTATACGGCGGCGCTGACGCGCGCCGAACAGCCCGAACCCATCCCGAGGGCGACCGGCCTGGGATCGCTGGTGCATTACATCACCCATGCCGACCCTGCACGCTTTCAGCCCGTCAACATTACGTTCGATTTGCTAGAGCCGCTGGAAGAAGAGGTGCGTCGCAAGGTCCGCGATAAGCGTGAGCGTCACAAACTGCAATGCGAGCGTTCTCTGGCGCAATTTGACGCCTGGTGGCAACGTTTCTCCGGCCGCTCCCTCTGCAACTCGAAGTCAGGTCTGTCCTCGGTGGTAAGCATCTTCTTCCTCGCGTTCTTTCTGTGTCTTGCCGTACCGCCTTCATTCGGCTGGGGCCGGGATGGCCACACGATCATCAATCGCGTGGCCATGGAGACGTTGCCCGCAAATATGCCGGCATTCCTGCGCACGCCGCAGGCGCTCGACGAGATCATCTATCTCGGTCCAGAGCCGGACCGCTGGCGTTCGTCGATCGAACCGGAACTCAGCGCCACAGGAGCACCTGAGCATTTCCTTGACCTCGAACTGGCGGATCTCGCCGCACCCGATGGCTTGCCCACACAACGCTACGAGTTTCTTAGCGATCTGCAGACCGCCGCGCGTCACTACCCGGATTTGGCTGATCAGCTCACTCCGCAGAAGGTAGGCTTGCTGCCGTGGCAAACCGAGGAAGACTTTGAGCGGCTCGAAGTGGACATGCGCGACTATCGAACCATCCATGCCGCGCATCAGGACACCTATGGTGCCGAGCAGGCGGTTTTATACGACATTGGATGTCTTGGCCACTATGTCGGCGACGGCTCGCAACCCTTGCACACCACCATCAATTACAACGGTTGGGTGGAAGCGAAAAATCCTGAACATTTCACGCGCAACCGTGGCATCCACAGCCGGTTCGAAACGGAATTTGTCCACGACAATCTTCGTGCCCAGGACGTCCAACCGCTGATTCCTCCGGTGCGCGTTCTGGAAGCGCCGTTTCAGGATTTCCTGCTTTATCTGCGGACCACGCATTCGCAGGTTGCCCAGGTCTATAGTTTGGACAAGCAGGGCGGGTTCGACGGCGATGGGTCTGCCGCGTCCCGCAGCTTTACCGCGGAGCGGCTGGCTGCGGGCGCCACCATGCTGCGCGATATGATCTGCACCGCCTGGGTCGACAGCGCGCGACCCGCCTCAGATTGAAACGGTTCGCCGGACGCTATTTTGTCTGCGACATTTGCACATGCCGCCACTGGTCAGCGATAAATTGGTCTGTCATCCCGGCGATGTAGTCGGCAATCACGCGCGGAGCCCCCTCGCTGGCGATTTGCGTTTCGTGGCTGACGGGCAGCTGCAGCGGATTCCGCATCCAGTGTTGAAAGAGTCCCGCGATGATTTCCTCGGCCAGGGCATGGTCCCGTTCCAGGTACTGCGCGTGGTACAGCTCCTGCAAAAGATACTGCTTGGCTTCATGGCGGCGCTGTTCCATCTCGGCAGAAAACGCTGCCATCCTGTGATCGGCGTGGCGCACCGCAGCCAGGGAGTGAACTCCGTCTTCTGCCACGCTGCGATGTGTGGTCACAACCAGGTCGTTGACCAGCGCGTTCAACATTCGCTTCAGCGCTTCGTGAAACAGCAATTTCGGCGCCGCATCCGGATATCGAATTTCCATCTTCCGATAAAACTCTTCAAACAAAGAGACGTGGCGGCACAGATCTTCGACGGAGAGAATTTCCGCTTCCACCCCATCGTCCATGTCCGCGGTCAGGTAGGCGATTTCATCGGCCAGGTCGATCAGTTGGGCTTCCAGCGGCGGCAATTCGTTCAGCAGATACGACTGCAGCTCCGGATGCTCGGCGAGCGAATAATCGCGCGAATGCTTGATGATGCCTTCGCGTACCGCCAGCGTCAGATTGAGCCCGCGAAATCCGGCGTAACGTTGCTCAAAATATTCCACAATGCGCAAGGCATGCAGATTATGGTCGAAGTGCAGGCCATACGCTTGCAACTGACGATCGAGCGCTTGCTCTCCGGCGTGGCCAAATGGGGGATGCCCGATGTCATGGACCAGCGCCAGGGTTTCCACCAGCTCTTCATTCAACTCCAGCGCCGCGGCGGCCGTACGGGCAATCTGGGTCACTTCAATGGTGTGGGTCAGACGGCTGCGGAAGTGGTCGGAGTCGCGGTGGGTGAACACCTGCGTTTTTCCGGCCAGACGCCGAAACGCTCGTGAGTGGATCACGCGATCGCGGTCGCGCTGGAATGCGGATCTGTACGGATGCGGATTTTCACGGTGCTCCCGCGCCGTCAGGGGATCGTTCGCATCCCCGGTTACTGCGCAGTCGCTGAGCGAGGTCGCCTGCATGAGAGATTGAGAGCTTTAGTGCCCCATCGGAACCGTGGCGTGCGCGTCTTCCTTCGCCAGCTTGACCTTGGCTTTATCCAGCCGTTTGCGAACTTTGTTCACATCCGCCGGTTCGGCGTCTGCCGGAGCGGAACTCGCATAGTTCGCGAGTGAGCTCTCCCACTGCGCAACCGCCTGCTGCAGATGGCCGGTGGACGCGTATACCTCGCCAAGATGGTCGTGGACCGTCGGGTCTTTCGGAATCAGAGCGATGGCTTTTTCCAGCGCCTCTTCGGCCAGCTCATACTGGCCGAGCTTATAGTGCACCCATCCCAGCGAATCGAGGTAGGCGCCATTTTCCGGATCCAGTTTGACCGCGCGTTCGATCAGTTGCAGCGCTTCATTCAACTTTTGGTCGTGGTCGGCCAGCATGTATCCCAGGTAGTTCAGCGTCAATGCGTTGTTGGGATCCAATGCAAGGGACTGCCGGAACTGCTGCTCGGCTGCATCGATGTGCTTCTGTCTTTCCTGCAGCGCTCCGCGAAGGAAATAGATCAGGCTTGTCTCCTGTTTGGAACTGCTGAGCTTTTGCGCCTGATCGATGGCCGACGAGGCATCTTTCCATTTATGCAACCGAGTGAAAATCTGCGCCAGCGTTAGCCAGACAACGCGGTCCTGCCGGGTGCCGTTCAACTGGGCTTTGGCGAGCGCGACCCCTTCTTTCGCGTTGCCGGTATCGACCAACTGTCCGGCAAGCGTCAGTTGCAGGTCGATGTTTTTCGGTAGCGCCTGCACGGCCTGCTGTGCGGCTGTTGTCGCCTGGGGCAGCATCTTGGCGTCGCGATAGGTATCCACCTGGCCTTGATATCCGCGTTCGGCGGCGTCCCCGCCCAGCGCAATCATTTCCTTATAAGTGGCGATGGCCTGATCCGTTTTGTTTTGGTCGCGATACACCGTGGCCAGGCGGTCGAGGAAGATGGCGCGGTTGTTTTTCTCGTCCGAGGTGTACTTCTCGCTGGCATGGTGGGTGCTGTCTGCAAGCTGTTGCAGCAGCTGTGCCGCCTGGTCGAAATGGCCCTGTGCTTCGCCAACCAACGCCTCGTTGTAGCGTACCTCGGGCGAATCCGGGTTGAGCGTCTTGGCGTGGTCCAGCGCAGCTTCGGCTTCCTTCAAATGCCCCTGTGTGCGCTCCAGTTCCGCGATCCTCAGGAAAGAGTGGGCATCTTCCGGATCCTGTGCGGTGACACCCTGAAAAATCTTCAGGGCAGCATCGGGTTGGTCATCGGTCAACAGATCTTCCGCCAGACCGCGTTGCGCATCCAGGTTGTCCGGCTGCAAATTCAGCGCGTCCTGGTAGGCTGCGATGGCAGGTTTCGCCTTCCCGGACTGATCGTAGGCAGCGGCCAGCGCCAAATCGATCTTGAAAGTACGGTCATCCGGAGGGACACTTTGCAGCACGGTAATGGCTTCCGGAAGCTTGTTCTGCTCCCCATACAGGCGCGCCAGATTCAGCACCACGTCTTCTGAATTCGGGTCGACTTGCCGGGCCTGCTCAAACTGTGCCTTCGCGTCCGTTGGGTCGTGCTTCAGTGTGTAGAGCTGACCCAGCAGCAGGCGATCTTCCACCTGATTGGGCTCGATCTGGACAATCTTCTGAAATTCCTGAATGGCCAGGTCCAGCATTGGGCCGGGCTGCTGGCCGCTCTCCGTATCGCCCAGCGATCGCAAATAGACGCGACCCAGCAGCTTGTGGGCTTGCAGATTGTCAGGGTGGTTCTTCAGGACTCTCTGCTCAGTTTCAATGGCCTCGCGGATGCGGCCCAGCTTGAAATAGGTGTCGGCCAGCGTGTTCTGTAGAAAGGCGGAATCGGGATCGTGCGTGATTGCCAGCTTGTACTGCTCGATGGCCTGCACCGCCAGCTCGGGCCGCCCATACTGTTCGGCGGATTCCTCATACAAATGGCCAAGTGCAAAATGGTAGTAGGATTCGGAGCGTTTGCCGGTCACACCCGCCGGTTCCGGAGGAACGTTGGCGGTATCCTGTACAACCGCACTGCCTTTCATCTTCGACGAGGAAGCGCTGATGCCCGTGGGCGCGCTCGAATGCGTGTTCTCGGAAGCGGAACTGCTTTGCGCGATCGCGGCCGCGGAACATGCAAACGCCGCCATCAGCGCAGCTGTTTTTTGCCATCTCCACAGAGAAAAGGGATTCCCTTCGGCGACACGAACCTTCGTCATTCGAAACACTACCTCGCACCTTGTGCCGCGTTGTACACGCACGGAAATGGAGCAATCCAGCCCCTTTGGCTTGATTGTACGCCGGATTTCCTGGCCCGAGTCGCGATCCGGCATGAAATGGATTCGGCGGCAAAAAACAGACTCAGTGCCGGAAATGTCTCATTCCGGTGAAAACCATTGCGGTGTTCAGCCGGTCCGCGGCGGCAATCACTTCCGCGTCTCGTACGGACCCGCCCGGCTGGATGACCGCCGTGGCCCCCGCGGCAACTACCACTTCCAGGCCGTCGGGAAACGGGAAAAACGCGTCCGAGGCAGCGACGCAGCCGGTCAGCGGCAAAATGGCTTTCATCGCGCCAAACCTTGCCGCATCCACGCGGCTCATTTGTCCGGCGCCAATGCCGAGGGTCTGCCCGTTTCGCGCGTAGACAATCGCATTCGACTTGACGTGTTTTGAGACTCGCCAGGCAAACAGCAGCGCGTCGATCTCATCCTGCGTCGGCGGCCGCTTGCTGACAATTTTCAGATCGCCGGCTTCCACGCGGCCGCGATCCGCATCCTGCAGCAACAGGCCGCCTGAGACGTACTTCATCACCGGCGCCGTCGGGGCAGGCTTGACCTCCACCAGTCGCAGGTTTTTTTTGGCGGAAAGAATCTCTTTTGCCTTGGAACTGAATGCCGGCGCAACTATCGCCTCCACAAACAGCTTGACGATCTCCGCCGCCGCTTCGCCGTCGACTTCACGGTTGATGCCGATGACCGAGCCGAAGGCTGAAACTGGATCGCAAGCCAGCGCCTTTTGGTATGCCTCCACGAGGGTCGTCGCTGTGGCGGCCCCGCATGGATTGGTGTGCTTGATGATGGCCACCGCAGGTTCCTTGAACTCAAGCGCCAGCTCCCAGCAGGCATCCAGGTCGACCAGGTTGTTGTAGCTCAGCTCCTTGCCCTGCAGCTGACGCAGCCCGGCAATCCCGGTTCCACTGCCGTTGCTGTACAGGGCCGCACGCTGATGAGGGTTTTCTCCGTAGCGCAGCGGCATGGTCTGGGAATATGCCAAACGCAGCGTAGCCGGAAGCGGCTCCTCGCCGGCCTTTGGCGGCGCCACCTGCGCGGCAGCGGCGGGAGGCGTAGCGGGCAGCGTCTCCAGTGCGTTCGCAATGGCCAGATCGTACGCCGCGGTCAGCGCAAATGCCTTCTGCGCCAGCCGCCAGCGTGTCGCTCGACTCAGTTTGCCTTCGTTCGCCTGCAGTTCTTCGGTCAGCGCCGAATAGTCCGCGGCTGAGGTGACGACCGCCACATCCTCAAAGTTTTTTGCCGCGGACCGCACCATGGACGGCCCACCGATATCGATGTTCTCAATCACTTCCCCAAAGTGCACGCCAGGCTTGCGCAGCGTCGCTTCAAAGGCATACAGATTCACCACCACCATGTCGATCGGTTCGATTCCATGCGCCGCCACTGCCTTTCGATGTTCCGCGTTGGAGCGTACATAGAGGATGCCGCCATGCACCTTGGGATGCAGCGTCTTCACCCGGCCACCCAGCATCTCCGGAAAGCCGGTCAGCTCGGAAATGTCCAACACCGTCAGACCCGCTTCGCGCAACGTGCGGGCCGTTCCGCCCGTAGACACCAGCTCTGCGCCATGCTTCGCTAAAACACGCGCGAATTCAATGATTCCCGATTTGTCTGTGACACTGAGCAATACACGCCGAATTGGCTTCATGGAACTCACAATCCTCGATGGTGTGGAATCGAACGAAGATTCAGTTTAATCCATGCGTGCTGCCCGGTTTTGGCGCCGACAAACTCGCAAGCCCTGCGGGCGCTTCCAATCGCGAGCGGAAAATTGCGATTTGTATTCTGTCCTGGCGCTCAGTAGCCTGTAAGAGAGAGACGGCATTGCCGCGCAAGGTGGGGAGTTCGATCTGATCAACCGGAATGACAGAGGGGTTCGTGGGGCGGAGATTCTGCCTCCTGCGTCTCAAGAGATGGAGCGCGGGTATCACGGCGATCAGAACGAGCGTTCTGACTACGATCTGCGGTCGGGATATTACACTCAGGCGCCGCCGCCGTCGCAGACTCGCTCGCGCATTTTGACTGGCTGGGCGTACGCTCCAGCCACCTACATCCTGATCGGTATCAGCTGTGCCGTCTATCTGTCGATGGTGCTGAGCGGAGTTTCCTGGTGGGACCCGACCGCCGAGCAAATCCTGCATTGGGGCGCCAATCGCGGCGTGAATGAAATCTTTCTGGGACAGTGGTGGCGCCTGATCACGGCCACCTTCGTACACGTGGGCATCGTCCACATTGGGACGAACATGTGGTGCCTGTGGAACCTGGGGTTGTTGGGTGAGCCGTTGCTGGGACCTGTCGGCATCTTCGCCGTGTATATCCTGACGGGCGTCGCGGGCAATCTGCTGAGCACTGCGGTGAACCCGGGCATCATCGGCGCGGGAGCGTCCGGTGCGGTTTTTGGGATTGCCGGAGTTCTGATCCTGCTGCTGAACTCTCCGCACTTGCCGTTTCCCCGCGCGGAGTTGCGCCGCCTGCGACGCAGCGTGATTTACTTCGCTGTCATCAACCTGGTGATCGGGGCCTCCACCCTGCTCTATTCCGGAGGTATCAAGATCGATAACATGGCCCATCTGGGAGGATTTCTCTCCGGGCTCGCCATGGGGGTGCCGCTTGCGCCGTTACTAGGGACCGGGAGGGAGCCGTATTTCAAGCGGCAGCGAGTGGTCTTTTCTGTTGCCGTACTGATTCTTGTGCTGTTCGCCAACTGGGTCGTCCACTTCAGAAAAGTGTAGGTCCGGAACCGGATCGTCGCGGAAGTTGTTCCGTGCGGCCACCCGGTTCGTAGCAGCGGGACTCATGGGGGAGGGCGGAAATTTCGCCGTCACGCGGTGACAGGAAAAGTGAATTAATTCTTTTCGGCCCCGGCAAACTTCTTCACCATGGCCAGCAGCAATCTTCGATCGCTTTCGTTCAGATTGGCGGAATAGCGCCGAATTTGCGTCAAAAAGCGCAATTCGTCCTCGCTGAAGCGCTGCGCGGGCATCTCGTAGCTCAGCGCGTTTTCGGCGAAGAAATGCGCCATGGGAACGTCCAACGCGCTGGCAATTTTGTACAGGGTGTCGAGCGACGGAACGGTATGCCCATTCTCCACACGCGAAAGATAGCAGCGGAGAAGGCCGGTTCGTTTTTCAATGTCCCCTTGCGACATGCCCTTCTGCAAACGGACGCCGCGAATCGTGGTGCCGATATTGAGTGCTTCCATGATTGCCTCGTATGCAACGTTGGAGCTGAAGAACGTTATCCCGATAGCCGTGCCGTACAGGCGAGGTTGCGGACCGGAATTCTATTGACTATGTAGTTAACATGCCGGCTGGAAATAGGCAAGTAAATTCATGACTGCGGGTGCCGTCCAGGAAACTGGCTGTCCAAGATAACGCTCCACCCCGCGGAAGTTTGTTTCGTTCGATGGCCCGATTGGGCCGCCTCGCGCAAAACTCGATAGTCTATAGAGAGAACTGATTGCGTCGACCCGTTTGTCGCGGGCGTTTTGCAACTTTGGCAACTACTGAGGTTCGGTCGAATCTAACAGCTTGATAACGATGAAGATTCTTCGACGACAAAAATTGCTGGGCGCGCTGCTGGCCACCCTGCTGTTCTCCGCGGTAGCCGCTGCGCAGGTCGGCGGCACTGTAGAGCCCCTGACCCTTAACACTTCACCCGATTCTGTCTACGGGAGCGTGAGTTCCGGGCCGGCGGTGAGCACCGTATTGCCGCTGTCGCTCGATGATGTGATCCGTCGTGGGTTGCAAGCGAATTTGCTGACCACGATTGCCAAACAGAATCAGCAAATTGTTTCCGGTGAACGGCTGGAGGCGATTAATTACCTGATGCCGAATCTCACTTGGGAGGCCGAGCGTCAGCGACTCCAGATCAATCTTGCGGCGGAAGGCTTCAATTCGAAATTGATCCACAGTTTCCCGCCCGGATTGATCCCTCCACAAGACCTGAACAGCATTCCGGCTGTAGCGACGGTGAACGCGGTGATCGCGCAGGCCAACCTGACCCAGCCGCTCTTTGATCTGCAATCGTTGGAACTGTACCGCGCAGCCGGAGAAGAGATCAAAGCCGTCAATTACAGCTATCAGTCGGCCCGCAGACAGGTCATCCAGGCCGTGGCAGACTCCTACCTGCAGACGTTGGCGGCAGCGGCAAATCTGGCCGATGCCCAGAGTCTGCTGTCCACCAATGCGGAAATCCTCCGTCAGGCGACGCTGAAGCACCAGGCCGGGGTCGTTGCCAAGCTGGATGAGCTGCGCGCTCGGGTGCAATACCAGCAACAGCGGCAAGTGGTTGTTGCGCGGAAGGACGCGTTTGAGAAAGCCAAGATCGCTCTGAACCGGGAGATTGGGCTGCCCGCCGACCAGGAGATCCAGTTGACCGACGCGACACCCTACGCGTCGCTGGCGATGATACCGCTGGATGAGGCGTTGCAGATGGCGTATCGGAATCGGCAGGAATATCTGTATCTCCAGGCGAAACTGCGTTCCGCGCAATATCAAAGCCGCGCCGCCCGTTACGAGCGGCTGCCGACGCTGACTTTCAAAGGCAATTATGGGGTGACCGGGACAGTCGGAAGCGTCTACCATGGGACCATTCTGGCGCAGGGGACCTTGAACATTCCGCTTTTTCGAGAAGCGAAGTTTCGCGGCGATCGAGACGTTGCCGACGCAGCCACCAGCAACGCGATGTCCCAGCTGGCCAACTTTCGTCAGCAGATTGAAGCGGAGATTCGAGACAATATGCTCGACGTGGCCTCCACCCAGCAGCTGGTAGACGTCGCCCGCAGCAATGTCGATTTGAGTCATGCTTCGTTGAATGATGCGACCGACCGCTTCCGCAATGGCATCGACAACGATCTCCCTGTCGTCGAGGCGGAGTCCTCCCTGGCCGCTGCCGAGGCGCAGCTGGTGAACCGCCTGTACGAATACAACGTCGCAAAGATTGCATTGGCGCGGAGTCTCGGCATCGTTGACAGGGAATATCGCCAGTACCTTGGCACGGCGCAGGGCGCGACCCAGCCAGGCGATGCTCAGCCCGGAGGTCCTACGACCCAACTTGCGATTCGCCGACTTGCCGAAGCGGGCCGGGACTCCTCAAGGGACCGCGAGACGTCTTCTCGATCGCGCGAATGAGGCCGTACTCTTCAAGAATATGTACGCAATGAAAGGGAGAGTCATCGTGCAGGGTCCAATGGAAATCAAGAGAATGCAGCTTCCAAGACGCTCCGCCGGAAAGACTGCCAATCATGGCGAGCGAATCCACCTGACAGCGAAAGGAATTGCCTGATGGCCCACTCCCGTTCCGACGCGCTGGTACTCTTTGGCGTGACTGGCGATCTTGCCCACAAGATGATCTTCCCGGCGCTCTATGCGATGGCGAAACGCGGGAACCTCACCGTACCCGTGATCGGCGTAGCCTTCCCAAAGTGGAGCCTGGATCGACTGCACAAACGCGTGACAGACAGCATCCGGCGATCTCCCGGAGGCATCGATAATCAGCGAGCCCTGCATCATCTTCTGTCGCTGATCAAGTATGTGAGTGGCGATTACAACGACCCGGCCACTTTTGCGGCGATCAAGGCGGCGTTGGGGAAGGCCCGCCGCCCCGCGCATTACCTGGCCATTCCTCCGGCGCTTTTTGAGACGGTCATCCGCGGCCTGGGCGCCGCGCATTTGGCGGAACATGGGCGCGTCATTGTCGAAAAACCGTTCGGGCGCGATCTGGCCTCGGCACGGGAACTGAATCGCGTCGCCCGCTCGGTGTTCCCGGAAGATTCCATCTTCCGCATCGATCACTTCCTCGGAAAAGAGGCGATCATGAATATCCTCTATTTCCGTTTCGCCAATTCATTTCTGGAGCCGATCTGGAACCGGAACTACGTGGCCAGCGTCCAGATCACTCTTTCCGAGGATTTCGGCGTCAAGGACCGCGGCGCATTTTACGAAACCGCCGGCTGTCTGCGCGACGTAGTCCAGAATCATCTCTTCCAGATCGTCTCGCTGCTTGCCATGGAGGCGCCGTCCGGTCGAGACTTCGGGGCCGTGCACGCCGAGAAATCCAAAGTCTTTAAGGCCATGCGACCGCTTCGACCCAGTGAACTGGTCCGCGGCCAGTACGATGGCTACCGCAACGAGCCGGATGTGGCCAGGAATTCCGACGTCGAAACTTTCTGCGCATTGCGGCTGTTGATCGACTCCTGGCGTTGGGAAGGTGTGCCGTGGTATCTGCGGTCCGGCAAGTATCTGGCGGATACCGCGACAGAAATCCTGGTGGAACTGAAGCCGCCGCCGCAGAAGCTTTTCGCCGACTCCGTCTCCTCCACCGAACGCTCCAATTATCTGCGCTTCCGGCTCTCTCCCGACTCCGCGATTGCCCTGGCTGCCCGCGTCAAGCTTGCGGGAGAGGAGTTTACCGGCGAGCCGCGAGAGCTGTATCTGTCCGAGGAACAGGTGGGAGCAGAAAGTCCGTATGAACGCCTGTTAGGCGACGCCATGAAGGGCGATGGAGCGCTCTTTACTCGCGAAGATTCGGTCGAAGCCGCCTGGGCGGTCGTTGAGCCCGTCCTCAAAACGCACCACCGGGCGCTCTCTTACAAGCGCGGTAGCTGGGGACCGAAAGCAGCGGACGCACTTATTGCCGCAGACGGCGGCTGGCACAACCCGTAAACCAGCCAGACGCCGGGCAAGTAATTCCGCCGCCGTCGCTGGCTTTCGTCTGTTTGGGGGAGATTGCCCCTTTGCCGGGCTGCATGATTGCAACCGGCTCCTAGAGCATTTTCCCTATTGCTGTGAACTTTCCAGGTTCAGTTAAGAGCAGCTTTTTCTTAACGGAAAAGCTGCGCAGACATTCCCGCCTCGGTCGATACCCATTGGGAAAATGCTCTAGTCGATGCCCAGCTTGTGTTCCATTTTTTCTAAAGAAATGCCGCTCGTTTCCGGGTAGTAGAAAAGAACCACAAAGAAGTCGAGCACCATCATCGCGGCGAAAAAAATGAATGGATAGGCCCCGGATGAACCGGCCATGATGGGGAACACAAGAGAAATAATCGCGTTCGTCACCCAGTGCGAGGAGCTTCCCAGGCCTTGACCTTTGGCCCGCACGCGATTCGGAAATACCTCGCTGATGTAGACCCAGAGAACAGCGCCCTGAGAAATTGCGAAGCAGGCGATGTAGGCCATCAGCAGCCAGACCAGCCAATGCAGATGCCGGTGCGTGACAAAGACATACGAAATTGCGGTCAGGCATATCGTCAGGCCCACGGTCCCGGTCAGCAGCAACTTCTTGCGTCCAAATCGATCGATCACAGACATCGCAATCAAAGTGGCGACCAGGTTGGTCGCTCCCACCGCGACTGCCTGCAGGTCTCCGGAGATCTTGCTGGCGCCGGCCAGCGCGAAAATATCATTCAGATAATAGAGAATCGCATTGATTCCCGACAATTGGCAGAACATCCCGACAGTGATGGCGATAAAGACTGGAAAACGATATTGCCGGGAAAACAGCGGGTCGGTGGGCGACGATCGTTCCAGATGAATCGACGCGACAATCTCGTCGAGTTCATGTTGCGGGTGCTCGACCCCCGTAAGGTGAAGGACCTGCAGCGCCTCTTTCAACTCCGACTGCATGACCAGCCATCGAGGGCTGCGGGGAATTCCGAACAGGGCGACCAGGAAACAAATCGCAGGCACTCCGGAGATGCCAAGTTGCCATCGCCACTCGACCGCGCCCAGTTGCATGCGGGCAATCAGGAAATTCGACAGGTAGGCCAGCAGGATTCCGACCACGATATTGACCTGAAAACTTCCAACCAGGCGTCCCCGCCATTTCGGCGGGGCGATCTCGGCAATGTACATGGGACCTAGAACGGAGGACCCGCCGATGCCGAGACCGCCAATAAAACGAAAGAAGATCAGCGCCGGCCAGTTCCACGCGAACGCGCAACCCAGTGCCGAGATGACATAAAAGATCGCCATCACCCGCAGGCTGTCCCTGCGTCCATACTTCTGTCCTGGAATTGCAGCCGTCAGGGCCCCGACCACTGTACCCACCAACGCACTGGAAACTGTGACGCCCAGCAAAAAGTGCGTCAGATGGTAGTTCAGCGACAAGGCGTGGGTGGTGCCGGAGATGACCGCTGTATCGAATCCGAACAGCAGCCCTCCCAGTGCGCCAACAATGGTGCTTCGGATGACACGTCCGTTGATCGTCAAGGGAGCTCCACGGTCCTGGTTTCTGCGGCAATTCTTCCGGAATTACTCAAAGTTCACCGCACCGCACAGATGGACCTGGACTCCCAGAGCATCGAACATCGCCGCCTTGACCGCGAGCGCGTTGGCAGCGCTTTTCGCCTCGGACGCGTATGCGATATTCACATGGTTCGCCCGGTGTCGCGCCATGAAAGAGTCTCTGGATATGCCGTCCAAAATAGCGCTCACCATCGGCCATTGGCTGGTCGTGTGCTTCCATCGGCGCGCGGTTTCCTGTTTGGGCAATTGCACAACAGTCCCCAGGCCCATGTCCACATGCAGGGCGTTGCCTTCGACAAATACGCGACTCCACACGATTTTCCCCGGCTTGCCAACGCCTTTCAGCGTCCCTCCGCCCAGCGGAAAATACATCGGCGGTTGCCGTTCGCTGGAGGCGCCGGCATACCCACCCACATAGTGGTTCGCCGGAGCGGCTCCGGAAATCTGCAATACCCAAACAAAATCGTCGATTCCATCGCCCTGAAACTGCTCGCCCCAACGGACGTCATGGAGCGTTGTCGAAGGGTCGAGACCCAGGGCCGTCCAGCAGTGGTTCGTCACCAGGGCGTCCACCCCGGCGCACTCGTCCACTTCGTTGAAGTGTGGCAGCGGCTGTCCGGCATACAATTCTCTCCGGGTGTTTTCCTGATACACAGGCGGACGATCCGAATTGTTGAACAGTCCCTCCGCAAGATCGGAGGCCGGAACCATGTCCTTCAAGCCTTGCTGATACTGGATGCCGATGGCATCGCAGCCGAAGTCGTCCGCGATGCGGGCCGCCGCGATATACATCTTGCATTGCTCGTGAATTTGCGCGTCTGTCAGCTCGGAGTTCTCATCCTTTCCGGTGACAAATCGCACTCCTTTCTTGTCCATCCACTGCCGGACCGTCTGCGCTTCGTCATGCGTGATGGTGCGCATTCTGGCCACCAGCGCCGACTGGCTCAGCCTCTCCTTGAACATGCCGATTGGATTCAGCAATTCGTCGTCGATGATGGCGTTGTACATGCCCATGCAGCCCTCGTCGAAGACGCCGAGGATGGCCTTCCGCTTCCGCAGCGCCTCGGCCAATTGCTTGCCCATGCTCGCGGCCTTGGCTGGCAATTCACCCGCGTTCAGGTTCCGCACATGGGTCAGGTCATGGGTTACAGTCTTCCGCTGGATCCACTCCCGTAGCCGAGTAAGAAAATACTCATCCGTAAAATTCTGGCTCCACAGGGTGCTGAAGGGAACTCCGGCCTTTACCAGCGAACCGTTCAGGTTCAACAGACCCACGAGTCCCGGCCACTGTCCCGACCAGTTCGCGACCGTCAGAATCGGCCCGCGATGGTTGCGCATCCCTGGCAGCACATGGTGGCTGTATTGCCATGCAGCTGTCGCGAATACCAGATTGGCTTCAGGATCGATTCCCACGAAGACATCCATCCCCATGCGCTGGGTGGAGATGAAACCATGCCCGCTTTTGGAATCGACGGGAAAGGCCCGCCGCACCGAAACCCCGGCATCCTGAAAACATGCCGTGAGCTTGCGCTCCAAGTCTTCCTGGGCGGCCCAGCAAACCTGGTTGGCCGACAGCCGCAGGTCCCCGCTCGTAATCAAAATGACTTCATTCATGGGTAGATCCGATTTCGAATTTGGCATAAAAGACGGTCCTCGCTCCTGTTTCCCGTTTCCAGCGTTCCAATTTGCTATTGGAGCGCAAGCAACAGGATATTCTTATTCTCGCGAAGCTTGTTGGATGGGCCAACAATTCCGTCCATTCGATCGGAGGGCCTCCGGGCGATCGCCGCAATCCGCTCTAGAATACTTCTTGTGCTGGTTCGCGATTTCAATTACAGGTTGCCTCCGGAGCAGATCGCGCAGCAGCCGCTTCAAGATCGCGCAGCTTCCCGCCTGCTTGCCTTTGACCGTGCCACTGGAAGCGTGCAGCACAGCTTCTTTCGCCAGTTTCCGCAACTATTGCGTCCCGGCGATCTGCTCGTGCTGAATGACACCCGCGTGCTGCCGGCCAGGCTGTTTGCTCGACGCGCCGGAATCCATGCCCAGCCCGTCAGTCCTCGCAATCCAACCGCGAAGGAACACCTGCAGGGAACTGTCGAGGTCCTGCTGACCGAACAGCACGCACCCTTGGAGTGGAACGCGCTGGTACATCCCGGCCGCAAGCTGCCGGTCGGGGAGACGCTGTACTTTTTCGCGCGCGAAGAACCCGGCGCGGCGCCGGACGCGGCTCCTTTGTTGACCGCGGAAATCATCGGGCGCGGGGAGTTCGGTGAGCGGCGGCTGCGCTTTGCTCCCGTGGCCGATTTCTACGCGGTCCTGGATCGCATCGGACACATGCCGCTGCCTCCCTACATTCATCGCGCGGATGAACTCTCCGACCGCGAACGCTATCAGACCGTCTTTGCCGCCCAGCGTGGTTCTGCGGCCGCGCCGACCGCCGGCCTGCACTTTACGCCGGAGATTCTGTCGACAATTCGCGCTCGCGGAGTGGAAATTGCGGGCCTCACGCTGCACGTTGGGCTAGGCACATTTCAGCCCGTCCGAGTGGAGCGGCTGGAAGACATTCGTTTGCACGCGGAGCGGTATACGCTTCCGGAATCCACTGCACAGGCGGTCAACCTGGCACGTCGCGAAGGCCGTCGCGTCATCGCCGTCGGTACCACCACGGTCCGCACGCTGGAACACTGCGCGCGTCAGTCCGACGATGGAGAATTGCGCCCTCATTCCGGGGAAACACAGATGTTTCTCTCTCCCGGAGATGAATTTCGCGTGGTCAGCGGGCTGCTGACAAATTTTCACCTGCCGCAATCCACGCTCCTGATGCTGGTGTGTGCCTTTGGCGGCACACAGAGGGTCCTTGCGGCTTACAATCATGCAGTTGCCGAACGCTACCGCTTTTTTTCCTACGGCGACTGCATGTTCCTCTCATAACGGTTTTTCCCGGATTCTGTAGACTCGAAAAAGATGCCCAGCCCGCCCGCCAAACCTGCCGTATTTCTGCTCGATACCATGGGCTTCATCTTTCGCGCGTACCACGCTATGCAACGGCAGCGCCCTATGTCGACGCGCAGCGGCATTCCCACGGCAGCCGTGTACGTTTTTGTGAACATGCTGAATCGGCTGCGGAAGGATTTCAAACCCGAGTATCTGGCCGCAGTGTTTGACGTCAGCACGCCCGTCTTTCGCGACGAACGCGCCAAAGACCTGAAGATTCGGAAATTCAATACCGCAACGCAGGCCTTCGATGAAGTGGAGTATGCGGGGTACAAAGCCAATCGTGCCGAGATGCCGGCAGACCTGGCGCAGCAAATTCCGTATATTCGACGTGCGCTTGAGGCGTTGCGGATTCCTATGTTGCAGCAGGAAGGCTTCGAAGCCGACGATGTGATCGGCACCCTCACCCGGCAGGCGTCCAAACTGGGTCATACGGTGTATATCGTGTCGAACGACAAAGACATGATGCAGTTGGTCGGCGATAACGTTTTTGTGCTGAATCCTGCCAAGGATAATTTGGTCCTGGATCGTGCGGGGGTACAGGCTGTGCTGGGCGTGCCGCCCGAGCA
>JBKQVW010000105.1:0-37191 GCA_052142955.1 Acidobacteriaceae bacterium | reverse complement strand
AACAAGCGGAGGTGCAGGCGGCGCACTGATAGCACTGCTTCAGGTTCTCTCCACCGAGACCCAGCACGTCGCCCCTTCAAAGAACATCGACCTGGGCGAAAGAATGGGCCAGGACGCTACGCGACTTCGCGCTGGGCCTGGGCGGCCTGCGCCTCCAAAAGGCCAATGATCTGGAAGGCGCTCAACGAAGTTTTCGGAACGAAGAGGCTGCGGTTGTTGGTCAGCTCGTCGACCGGAAAAAGTTGAAATGCATTTTTGGTCAACAGAGCGATATCGTTGGAAACGCGGCCTTCCATGATTTCTCCATCCTGAAACGTAACCCGAACCCACAGGTAGGGATGGATGGAAAGAGAGTCGAAGAAGCGAACATCCTGCTGGCTGGGGCTGCCGGTAAACGAGTGGACGAAGAAAACCGCCTTGGCATCCTCCAGGCGAAAAGTCAGGGCAGGACTGCTGTCCTCGGGCTCGATGGTCATGCTGACGGGCAGATCGGCGGGCACGGCGGCTGGCTCGAGCGAAGCCTCGTCGGTCCGGTAGTAGCCGTGGAGCACCTTCGAATTCTTCAAATTCACAACAACGTTATGCTGCATGATGGACCTCTTCGCTAAAAGGAATTCGTACCGCATCCGATGCAGATAAAACAATCAGCGGCGCATTCTAAGCCGACTGCGCCGGCGCGGACAGGTTGTATTGCCGGATTTTGTAGAGGAGCGCCTTGTAGCTGATGTTCAACCGGGTGGCCGCAATGCGACGGTTCCACTTGGTTTCCGCCAGCGTATCGCGGATTGCCTGCATTTCCGCCTGGTCCTTCAGGCCACGCACCATCGACTTGAGATCGGGGCTGGTGGTTGCCGTGACCATGCTGGCCCGTTCCGGAACCGGCAGGAAGTAGCCGGGAATCTTCGACTCGAGATCGGCCAGGGCCGCGGGTTCATCGCGAATCACCAGATACCGTTTCACAAAATTGCCCAGCTCGCGCAGGTTGCCGGGCCAATGATATGCGACACAGGCGGCGATCATCTGGGGCGAGAAGCTGACGGGCTCCAGTTCGTGGGTCAGCGCTAACTGTTGCGACATCTGGGTCAGGACGTAGGGAATTTCCTCGCGGCGTTCCCGCAGCGGCGGAATGTGCAGAATGAATGTGCTCAGCCGGTAATAGAGGTCCTCGCGAAACATTTTTTCGGCGAGCGCCTTTTGAATGTCGACATTGGTGGCAGCGAGAATGCGGGCGTTGGTCTGTTTTTCTCCGCGACCGCCTAGTCTTGAGAAGGTACCGTCCTGCAGCACGTGGAGCAGCTTGGCCTGCAACTGCGGGCTCATTTCGCCGATTTCGTCCAACAGCAGCGTGCCTTTGTCGCACATTTCAAATTTGCCCGGCTTGGACTTGGTGGCTCCGGTAAAGGCGCCCGCTTCGTAGCCGAACAATTCGCTTTCCAGCAGGTCGACAGGGAGGGCGGCGCAATTGATTTTGAGCCACTCTTCGTTGGAGCGACGCGAAAGCCGATGGATCAGGCGAGCGACCACTTCTTTCCCAACGCCGCTTTCGCCTGTGATCAGGACCGGAATGTCGGCATGGGCGATGGCGGCGGCCTGGTCGTAAATCTTCTTCATGGCCGGAGTCGCGGCCAGGAAAAATGTTCCATTGCCAAGGTCTTCGTGGATGATTGTGCTACGGGAGGCTTGTGCCTGTGCGCTGAGCACCCGATCGCGTACGCGACGAAGAATTGCATCCAGCTGGTGCTTCAAAAACGGCTTCGGCAGAACGTCGTAGATTCCCTCGCGGGCGGCGGCAAGAAAGCCGGAGCGATTACCGGCGGGAATCAAAAGGACCACGCTGAGCAAAGGAAACTGCTGACGCAACTTCACCAGCATGGATTCCAAGTCGACCCCGGGTAGCGTGGTATCGATCAAGAGCAGATCGGCCGCCACCGCGGCGCGGCATGTTTCCGCAACGTCCATGGACTGCAGCGAATTCACCGCGCAGTCGAGGCACTCCAACAAATTTTGTACGTAGCCGCGTACCGGTATTTCGTCTTCGACAAGAACTACGCGCAGTTGTCGATCCACAAACACCACCCCATATGGTCTACGAACACGGTTCCGGTCCATAAGTCGAGAATCACTGTAGCCTGGGGATTTTCAGTGCGCGGAGCGGGGGAGAACCTGCTCGTCATCACCGCAGATTTGAGATCCCAGACAGTAAAGTGAAGCAGTCGAGCAAGCCGGCCAGAGAATGCAAATGCGGGGTGCATCTGTGTCCTCTAGGAAGGCCAAGTGTTGCGTGCAGTCAATGCCAAGTGCGACTTAAATTTACTACCCCGTATAGATGCATCGACCGCGCATCCTGTTGCCAACGGAACAACTCGTCGTTGGTTTGCAAATAGCCTGATTCCAGAGAGTGATGACGGTCACGCTTGCAGAAGGAATTGTCTTCTGCGACTGCGAACGTCGGCTCATCCTTCCTGGCCAGGTCGGTGCATTCCCGCGAGGTGTTCTTCAGACTTATTACTCTGCTGATTCTGCATGTTTGAATAGCATTTGACAACACACTTTTAGTAACCAATGTCCGAGTACCGGAGGCGGTAACCAGAGCGCAAATGTTACCGATGGGTTACCAGGCCGCGGGCCTTTCCTATGTGAAATTTGTGACGTGATCGCGCGAAATTTCCTGGCCGCGCGACCCCGCATTGGGTTGGAAAACATGTTCCTTCCGCCTGTGTGAAAACTTTTACCCATTGCGAAGAGAACTTCCTATCCCGAAGACACGCATGGCGGTTGCCGGGGTAATTACGCCCTCGACACCTTGTCTCGTATAAAGACGGATACACCCTGTTCAAAACTGGGTCGATACTGCGGCAGGCCTTTGATTGGTGCTGCTTCACACGGGCAGGGGCGGTGTGCCGGGATGCGGAAAGACGAGGGTGCCTGCGTTTGGCGTCGTACGTGCAAGATAGAGCGCGAGTAGGAAAATCATGCAATTGATTTCACCACCGTTCTCTCCGATGCCCGTGCTGCTGGGAAACACCCAGGCGATGTCGGCCGTACGCCGCCAGGTACAACTGGCGGCATCGGCGGGCATGCCGGTCCTGATTACGGGCGAAAGCGGTACCGGGAAAAACGTAGTTGCACAGAATTTGCAGATGTTGTCGGCGCGGCGGGACCGGGCGTTCGTGCAGGTAAACTGCCCATCGCTGCCGCACAGCCTGATTGAAAGCGAATTATTCGGGTATGAGGCGGGCGCGTTTACCGGAGCCAACCATACCCGAAACGGGAAAGTGGATCAGGCTCAAAATGGGACATTGTTCCTGGACGAAATTGGCGACCTGGATGCGTCGGTGCAAGCGAAACTGCTGCAGGTCTTACAGGATTTTCGGTTCAGCCGGCTGGGCGGGACCGAAGAGCGCGCGGTCGATATCTGGCTGATCTGCGCCACGCATCGAAACCTGCATGCGGACATCAAAGCGGGTCGTTTCCGTTCGGATTTGTTCTATCGCATCAATGTCGTCTCCATTGAATTACCGGCGCTGCGCGACCATCGTGCCGATGTTGCCATGCTGCTGACGCATTTTCTGCGTCACTATGAGCTGAAGTTCGGCCGATCGCTGGCGCCGCTTTCCGGCTCGGTGCTGAAACTGCTGGAAGCCTATCACTGGCCTGGAAATGTGCGCGAACTGGAGAACCTGGTGAAGCGCTATGTGGTGCTGGGAAACGAGCAGGCCATTGTGGAGGCGCTGAACGACAGCGAGGCGGCCGCGGCGGATTCGCCCTTTGTGCCCGACGGTCATCTTCCGCTGCGAATCCAGACCCAGCGCGCGCTGAGGATGATGGAGCGGCAGATCATTCTGCGGGCGCTCAACGAGCATCGCTGGAATCGCCGCAAGACAGCGCAATCGCTCGATATCAGCTATCGCGCGTTGCTCTACAAGATCAAGGACGCCGGCTTGCCCCGGTTGCGTCAGGCCCATTCCGACGCGTGTTCCCCCGAGGAGAACCAATGACGAGAGGAAAAGAAATGCTTGTTCGCCTGTCCCAGTTCGCGGTTGCCGCGGTAACGGTGAGTCTGACGTGCTGCCTGTTGCATGCGCAGACGCAACCGGCGGTTGCATATGTCGGAGGCTTCAACAGTCCCTTCAGTACGCCGGAGCCGTCGGTCGGGACCTCGTTTCAGACGAAGTCCGGAGATACCGCGCTGGTGCGGCCCGAGACAAGAATTACACCCGGGGTGGACGCGCATTATCGAATCGGCGCCGACGATGTGCTGACCGTGAATGTGTGGCATGAACCTGAGGTGTCGCGCAACGTGCCGGTCCGTCCGGACGGCAAAATTTCGCTGCCGCTGGTGGGCGATGTTCAGGCTGCCGGACTGACGCCGACGGAGCTGCAAAATGAGCTGGAAGCGCGCTTCTCGAAATTCCTGACCGATCCGGACGTCAGCGTCATCGTGGCGGAGATCCGCAGCCAGCGCATCAACGTACTGGGCCAGGTTCTTCGTCCTGGGACCTATGCCTTGATCCCTCCCATGAACGTGATTGACGCAGTGGCGACGGCGGGCGGGTTGAGGGAGTTCGCCAAGCCCAACAAGATTTATGTGTTGCGCACGTTGCCGACCGGTCAGATGGAACGAATCAAGGTGCAATACAACAACCTGTTGAAGGGCAAGCGCGGAAGTGAAGATGTGCTGTTGCAAACTCGCGACACGGTGGTGGTGCCGTGACAAATTCACCCTCGTTGTTGCAAAGAATTCGATGGTCGCTTCCAATCGCCGCGATGCTTGCGGTTGCCGCATGGCAGCTGACGATGCCGGGGAACAGGGCGCTGGCGCAGGCGGTCCCGGCCGGCGAAATACCGCCGGGCGAAGGAAATCCGACTGATCAACTGCTGCCCGGCCAGTCGCTGGGATCCAACCTGACGTTGAACCAGAGCGTGAATGCCATCAACGCGGAGAACCAATCGTTCGAGCGCTTCGGATTGGGCCTGTCGGCGTCGGGTGGAGAGGAGACGAATTTCCTAGGCACGCAGACCCACCAGATGTCGGCGGGATATGGGCAATTTATGGCGGATGGGGGAGTGCTGTTGCGGAGCAGCCGGACCCGGTACTTTCTGCTATACCAGCCGCAATACAATATCTATCCGCAATTTTCCCAGATCAACAATTTTTCCCAGAGCATGTACCAAAGCGTGACTCACGCGCTGACGGCGCGGGCGGGATTACAGTGGGACACAACGGCGGCGCGATATTTGAGCTTGAACCAGTATTTGCCGCAGAGCCTCGGCATCGGCGGGATCGGCGTGGTGGTGCCGACGCTGGGAACGCAGTTGTTGCAGGACAGCTTTGAGCTGACGAATGCGGCCACCACTCTGACCTATCGATATTTGCTGAACTACCGGATGACGTTGACCGGCACGGTAACGGGCGCCTTCTTCCTGATGATCCCGTCCAAAGAGGCAAGCCCCACCCCGAACACGGCCGCCACGGAGAGATTTATCACCAGCGGCGGAAATTTGCAGCTGAACTATCAATTGACGCCCCGCGATGTGGTTGGCGGCGCGATTACGCCTGTGTACGTGTATGGTCTGGTTTCCGGCGGGAGTGAATCTGCCGAAACCGTGCAGGCCATCTATTCCAGGCAATTGACTCCGACGTTCACGGCAAGGGTCGGCGCTGGGCCGCTGTTCATTCAGTCTTCCAGCCCAACCATCGGCGACTTCGATATCACCAGCTATGCGTTGAACGGATCGTTGACCCGGGCGCTGCGGCAGTCGCAGTTTTCCGTCGATTACAAGCGGGCAATTCTGGTGAATCTGCTGGAACCGGCGATCGTGTCCAACTCCGTCGGTTCCAGTGCATATCTTGCATTTGGAAACCATTGGATCTTCACCGGCTCGGGCTCGTATACGCATAACGACGGGAATGGGGCGGCGTACGGTCCCGGCCATGTTTTTGGAGGGTCCGCTGAAATCGCATATCAGGCCGCGAAAAGCGTGCAATTTTTTGCTCTCTACTCCGTGCTCTCCGAAAGCTTTTCCAACGCGGTGAATGAGCCGTCCCTTGGGTTCACCCGCAATCAGTTCGGCGGCGGCATCCGGTTCAATCTAGGCAATCCCATCACCCGTGGAGGTATGCAGTAATGGAACGCAAACCGCCCTCTTCCGTCGGCGATTTCGTCGCCGTCATTCAGCGCCGAAAATACTGGTTTCTGTTTCCTTCGCTTGTCGTGATTGCGGCGGGGCTGGCACTGAGTCCGCTGGTGCCGCGCACCTACAAGTCGACCAGCACGGTCCTGGTGCAAGGGCAGAGCGTGCCTTCGGTGTATGTGAAGTCGTCTGAGAGCAACGCAAGCACCAGCCGTTTAGAGCAAATCAAGCTGGAAGTGATAAGCGGCGCGGACTTTCCGCAGATCATCGAGAAGCTGGACCTCTATCCGAAATTGCGCCAGCAGGCGAGCATGAATCAAGCTGTGGCGGCATTGCGGAACGATATCACGGTGGCGGAGGTACCGGATTCCGGCAACGATCGGGGGGGAGTGGGGGCGTTCACCATCTCGTATATCGGCGCGACGCCGAAACAGGCGCGAGACACGACCCAGGAACTGACGAATCTGTTTCTGCAGCAGAGCGTAAATGACGGGCGGGAACAGGCGCAGGGGGCCGACTCCTTTTTGACTTCTCAGGTGGCTTCGGCGGGGCAGCAACTGGCGGCGGAGCAGGGGAAGATCCAGGCATTCAGAAGTGCCCATCCCGGCAGTCTGCCGGAGCAGGCGCAGGCGGACCTGCAGCTGGTGAACCAGTATCAACAGGCGATGCAGACCAACCAGGACGCGCTGACCCAGGCCAACCAACAGCGTGTGTATCTGGAGTCTTTGCTGAACGTGAAGCAGAATGGCGCCCAGAGCGTCTCGGCGCCGCCCCCGGCGGCCACGCCTCTGGAACTGGAACTGGCGCAGAAGCAGAAAGAGCTTCACGCCGACCTGCTGAAATATACGCCGGAACATCCCGATGTGATTCGGCTGCAGCATGACATTGCGGTGTTGAAAGTGGAGATCGCGAATGCTCCCAAATCGAGCAGTCCGGCAGCGCTGGCGCAAGCTCCGCCGGCGACCGGTCCCACCATGAACGATCAGTTGAGGAGCCAACTGATTGCGCTGAATGCGGACATCCAGGGGCGGCAGGAACGCCAGCTGCAACTGGAAGCGAAGATCGCGCAATTGCAGGGATCCGTGCAAGGTTTGCCGGCGGTACAGACACAGTTTGCCGCCATGAATGCCGACTACGCGGAGATGCAGAAGAACTACAACGCCCTGCTGGAGAAGCAACAGGAAGCCGCCATGACCTCCGCCCTGAACCAGCGCGAGCAGAGCCAGCCGTTTGTTGTGATCCAACCAGCCAACCTGCCATCGCTCCCGTATCGACCGAACCCGGTGCTGTTGCGCATGGGCGTGGTGCTGGTGGGGTTGCTGATCGGACTTCTCTGCGCCCTGGTGGTGGAGCTGAACGACGACACCATGCACAATTCGGACGAAGTGGCCGCGTATTTGAAGCTGCCCGTCATGGTGGCCCTACCCAAGTGCGCGGGGGTTGCGGACAAGACGTGGAAGACGAGCACGGCACGAAGCTGAGGACATCGCCAGAGCAGCCATGGATAGCCAAGAATATGGAGACGAACCGATGAAGGTCGCGAACAGGCAGCAGGAAAGCGTCGTGATGAAGCAAATGGATTCTGGGGTCCAGTCTGTCGCGGAGCCGGCCGTGCTATTTCCCCGTCCAGTGAGCGGGCCGGATTTTCCGGTGCGTCAGGTGGACCTGTCCCAAGTGAGCCAGTCGCTGGTGACGCTGGCCCCGAGCGGAGCGGAACTGACCCCCAAGCAGCAGGTGATGGCGGAGCAGTTTCGATTGCTGCGGAGCCGAGTGAAGGTCCTGAGCAAGGACTTTCAGCTGCGGACGATATTAATTACGAGCACGTTGTCCGGAGAGGGAAAGACAACGGTGGCGGCCAATCTGGCCGGCTCGCTGAGTTGCGTGGAGGGGCTGCGGGTACTGGCGGTGGATTTCGATCTGCGGCGCCCGACGCTGCATACGATGTTTGGCGTCGAACCCGACCCGCGCCGACAGCTTTCGTGGCTGGCGGGTGAGACGCCGTGGCAGCGGGCCGTGTATCAGGTGAATTCGAGACTGGATGCACTGTTCGGTTTTACTCCGCTGCATGAACCGGACGAGCTGCTGCAAAGCAGCCGGCTGGACAAGCTGATGACGGAGATGAAGGCCGAATACGACGTGATCATTCTGGATTCCGCCCCCATGATGGTGGTGGCCGATACGCATTCGCTGGTCCCGCTGGTGGACTGCAGCCTGTTTATCTTGAATGCCGACAGCACGCCCATTTATGGCGCGCGGCAGGCCCTGGCCATGATGCAGGAGAAGGTGGCCGGCTGCGTGGTGAACCGCGTCAGCCAGCTGAAGCGTGAAGACTACTACCGCAATTCCGGGTACGGCTACGGGTACGGACCGAAACGCAAGGAGAATTGAGATGATTCGCGTCTTCAACCTATACGTTCCGTCGAGCAAGTTACTGTTGGTGGTTGGCGATGCCTTGCTGCTTTCCATGGGGTGCTTTCTTTTGTTTCGCCCGCTGGAACCGATGGACGCGATCACGGATGCGCAGCTCTATCTCCTGGTGCTGCTGGCCGCCATTGTCGGGATCTGGTCGTTCTATTTTTCCGATTTCTACGAACATGCAACCATGCGCAGCCGACAGACGGTCCTGGTGGCCGGTCTGCGCGGGCTGGGCGTGAGCGCGCTGCTGCTGAGTCCGCTGGTGTGGATGCTGGCCGGCGACCGCCGCGTCCGGAACCACTTTATGGAACCGGCCCTGGCGCTGATTTTGATTCTCTTGTATGTGCAACGGCGGCTCTCCGACTGGTGGCATCGCAGACTGAGCAGCGGCGAGCGAGTCCTGCTGGTAGGCTCCGGGACCACAGTCCAATTGCTTGCCGAACAACTGGCGGGCCAATGCGGGCTGCCGTTGAAGCTGGCCGGGGTCGTGCTCGACCACAGCCGTCCTCTGCCCAAAGATTTTCGATTCGCCGTGGTCGGAACGGTGGATCGGCTTCGCGATCTGGCCCGCTCCTTCCATCCGGACCGGATTGTGATCAGCTCGGAGATCGGTATCTCGACGATTTCCGCGGACGATTTGCTGGCGTTGCGACGGATTGGCATCCGGGTGCAGGACGCCGGCGAGCTGTACGAATCCGTGACCGGCAGGGTGCCAGTCGAATCTGTCCGGTCGAATGGCCTGGCCTTTGGCGCGGCGCTGATTCCAAGCGCGATGAAACGCTCCTTCCACCGCGCCGCAAGTTTTTTGTCCGCTGTACTCTTGACCATCCTGCTGGCGCCGATCGGGCTGCTGGTGGCGATCGCGGTGAAGCTGGAATCCGAAGGGCCGGTGTTTTATACGCAGGAGCGGGTCGGCCTGGGCGGGTGCATCTTTCGCGTGATCAAGTTTCGCTCCATGCGTCACGATGCCGAGAGTGCCTCCGGACCGGTATGGGCCACGACGAAAGATTCGCGCGTGACCCGCGTGGGGGCCTTCCTGCGGAAAGCGCGTCTGGATGAACTGCCTCAGGTGATCAACGTGCTTCGCGGCGAGATGTGCCTGGTGGGGCCGCGTCCGGAACGGCCGCATTTTGTGCGGGTGCTGGAAGAGCAAATTACGTATTACGATCTGCGGCACTGCATTCCGCCGGGAATTACCGGCTGGGCCCAGGTCTGCGCCAACTATGGATCGAACGTTGAGGAATCGCGCACCAAGCTGGAATACGACCTGTTCTATGTGAAGAACGCCTCGCTTTTGTTCGATCTGCTGATTCTTTTCAAAACCGTCAAGATTGTCCTTTGCGGGCGAGGGGCCCGTTGATTTGAGAAAACTTCGCCGGGGCGTTGCGCCGGGGAGGCAAAAGGGCAACAAGGAGGAATATTTTGTCGCGCATACTTCATCTGATTGCAAGCGATTCGATCGGCGGCCCGGAAAAGCAACTGCTGCACCACGCGCGGGACACGCGGGACGCGGACTACGAGGTGGTGCTGGGCAGCTTTCAGGACGATCCGCAACCGTCGGAACTGTTGATGCTGGCCAGCCGCTTCGGCATCGAGACCGTCTCCGTTCCCGGGGGCATCCGTCCCGGACTGGTGGACGATTTGACGCAGTATCTGCGGACCGGGTACATCGACCTGCTGTGCACGCATGGATACAAGGCGAATGTTGTCGGCCACTTTGCCGCCAAGCATGCCAATGTTCCCTGGGTGCCATTCGTTCGGGATTTTACGGCGGAGACCTGGCAGGTGACGTTATATGAGCGACTGGAGCGCAGTCTGCTGGTTCGCAGCCCGTGGGTGGTCTGCGTTTCTCCGGCACAGGCGCGCGAACTGGGACGGATGCGTCGCGGACGGCGTGCTCCGCTGGTGATTCAGAACGCCGTGCTCGCTCCGCGGGAGACCGGTCTATCGCAGGAGCTGGCGCCGACCCGCGAGGAGTTGGGGTTCAGCGGCCGCACCTTTGTCTTCGGCGCGGCGGGCCGCTTCAGCCGCGAAAAGGGACATCGTGTCCTGCTCGATGCGTTCGCCCTGTTGCAAAGGATGTTGCCGGGGCAGCCGATGGAGGTGCTGTTGATGGGTGAAGGTCGTGAGGAGTCGTCGCTGCGCGCCCAGGCGCGACGTCTGGGAATTGAGCCGCGCGTCTGTTTCGCGGGATTTCAACGCAGGGCCTCGGCCTGGATGAAGGCGATGGATTGCCTGGTGCAGCCTTCGCTGACCGACGGCACGCCGAACTCGGTACTGGAAGCGATGTTGCTGGGGATTCCGGTGATCGCAACCGACACCGGCGGGATTCCCGATGTGATCCAGAGCGGCCAGACCGGGCTTCTCGTTGAGCCTGGTTCCCAGGTCGCACTGGCCGAAGCGATGAAAAAGATGGTCCGTTCCTCCGCGTTGCGCAACCAGCTGGCAGCGGAGGCGAAGTATCGCGTGGAGCAGGACTTTTCGCCGACGCGTCAACGAGAGCTGCTGGAAATGCTGTACAAGACGATGATTGGGGATTCGTTCCCCTGGGAGGTCGAGGAACCAGCGCATGGCGTTGCCTAAGATTTCCGTCATTCTGCCGGTCCGCAATGAAGCTGGCAGCATCGGTTGCCTGCTGGAGCAGCTATTGCAGCAGGCGTACCCAGCGGACCGCTTCGAGATCCTGATTGCCGATGGGCGTTCGAGCGACGGGACGCGCGAACTGGTTGCGGCGAAGGCAAGCACCGCGCCGGTTGCCATTCGTGTCGTCGACAATCCGGGAATCCGTTCGGGTGCGGGCAGAAATGCCGGCGTGACGGCTGCGACTGGAGAAATCATCCTGTTTATCGATGGCCATTGCGAAATTCCGTCGACGCAGCTGCTGCAGGACACAGTGAATTTGCTGGAGGAAACCGGCGCGGATTGTTTGTGCCGTCCGCAGCCGTTGATCGCGTTTTCTCCGCGGGGTGTGGGCAGGATTATCGCGGATGCGCGCGCGTCCGCACTGGGGCACGGACGGGATTCGCTGATTTACAACATGAGCCATTCCGGCTTTGTGCATCCGGCGAGTTCGGGGGCAACCTATCGCAGGCCGGTTTTTGACCGGCTGGGATTGTACGACGAAAGCTTCGATGCCTGCGAGGATGTGGAGTTCAACACGCGGGTGGCGGCGGCGGGCTACAAGGCCTATACCGATCCGCGGCTGAGCGTGTATTACGAGCCGCGCCGCAGTTTCGGCGGACTGTTTCGCCAGATGATGCGCTACGGCATCGGCCGAGTGCGTCTGGCGCGGAAGCATCCGGAAACGGCCTCGTTGTCGCAGTGGGCGCCGGCGGTATTGGTGGCGGCACTCGCGGTCGGGATTGTGAGTGTTGCGATGGCGATTGGGTTCGGGAACTGGGTGGTGGCGATGCCGGCCTTTCCGGCAGCGATGTTCCTGCTGATTACCGTGGCGGCGTCGGTGCATCTGGGGTGGCGACACGGTTGGAGACATGCCGTCCTTGGCCCGATTGCATATTGCTCGATCTATCTCGGGCTGGGCGCCGGCATGTGGGCGGAGCTGCCGCGGCCGGCTCCCAGGCCGAAGACGGCCAAGACGGCGATGAATTTCTCTTCGTAGAAAAAAGCGAAAACACTTTGGAGTATGGAATGCCCCTGGAAATGAAGGAAGAAGTTTCGAGCGAGGTGGATCGGCAGCCATCGATTCCGGTCGCGCGGGCCGCGGCGCAGTTGGGAACCATGCGTCCGGCAGCGAACGAGAAACTGCCCGGCGACGGTTTCACGATTCTGCACGCTTATCCTCCGCCCGCGTTGGAAGCGAAGTGGACGGAATGTTTGCGTCGCACCACGGCGCCGGCGCACTATGCGTCTCCGGCATTTTTTCTGGAGCCGTACTTTCGCGAGAAAAAACCCTTTGCCGTGCTGGCCATCGTTGGCGGAGAAGTTGTTGGCGCATTGACGGGACTGCACGAGCACGAAACTGTCGTTTCCGGGCTGGAAACAAGGGTCCACATTACCGTCGATGAGCGGCGCGATCCCAAGGAGGCCCTGGTCCTGTTGCTGCAGGGAGTGGAGCAGGAGTCGAAGAGCGCCAAGGTGGTGCAGATTTACAGTTGGAGGCAATTGCCGCTGACGCCGTTTGAGGATGCGGGATATCGCAAGCGCGAATTTACGGGGAACCCGATCCTGGATTTATCGCTGGGAGCGGAAGTGTTGTTGAAGCAATGCAACTCCAAGCGTCGCAATTGCATCCGGTTCGCGATGAAGAGCGGACTGGAAATTACAGAGGCGACCAGCAGGGAGGAATTCGAAGCCTTCTATGGAATCTACGAACAGTGGTGTACCGCCAAAGAGATTTTTCAGTATCCCAAAGAAGTCGAGTGGGAAGCCTTCGAGACGACCCGGAACAACCGCCGCTATCTGCTTGCCAAATTCGAGGGCGAGATTGTTGCCGGAAGCGTATTTCGCTTCTTTCCTGGAGGGCTTGTGGAGTACTCACGCAACAGCTCTCTGCCGCAATACCTGCGATTGAAGCCGAACGATCTGCTGGTATGGCATGCGATCGAATGGGCGTGCGAAAACCGTTTCACGCGTTTTTCCATGGGCGGAAACCATCGATTTCTTCGCGAGTTCGGCGGCCAGACGACTCCGATCCACCGCTATCGATTGGATCGAACCTTTTTCCGCCAGCACGATCTGAAAGATAGCCTACATGACGCAGCGCGAGGCGCATTTCGACGTCTGTCTCCGGCTCATCAAGAGCGGATGATGAAGATGATTGGACGCGAAAGGCCGGAGGGCTGGTAGGGTATCGAAAGGCCGAGTTTCTTGGTCTTCGACCCTGCCAGAGCCCGGGCGGAATGGCGAGTCTGTCGAATATTAGAACGATGCCGCGGAGCGGAGGCCGGAGCTGAGGAAGTAAAACGAGGTGCGGCTGGTCGAAAGCTTCAGCCCCGCATCGGTGACGGTCGTATTGTCCACAGAGATGCGGGGAATCGCCAGGAGATTGGAGTGCAGGGTAAAGAAGCCAGGACAGGTCGTTAGGGCCGCTTTGAATCCCATAGACCGGACCAGGTCCTGAACGCGGCGGTTATACATGCCGTTGGGGTAGGCCAGGATCTCAGAGACCGCGCCGGTTTGCCGCCAGAGCGCGGCGCGACAGTCGTCCAGTTCCTGGCGGACATCGCGGTCCGTCTCTGAGGAAAGGGTGGCATGCCGATGGGTGTGCGGGCCCATGCGGACCAGGCTGGTCCGGGTCATGATACGGACCTGCTCCCAGGTGAGAAACCGGCGCGATTGCACCGCAGGCAACTGATACCGCTGCTCCAGGTGATCGAGCAGGAGCAGGCGGGCGCTCAAGGGCATCCGCTTCAATTCCTGCGACCAATACTGTTGCCTGGGGCGCAAATGAAGGTTCTTGTTCCTGCCCATTCCCCAGTGGTTCAGGTCCACCACCAACTCTTCCAGCGTGGAACGCGAAGAACACTGCGACCAGAGGCGGGCGAAGCGCTCCTCCGGCAGCAGATGATTGGTGTCGAGCAGTCCGGTGCAGGGGAAGATGGTGGCCGGCATGTCGTAGGCGAGCAGATGAGGAAAGGCAATGCGATAGTTGTCTTCCCAGCCGTCGTCGAACGTAATGGCGACCTTGGGGTGCCCGGCTTTTCCGCTGGGACCGGCCAGTAAATCCTCCAGCGGAACCACCTGATAATCCCGCTGGAGCAGTTGCAGCAGCGACACAAAGGCGGGTTCACTCAGGACAAGATGCGGGTTGAAGCAGAGATGTTGCTCCTCGGTCGGAAGGACGCGGTGGAGCGTGAGAATGAGGCCGCCGCGGCCGGCGATGGCGCGACGGAATAGAGTTGCCATCCCCGTCCGTTCCAGTACTGCGCTTAGCACTTTCATATTTCCTTGCATCGTCTCTTTCAGGTTCAAGGCAGCAGAAACCCCCGGCTCTTCTGGGGAGTATCAGCAGTAATCACAGCACGTTGAGTGCCATCGCGAATCCTACAGCGAAACAGGGGGGAGAAGCATCTCCGAGGGTGGTTACGGTCGTAACGTGGAGGAAAACAGGTCGAGCAATGTGCAATCCGGTGCGCATTTCGGGCCATTGCGGCGTTAAAGAAGCCGTGAAGGACCACGGATACATGGGTTCAGAGAACGGTCACTGAATTGCATTAGCGGAGGTGCATCACAATTGGCGCCGTAGTGTCTCGAGGGCGCATCCGCGGGAAGATAGCTCCAGGACTTTCGGACACGGTCCGCCCGTGACCGGGAAGGCTGGGTCGATCGGAGGGCGGGCGTGTTCTGGATCCAGGCACAGTGGCGTTGTTCAGGAGGTTTCTGCTGAGGAAAGGAATGATCCTGTGACATTACTGCAATTGATCTTACTTCCGTCCGCGGCTGCGGGTCTAGTATTACTTGCCAGCCTGGTTGTTCAAAGCATACGTCGCGAATGGTAGCGCCCACAGTGGGACGAAGACAACCAGATTCGTCTCGTAATCTATGTGGATGCAAACATAACCGATCTGGGGTGGAGAGGTGCAAAGCCATCCCAGGTCTTTTTGCAGCCGCCGCGACGCGGAGAAATGAAAGAGAGAGACGCCGCTTCCTCTTGGGCCGGTGCATCTCATCACAACGAAGCGGCTGGGAAGCGTTGCCAGGTCGGGACCTATACCTCTCTGGAGGAATCGACGGGTGCGGGCCAGAGCTCGAAAATTCAATCGGGTTGCGAGGGGAATTTGGAGAAACAAGGTATGGCGGAAACACAAATTGCCAGGATGAACGGAATCGCGGTGCAGCCGGCGACCGCGGTGAAGGCGCGCATTCTGTTCCTAATTGATGAAATTGGCGGCATTGCCGAGGGAGGAACGGAACGGCAAGTGCTGCAATTGATTGAGCTGGCGAGCCGGCTGGGTTACGAGCCGCGTCTGACCGTATTGCGCGGGACGGAATGGCTGACGGAAGAGCAAGCGGGCTGCCCGGTCTCCTGTGCCGGCATCAACAGTCTGCTGCGCCCTTCGGGATGGCGCGCATGTTGGGAACTGGTCCGCTGGATGCGACGCGAGCGGATTGCCCTGGTGCAAACGTTCTTTGTCGAGTGCAACATTTTTGGACCGTGGCTGTGCCGGTTGGCGGGAGTGCCGGTGGTGATCGGGTCGCGGCGGAATTTAAGCCAATGGCATGGCCGGGCGGCCTGGATGGCGCCGGGAATCCTGATGCTGCAACGGCTAACGAATTTCTCCGCGGACTGCGTGATCGCCAACAGCCTAGTGGTGGCGGAGGCGACGGTGAGGAAAGAGGGCCTGCCGCAGCGGAAATTGCATGTTGCCTACAACGGGATCGACCTGGCCAAGTTTTCCCGGTTGGATGAACTCCGGAACCAGGCCCGACAGATGCTGGGGGTTGCCGAGGATGAGATTCTGGTTGGCAACATCTCCGGTTTCAGGGAAGTGAAGGGAATTTCTCAATTTGTGGATGCGGCCCGCATCGTGCTGGGAAAAGAACCCCGCATGCGATTTTTGGCGGTGGGGGACGGCGCCCAGTATGCTCAGATAGTAGAACGGATTCGGCAATACGGGCTGGAGGGTCGAATCCACCTGGCTGGGCGGCAAACAGATGTTTTGCCCTACCTGGCGGCAATGGACATTGGCGTGCTCAGCTCTCTGGCAGAGGGATTTTCCAACTCCCTGCTGGAATATATGGCGAGTGGACTGGCGGCGGTGGCGACGGACGTGGGTGGAAATCGCGAAGCCCTGGAGGATACGGGCTTTCTGGTTCCCCCGGACGATCCCGCGGCGTTGGCGGAAGCGATTCTTGGTTTGCGTTCGGCGGCATTGCGTCAGCAGCTGGGTCAAGCGGCGCGGCAGCGCGTGGAGCGATTCAGCCTGGCGTGCGCCGAGAAGCGAATGCATGAGATTTACGCGGAATTGCTGCAGGCAAAGGGCGCTTTGCCGAAGGAAAATTGAAGGAGAAACGATCGGGATGGAACACGTAACGAAAACGAAGGACGCCGCGGCCACGGGCGCAGCGACCGCAGAGTCCGCCACGGATTCTCTCATGCAGGCCATTCAAAACCGCACCGGTCAGGTAGGGGTTGTCGGCCTGGGATACGTCGGGCTGCCGCTGGCGATGCTGTTTGCGCGCGCCGGATTTCCGGTCACCGGATTCGATGTGGACAGCAGTAAAGTGAACAAGCTGAATGCGGGCTCGTCGTATATCCAGCGGATTCTGCCGGAAGAGATTGTGCAGCTGCGCGAGACAGGCTTTAAAGCCAGCGCTGAGTACGCCGACGTCAGCAAGATGCAGGCGATCATTATTTGTGTCCCAACGCCGCTCGACGAGCACCAGGGTCCGGACCTTCGCTTTATTGAAGACACGGCCCGCTCCCTGTCGCCGCATCTTCGCGCCGGACAGCTGGTGGTCTTGGAAAGCACGACCTATCCGGGCACAACGGAAGAAGTGCTGATTCCGCTGTTGGAAGCGAACAATCCCGAAGGACTCCATTGCTATCGGGAGGGTCTCGATCCGGCCAAGTGTTTCTATGTGGCCTATTCTCCTGAGCGCGAAGATCCGGGCAATGTGACGGTGGAACGCAGCGACATCCCCAAGGTGGTCGGGGCCTCCACGAAGGAGTCGGGGGACCTGGCGGCAGCATTGTACGGCAACATTTTCAACCGCATCGTGCGCGTCTCCAGTCCGGCGGCGGCGGAGATGACGAAGCTGCTGGAGAACATCTACCGCTGCGTCAATATCGCATTGGTCAATGAACTGAAGCTGCTCTGCCTACGGATGAATCTCGACATTTGGGAGATCATCGAGGCGGCGGCCACCAAGCCGTTTGGATTTCAGCCGTTTTACCCCGGCCCTGGGCTGGGAGGGCACTGCATCCCGATCGATCCGTTTTATCTTTCCTGGAAGGCGAAGGAACTGGACTTCAGTACTCGCTTTATTGAGCTGGCGGGCGAAGTGAATACCTCCATGCCGTACCATGTCGTGGAGTCGGTGGCGGCGGCGTTGAACGATCGCAGCAAGCCATTGAAGGGCAGCCGCATCCTGGTTCTGGGGCTTTCCTATAAGAAAGATATCGACGATCTGCGCGAGTCTCCTTCACTGACCTTGATTGAACAGTTGCGCCGTCGTGGAGCGCAGGTCGAGTACAACGACCCCTATTTCCCAACCGTCGGCCATGGGCGCCACTACGCCTTGAACATGACGTCGGTACCTTTGGACACGATTCGAGACTACGATTGTGTGCTGATCGCCACCGATCATTCAGACTACGACTATGAAGCCATTGCGAGACAATCGCAGCTGCTGGTCGATACTCGCAATGCCACACGCCGGATCGTGGACGCGGAGTTGCAGAAAAAGATTGTTCGCTGCTAGCACGGAACGACGAAGAACTGCCTTCCGCCAAGCCCAACCAGGCCATGCGGGAGGCGGTTTGAGTTTTGCGGGTAACTTGACGGTTTACTGTTCCGTCAACCTTTTTCCGGGTGAGATAACAATAGGAAAAACTTTTCACACTCCGTGCCTAAATGGGAACTCTTTCGGTTGAGATAGAGACAGTTGGAGATTTCCGTCCTCTAACCTGTTCAACCTCGAGCCACTTAGGGGACATACGCAGAAACCTTGGCGGAGTCGGTAGTTGGCATTCCACGTGCACTTGAACTTTGAGTAGCCAAAAATTAGACGCCCGGAAGTGGCAGCCTGTGAAAACGAATGTGTGGACGATCGGCAGTTGTGAAGAGTTGCCCAATCGCAGCCTTCGAGAGCCTGCCATTCCGCGCGCGCCCATTTCGAACGCCACAGCGAGCGCGGATTCCGACGTGTGGAACCGGACGGTCCTTGAGCTGTTTTCCCAGAACGTCCAACGTTTTCCAAACTCGATCGCGCTGCAGGATGCGCACCAGACGCTGACCTACGCGGAATTGTGGAACTTCGCGGCGGCGTTCCGTGCCGGTCTGGTGGACCAGGGAGTCAAGCCGGGAGACCTGGTAGGGGTTGCCGCGGATCGATCCCTGGCGACGGTGGCTGCGATCCTTGGCGTTGTGATGGCGGGCGCCTGCTACGTGCCGATTGAGATTCGTGAATTTTCCGCATCGGTTTTGGGGCAAATGAGGGAATCCAGCGGCCTGCGAGCCTGGATCGCCGATGCGAAGGCCCGGCAAACTGCCGACCCGGCGCTGTGGGAAGGGTGCTCCGTTCTCTCGGTGGAAGAGATTGCGCGTCCCGCGGGCGAGGAGTTGGTCAAAGTTCCGCCGGTGGCGCTTCACAGGGAGAGCCCGCTCTATGTGATGTTTACTTCCGGCTCGACGGGAATGCCCAAGGGTGTGGTGGTTCCGCATCGCGCTGTGGTGCGGCTGGTCACCGGCCAGCAATTTATGCAATTCAGGCCGGAGCATACCTTCCTGCTGCACTCGCCGCTGTCGTTTGACGCTTCCACACTGGAATTCTGGGGTAGCCTGTTGCATGGCTCCCGGCTGGTTGTGGCACCGGCCCGGTCGCTGGGTCTGGACGACTATACGCAGCTGATTCTCGAGCAGGGTGTGACCACGGTATGGCTGACGGCTGCCATGTTCCATCTGGCCGCCGAGCACACTCCGGAAATGTTCGCGCCGCTGCGCCAGCTTTTGTTTGGGGGCGACGTCATCTCGCCGCGCCATGTCGAACGCATTCGTCATCTGTATCCAGGGCTATACATGGTCAACGGATATGGTCCCACGGAAAACACCACCTTTACCTGCTGCTATAGCGTGCCCCTGAACTATCGCGCGGACGGTGCGCTGCCGATCGGGTCGCCGATTGCGCACACCACGGTGCATATTCTTGACGCGGACCACAAGACGGTTGCCGCCGGGCAACCGGGGGAACTGGCTGCCGGAGGCGCGGGTGTCGCGCTGGGATATCTGGGGCGGCCGGAAGCGACGGCGGAACGCTTTCTTGCCGACCCGTTCTCCAAGCGAGCTGGAGCGATGTTGTACCTGACCGGGGACCGGGCACTCGAGCGGCCGGATGGAACGATTGAGTTTCTTGGCCGGATCGATCGCCAGGTGAAGATTGCCGGCCATCGTGTGGAACTGGCCGCGGTCGAAAACGCGTTGTCGGCTTCGCCGCTGGTCGCCGATGCGGCCGTGCTTGTGCTGACCGTACCGTCGGGAGAAAAGCAGCTGGTGGCGTGCGTGGCCCTGGCCGCTCCAGCCCAGAACGCGGAAACTGCATTGCGGGCGTGGCTGCAGGCGCGGCTGTCCCGCACCTCGACCCCGCAGCACTGGCTGTTTCTGGAGACGCTGCCGATCAACGCGAATGGCAAGCTGGATCGAAGCGTCTTGCAGAGGATCTGCGAAACTCGACTGCTGAACTCAGAAGCCGGTCATGCGGTTCCCGCGAACAAGCGGACGGAGGAAACGGCCGCGGCAACCCTGGGTGCGGAGGACGAGGCCAAAATCATGACCCATCTGCAGCAAATGTGGGCCGCGCTGCTGGGCCGCGATGCGGTGGGAGCGGATGAAAATTTCTTTGACCTGGGCGGCACCTCGCTGCTGTTGATCGAGATGCATGCCAGACTGAACGCGGAATTTTCCTCGACTCCGTCGCTGGTGGATATGTTCACGTTTCCGACATCGCGGATGTTGGCGGCGCGACTTTGTGCCGGTCAGCAGGCAACGGGAAAAACCACGGCCGGAGAGCTTCGCGGTCAACGCCAGCGGGCTGCTATGTTGGCCAGACGCCCGGGAATGCGCCTGTCGAAACCTTCCGCGGTAAGCATCGCCGGAGAGGATGGAACTCGATGAGCGATCGTTTGCAAAGTGCGGTGGCCATCATTGGCGTTGCGGGCCGCTACCCAGGCGCGGACAATGTCGACCAGTTCTGGCAGAACCTTTGCGCGGGTCGTGAAGAGATCCGCCCGATCGCCGAGCAGGAACTGGAAGATGGTCTGACGGCGGCCCAGCGGGGCCAGGGAAAATATGTTGCGGCGCGAGCGGTGCTGGAAAACGTCGATCTGTTCGACGCGGAATTCTTTCACATTCTGCCGCGTGAGGCCGAAGTGACCGATCCGCAGCAACGCGTGCTGATGGAGTGCGCGTGGGAAGCGCTGGAAGATGCCGGCTACGATCCGGCGCGGATTGCGGGGAACGTCGGCGTATTCGCCGGATCGAGCGTGAACACCTATCTCCTGTTGCATCTGGCGTCGGACCCTGCATTTCGCGAGGAGTTTACGCGGTCGTATCAGGTGGGCTCCTTCCCGGCGCTGGTCGGCAATGGGCACGACTTTTTAGCGACGCGCATCAGTTACAAGCTGAACCTGCGCGGGCCGGCGATGACGGTGCAGTCGGCGTGTTCGACCTCGTTGCTGGCGGTGGCACAGGCGTGGCAGAGCCTGGTGAACTATCAATCGGACCTGGCGCTGGCCGGCGGCGTTTCCATTTCTTTTCCGCAGTTGCGCGGATATTTTTACCAGGATGGCGGCATGGTTTCTGTGGACGGCCACTGCCGCCCGTTCGATGCTGCCGCGACCGGAACGGTTTTTGGCGCCGGCGCCGGAATGGTCCTGCTGAAGCGCGCCGAGGAAGCGATTGCCGATGGGGACCATATTTACGCGCTGCTGCTAGGGGCCGGAGTCAACAACGACGGATCGGATAAGGTCGGTTATGCCGCTCCCAGCCGAAAAGGGCAGACCGATGCAATTGCGATGGCGTACGCGGTGGCGGGCGTCGATCCGGCGTCTGTCGACTATATCGAATGCCACGGTACCGGCACTCCGCTGGGCGATCCCATCGAAGTGGCAGCGCTGGCTGAGGCTTTCGGAGCGGGTGCGCCTCGCGCTTCTCGGTGTCTGCTGAGTTCCGTGAAGGGAAATATTGGGCATCTGGATGTGGCGGCCGGGGTGACTGGCCTGGTGAAGGCGGCGTTGTCGCTCGATCGTGAACGAATTCCTGGAACGCTCCACTACAGCGAGCCGAACCCGCGATTGAATCTGCCGAGTCTGCCGTTTACGGTTGCCAGCACAGCAACCGAATGGCCAAGAGGTCGAGCAATCCGGCGTGCTGGAGTCAGCGCCTTCGGCTTTGGAGGAACCAACGTCCACGTGGTGCTGGAAGAGGCCCCGCTGGCGACGGCGAAACCCACGCAACGGTCGAAGCAAGTACTCTGTTTGGCTGCGCGCACTGTAACTGCGCTGGAAGCGCAATGTGCCCGCCTGGCCGACTCCATGGAATGCGCCGATGCAGCGACCTTCTCCCTGCCGGACGTGGCGTATACGCTGGCCGAGGGCCGACGCGCATTTCCGCATCGCATGGCTGTGGTTGCCGGCACGCGCGAGGATGCGATTGCGCAACTGCGGAACACGGATGCGATTAGGTCGCGCGCAACCACCGCGAGTGAAGCGCCTCGCGTGGTCATGCTGTTTCCCGGCCAGGGAACGCAATATCCGGGCATGGCGGAAGATCTTTACCGTACGGAACCGTTCTATCGGCAGGTTGTGGATGATTGCTGCCAGCAGTTGATGGCGTTGACAGGTCTGGATCTGTTGCCGGTGATTTATCCGAAAATCGCCGATGAAAACGACAGCAAAGCCTGGGAGAATGCCGCGCGAACGCTGGAGCAGACCCGCTATGCGCAACCTGCGCTGTTCGTTACCAGCTATGCCCTGGCGAGACTCTGGATGCAGTGGGGTGTGCAGCCGGCTTGCCTGGTGGGACACAGTGTTGGCGAGCTGGTTGCCGCGTGCCTGGCTGGGGTATTTTCCCTGGACGATGCGCTGCTTTTCGTAGCGCGTCGAGGTGAATGGATGCAGGAACAGCCAACGGGCAGCATGTTGGCCGTCCGTATGCAATCGACAGAGTTACAAATGAGGTTGCCGGAGAACATTTCCGTTGCGGCCATCAATTCTCCGTCGCTGACGGTCGCATCCGGCCCGACTACCGAGATCGAGCGGTTGGCGCAAACGCTGGAAGGGGAAAATATTGCGTGCCGCCGGCTGCACACGTCGCATGCCTTTCATTCCGCGATGGTGGAGCCGGTGGTCGAGCGCCTGCGCGCTTTGCTTCGCTCCATCCAGCTGGATGAACCGAAATTGACGATCGTTTCAACGGTGACGGGAAAAGAATTGACGGCCGCCGAGGCCGCTTCACCAGAGTACTGGGCGCGGCATAGCCGATTGACGGTGAACTTTAGTGCTGCGGCGAGCACGCTGATTCAGGATGGATATGAGGTCCTGTTGGAGGTCGGGGCTGGAGACACCCTGACCACGCTGGTCCGGCAACAGATTCCTCGCGGCAACAAAACAGTCGGAACGCTTCCTTCGCTGCCGGCGGGCACACCGCACGCAGCGGGCCCGGAAAAGTCTTCGTGGAATGGATTGACGGCTTCAGTTGGAGCCCTATGGTCGCGCGGCGTTGCGGTAGATTGGACGGCTTATTATGCCGGGGAGCAACGCAGGCGTGTTTCCTTGCCTACCTACCCATTTGAGCGCAAGCGGCATTGGGTGGAGGCGAGAAGAACCGCAGTCGCGGCAGGCGTGCCAGCGGTGGTGGAAGCCGAGAATGCGCCGATATCGCAACCGGAAATGGTTAGCCCCTCTTCGAACGAGAGCAGCGCTGCAACAAATTTGAGTGCCATGGAGAAAGAAATGACGCCCACCGCGAGTGCAAAGACGGAAAACGCGACATCAACAACCGGGGAAGCTCGAAGCGCACGCATCTGTCAGGAAGTTGCCGAGTTGCTGGAAGATCTGTCCGGTCTGGAATTGGCCGCCGATCAGTATGATTTGAGCTTTCTGGAACTGGGATTCGATTCACTGTTTCTGACGCAGGCCGCCCAGAAGCTTCAGAACAAGTATGCGGTGAAGATTGCGTTTCGCCAGTTGCTCGATGCGCTCGGCTCAATTCGGCTGATTGCGGAATATCTCGACCAGCAGCTTCCGCAGCAATCGGAACCGATCGCGGCAAAGGAAGCGCAGGGAACACGGGAGAATGTGCCGCCGGTAGCGACGACCGCGTCGTCTTTCCCTGCTCCACTGCTGCAAGTATCTGCGAACGCACAGACGACGCATGCAGGAATAGTGGCGGACGGGCAAATTGCCACTCTGATGCAGCAACAATTGCAGGCAGTCACGCAATTGATACAGTCACAATTACAAATACTCAGCGGTACAACTGCGGTGGGAGCGCCGGCTGCCGCACCGGTGCAGCCAAGCCCGCAAAAGCCCACGGCAGCCCAACAGCCAACCGTCGTACCCGCAGCTGCACCTGCTGCACCCGCGCCGGCTGCGGAACATCCGCTGCACAAACAACCGATCACAGGCGGGCATCAAGCGATGACCGCGGAGCAGGAGCGATTCCTCGCCGAGCTGATCGCGCGCTATTGCAAGAAGACTGCGCAATCGAAGGCCTTCACGCAGCAGCATCGCCAGACTCTTGCCGATCCACGCGTGGTCAGCGGATTTCGGCCAGAGTGGAAGGAGATGGTCTACAGCCTGGTTTCCTCTCGCAGCAAGGGATCGAAGTTGTGGGACATCGACGGCAATGAATACATCGACCTGGTGAACGGCTTTGGTCCGACCATGTTCGGGCACGCGCCGGAGTTTGTATTAAAGGCGCTGCAGCAGCAGATGAACGAAGGCTTTGCCATTGGCCCGCAAACTCCGCTGGCGGGGAAGGCGGCGGACCTGTTGACGCAGCTGACGGGCACAGACCGCGTTACATTCTGTAACACCGGCTCCGAGGCGGTGATGGCGGCGATGCGCATTGCCCGGACGGTCACGGGAAGGGACAGAGTCGTCTTCTTCGCCGGCGATTATCACGGACAGTTTGACGAAGTCCTGGCGAAGCAGTTGAAGCGGAAAGGCGAAATTCTATCGCAGCCCGCAGCGCCTGGAATTCCACGGGCAAATCTCGGAAACATTACCGTGCTCGACTACGGCACGGACGAATCTCTGCAGTACATCGAACAGCATGCGGAGGAACTGGCAGCGGTGTTGATTGAGCCGGTGCAGAGCCGCCATCCGAGTGTTCAACCGAAGGAGTTCCTGCTGCGTGTACGAGAAATCACGCGGCAATCGGGAACGGCGTTCGTTTTTGACGAGGTCGTAAACGGATTCCGCATCCACCCGCGCGGGGCACAGGGATACTACGGCATCGACGCCGACCTGGTGACCTACGGCAAAGTGATTGGCGGCGGAATGCCTATCGGAATTTTGGCAGGGAAAGCCGCTTTTATGGATGCGCTGGACGGTGGCGCATGGAAGTTTGGCGATCGCTCGGTCCCGGAAGCTGGAGTGACATTCTTTGCCGGTACGTTCGTGCGTCATCCGCTGACGATGGCGGTTCTTTGCGCCACCCTGGAACACATTCGAGATGCGGGCGTTGCCCTGTATGACACCCTAAACCAGCGTGCTGCGCTGTTCGCCACGCGGCTGAACGAGGTGTTTCGCAGCCACGGCGCTCCGCTGCATCTGGAAGCCTGCGGCAGCGTCATGTATTTCGGAATCCCGCTGGAAGCCAGATTTGGCGGGCTATTGTTCTATTTGCTGCGGGAGAAGGGCGTTTTTATTCTGGAAGGATTTCCGCTCTATCTGACCACTGCGCACAGCGACGCGGACCTGGATCACATCGTGCGGGCGTTTGACGAGAGTGTGACAGAGTTGCAGCTCTGCGGCCTGCTGCCGAAGGATGCTGCGGCTGATGTAGCGGGTCACACTCCGATAAATGCAACTGCGTCTGTTGCAGAAATTCCGTTGACAGAGCCGCAGTTGGAAATCATGCTGGCGGCCCAGGTTTCCGATGAAGCCAATTGTGCCTTCAACGAGTCGTTTCGATTGAGCCTGGAAGGCGCGCTCAATCTGGACGCGCTGCAACGCGCTTGGCAATCTCTGATCGACCGGCATGATGCCCTGAGAATGTCTTTGGTCCCGGCGGGCGACAAAATGCGCTTCCATCGAGACCGTGCCATTCGTCTGCAGGAGGTAGACCTGACCGGGCATTCTCCCAGCGCCCAGCAAGGCCTGCTGGATACGCTGATCGCCGCCGAAGGAAGACAGCCGTTTGACCTGGTCGAGGGCCCGCTGCTGCGCGCTCAGTTGGTCAAGCTGGCTGCCGAAAAGCATTTGCTGGTAATAACGGGGCACCACCTGATCTGCGATGGCTGGACGGTCAATGTGATTGTGGACGAGCTCGGGGAACTGTATTCGGCCGCGGTTCAGAACGGCTCTGCGCAGCTGTCCCCGGCAAAGTCATTCTCGCAGTATGCGTTGGAAATCCAGCAGGCAGACTGGCGCGAGCAGGAGAAGAACGACGTCGAATATTGGAAGCAGCGGTTGACGCCGGAACCGGAGGTGCTGACGCTGCCCAGCGATCATAGCCGGCCGGCGGTGCGCAGCTATGCCGGTTCCACCTATGTGGCCGAATTTTCCAAGGAGTTTGCGGCGACGCTGCGCAAGACCGGCGCGCAGGCAGGATGCACGTTGTTCACCACGCTGCTGGCGGGATGGCAGATTCTGCTGTGGAGACTGAGCGGCAACGCAGATCCCGTCACGATGATTCCGACGGCAGCGCAATCGTTGCTGGAAGACCAGGTGCTCGTTGGTCATTGTGTGCATCTGTTGCCCATTCGTGCAGCGGTCGATCCTGCGATGAAGGCAGCGGACTATCTGCGGGCGCTGAAGCCCGTGGTTCTGGATGCGTATGAGCACCAACATGCCACCTACGGCAGCATCGTGCGGGCACTGGCTCCGCGACGCGAGCCGGGCCGGCTGCCGCTGAGTGAAATTCAATTCAACCTGGAGCAGGTGGGCAGAGGCGCTACGTTTGCCGGTTTGAAGACCGACGTGCGGGCGAACGGAAAACGGGCAGTCAATTTCGATCTTTTCCTGAACGTTGTCGATACCGGGAACGGTTTGCGGCTGGAGTGCGACTACAGTACGGGCCTCTATGACGAATCGACGATTGTCCGCTGGATGCGTTGCTATCGCACACTGCTGGAAGCCATCGTCGCAAATCCGGCGCAGAACGTGGCCACGCTGGAGATTCTGGAACCGGCGCTGCGCAAATTCCTCGTGGAATCCTGCAACCCGCCCGCGACCGGACCGATGGAGGCGGAGAATGTGCCGGCGCTGATTGCGGCTGCATTTGCCGCGATGCCCAGTCAACCTGCCGCGGATTTCTACGGCATGGAGCTGACCCGCGCGCAGCTTACCGAGCGGAGCGATCGGTTGGCCGCATGGTTGATTCGCAATGGCGCCGGGCCTGGCTCGCTGGCGGCCATCTATATGGACCGCTCGCTGGAGATGCTGGTGGCGATGCTGGGAGTGATGAAGGCGGGCGCCGCCTATGTCCCGCTCGATCCGATGTTTCCTCCGGCGCGTATTGAGCAGATTGTGGAAGAGACAAATGTGCCTGTGATGATTACATTATCCGGACATTTGGACGCGCTGCCGAAATCGAATGCAAAAGTGATTGCCCTGGACGACGAATCGGCTGGGCTGGAGTCGGAGCCCCTGGTGGTTCTGCCGCACATCAAGAGCGATGCACGGGCGTATGTGATTTTCACCTCGGGATCGACGGGACGGCCGAAGGGCGTGGAAGTATGCCACGGCTCGGTGGTCAATCTGTTGACCGATACGGCGCAACGGCTGGACATGAAGCCGGAAGACCGGTTGCTGGCCGTCACAACCTTATCGTTCGACATTGCCGTGCTGGAGATGCTGCTGCCGCTCGGGTCCGGAGGGACGGTGGTGATTGCGCATCGCGACGATGTTGCCGACGGCGCGCAGTTGACGGAACTGCTGCATGCGACGCGGGCGACGGTTTTGCAGGCCACTCCGGTGACCTGGAGAATGTTGCTGGAGCAGGGATTCCAACCGGCCCCGGGATTCAAAATGCTGTGCGGCGGCGAGGCCTGGACGGCGGCCATGGCCGACCAACTGCTCGCAAATGACGGCCGTTTGTGGAACATGTATGGACCGACGGAAACGACGGTGTGGTCTTCGATCACAGAAGTGGAACAGGGCGCGGCCCGCATGACGATTGGGCCGCCCATTGCGAACACAAGATTCTATGTATTGGATACGCATTTTCAATTGACGCCGCCGGGCGTTTCCGGAGAGCTGTTTATTGCCGGGGCTGGTGTGGCGCGAGGATATTTTGAGCAACCCGAACTGACGGCAGAGAAATTTCTTGCGGACCCGTTCGTCCCCGGAGAGCGGATGTACCGCACCGGGGATGAGGTCCGGCAGCTACCCGATGGCCGCATCGAGTTTCTGGGACGGCTGGACCACCAGATCAAGCTGCGCGGGTTCCGCATTGAGCTGGGCGATGTGGAGACGGCGATCCGGGCGCTGCCGGGAGTTCGCGATGCGGTCGCAATGCTGCGGCCGGATGCGAGCGGCGAGGCCATCCTGGTGGGGTATTACACGGGAGGCGAAAATTCCACTCCGGCGGAGTTGAAGCGGGCGCTTGGCAATCGGCTGCCTATCTATATGGTTCCAACCGTGATGAAGTCGCTGCCAAGCTTGCCGCTGACTCCGAATGGCAAGATCGATCGCAAGGCGTTGCCGGAGCCGCGGACGGGAACGGAGATCGAAGAGGAGGAGTTCGTCGAGCCGACCACGCGGACAGAAATTATTCTGGCGGAGATTTTCTGCGAGGTGCTGGGATGCGCGCGCATCAGCATTCGCACCAGCCTCTTGGACCAGGGAGCGGATTCGTTACGAATGTTCCAGATTGCTTCGCGGGCCCATCACCGCGGATTTGCGGTCAGCGCCAAGCAGCTGATGCAGTTACATACGGTGGAGGCAGTGGCTGCGGCGGTGGACGGGGCTGAAAGCAGCGCGTACAGCCTCGCTGCCCCTGCAGTGCCGTTACAACGTGTTTCACGGGAGAATTATCGGGTTAGTATGTAGACGTACAAACGCTCAGGGACGGTGGGACCCCCAATCACATGTCACTGGCGAGGCAAGAAAAGCCAGGATGAAGGACGTGTCGACCTTGGTTGGTTTGTCGAAATCCATAAACGAAGAAGCGACGGATGGCGTGGTATATGCGATGCCGGCTACGCCGCTGCAGGTGCGCCTGTGGAGCTTGAACCGGGCGACGCCCGATCCAGCATGGAATGTTGCGGTCCGCTTTCGATTGTCGGGGCCACTGCATCGCGAAAAATTCGAGAGCGCGCTGCAATTATTGACAACGCGCCATGAAGCTCTTCGCACGTCGTTTGGATTACATGATGGGACGGTAGCGGAAAGGATTGCCGCGCAGGTTCAGTTGCCATGCGAATGGTGCGATCTGCGTTCCCTAGACGCCGCGGCGCAAGCAGCCAAAGTCGCAGATATTTCGCTGGAACATGCGCGTCAGATCCTGTGCCTGCAGAGCGCGCCATTGTTTCGAGCGGCAGGGCTGCGGGTGGGCGAGGAAGAACATATCCTGGTATGGAACGCTCATCACAGTATTTGCGATGGATGGTCCGTAGGTCTGCTGGCAAGCGATCTGATGGATTGCTACGGCGAGCTGTTGCATGGAAGGGAACCGGCTGCCCGCACATCGCTTGACTATGGCGATTATGCGGTCTGGCTGGATGCGCAGCGTAAAACGCCGGAATATGAAGCGCACCGGAGCTATTGGAAGCAGCAGTTGCAGGGTCTTCGCGTACCCCGCCTGCCTGTGTCGTGGCGCAATTCTGAAACGACGGCGGAAGCTTCCGCGATTCAATCTATTCTGTTGCCGCGCGCGCTGACCGACCCGATTCAATCGATGGCACAACGGCATCACGCGACATTTTTCCATGCCGTGCTGGCGGCATTTGGGGTCCTGATGCGGGCGCATCAAACCACCTCCGACGTAGTGCTGGAAACCCCGATGAGCGGGCGCGATCAGTCGGAACTGGAAGGCGTTGTGGGAACGTTCGTGAACTATTTGCCGCTGCGCTTTCAGGTGGACGCGGAGATGCGGTTGAGTGGGTTGCTGCACGACGTTCGCGACCTGGTCACGGATTGCGTCGAACACGCGCAGTTCCGCTATGAAGATATGCTGGCGGACCTGGAAAAAGATGGCAACACCGCAGCGATAGGGCAGTTGCCGACGCCGGTGGCCTTTATTTGCCAGCAGGATTTTGTCCGTCCCATCACCGCGGGAGGAGTTGCGTTGACCGCTGTTCCATCGGTCAGCCCCGGAGCGCTTCGTCCACTGACCGTGTTCATGGTGGAGCGGGCGGATGGGTGGCGTCTCTCCTGCGAGGTGGACAACGCTGGGGTGTCGCAAGCAGCAGGTTTTCACCTGCTGGAAGACTTTCAACGACTTTTGAAGGTCATTGCTGCCCGGCCGGAAGGGTCGGCGGAACAGGTTGCCGCCGAAGCCGGACTGGCGCCGATGGAAACAGCTTCGAACGAGATCGTTGCGCCGGGATTGGAAGGCGCAGAGAAAGGTTTGCGCGGCCCGAAAAGACTGCAAGCCACGGAGTTTCAACGGCGCTTCTGGCGCCTGGATTCCCTGAATCCCGGAGGAGTTGCGTTTCATGTGCGGATCCGGTTGCAGTTGAAGGGTCGGTTGAACGTGGACGCACTCGCCGAAGCAGTCGCGAGTGTCGCTCGCAGGAATGAGATTCTGCGGACAACCTTGGAAGAAGACAACAATCAAGTGTGGCAGGTGATTCACCCGGAGTTGCCGATCGACTTTCGCTTCCTAGTTTCTGAGACGTCGGGGCCGGATGGGTTCGGTTCCGACGCGCAGCGGATTGCGGACCATGCCATTTTGGATCGCGAAGGGCAAGAGGGATTTTCTCTCTCGACCGGTCCTTTGTTCCGTGTGCGCGTGTTGCGGCTTGCGGCAGATCGTCATTGGCTGGCAATTACGCTTTCTCACGGAATCGTCGATGGCTGGTCTGCTGGAATTTTTCTGGAGCAGCTGCAGCAGGCGTATGAACAGGCGACTGGCGGCGCCAGGAAAGCGGACAAAACTTCCGCCGTGCAATTTTCCGCGTATGCGGAAACAGAGCGGAAAATGCTGGCGGGTCCGGAAAAAGATCGCCGGCTGGCATGGTGGAAGGACTATCTCGGCGGAGTTTGGACGTCGCTGGAGTTGCCGCAGGACACCGCGGAATCCGTCGCGGATGCGGGGGATGCACGTGCCGGACTGGTGACGGCGCTGCTGGATGCGGAGACCATTGCCCAGGCGCGGCGATTTGCCCGCGAATGCCAGGCCACAGCCTATGCCGTTTTCGGCGCCTTGTTGCAGACGTTGCTCGCGCGATACAGCGGTCAGAACGATATTCTGTTTCTCACTCCGCACGCCAACCGTACAGACGATACGGAAACGGTCATGGGTCCGCTCGCGGACTCGATTTGTCTGACGGGGCATCTGGGCGCGGACACAACGTTCCGTGAGCTGGTGACGCGATTCAGCCAGCAGTCGATGGACGCGATGGAACAGGCGCTGCCGCTGAACGTGCTGACGCCTCTGGTCGATATGCGGGTGGGACGGCAATATCATCCACTGAATCAGATCACGTTCTTCTATCAGCGGGCGTTTGTCCACGACATGCAGTGGAAGGGTCTCGAGATTGATTTGCTGCCCGATGTTCCCGCCGTGACGGGCAGTGAGTGGCAGCTGGGCGTGGTGGAGCGGAAGGCAGGCGTCTTTCTGGAATTTTTGTACGATGCGACGCTTTATTCCGAAGCCACGATCCAGATCGTTCAACGCCACTTTGCGCGCCTGCTTCGCGAAGCGGTGATGGCGCCCGATACCGCTGTGTCGAAGTTGAACATTCTGACGGCGGAGGAAGTGGAAAAATATTCCGTCGCTTCCGGGCCTGTGCCGCCTGTGATTCAGAGTCTTTTGCTGCGCCAGCAGACGGTTGCGGCCGCTGTCGTCACCCCGGTGAAGCGGGAAGAGGCCGCGCCGGCTCGGGCTGCCGCCTTGTCGCAAAGCGAGCGCGACATGGTCCGCATATGGCGGCAGGTCCTGAAGATTGAGGACGTGGATGCAGACTCGAACTTCTTCGATCTCGGAGGCCACTCGCTTTTGCTGGCAAGGCTGCAGATCGCGATGAAGCGCGAGTTCAACGTGCAATTGACCGCGGCGGAAGTGTTTCGGCATCCGACGATTGGCACCCTGGCGGCATGGTTGGACCAGGCGAAGGCCGCGGCGAATGAATCTCCGTATCGTCTGTGGGATCAGAACCCGCGCATTATCCCGATTCAGCCTGTGGGCACAGGCCATCCGATCTTTGTGATTTCGCAAAGCATGATCTTTCGTACGTTAGCGGCGGAATTGGGCACGGACCAGCCGGTGTACGCGATCCAAACGCTGGAGCAGGATGCCGCGGCCATGGCTTCGGCCAACTTTGAGCAGATGATCGATTTCTATGTTCGTCTGGTCCGCGAAGTGCAGCCGTCGGGGCCGTATCGGCTGGCGGGCTGGTGCGTCTCCGGATGGATTGCGTATGGCGTGGCTCGTCGACTGGAACAGCTGGGGCAACAGATTGAGATGGCGATGATCATCGACGCCTGGGCGCCTTCGTATTGGAGCGAACAGCCGCCGTTGCGTCGCAGGATGATGCTGGCCATCTATCACATGCAGCGTTTTCGCTGGCTGGGAAGTCGGCCGAGGAAAGGCCGTGAAGGCCAACCGGATTCCTATTTCCGGAGAGGGCTGCAGTCGGTTGCGATTGCGGCGGGGAAAGTCCTGGCGTCTCTGGAGCGATGGGCCGCTCCCGGGGAAACGCGCGATACCGAGGCAGAGAGACTGACCGGCCATGTGCAGGCCACCGCTCGCCTGGCGTCGAAGTGCGGCCCGCTGCAGGGAACAGCGCTGTTGTTCCGCAGCGAGGAAGAGCCGACAGGGCCGCTTCTGGCCGCGGACATGGGCTGGTCGCAGTTGTTTGGGCGCCCGGTCGAAGTTGAGGTGATGCCCGGGGACCATCGTGAGATTTTCGATCTGCCCGGAGCGCGGATGATGGCGCTTCGCGCGCGAGCAGCGTTGGGTCTCGACGCAACTTCCTCGAACGGAAACTCCACAGATGCGGCTGCCAAGCCGGCGCGGAAACCGCGTGGCAGCGGTCCACAAGGGGAGGGTTGATGCGTCCGCTGGAAGTGGCCGGATTCGTGTTGGCGATTGTGCCAGTGCTGGCGATTCTGGCCCTTGTGCCGGTTTCGGTCGGCGTGGCGGCCGCGATGCTTTCCGGCGCGGTGCTGTTGCTGGCCTTCCTGTGGCTCGGCGCCTATTGGCAATTGCTTCCGCTTTATCTGGGAGTGTTGCTGGGCCTGTACGCACTGCTGTGGAGGAAGCCGCGACCCCGCTGGATTCGCGTCGCGCTGGCGGCTGCCGTGACATGCCTGCTGATTCTGACGGCGGCGTTCACCTATGTTCTGCCTATGTTTTCTTTGCCGAAACCCACCGGGACGTATGCAATCGGCACCCGCATTGAGCATCTGGTGGATCCCGTCCGGATGGAAACACACGTCGCCGGCCCGCCGCGGCCGCGCGAAATCATGGTCCAGATATGGTACCCGGCGGTCCCGCATCGTCAAAAGCTTGCCAGCTATCGCCGACGCCGCGAGACCACGCTGTTGTCGAGTTACATGGTCGTCTTAAAGACCCATTCGTACCGGAATGCTCCCGTTGCTACCAGCGGAGCGCCGTTTCCGGTGCTGCTTTTTAATCCGGAGTGGAGAGGACAGCGCACGCAGAACACGTACCAGGTGGAGGACCTGGCCAGCCACGGTTTCATCGTGGTCGGGGTCGATCACACCTATAACTCGGGTCCGGTGGCGTTTCCCGATGGCCGCGTGGTCCGTACCACGGACGTCCACGACATCGCCGACTTTCAGCACACCACGGTCGCGGAGCAGATCGCCATTGGAAGCCGGGAAGTTTCGATCCAGGCGGGCGACGATGTCCTGGTACTGAACACGCTGTCCGCTGCGAATCTCGATCCGAAGAGCCCGTGGTTCCATCGTGTCGATGCGGACAATGCGGGCGCTTTTGGCCACTCCTTCGGCGGAGCGGTTGCGGCCGAGGTCTGCTATCGGGACCCCAGGGTGAAAGCGGCGCTGAACGAAGATGGGTGGATATTCGGCGAGGTTGCCACGCACGGGCTCGACAAGCCGTATCTGGTGATGAACGACGATGGGCCGGCGATCACTGCGGCGCAATTGAATTCGACGAATGTGCAAACTCGCCGGGAATCCAAGCTGACGAATGCCGATACCGACAACCTGAACCACACGATGCAAGCATTCGGTGGCTACACGCTCACGATTCGAGGAGCGAGCCATTTCGATTTTTCGGACCGTTCGCTGTACTCGCCGATACGACGGTTGACCGGTGCCGGAACCATTTCACCGCAACGAGCGCACGAAATTGTCGAAGCGTACACCCTAGAGTTTTTCTCGCATACGTTGCTCGGTACACCGGCGCCGCTGCTGGCCGCGAATCGCAGTCCCTTTAAGGAGGTGCAGTTTGAGAACTGGTTTGCTCACAACGCATCGACCCGATAAGGGTGAATTGCTACCAGCGAAGGGAAAAACATTGGAGAGAAGTTCTCTCGAATGTTCCCGCCGGGTCGCGTACGGCGAGGGTTCCGACGAAGTTTTCGGCAGGGGTCAATTCCGCGAGCAGCCAGCCGGAGGCGATGTCGGAATGCGGGGCGACAGCGATCAACGCCGCCGGGCGCTGCGGGCGGACTTCCACATCAAACCCGTCCAGCGGCAGGTTCAGGCCCATGCCTTCCCCCTTCAGCAGTGCTTCCTTGCCGGTCCAGCAGCGATAGAAGCCTTGAAGCCATTGCTCCGGCGGAAGAGCGGCGAGGGTCAGCAACTCGCTGGACGAGAAATGATGTTCCGCGACCTCCGAGTCGATGGGGCGAATCTGTTCGATGTCGATGCCGAGTTGATATTCGCGGCTGACGGCAAGGGCTGCGATGCCGGCGCTGTGGGTCAGGTTGAATTGAATTTGCTCCGCGCTCTCGTTGCAATGAATTTGCGGCTTGCCATAGGCATGGGTGGAGAAGATCATCCTGGCTGCGCCGATGCCGGTATAGACGCTCAACAGGGTACGCATGGCGGAGTGGGCGCGCACGTAGCGGTCGCGGTCCCGCGGATAGACGAAGCGCCGCGCTCGAAGCGTTTCCTCTTCGCTGAGGATGTTCCAGTCGGAATCGAGCGGCAGACGGTCCAAGTCCCATGCCCAGACGTGGACACTGTTGGCAGCGAGCGGCGGAACCGGTTCGGTGTGGGGCCAGGAAAAAATTTGTGGACTCATATGCGTGTTCTTTCAAGGCAGCGGTCCCGGCAAATTTCCTGCCGCCGGTCCCGGCTGGTAGTTCAAGACCCAATCAAGTTGCAAGGCTCAGAGAGGACGCCGACTCCAATCGGCAGCAAGAGGTGACACTTATGTCGACAACCGCCGCAGTTGTACCGCCTATCGCCAAAGCCATTCCCCACGCGCCCGAACGCCTTTATACGGTCGACCGGGCAAGATTCGCAGAGAACTTCAACCGGCGTCCATTCATGCTGGACCACTCGCTGAGCAGCCATCCGGCATTCACCATGGATCGCCTGCATACTCTGCTGGAGCGCTCTCTGCCAATCCCAAACAAAGTGTATTGGAATGCGGGGAAAAAGCGTATCAATCAACGCTGGGATGATCGTCCGGGGCGGGATTTTTCTATCGAAGAGGCCTTTCGCCGCATTCGCGAGACGGATGCGTGGATCATTATTTTTGGCGCCGATCGCGATCCCGAGATTCACGACTTGCTGGAGCAGGGCCTGGCCGAAGTGCAGGAGATGACCGGCATCCCGCTGAGCAAGGAAGCGAAGAGCCGGCAGTCCATCATCTTTATTACCTCTCCGCATCGCATCACGGAGTATCACATCGACAAGGAATGCAGCCTGTTGCTGCAGGTGCACGGGAAAAAGACGATCCATGTCTTCGACCAGACGGACAGGGAAGTACTGACGGAACCGGAGCTGGAGCGCTTCTGGACGGTCGATAACAATGCGGCCATTTACAAGAAGGATTTGCAGAACCGGGCGACGTCGTTTCTACTGGAGCCGGGAAAGGCCGTGCATATCCCGATCAATGCTCCGCACTGGCTGGAAAATGGCGACGATATTTCGGTCTCCATCAATCAGAATTTTGAATACAAGAACGACAAGCTGGCGAACATTTATCGGGCGAATTATTACCTGCGCAAAATGGGCGTGACGCCGCTGCCTCCGGGACGTTCGCGTGTACAAGATCGACTGAAAGGGCAGGGGATGCGGCTGCCGGTGGCGCTGGCGCGTGAGGTACGAGAGCTGAAGGAAAAAATCAAGGGACAAAAATGACGCTGATCAGTTTTTATTTCTTGACGGCGCTGGCGGTGTCGATCCATGCTTGCTCAAGAATTTTTGCTACGCCGCCCCAGTCATATTGCCGGACCACCAACTCCCGTCCGTTCCGTCCCAACTCGACTGCGCGTTCGGGATCGGCGAGAAGCTGAGTCACAGATTGGGAAAAATCTGCGGGCGAGTCGGCGATCAGGCAGTGAACGCCAGGAACCACGTCGAGCCCTTCTGCGCCGATGTGCGTGGCCACCACTGCCTTCCCCATCGAAAGCGATTCCAGGATTTTGATCCTGCTGCCGCCTCCAATTCGCAGAGGAACAAGAACGATGGCGGCACGGGCAAAATGCGGGCGAATGTCCGGCACTTCGCCGACCCACTCAACTCCGGACAGGTCCTCGACCTGCTCCCGCAGTTTTGTCGCCGGCTGGCGTCCCACGATGCGGAGTTTTGCCTGCGGGTTTGCCGCTTGAATCCTGGGTAAGATTTCGCTGAGAAGATACAGCAGGGCATCGCGATTGGGCTGCCAGTCCAGGGAGCCCAGAAACAGCAGAGAGTCCGGCTCGAATGCTTCGCCGCCAGAGTGCAGATATTCGGTATCGACACCGTTGGATACGAGATAGACAGCGGGCGCGCCCCACTGCTTTGCAGTCTGCCTTTCTTCTTCGGTGACGACGGCGACATGTCCGGCCCGGGCAAAGCACTTTTTTTCAAAGCGGGCCATCTTCCACGCTTGCCAACGCATGAACAAGCGCTCCGCAGGATTCGAAGCGTGTTGCGCGCGGCGGCGCCATACCGTTACCTCAATATTGTGGGCCATGATCAGGATGGGCAGCTGTCCAACCGCATTGATGTAGCTGGCGTACGGGGTCCACTCGCAATGCACCAGGTCAAACGGTTGCGATGCAATCAGAGTGCGAATCGCGCGGATGAATCTGCGTGTGTGGTGCCGTGAGACAGAATACGGCCAGAGGGAAAAGATGTTCGCGAACGCGCCTGCGTAAAAGCGAAGCGTATTCGATGCCGGCAGGCCCGGCACCAGGACCACCCGTATGCCCAGCTCCTCGAACTTTGAAAGACCGGGATTCTCCGGTGTGCCGTAACAGAGGAAAGTGATGTCATGTCTCCGGGACAGATTGCGTAGCAGGTTCCAGGTGCGAATGCGTTTTCCGGAATTCAAAGGGAAGGGAATTTCCTCGTCGAGGACCAGGACCTTCAGACGCCTGCCAGCGTGGTCTGATGGAAATGCGGCTTCGACGGACGCGGATTCAGGGGCTGAGGAAATTTCGGCAACCGGGGAATTGTCACCATCGTACGGCATATTCATG
>JBKQVW010000104.1:0-6063 GCA_052142955.1 Acidobacteriaceae bacterium | reverse complement strand
CGGGTCTTGCAGGAGGGCTTCGGCGATCCGAAATATCGGCCCTGTCCGCTGCTGGTTCGCATGGTGGACGCGGGCTGGCTGGGACGCAAATCAGGCCGCGGCTTCTACCGGTATTGAATTTTGTGCTGCAGGCAGGAGTTTTGCGAAGGGGCCTGCAACAGATTCAGGCTCTATCGTTCGATTCGCTTTTGCTTCCACTATGAAACGCGGTACTCTTTCCTTATGGTTCGTGTCACCGTTCTGGGTTCCGGCTCCAAAGGCAATTGCACCGTCGTTTCCACCAGTCGCACTCGTATTGTGCTCGACGCCGGATTGAGTTGCAGAGAAATCGTCAAGCGCATGCGGTTCAGCGGCGAAGACCCGGAAAAATTAGATGCGGTTCTGATCACACACGAACATCAAGATCACGTGCAAGGCCTTTCCGTGTTGGCCCGCCGGTGGAATATACCCGTCTACGCGACCCAGGCGACCCATGCGGCCTGGCGGGCATGGATCACGCCCCGGACCACGATGAGCCTGAACGCATGGCTGGAGCTACGCCGTCAGCAATATGCCGAGTCGTTGAAGTCAGGCGTGTACGGAGAGAACGATCCTGCAGCGGGTCCGGCGCCGGATGACGGATCGCTTGAGATTCCATCCTTGGCGGCTGCCGAGCAGGGCCCCGCAGGACCGGATGTTGCTATCGCAGAACCGGCCGTTGCTGACCGTTCCGAAGAACATTCCAAAACGGATGTTGCCGCGCTACAAGAACTTGATGACGTTGTGCCTGACACGGCGACTAACGCCGACCCGGCCTATCTTCCATGTGTTGAACATTTTCGCGCTGGAATTCCATTTGATGTCGGAGACATCCAAGTTACTCCGTTCACCATTCCGCACGACGCGGCGGACCCCGTCGGATTCGTTCTGAAGGCAGAAGGAATGCGCATCGTGGTTGCCACCGATCTTGGCTATCTGGCACCCAATGTGCGAATGCATTTGCGGGGCGCCGACCTGTTGATCATTGAGTCCAACCACGATGTAGAAATGCTCCGCGATGGGCCGTATCCGTGGGTTGTGAAGCAGCGCGTATTGTCCCGCGTCGGACATCTCTCGAACGATGCCTTAGGAGATTACCTCGCCTCCGAATACGATGGCAGAGCACGCTACGTGATTTTGGCGCATATCTCAGAAAGCAACAATTTGCCGGCACTGGCGCGTGGCTCAGCAGAGCGAGCGCTCGAAGGCAGAATGGGTCTATTGGGGAATCAGGTTTTGCTCGCATCGCAACACGAGCCCTTAAAATCTATAGACTTATAGCATTTGGACAGTAAAGGTTTTTCCGCCTCATGCTACCGTTTACGTTACAATTCAGTCAATGTAATAGTGGTTGTTGGCTTTAGGGAATCGGGAGACTATGCGGAAAGTACGTTGTATCGACCCCACAGTCGGGGACATCCTTGCAGGATGGCGGTATGACATCTCCGGGCTGAACCCTGAAATGCGTACCGACTACGAGCAACATTTACGTGAATGTCACCAATGCCACACCCGCCAACGAATCCATCGCGCGGTGGATGTGCTGCTGATTGGAACCTCTACGCTGGCCATTGGAGCATTTATCCTGGCCCTGGTGGTGCTGCATCGAATCGAGCCGCTGCGGGACTGGGTGGTTGTTAGCCTGCAGTTGCATCAACTTTCATTTGTTGTCAGCGTGGAACGCGCGGCAATTCTGGGGCTGCTAATCTCGCTTCTGGCATGGGTTATCGTCGCCATCATCACTCCGGCGCCGGTTTATCTCAGCCAGCAGGCACGTGCGTTGCAAGCGCGTCTCCCAGAAGAGCTGCGCGAGCGCCTGCCGAAACTTCCTGCATGATTCGACGGCTCTGACAGGGTGAATTCCGACCTAGTTGAACTCCGGCTATTCGATTGAAACTGAAATTGTGCAACCGACGAGCCTATATTTTTGGCTCTTTTTTGCGCTTCAAGTTTGCACATTTTGCCAAAACAGCCTGGTGCAGCTGCGTGCGGATCGATTCCGGCAATTCGAACAGCTCATTATTTCGATAGACTTCAATCGTCTGACGAGTGGTGTCGACAGTCACGTGGCAATGGCTGCAGCCGCCCATGTGCTGCTCCAGCTCCAAGCGCAGAGCAGCCGCCGTTTTAGCGTCAAAATAATCGGTTAGATTGGCAAGAAATTCTGTGCAGTTCACGGCGCATGTTCTCCTGTGGGAACCCGGAAGTATCGGCTCAGTCGTTCGCGCAATTGCAGACGAGCGCGCAGCAGACGGCTTTTCACCGCAGGCACGCTCAACCCCAGCGCCTGAGCGGTTTCCTCCGTCGATAAACCATCAATGTCTCGCAGCGCAAAGACGGTGCGAAACCCGGGCGGTAAACCTTTGATGGTTTTGCGAAGAATGTCCGCCAGCTCCGCCTGGTTGTAGTTCTGTTCCGGATTCGGCATCCAGTCCGCGAAATCTCGTGGGATGGAACCTTCCTCGGTCTGGATTTCATCGTCCATAGAAACCGTTTTCTGCGAGCGGCGTTTGCGTAACCGCATCAAAGACTCGTTGACAGCGATTCGCACCAGCCACGTATAAAACTTTGAATTGCCCTGAAACTGATGGACCTTCTGAAACGCCTTAAAAAATGTGTCCTGCACAATGTCTTCCGCATCTTCACGGTTCTGCGTAATGTGAAGAGCGATGCGAAAGATCTGGCGATCATATTGCCGCATCAGTTGCTCAAAGGCGCTTAAATCGCCCGCCTTTACCTTCTCGACCAGCAGGAGGTCAGGGTGGAGCGCATTTGCTTCCTTTTCTTCCGGAGTCAACATGGTTGCCATGGTTCGATGGCGGCCCTTTCGATCTTGCTACTCGCCATCGCGTTCGGACAACCACTCCGAAGTCACAATGTCACTGCAGCTGATTAGATGGTAGACCGGGGCAACGGTTGCGGACAAATCTCTCAACGGCGACAAGTATTTGCCCCGCCACTTTGTTTTTGCGCCGCATCCCGCTAGATTCATAGATATATGCAGTTTTTTGGATTTGCTTTGCCAGGTCGGCGCTGGTCCAGGCCGCTCGATGGTTCCTGCTTTTTTCGAAGGTTCCCGCGACATTCGTGGACATTCTTCGTCCTGCTTGGTTTCGCCATCATCGCCGCAGTCCCTACTCTGGCCCAGAGCCCGGACACCGCGCGGCATCACAAGACCCACACAACGGAGCATCCCTCCAAGCGCCACACGAGCGCTCCCGCACACCACCCCCAGCGTTCCCGCGCGCGGTCGAGCAGCCGTCGCTCCAGGTCGCATGGAACTGTAAGGCGTAAACGCAGTAGCAGTCGTCGCGGCGAACCTCGAAGCAGAGAACAAGGGCGGGCGCATTCCAGCCGTGAGCGGCTCCATGCCCATACTCGTCGTGGGCGCAGGCGTCGTCATGTGAGTGCGCGGGAACTGGCCCGCGTGCATCAACTGCGCCATGCGTTCGTCGCGTCCTCCGAATTGCGCCCGATGGCGCAGCAGTTGATTCAACAAAGGACACCGCAGGCCTATGCGGGCGTTCTTCACTATGCCCGCTCCCATACAGGAGAGGCGGCGGCAGCCGCGTATATGGCTCTCGGCGAGGCATATTTTGAGGACAGCAAGTATAAGGACGCAGCGGCATCGTTCCAGCACGCAAATCGCGAGGGTCAGGCTTTAGACGACTACGCGGATTACCTCGGCGCCAAGGCGAACTTCGCGCAGCAACAATTCGCAGCTGCCGAACAGTTGCTCCAGAAATTTGCGAAGCGTCACCCGGACAGCATTCTGATTGACCGTGCCACGCTGCTGCTCGCCAATATCAAGCTGAGCGAGGGCGACCCGCAGGAAGCCTTGCGACAACTGGCAAAGCTCCACGACACCAGGCTCGCGAAGTCCTCGGAATATCTATTCGTCCTGGCAAAGGCAAACCAGCTTGCCGGAAATCGCCAGCTGGCGCAGCAGCTCTATACGCGACTCTATGTAGGCGATCCGACGAGCAGCGAGTCCGGCCAGGTATCGGGCGAGATGCAGCAGATGGGCATCCATCCACCGTTCACGGTTGCAGAACGGACTCGTCACGCGGATGGATTGTATCTCGCCGGACGGTATGGAGCGGCGGCGGCGGAATATCAAACCCTCGCGCAAGATCCAACCGTGGCCGGTACCGGAGAAGTGAACGCACTGCTAGCGCGGGCTGCGGTTGCTACGTTCAAACAGACGAAACATGTCGACCCCTCGCAACTGGCCCGACTGTCCGACACGGACGATGAAGCCGGAGCCACCAGGCTCTATTTGAAGATGGAAGTCGCTCGCGATGCGAAAGATGCCGCGCAGGCGAAAGCGTTGATCGGTCAGTTGGAGCAGCGTTTCCCCGCCAGTCGATGGACGGCGGAGGCGCTGTTTTCGGCTGGCAACATGGCCTTGGTCGCCAACGATATGGCGTCGGCGATCCAATACTACGGTGATTTGGCTCAGCGCTTTCCGCATAGCTCGATGGCGTCGACTAGTCATTGGCACGCGGCATGGCTCAACTACCGGCTCGGCGACAAAAAGACTGCGGCGCGATTATTCGACGAGCAGATTACACGCTACCCGGACGACACGCACATCGCGGCGGCTATCTATTGGCGCGGCGTGGTGTATCAGGACTACGAAAAGAATCCTGCTGCCGCAGCGGCCTGCTACGAAAAATTGGTCAGCGCATTTCATCAGTATTACTATGCGGACCTTGCACAGCAACGGCTGGCCACTCTCGGCACTGTTGTGCCGGCAGCGTTGCCAGTACTGGCAGATGTCGCCGATCCATCGGTTCCCGATCTGTCTACGGAGATTCCAGAAGACGACATCCATGTGGAGCGCGCCCAGTTGTTGGCGAATGCCGGACTGAATCAATACATTGTGGCGGAGATCGGCGCCAGTCCCGATAGCGACACCTGGGGGGCTTACGCGGAAGCGCAGCTGTACAGCTCCTACGGAGAGAACTGGCGGGCCATGCGGGTCCTGAAGCAAAGGATCCAGTCGTATTTTGCGGCGCCTCTCGATTCGATTCCGCGCGCTTATTGGGAGCTCCTATTTCCACAACCCTATTGGCCGCTGCTGCAGGGCGACTCGCAGCAACAAGGTCTCGATCCGTACCTGGTCGCTTCGTTGATTCGCCAGGAATCGGAATTCAATCCCACTGTTATCTCCTATGCAAACGCATGGGGACTGATGCAGTTGTTACCGCGCGTCGGCAGCGAACTGGCGCGCAAGCAGCATGTGCGCCCGTATCGAACCTCATTTCTGCTGATCCCGCAAGTGAATTTGAAATTGGGCACCGTGTATTTTCGCCAGTTGATGGACGAATTTAACGGCCAGCCGGAGTACGCGTTGGCCGCCTATAATGCCGGGGACGATCGCGTGAAGGCATGGCTCGCCAACGGGCCCTACGCCAGCCTGCCGGAGTTTGTGGAATCCATTCCATTTACGCAGACGCGCGAATATGTCGAGGCGATCCTGCGCAACAGGGACATGTATCGCCGGCTGTATGCGGCGCCCGCCGGCAGCCAGTCCCGGGACGCGACCAGCAACCCGAGCGCCAGCTTGAGTAGCAATCGGCCCACCCGGCAGTAGGCATGGTTTCTCAGGTAGAGTTGGAAGCCGCGCGGATCGCCAATAAGAACATGATCGGGGCAAACTTCGATAGAATCGGGTTGCACCGATCCATTGCATGCGCCCGGATGGCGAAATCGGCAGACGCAGCGGACTTAAAATCCGCAGACCGCAAGGTCGTGGGGGTTCAAGTCCCCCTCCGGGCACCAATAAAATAAACAATTTACAACGAAACAGGCCACGGATAATAGGTGGCAATTTTTAGTTGATGGCTGTTCTGATGGCTGTTAGCTTCGACAGAAGAGTTCGTGTCGCAGAGGAGCCAAGTCAATGGCTGTTTGGTGGCTGTTTTCGGCCTCGGTCCGTCGAATATCGACTGACATTCCCCGGATAGACAGAGCATAGCCGAGGCCGGACCGGAGTCAAGGCCGCGCTGAAGCGCGCCGCTGCGCGGTCGTAGAGCCTTG
>JBKQVW010000103.1:0-5370 GCA_052142955.1 Acidobacteriaceae bacterium | reverse complement strand
TCGGTGTGCTGCCCAAGGGATTTCACTTCCTGGACTGGCAGGATGCGGACCTGATAGTGCCAATGCAATGGGATCGTAGCAAGACACAACTGGGGAACTTCAGCTATGAGGGGCTAGCCCGGCTGAAGCCGGGTGTCACCATTGCCCAAGCGAGCACAGACCTGCAGCGGCTGATTCCGATTGCCATACGCAGCTTTCCGCCTCCGCAAGGTTACAGCACAAGCCTCTTTGAAGCCGCGCAGTTCAGGACGTATCTGCGGCCGCTCAAGCAGGACGTTGTAGGCGACGTGGGGAACGTTCTGTGGGTGCTGATGGGCTCGATCGCGATGGTTCTGCTGATTGCATGCGCAAACGTGGCGAATCTGCTGCTGGTCCGCGTGGAAGGGCGAAGGCAGGAACTGGCGATTCGCTCCGCTCTTGGTTCGGGATGGAAACAGATTGCGGGCGGCATCTTAATTGAAAGCTTCGTACTGACGCTGATCGGCAGCGTGCTGGGACTAGGGTTCGCTTACGCCGGACTGCGGGCGCTGCTGGCGCTGGCGAAGAATTTGCCGCGCGCCTATGAGATCGGGCTCAACATTCCAGTGCTTCTGTTCACTCTGGTGCTGGCTGTGTTGACGGGCTTGCTGATCGGGCTGGTCCCGGTGTTCAAGTTTGCCAGAGGTCAATTGCATACGGGATTACGGGAGGGAGGGCGTGCGCTGAGCCAGAGCAGGGAACGGCATCGCGCGCGCAATGCGCTGGTTGTGGTCCAGGTGGCCCTGGCGCTGGTTCTTCTGATCTGCTCGGGACTTATGATCCGTACGTTCCGTGCACTGGAGCATGTAAGTCCGGGATTCACGGAACCAAACGCCCTGCAGACGTTCCGCGTATCGATACCGGATACGGAAATATCGGACAAAGACCGCGACAAACTCGTGCACCTGGAGCAGGACATGATGAACAAGCTGGAAGCCCTGCCGGGAGTGGAGTCAGTGGGTCTGACCAGCGAGGTTCCCATGAGCGGATACAACTCGAACGACCTGATCTTTGCCCAGGACCGCGTCTATCGCAACGGAGAAATTCCGCCGCTGCGCAGGTTCGTCTGGGTTTCCCCGCAGCTGTTCAAGACGTTGGGCACTCGACTGATCGCGGGGCGTGATTTCACCTGGCAAGACAGCTTCGAAACGCTTCCGGCGGCTGTGATCTCAGAGAATTTTGCCCGTGAATACTGGGGCAGCCCGCAAAACGCACTGGGCAAGCGGATGCGGACGGGCACGACGGATGACTGGCGGCAGATTGTGGGTGTGGTCGGCGATGTGCACGATGACGGCATGAACGAGAAACCCCCAACCACCGTGTACTGGCCCCTGATGATGAATAACTTCGATACCCAGAAAGAGCGGGTACAGCGCAGCGTTTCATTCGTGATTCGAACGCCGCGGGCGGGATCGCAGGCGTTCATGAACGAGGTGCGGCAGACGATCTGGTCGGACAATTCCAGCCTGCCGCTGGCAGACCCGAATACAGTGGGCTACTACTACTCCCAGTCAACGGCGCGAACATCCTTTACGCTGGCGATGCTGGCGGTTGCGGGAGCGATGGCGCTGCTGCTGGGAATGGTTGGCATCTACGGAGTGATTTCGTACTCGGTCACACAGCGGTCCCGGGAGATAGGGATACGCATGGCATTGGGAGCGCAGCGCGGCATGATCGTTTCTCTGTTTGTCCGCGATGGACTGGTTCTGACGGGGGTTGGCATACTATGCGGGATTGTTACGGCGTTTGCCACAGTTCGTCTGATGCAGTCGTTGCTGTTCGGTGTGAGCCCCTATGACCCGGCGACCTACCTCGCGATCGCTGTGGTGATCTTTTTGACAGCGTCGGTTGCCTGCTGGCTTCCAGCGCGCAGGGCCGCAACGGTCGATCCGATGATTGCCCTGAGATCCGAGTAAGTGCAGGCATCCGCGTGGGATCCCTTCTGGTCGCCAACCCGTCGAACATACGGTTAAATAACCATTATGTAAATATGCAAGACGGAGATAAATAGGCCAGCGCCCTAGCACCATGGAAAATCGTTCGCCTCGTCAGGTCAGGATCGCCGAACGCTCAGCCAATCTCGCAGATCGGTAACGGCAAACGGGCTTATCATCCTCCGACAATTCTTTGCGGCATGCCGAGTTGTCGCTGCTTATCGAGGGACGTCCATTTCATGATCAGGTGAGGACTGCCGGTTAGAGCGCCGGGCTGCTTGGATTCCACCACTGTTCCGTGGATCGTTGCTCCTCGCGGAATGATGAGTACACCATCGACACTGATTGAGACCGCAGTAGGACAATAGCGGCGAGCGGGGCGGCTGGCGGCTTTCAACTATACTTGCGGTGGCGAATTTCAGGTGGCTTCTGCTTTGCGAACCGGGAGGGGCGGCGCGAGCTCGTTCCTGTCATCCCGACCTGGAGGGAGGGAAGCGCCGAATACCGCAAGAGGAGGAATCCATGACCATTGAAGGATGCAGGGCAAGAAGGGCGCTGCGGCTGACCGCGGGCGCGACGCTGGTGTTGCTGGCGATGACGCTGACCGCTTGCAAAAAGGAGCCCAACCTGACGGGCAAGTGGACGGGACCGGAGAAGTTGCTCCTGAATGGGGAGACGAACAACGTACTTCTGCAGATGACGCAAACGGGCAACGAGTTGACAGCGCAGGTGCAGACCCCAGCCTTCAAGACGGAAATGAAGGGCACCGTCAGTGGCTCTCATTTCGAGCTGACAGCCCCCTGGTACCCGGAGCAGCCTTTTGCGGTTGGAGACCTGGTGGGGAGCGATCTGCATGTGCGGTGGGACGGAGAAAACGATCTCAACACAGGGAAGGGACAGGAGACGGTTCTGCATCCGGCTGCGGCGGCGGAGGTTTTTCCAGAGCCTGCCTACATCGCTCCGCCGGCGATCAAGCCTGTGGGTTACAACGGGCTGGCGAAGAAGCCGCCGATGGGCTGGAATAGCTGGAATCTGTTTGGCGGCAGCGCCGATGACGCGGTGGTGCGGGGGATTGCCGACGCGATGGTGACGAGCGGGATGCGGGATGCCGGCTACACCTACGTGAACATCGACGACACGTGGGAGGGGACGCGCGATGCGCAGGGGAACATCCGGCCTAACCGCAAATTTCCCGACATGAAGGCACTGGCCAAGTATGTGCATTCGAAGGGGCTGAAGCTGGGCATCTATTCCTCGCCGGGGCCGAGCACCTGCGGGGGCTATCCGGCCAGCTACGGCTATGAAGAGCAGGACGCGAAGACGTACGCATCGTGGGGCATCGACTATTTGAAATACGACTGGTGCAGCGCGGGCAGCATCTACAAGAACGATCAGTTGCAACCGGTGTACCAGAAGATGGGCAGGGCGCTGGAGGAGACAAAACGGCCGATCGTCTTCAGCCTGTGCGAGTACGGATTGGGCGATGTGTGGAAGTGGGGCCCGGCCGTGGGCGGTAACCTGTGGCGCACCACGGGCGACATTCTCGATGAGTGGGACAGCATGATGAAGAACATTCACGAGCAGGTGCCCTCGGCTCCCTATGCCGGGCCGGGGCACTGGAACGATCCCGATATGCTGGAGATCGGCAACGGGCGCATGACGAACGACGAGTATCGGACGCACATGAGCCTTTGGGCGCTGTCGGCGGCGCCGTTGCTGGCCGGCAACGATATCCGCAAAATGTCGGACGCGACCAAGTCAATTCTTCTGAACAAGGAAGTGATTGCGGTGGATCAGGACCCGCTGGGGAAGCAGGCAACCCCGGTGAAGAACGGCAACCTGGAGACATGGATCAAGCCTTTGAAGGATGGCGGCGTGGCTGTGGGCGTGGTGAATCTCGATAATGCGCCGGTGACCGCTACGGTGAAGGCGAGCGAGCTGCCGCTGAAAGGCTCGGTCAGCGGGGCGCGCGATCTGTGGGCGCACACGCAGGTGAAATTCGTCAAAGGAGAATACTCGACGACGGTGGCTGCGCACGGCACTCTTATGCTGCGGGTTCGCTGAGGGTGGCTGGGGTCCTGCTCCCAGACGGCATGAGTGCGCCGATCAAAAGGCAGGCAAACGGGCGATGGTTGTGTCTGGATCGAGTGCGCCGGGCAAACCGCTGCGCGGGGCCCTGAGTTGAAACTTGGGAACAAGGGAACGAGGGAACCAGGGAACGAGGGAGGGAGCCAGGGAAGGAGGGACCAGGGACCAGGGACTTAGGGCCAGGGAACGAGGGAACACGGGCGCACGAAACGCAAAAAGTGCGATCGAGAGTTCACTTCGCACGCGCCTTCCGCATCCAACTGTGAATGCAGATGGATGAAATGGAGGAGGGAGCATGCGTTGTAGAACTATCTACTTTCTGTCTTTGTGCACATTGATGGCGATGCCTGCGCTGGGGCAAGTGTCGAGCAAGGCGACGACTCTCACGACCGCATGCACGTTCGCAGACGGGAAGAGCATGTCGGCGGACTATCAGCCACAGGCCGGAGATGGCAGGAAAGAATTGCCGAAGGGTAAGATCTGGGGTCCCGGCGATGCGCCGATGTATTTGCTGACCCAGGCCGATGTATCCGTCGGGGGTAAGGATTTGGCGGCGGGCGCGTATGCCATGTACCTGATTCCCGGCGAAGACGAGTGGACGCTGGTGATCAACAAAAACGTGACCGCGGGGAGCAAGTACGACGAGGGAGATGACCTGGTGCGCGCTCCGATGCAAACCGGAAAGCTGGACGAGGCTCAGCCCTTTCAGATTGCGTTCCCTCACATGGCGCCGAAGCAGTGCAACATCCGCGTTTATTACGGAAAATTCGGCATGTGGATCGCCTTCCACGAGAAATAAGGGAGACGCGCGGGCGGTGACCTCCGCGGCGGCTCTGGGTGACTGGCCGCAAGAAGCAGGAAGCGCGGGTTTGGCTGGATTCTGAGGGGATTCCGGAGGGATGGGCCAGGCCTCTTGACCGTGCCAGGCGGGCCGAGGAAGAGCCGTCGGGCCAGGGAAGAGCCATGGGGGTGGGGGGATGACGGGGCAGCCGCGGGGGCGGCGAGTTTTCCTCATGAAATTTTGATGTGAATTTGAGCCGCTTCGGGTCTACGATGGTGCATTGATGAAACGGCTGGTTTGTACTACTTTCTTCCTCATGGTCTGCGTTGTACCGGTTTTCGCCGGTACCGATCCGCGTGTGCAACAGCTGCTGATCACAGCCGAACAACAGGCCAATCTGTTGGGCGGGCAGGCGGATCCGTTTCAGCTGGAGGTGGACTTTGCCGTGGTCATGGGCAAGGCTGTGCCGGGACACCTGGAACTGAAATGGGAGGCGAAGGACCGGTGGTGGCGCCGGGTGGAGATGAACGGGTTCCGGCAGACCGAAAT
>JBKQVW010000102.1:0-14105 GCA_052142955.1 Acidobacteriaceae bacterium | reverse complement strand
GATAAGGGAGATCGCTCAGGCAAGAGTACGTTATGGATATCGCAAGATCCGCGTGCTGCTGAACCGCGAGGGCTGGAATGCAGGCAAATATCTGGTGTACCGGTTGTACAAGGAAGAGGGTCTGACGCTGAAGAAGCGGCCCCAGCGCAAGAGAAGGGCTGTGCGGCATCGCGAAGAGAAGTTCGTAGCGACGGCGCCGAACCAGGCGTGGAGCCTGGATTTCGTGGCCGATCAACTGCAGGATGGCAGACGCTTCCGTGCCTTGGCGATCGTCGATGTTTACACGCGAGAGAGCGTGGCCGTCGAGGTGGGACAAACTCTGAAGGGAGAAGACGTGATGCGAACTCTGAACCGGCTGAAGTACGAAGGTCGCGTGCCGAAGTTTTTGTTCTGTGACAATGGCAGCGAATTTACTAGTCAGGCGATGGATTTATGGGCCTATCGGAACGGGGTGAAGATCGACTTCTCGCGTCCCGGCAAGCCGACGGATAATGCGTTCATCGAATCGTTCAACGGGACCTTTCGCGATGAGTGCCTGAATACGAACTGGTCCCAAACGCTGGTCGATGCAAAACAGATCATTCATGCCTGGAGGGAAGAATACAATGAGAGTCGTCCTCACCGATCTCTCGGCGAGAGGACGCCCAGCGAATTCGCCAGTCAGTTCGCGGCTAGCCGCGAACTGACTGCAACCTAAACCAGCCGAAGACTAACTCCAGGCCTGGTTCAAAAGAGCTGGTCCGATCACGCTCATGTTTTCCCCGTTGCGATCGCTTCGGAAGCAAACCGCGGATGGAATTGGAAGCCCCGTCCTCTCTCGCGAACTGGAGGGAGAGCGAACGAACCTATCCACGAGCTGACTAGTATAGGAACCGCGACGCCATTCACCGAATTCAGGTAAAGAATTCTGACTGGCGACACAAGATGGTCGTTTTGAGACATCTTGACCTAAACAACGCACACCCCGCCCGAGAGAGCAGAGAGAGCTTCCCTGAATTGGGGCTGTGAGTATTGGTGAGCGTGGATCTGCTGCTCGTAGGTGTATTCAGTCACTGGACGCACAAAGCATTCGGCCGTCTAAGAACTTGTTGAAATAGGTACAGTGTTTGCGGCGTTGCCCCGGGTCTGTTCGTCTTATAGGTATGCCTGGAGACGAGCGGGTTCAGGATGGGATGTTCAGCTATGTTTCATCGGAGGAGCGAGTGCCACAGGATTAAGGGGGCAATGCAATTGTTCCCCAATCGGGCGCTGCCACCGCTACGGCAGAAATATTACGTGGTGGTGGTCATTTTCTCAATCGCTCCAACGCGGCCGATGTTCGCATCTACCAAATTCTGAATGAAAAGATCCGGCTTTTCGATGGTATCTTAGACGCTCGGATGCCCGCCCGTCGCGATGCCCGCGCCAACGCGAGCGTCAACATCGGCCCACCCGACGGGCAACGACGCCAGCTCCTGCGTCGTCAATGCCGAGTCAAATGGATTTCACGATTCGGCTGCGTAGACAGCGTTGAGAATAGGTTTTAACTGCCCCCAGATCTTGTCTACGGGATCAGCTCCAGAGGAGCCCGCCAACAAGCTCTCCAATATGCAACCCAGAACCCAGACCTCTCCTTTTTCTGGATCAGGAAACTCCTCAGTCGCGCCCGAATACGACTTCAGGAACGCTTCGCGATCAGCCTTCTCCAAAGCAAATCGCTTTGCCGCTCTTCTCCCAATAGGGGGTCCACATTGCAAACCAAAAGAACAGCGTCGCATAATCCAGCCCTCTGCCTTTCCTCTTTAGATAGAACGCAATTCCATACTCGTCACCGGTCTTGCTGTGACACGGACGCTCGACAAGGAATCCGCCGTAGTGGCATTTTTCAGCGACTTTGTCGACAAGATATTCACCTTTGATGACCGCCCTGACTGGTAAACCGACACCGTTGATGAGCACGTTAACCTCCTCTTGCGTAAATTCGATAGGGCTGAAATCGCTTCCGAGCAATCGCCAAAACTCAAGGTGCAGGGGATCGGTGGAGAACTGCTTCGACAATGAGAAAATCTCTTCCCAAAGAACTGGGCGAGGTATCTCAATGGAATCCTCGCATTGCCTAAGGTCATTTATCCGATCGCAGGTGTCCTGTGGGTACTTCCAATCACCAGGAACAAGGAATGAGAGAATCTTACGGGCAGCGGACGCGGTTTTCAGAAATCCGCAGTAACCCTCAATAGTCTCACCGTCTGGCGGAAGCTGGTTTTCAGTGCAGTGTCGATGTGGATCAAGCTTCACCTCCACCAAAGCACGTACAGTCGGAGCATCGATAACGAGATCAGGGCGACCGGCTCCAGGAACTCCCATTTGGGTACAGATTTGGTCCGGCCCGATCTGTGAAGCCAATACAGGATCGCCGAGAATCTTGGAAAGGACAGCTGAACGAAAGCCCTTAGCTCCGGGACGCTGCATCAAGTTGCAGAGTGGTTGTGTATAGTCGTCTTCTTTCGTGGCAACTTTATAGAAGATTGACCTGCCCAAGGCGCTCATGAATTATCTCTCCCGTCGTAAACAGATGACATCGCGGACACAGTCTTCCCCATTTCGTCGCGAAGCCCTGCCGGTTGAAGAGCCTCAGCTTCCTCACCCCACCCAATCAGCCACCTCTTCACTTCCCAGAGGTTGCCGACTTGAACCTCCATTATCACGCCGCCGTCACCCTGCGGAATGAATCTTTCCGAATCGTGCCAATGGCGCTCCATGACGTATGGCGCCTGATCCGGTGAGAACCGGATACGGACCAGCTGCGGCTCGCCGCCCAGCAGGCGCAGGCAGACAAACATCCAGAGGATGTGTTTGAGAACCATGACAAGATCCCTCCTGGTTGTGATTGGGCGATTCAGAAAATTAGGGATAGGTCGATCAATTTTTGCAACCCATGGAAAACCATGGCCGCAATGCATCCGCGATGTGGACCGCCTGACGATCGTATATCCTGATCGACCGAAGACTTCATCCAAGAAACGGGGTAGTTCGTCTTCGTTACAAGTTCCGATCGATCTGAGACGCTCGGCGGAGGTTCAGAAAACTACGTTTTCAGAACATTGACGGCACTTACAATCGGAAGATCATCATTTTTACAGGAGAGACGATGAAAAAGAGACGTTTGGAAACAGCACAGCGGGGCCTATTGGCCACCGCAGTTATGGTTCTCGTAACCCTCGGCAGTGCTTCTGCGCAAAATAAGGCCGTAGGTTTTACAAGGGGCATGCCATTTAGCGATGGCTTTGTGGCGGGTAACACGCTTTATGTCGCGGGACAGCAAGGCCCGGATTCACATGGCAAGGTGATAGGTACCGACATAACTACGCAAACCACGAATGCGATCGCGGCGGTGAAAAAGGTGGTGGAAGAGGCTGGCTTCAAAATGACGGATCTCGTTTCGGTAACCGTCTATGTCACCGATATCAACGATGTCGAAAAAATGAATGAAGTGTATAAAAAGCTCATGCCCGATCCAAAACCAGCGCGCGCCACGGTGCAGGTTGCGGGCTTGATTGGTGGTGCGAAAATTGAGATCTCTGCCATCGCCGTTAAGCAGTAACGCTCACTTTTCGTGCTCGAGGATAGGGTGATGAGTCGCGATAACGCGGAGTTGGCACGCGGACCGCTTCGGCGATGGCGCGGAGATCGTTTTCTACTCCTTATCGAATGATCGGATCGGAGCGAATCGGGATACAGCATTTCCGTATTCCTGCCAGATTTAGCACGCAAAGCACCGGAACTTCGCTGCGGAGCAGGACAGGAACCTGTCCGCTCCTTAATTTAACGGTTCAGGCCAGTTTCTGTGTAACTTGGCCAAAGAAGCGCAGCAGGTTGCCACCCCAGAACTTGTCGATGCGCTCTTCCGAGTAGCCGCGGCGCAACATGGCATCGGTGATCATGGGGAGATCGCGGACGTCGCGCATGCCGCGCGCCAAGGTGGGACCGCCATCGAAATCAGACCCGAAGGCCACATGGTCCTCTCCTACCATCTGGATGGCTTTGTCCACCACTGCCACCCAGTCGTCAACCGACATCATGACGGAGTCCGGCACGTGTGCGCCCGGCATCGGGAACTGCGGCGCCACCAGCTTGTCTATCTGATAGATCGTCTTGCCCTTAACCTCCTCCGGGATGTTGGCCGTGTTCCAGAACGTCTTGTGCCTGTGCGCGGTGATGTAGGCGTACTCTTTGGGGTAGTTGAACTCGCTGCCGATCTGAAAGCCGATGATACCGCCCTTGGCCGCCATCTTTTTCAGCAGCCAGTCCGGCATGTTTCTGGGGATGTCGTTGACGCTGCGCAGTCCCTGATGAGTGGCGATGATGGGACCATCGCTGACGTCGATCGCCTGGGAAGTCGTGTCGTCGGAGGAATGAGACACGTTGATCACCATGCCCAGCCGGTTCATTTCGCGGATGACATCGCGACCATGGGCGGTAAGACCGCCCCATTTGGGCGGCGAGCAACAGGAATCCGCATAATTCTGGTCCCAGTTGTGCGCCGAAAGCTGCGCGGAGCGCAGTCCCAGCCGGTAGAGGTCGCGCAGGATCCCAAGATCCCCATCCAGATCGTAACTGCCCTCAATATCGAGCACCGCAGCCATCTTGCCCTGGGCACGGATTCGCTCGATGTCGTCGGCGTTTCGTGCGAGTTCAACCTGATCGCGGTTCATCTCCAGCTGTTGCAGCGCGTGATCGATCCGGCGAAATGCCTGCTTGGTCTCGAATCGGCCGGGATAATACTCCTCGGGAACGAATACCGACAGGAAGAACGCACCGACTCCGCCTTCCCTCGCGCGCGGCAAATCCCATTGGCCCTCGGTCGTGCGGGTGCCCATGCTGCCACCATGGTAGAACTCGCGGTCTAACGCATGCACATGGGCGTCGAACACAAACGCGCGTCTGTGTACCGCCCAAGCACGCGCGGAGACATGGGGACCCGGCTGATCAGTGCCGGAACCTTGCAATAGGGATTCGGCCCAAAGAGCGGGGCGCAGCGCAGCGGTCGCCAGCGCGGAATAGCCAAAGAATCGTCGGCGAGTCAGCATCGGCTCCTCCAAAAGGTGGATTTGGGGCTAGGTTGGTAATTTATGGCCAGATGCGGCGTCGGCACGCGCAGTTGGCCTTGGGAAAGGGAATCGATTCCTGCGATGAGATGCCATTCGTCAGCAAGGGTCGCTCCATTTATGGCGTTGGTCTTTTTGACAGAAGGCATCTGCGGGCAGTATATAGGAGCATTCAGCAGTTCTCCCTGCAACACCGGCTTGCGAAATGCCAACCCACGGAAGGAACAGCGGACATGGAAAAGCAATCGAGGAGAGTTCTCCTCAAGAACGCGGCAAAAGCTGCGATGGTTGCCACCAGCGGGGTGATGATCTCTGAAAAAGCATCGGCCCTCCCGGGAACATCTGCTTTGCAACCGTCCGGACACATGGAGAAGAGACTTCCGGCAGGGATTTCGCCGCCCTCGCCGCCCGTGCCAATTTCCAACGTAGTGGCCTTCGGCAACCTGCTCTTCTTTTCCAGTGTAGGCGACCATGCGGCAGGCACGATTGAGGAGCATACAAAGTTCGCAATCGATGCTCTTGAAAAGAATCTGATTGCCGCAGGGTCCTCGCTGCAAAAGGTGCTGAAGGTGAGCGTTTTCCTCAAGAACATTGACGACTACGACAGAATGAACGTCATTTATAAGGCACGCAACTGGGGTCCCATTCCACCGGCGCGCACCGTGATCTCCCCTGCCGGCATTCCCTACAATCCGCTGTTCGAAATCGACTGCATCGCCTACATCTAAAAGGTTGGATATGGCTCAAAATCTGACATCTGTCAAACGTCCCCGGCTCGCGGCTGTGGTCACTGCCTATAGAAAGTATTTGCACCCCCAACACGTCGTGGACCGGTTTCTGGATGGCTATGGATGGGGCGGGACTTATCATCATCCGCAGATGGATGTGGTCGCGCTGTACGTCGATCAACGGGGCGAGGGCGATGTATTCCAGGATCGGTTGGATCGACATCCCTCGATGAAGCTCTACCCCACCATCGCGGAGGCGATCACCCGCGGCACCAGCAAGCTGGCGGTGGATGGAGTGGTCGTCGTCGGCGAGCACGGCAACTATCCGCTCAGCCCTACGGGGATACCGATGCATCCGCATTTCAGGTTCTTCGAGGCAATCACCCAGGTATTCCGCGACAGCGGCCGATCAGTCCCTTACTTCAACGATAAAGAGCTTTCGTGGAAGTGGGATTGGTGTAAGCAGATGGTCGACACCTCCCACGAATTGGGCTTTCCGCTTCAGGGAGGGTCAAGCCTTGCAGTAACCTGGCGAGTCCCGTCGGTGGAGATGCCGCTGGGCACATCCATCCGCGAGGCCATCTCGATCGGTTACGGTGGCATGGCCAGCTATGATTTCCATGCACTGGAAACGATCCAGTGCATGGTGGAGCGGCGCAAGGGCGGGGAAACCGGTGTCGAGTGGCTGCAAACCTATCGTGGTGACAGCTTCTGGAAAGCGCATCGGGAGGGGTTGTGGTCGCAGGCCTTGGTCAAGGCGGCGTTGAGCCGCAGCGATACTTTGAGGCCTGGGAGTTCCACCTTTACCGACGTATTTCCAACGGTGGAACAGTTGCAGGCAATCGTTCCCGATCCGGTTGCCTATCACTATCAGTACCGCGACGGGCTGCTCTGCACGATGCTGCTTCTGAACGGGCTGGTGCGTGACTTCACCTTCGCTGCAACGATCGAGGGCGAGCCGAAGCCATTTTCCACTCAAATGTATCTGCCCATGCCCGATGGACGCACCACGCTGGCGAGTTTCTTCAGCCCGCTGGTGCACAACGCGGAACTTATGTTCCTGACCGGCAAGGCGCAGTATCCGATAGAACGGACACTGCTGACTAGTGGCCTGCTGATCGCCGGCGTCGAGAGCAATAACAAGGGGCTGCAGCGCATAGAGACGCCGAACCTGGCGGCCGTACACTACCAACCCAGCCCTGAGTCCACCTTCTGGAGGAGCTAATGCTGACCCGCCGCCGTTTTGTAGGCTATTCCGCGCTGTCGTCCGCGATGTTGGCTTGTCCCTCATTGCTGCGTTCCGGTTTCGGCCAGACACCCCCCGGGACCGCCCAGCGTCCGCTGCGCCTGGCCATCCTCGGCAGTGTCTACCATCTCGGGTCGAATCTGCAGACCATTGGAGACCGTTTTCTGGTTGGCTATCCGCACGAAGGTGACTGGCACATGCCAAATGTGCAGGTGGTTTCCGTGTACGTGGACCAGCGAGCGCGGAGGGCCAACGCCGCGCCCACGGAATTCCAGCGCGTGATGAGCGGCACTGACAGGAGAGGCCAGAGACTGCACGCCGCGGAGCATCCGCCGATCGCGCAAAGCGCGCAACAATCCCAACAAGGGCAGCCATTGAAAGGTCTGGAAGAGCTTGGTCCGATGAACGATTTGAGCGAACTGCGCTCTCAGGAGTTCGGCTTTCGACTGTGCCGCAATATTCCAGAGGCGCTCCGCTGCGGCGGCAGCCGGATCGCCGTTGACGCCGTGCTTACCATAGCCGAACAAGGCGGCGATTATCCGTACTCCAGCAATGACATGGGCCAAATCCTGCTGCCGACCTACGATTGGTTTCAGCAGTGCGTCCACGTTTTCGAAGAGGAGAAGCACGCTGTCCCTTACTTCAATCACAAACAGCTCTCCTTCAGCTTCCCGGAAGCGCAGAACATGGTGAAAACGGCGGAGCGCCTGAAATTCCCCCTGCTGGCCGGCTCTTCCATGCCCGTTACCTGGCGCTTGCCGGACGTGGACATACCACTGAGCGCGCCGGTGCAAGAGGCGGTGATGGTAGGCATGGGCAGGTTCGACGGCATGGATTTCGACGCGCTCGACGCCATGCAGTGCATGCTGGAGCGACGCAAGGGCGGTGAAACGGGCGTAAAGGCGGTGCAGTTGCTCGAGGGCGACGACGTCTGGGCGGCCAGGAAAGCAGGGCGCTGGTCCGAAGACCTGATGAGTTCTGCCCTGTCGCGCAGCGACACGCCATTGGGCCTGACCGTGCTGGACGGCCGCACCCAGGACCTGGCCGCTCCCGGCGTCTTGCCGCAATTGGTAAAAGATCCGGCTGCTTATTGCATCGAGTACACCGATGGAACACGCGCCACACTGCTCATGCTCAACGGTGCTATCAGAGATTTCAACATCTCAGCGCGGGTAGCGGGCCACGGCTTGGTTTCGACCCAGTTCTTCATGCCGCCAGCCCCAAACCAGACCTACTCGGCCTGCCTGGCGACGAAGATCGAGCAGATGTACCAGACCCGGAACGCGCCCTATCCAGTACAGCGCACCTTGCTGACCACCGGCCTACTGGAAGCGTGCCTGAGTTCGAGGCGCCGCTTGAACCAGCGGTTGGAGACGCCGCAGTTGGCGATAAGCTATCACCCGCCCGCCGAATCACAATACGCTCGCACCTGATGAGGAGCAGAATCACTGCCGTGCGGAGCATTTCAGCATAGAAAATAATAGTCCCGTTTGTATTCAACCAAAAACGACAGTTGAGCCAGCTGAAGGCATGCGCATGACATTCGCGAAGCTTCGACCATAATGAGAGTTAGCAGGCGGGATAAAACCGGCTTGATGTGTCTTGCGCCGGGTTCAATGGAGGCTGGAAGCCTTGCTCAGGTTTATCTCCACGATGGCTCCCACCACTATGGTGAGCCCTACAGAATTTTGTCGTCAGAGGTTACGAGCTCTTTCTTTGAGGGTCGGCCATCGCGCCAAGGTGTACCCGTCCTCCGATTCTCAGCCAGGGCACATCAAATTGTGTGAATCCGTCTTGATGGGTTGGCGTGAGGATCTCGCAGCAGCCGCACTCCGGGGTTTCATATCGAACCACCGAGTAAGAACCTTGGATGCGTACCTGTACCGGCACAGGATCCGCAGAGTAATTTACCAGTTCCACCGTAGCAGTGGAGGTGCCGGGGAGCTTGTAAGGGATCGCGATGATAGTGGACGCATTCCAGAGAGAGATGGGCAATTTATCTTCGCCCAGGAGCCGGCGAACATCCTTGGAAAATGTTTCGGGATCGGCAACGCCGTTGGCGAGTTCGATCACTTTGCCCTTGCCCATCGTATAGATCACCGAATCGTCGCTGACTCGGCGGGCTCCACTCGATTGCCCGGGGAAAGGGCTACGTAAACTCACCAGAATCGCCACTCCACCACCGTCCACAAAGCGTGCCACCTGTCGGATTGCAGCCTCTTCCGGCTGAGCGAATACGACAATGAGGTCCAGACCTTGGAGGCCCTGGAGTGTCAGGTGGCTCGGGGGGAGCACGCGGAAGGGAATGTTGTGCCGCGCCATCAAGTTCGTGGTTTCATAAGAGGCGTCATAGTTGTCAGTCACCACGCCCACGTTGGCTGGAAAAGCGACGGGCCGTTCGCCCTCCCTGAGGTAAAACTCTACGTACTTCGCTATGCGTTCCCAGACAGCCCAGCCTTCGTCGCTGCCGCTCACCAGAGCTTTTTCGAGGCTCGGGTGCAAATTCAGGACCAAGTCGGAATGAAGAGCGCCAGCTTCGGCCACGGCGAGTGAATAGTCCTCCGTGCTGGGGCCTAGTTGTTGCTGCAGCGCATCGGAAAGATCCCACTGGAAATCGATCAAGGGAGTTTCGGTGGGATGAAACGCGCGGTCATACCCCACCAGGGCAAGGTTAGAACTAATCCACGGCTGCTCCGTCGGGCTCGATACCTGCAGGATGCCGCGCTGGCTAATCACCGTGCTTCCCATCATCGCCGGCTGCTTGGCGCACGGATCAGGAGACAGGACGGTGAGGTTGGGGTGTGCCAGCCGAAGGTCACCGGCGGTTTTCTCGGCCTTTTCTTGCTCCGAATCACCGGCTTCCAGAATGATTCCTGAAATTCCGATAGCGCGGCAGCTGTTCGCTGCCGCCGATGCCTGCGCGAGCGTTACCGCGGCGTAAACGCGATAGCCCTGCTTTCGTGCACTTTCCACCAAGGCCGGTGCAGCACCCCAGGGAATTGCCAGACCATGCGCGAGCAGAGTTCTTGCAGGCAGCGCTGGCTCAGTCCAGAGAATCCACACTCTGCCCCAGGCGGTCTGGGGAATTACCGGTGACTCAGGCCGTGTTAAATCGTCCTGGCCCTTTGAGGCGACGGAACTGAGCAACAATCCCGCCGTTCCCCAACTCGCGCTTTTAACGAATCGACGTCGATCCATGAGTTCACTCCAGGCTAGTCCAGATTTCGCGCCACGGCTTTTTGAGGACTCATCGGCGCTATGCTTGTCATCAGAATTTCCGGGCCACTGGTCACAATCTGCGGCAGCCCTTCCGGTGAAATCCAGACGGCAGCCACATTCGGTAACCTTTTCACCAGGTCCCGTGCTTTCGCGGGGCCCATCAGCAAGAAAGCGGTGGAAAGAGCGTCGGAAGCCGTTGCGGATTCTGCCACGACGCTCACGGCGGTGGCGGATTTCAATGGCTCGCCCGCGACGGCGTCGATAATGTGTCCAAATGAGGGCATCCCCAGCAAGCTGGGTGGCGTCTGCTGCGATGTTGAAACGCTGTTTTCATTCAATAGGACGTGAGGATCAACGTGCGCGGAGGGGTCGCACAGGTGCACCAGCCAACCGGCTTGGCCAACAGGGCAGCCCATTGCGTAAAACGTACTCCCTCCGGAATTCATCAGGGCACATTCGATGCCACAGGAGCGCAACACGGCGGCAGCCCGATCTACGGCGTACCCTTTTCCAATCGCCCCCAGATCCACCGCCAGGCGCGAAGCGTGGAAGCGAATCCGATCGGGAGGAATCAATTCAATCTGGCGATAACCCACACCGCATCGAAGTCTTTTTTCCTCGGCCGGACTGGGGGCCTGCTCGCCGCGACCGACGGCTTTCCACCGCTCAGCCAGCGGCCCGGCCGTCACGTCGAATTCACCTTCGGAGAGCTCGGAATAGTGCAACGATTCCTGGATCACCTGGTACAAATCCGGGGTAACCGTTTGCGCCTGTAGGTGCGCTGTGCGGTTCAAGCGGCTCAGTTCGCTCGCGGGTCTGTAGAGGCTCATCACCTGTTCCAGGCGATCAATCTCCTGAAAGGCGTGATCCATCGCCTGGGACGCTTGTGTGGGATTGGTTCGGTAAGTGACGATTTCAAAAACCGCGCCCATGGCGTAGTGTTTTCTGAAAACAGGGTGAGGAGCCTGGTCTAAAGACAGGTCAGGCGAAAGAAGGGGCGCAGTCAGGAGAGGACCCTCAGGCGGCCCGCCCAGGACGCGGCTACTCCAGCGCATAGACCATACCGTTCTGGCTTGCCACGTACATGCGGCCACCGGCCAAGACCGGAGCGGACTGAAGACCACTGCCCAATCCAGCCTTCCACAGCACTTGGCCTGAAGCGATATCGAGGCACAGAATGGGGCCCTGAGCGTTCACGGCAACCACTGGCTCGCTGATCACGGGGGGCGATGTGATCGCACTCCCGGCGAAGGTCTTCCATCTCAGTTTGCCGGTTCGAATGTCCAATGCATAAACATTTCGGTCTTTGCTGCCAAAGACGACGACCTCTTCGGAAGCAGCGGGAGACGAGGATACTCCGAGTTTCGTCTCGAATTTCCAACGCACGGCTCCAGTGCCGGCATCGAGCGCATAGAAGAAGAAGTCCTCCGACCCCACCAGAACCATGTCGCCCACCACAGCCGGCGTGGAATCGATACCATCTCCCGTTGGCGTGCTCCACTGAATTCTTCCGGACGAGGCATCCAGAGCATAGACTTTCCCGTCACCACAACCGAAATAAACATGCTTCTCGGCAGCGTAGGCAGATGCACAGATCCGCCCTCCGAGGGTCTGTGTCCAACGCGGCTTTCCGGTCTTGCGCTCCACCGCGTAGAAGCGGCCGTCGGCGCTACCGAAGAAGACGGTTTCATCGCGGACAACGGGTGAACTCCACACTTGCCCCCGCGTGGCGGTCTCCCAAATCGTTCTGCCCGTGTCCCGGGCTAAGGTATGCACCTTCCCGCCGTCGCAGCCAAAAAGCAGAGTGTTTCCGGAAATCGAGGGAGTGGAGTGAATCCAGTTGGGGAACTGGCGGGTCCACCTGGGGCGCCCGCTATCAACATCAAGCGCGTAGGCCGTGCCATGAATCTCCGTTACGTACAAAAGGTTGTCGCGCAGGACAGGCGCCGAAACGATAGCCCTGCCGGCGCGGAACTGCCATCGCACGCCTTTGGGCGCTTGCCATGACGCCTCGCGCGATCCTCCCGTGCGGGAGCTTTCCCTTAGTAAGGTTACCCAATCGCGATCTGTGCTTGCTGGATTGTCCATCGTGGCGTTCACGTAAGTCGGAGTTGGCGATGATCGATCAGTTTGAGGTCGGAGACGCCCAATCCCAGTTTGCCGGCCGCGGCGATGTGTCCCGGCTGGCGAAAGAACAGGTTCTTATCGGGATTCCGGTAGAACTCGTCGCTGTTCGTCGTCAAAGTACTCGGATCGTTATCCCAGACTGAAATCGCCCCTTCCTCGCGCCTCTTTTTGTCGATGGCCTCCAACTCGACGGTATCCACCCCCACCGGATCGGTACCAAGGAAAAGGGTCTTCGCTTCATAGACGAATTCCCAATTCGAGGTTAGGGGGCCCCCGTGCCAGACTTCGCGCATTCCATCCATGATGTTCAGTACCGCCTTGGAGCGCAAAGGCTCGGTGGAGCAAAGACAACCGATGAAGGGATCGGTAAATGTGTAAGGTTGCTGATGGGTGCGCGCCACATTGTTGAAGCACCCGTAACCGAGGTTCTTCAGGCAACCCGTTACTCCGGAGGCCGAGTGATCCTTCATCGTCGGAATATTAATGATCTTGGTTAGTTCCTGGGTTACAACTTTCGCGAGAAAGGACCGCGTCTCCGACTCTCCGAAGAAATCCGCATCGCAGTACACATCAAAATCGTAGCGCGAGGCATCGAAGGCGCCGCATTCAATGCCCACCAGCCGAGTTCCTGCAGGCACCAGAGCCTGGTATGAACCCATTTCGATCTCGTAGGAATAGCGGTCAAACACCACGATGTTCTGGGCGGGAACGCCAATCGAACGCAGCGCCGCGACGATCTCGCGCACGATCTCGGGAGAGGAATAGCACACCGGAGCCCCCGAGGGGTTGATCTTGATTCCCACCACGTCGTGGGGTTCAATGAACCTTTGCCACGCCGCCGCCGGCGAGCTTTCGCCAGTGAGCTCCTTCATCCCCTCATTCAGCATGCGGCCAACGATCGCCTGGGAAACACGGTTGCCTGAAATAGAATCCTCGTGGAAGACTTCTACCACCCGCCCGGGAAACAAGCCAGGGATTCCCAGTGGCGACGGCTTACTGGGCGGGATCCCGTGTACCACGATTGGAGGCGGTGCTGGCCGGCCCGGATTTGCCTGGCCGCTGCCGACACCCGAGTTAAACAACAGCGCTGCGGTTCCCCACCCCGCGGTCTTGACGAAATTCCGTCGATCCATCAGCAAGCCCCCAATGTGACACCCCGGTGCATCGGGGCGATTGTCTGCTGAAACAAGAAAAAGCCAAGGACCTTCAAAACAGGTCCACGCTATCCCTCTTAGCCTCGCGCCGCATCCTGCAGGACTTCGCGAAGACAACGCGCAACGATCATATCCTCATTCGGTTGCAACTTCCACACTCCCACCACAATAGTGTTCCCGCTGGAGGGCAGCCCCGGCGCGGTCGGCCTACCACCGGTGGAAAGACTCAACTCAATGCGCGGTGCCCCTCGGGCGCATCGTTTCCATCACCCCTGTTCCGGTGATCTTGATTTTGGATGCGGATGAAGGGCGCGGACATTCGCACCGTTGCACTGGAACGAGACTCCCTGGTGCCGGTTCTGGCGCCGGTTCGATTTGCAAAACGGCGCGGATTGGTGCGGCTCTGTGCGTTAGTACTGCGGATGTAAGTGATTTATGATGTTGGACTTATGCGTATCAGGAAGGTTCGGTGTAGGTGGGTGCAGGAAGCCTACTTTCTCATTATGAGTCCTCTGCTCTAACCGTTGAGCTACAGGCCCTTAACGTA
>JBKQVW010000101.1:0-5173 GCA_052142955.1 Acidobacteriaceae bacterium | reverse complement strand
TGGCGGGTAGCCAGGACGCCGTGCTGCGGGCCCTGCAGGCCCATCTCGATTGGGCTTTGCACTCTTCAAGTCGGTGGACGCGATATTCGTTGACCTTGCCCGCCGTGATCTCGGGAAGGACCATGTTGCCGAAGAACGGGATCAGATAGCCATTTGTACGTGCGTGCTGTCCGCTCGCATATTTCGGACTGCGCTGTCCCTGCGTCATAATGTCAAACTCGCGCAAGTACAACTTCGCTGCTTCGCGGAACAGTTTGCCGCTCTTCAACTGACCGTCGCGGAGCTTGCCGCGCAACTGCAAATACCAGTCTTCCGCGAACTCCTTCGCTTTCGAGAGGCTGTCTTCTTTGGTGGTGGTGCGCCGGTTCTTTCCGGCCAGATAGGTCGCGCATTGCCAACTGGAACTGTTCGGACGCTTGTAGACGTGAACTTTGCCACCGAGGATGGTGTGATGCTCTGCCATGCGGCTGCACCTCCTGCTTCTCTATAAGAATCGCAAAAGTGTGCAAGAGTTGCGCAAGCCATGCGCCGTGAACAGGATCAAATCAACCTATTTATACTCAGTTAGTTACATGGATTTTTGATTTATGGAAGGACGATTTTGAGTCCGCTGCGTCTGCCAGTTCCGCCATCCCGGCGCGGGTAACAAAGTCGATTCTAAACGATGACACGCAAACGCGCTGCCTGCTCCAAGCTATTTGCGCTGCGCTGTCATGGCATCCAACGCCAGGTTCAACTCCAGAACATTGACGCGAGGCTCGCCGAGAAATCCAAATTGTCTGGGTTCAATGTGTGCCTGCACCAATTGCTCCACCTGATTATTGGTCAGTCCGCGAGCTTGTGCGACCGAGGCAACCTGGTATTCCGCGGCGGCGACAGTAATGTCAGGATCCAATCCGGAGCCGGAGGTCGTGACCAGATCGACCGGCACATCTGCGCTGCCATTTCCATCCTTCGCTTCTCGTGTTTTCCATGCCTGCACGCTCTGCTCGATACGAGCGATGAGTGTGGCGTTGGTTGGCCCAAGATTCGAGCCGGAGGAATTCGCCGCATCGTATCCTGTCCCCGCAGCGGACGGTCGGCCATCAAAATAACCAGGCCCAGTGAAGGATTGCCCAATTAGTTTCGAGCCGACCAGAACACCATTTCTTGTGATGAGTTGGCCGTTGGCTTTCGCGGGCATCAAGAAGTGCGCCAGCACAGTAATGGCAAGCGGGTACCCGAGCCCAAGCAGAACGGTGGTCACCAGAGTAAACAAACACGCCGTGATGAATTGTTTTCGCATATCGTCCTCAAATCAGATGCATGGCCGTAATCGCCATGTCGATCAGCTTGATGCCAAGGAAAGGCAGAATGATCCCTCCCAGTCCGTAGAGCAAGAGGTTGTTGCGCAGTAGAACTTCCGCATTCATCGGTCTATATTTCACGCCGCGCAGGGCCAGCGGGATCAGCGCGACAATAATCAGCGCATTGAAGATGACGGCGGAAAGGATTGCCGACTGCGGCGTTCGCAGGTGCATAATGTTCAGCGCCCCGAGAACTGGAAACGTCGCGGCAAACATCGCGGGAATGATGGCGAAATATTTGGCCACGTCGTTGGCAATCGAAAATGTGGTCAGCGCGCCGCGGGTCATCAGAAGCTGCTTGCCGATCTCGACAATTTCAATCAGTTTGGTGGGATTGGAATCCAGGTCCACCATGTTGCCAGCTTCCTTGGCCGCCTGCGTGCCCGTATTCATCGCGACGCCGACATCGGCCTGCGCTAATGCCGGAGCATCGTTGGTGCCATCACCGGTCATCGCCACCAGCTTGCCTTGGGCCTGCTCGCGACGGATCAGGTCCATCTTGTCTTTCGGTTTGGCCTCAGCCAGGAAATCGTCCACGCCCGCCTCGCGAGCGATTGCCGCCGCGGTCAACGGATTATCGCCTGTGATCATTATGGTGCGGATGCCCATAGCGCGCAGTTGCGCGAAGCGTTCACGCATGCCGCCCTTGACGATGTCCTTGAGATGAATCACTCCCAAAGCGCGATTGTTTTCCGCGACCACCAGCGGCGTGCCGCCATTGTGCGCAATCCCTTCCACTTCGGCGCGGACCGCATCGGAAAGCAGACCGCCCGAAGCTTGCAGATAGCTTGCAATCGAGTCGGCTGCGCCCTTGCGGATGGTGCGGCCATCCACGTTGATGCCCGACATGCGCGTGGTTGCGCTGAAGGGAACAAATTCCGCGTGCATGGTTGCCAGGTCGCGCCCACGCAGCCCGTAGGTCTCCTTAGCCAACACCACAATGGAACGGCCCTCCGGCGTTTCATCGGCAAGCGAGGAGAGTTGCGCGGCGTCGGCAAGCTGGTCTTTGCTGACGCCCGGCGCTGCCAAAAATTCTGTCGCCTGCCGATTGCCGAAGGTGATGGTCCCAGTTTTGTCCAGAAGTAGTGTATTTACGTCCCCGGCAGCTTCTACGGCACGGCCGGACATGGCAAGCACGTTGTGCTGCACCAGGCGATCCATGCCGGCAATTCCGATGGCGGAAAGTAAACCGCCGATGGTGGTAGGAATCAGACAAACCAGCAGCGACACCAATACAAACACGGTCTGCGGCGAGTGGGAATAAATCGCGATGGGCTGCAGCGTGACCACAGCCAGCAGGAAAATGATGGTGAGCCCGGCCAGCAAAATATTCAGAGCAATCTCATTGGGAGTTTTCTGCCGTTCGGCGCCTTCAACCAGGGCAATCATCTTATCGATGAAGGTTTCGCCGGGGTTGGAGGTGATTCGGATTTTGATCTGATCGGAGAGCACGCGCGTGCCTCCCGTAACCGCCGAGCGATCTCCGCCGGACTCTCGAATGACCGGAGCGGATTCCCCCGTGATGGCGGACTCATCGACCGACGCGACGCCGTCGATGATTTCGCCGTCGCCGGGAATCATTTCGCCTGCGGACACGATGACGATGTCTCCGGAGCGGAGTTTGGAACTGGGGAGCTGCACGATGACGCCTTTTTCATTCAGCCGATTTGCCATCGTCTCGGACTTGGCCCGGCGCAGCGCGTCCGCCTGCGCTTTGCCGCGCCCTTCCGCCATCGCTTCGGCAAAATTTGCGAACAGGACTGTGAACCAGAGCCAGAGAGTGATCTGAAGATCGAAGCGTGAGGACGCTCCGTGGAAACGAAAATCCCGCACCAGTAGCAGTGAGGTAATGACGCTGCCGATTTCGACGACGAACATCACGGGATTCTTCATCATGTTCCATGGGTTCAGCTTGGGTAAAGAATCGATGAGGGCGCGCCGGGCAATCTGCACGTCCCAGAGCGATCGTTGATGCGTGTTTTTTGATTTCGCCATATCGCTTTCTCCGAACAGTGCTCTGCCTAGAAAGTTTTTCCTGCGTACATCAGAAGGTGTTCCAGGATCGGACCCAGAGTGAGCGCCGGGAAGAAGGTCAACGCTCCAACGATGAGAATCACTCCGGTCAAAAGAATCGTGAACAACGGCGTCGTCACCGGAAACGTGCCTGCCGATACGGGAGCGATTTTTTTCCGAGCCAGGTTTCCGGCGACCGCCAGCATCGGCACGATCATCAGAAAACGTCCGCTCAGCATCACGATTCCGAGGGCCAGGTTGTAGTAATTCGTGTTGGCGTTCAGTCCTGCAAAGGCCGAGCCGTTGTTACCTGCCGCGGAGGTGAAGGCATAAAGAATCTCCGACAACCCATGCGGGCCGGCGTTTGCCAAACTGCTGAGTCCGAGGTGGGGTAACATCACCGTCGCCCCGGTAAAGCACAAAATGAGCAGTGGAAAAATGAGGATGTACAACATGCACATCTTCACGTCGTAGGCTTCGATTTTTTTTCCCAGATACTCCGGCGTTCGACCCACCATCAGACCGGCGATAAAGACCGAGAGAATGACGAAGATCAACATCCCATACATTCCCGCTCCCACGCCGCCGAAGATGATTTCTCCCAGCATGATATTGACCAGCGGGACCATGCCGCCCAACGGCGTAAACGAGTCGTGCATGCCATTGACCGCGCCGCAGCTGGCGTCGGTGGTCGCGGTGGCGAACAGCGCGGAGTTGGCAATTCCGAAGCGAACTTCCTTGCCTTCCATGTTGCCACCGGCCTGTGTCTCGGACGCCTGCTGCGCCACCCCATGGATGAGCGGGTTGCCTTGGGCTTCCGCCCAATAGGCTGTGGTTACGCCGGCAAAAAACAGAATTGCCATGGCCGCGAAAACGGCCCAGCCGTGGCGTGGGGAATGCGTCATGCGCCCCATCGTAACGGTCAGTCCGGCAGAAATCGCGAAGATGGCGAGCATCTCCAGCAGGTTGGAAAATGGCGTGGGATTCTCAAACGGATGGGCGCTGTTGGTGTTGAAAAAGCCGCCGCCATTTGTTCCCAGCATTTTGATGGCTTCCTGCGAAGCAACCGGTCCCTGCGCGATGGTTTGCGTGGTGACGGTTTGGGTGATGGACTTCCCGGTGCTATCTTGCGTCACAACCTTCTGCGGTTCGACTAGGTGGGCGGTGTCATAGGGGCGCAGGTTCTGCACCACTCCCTGCGACACCAGTGCCAGCGCCAGCACAATGGAAATGGGAACCAGCACCCACAGAATTGCGCGTGTCGCATCGACCCAAAAGTTGCCGAGAGTATTCTGCTCGCGACGGCTGATGCCGCGAACCATCGCAATGGCCAGCGCCATCCCCACAGCGGCCGAGGCGAAGTTATGGTAGGCAAGCCCGGCCATCTGCGTCAGGTAGCTCATCGTCGTTTCTGGCACGTAGGACTGCCAATTGGTGTTCGTGGTAAAGGACGCAGCCGTGTTCAGCGCCAGCACCGCCGGCACATTGGGCCAGTGCTGCGGGTTCCATGGGAGCCATCGCTGGATACGTTCAATCAGATAAAGGAGCAGCATGGACGCGGCACTGAACAGCAGCATCGCGATTCCATATTCGGTCCAGCGCATCTCTTTGTCCGCTTCGACGCCGGTCAACCGGTAGAGAAGGCGCTCGATTGGAACCAGCACGGGATCGAGAAATGTCTTGCGGCGTTCAAAAACATTTGCCATGTAGATGCCGAGCGGCCGCGCAATCAACACGATCAGCAGAAAATAGAGTCCTATCTGAAACCATCCATCGGCGGTCATGGCTAGAATTTCTCCGGACGCAACAGGGCA
>JBKQVW010000100.1:0-28477 GCA_052142955.1 Acidobacteriaceae bacterium | reverse complement strand
AGCGAGTAAAAGCGATGCTGCGGCAGTGGTGTGGGGAACGGAAGGAAGGATGGGTCTTTCCATCCTCTCGATCACACTCCGGCCATCTGACGACGATCGCTAAAGGCTTCCAGGCAGCTCGGGATCGAGCGGGACTGGACAAGAAACTGGTGCCTTATTCCGCACGCCACACCTATGGCACGTACACGATGGAGAAGAGCCGTAACGCCTTCGCCGTTGCCAAGTCCATGGGCCATGTCGACCTCAAGTCGATGGAGCCGTACCAACATCAGGAACTGGAACCGCTGCGCGAAATCATCGATCAGCGGAACCGGCGAAAAAAGTTTGGTCAGGTTTTTGGTCAGGTTTTGAAAAATGATGCGAATGGAGCAAACGGATCGAAGTCGACATCTGCTGGATGGGAATAGGTTTAGATTGGTGGACGCGGAAGGAATCGAACCTTCAACCTGTCGATTAAGAGTCGAATGCTCTGCCAGTTGAGCTACGCGTCCTGGGAAGGGTGATCGTGCGGCGGTGACAGGGCCCGCGAGGCTCTACCGCATGGGTGATCAACGCAAGAATATCATAGTCTGGGTGCGCTTCCGCAGCCGTGACTGCACTCTAGAAAGAAAATGCCAGGCCGCCGGTAACCAGGCGCGGCGCCTGCGCAAAATACAAAGTCTGGCCGTCGACGATATAAATCGGTCGATAGCCCTGCGCCAGAATGTTCTGCATTACAAACTCCAACTCGAGGCGATCAGGCGAGGAATTTTGCGAACCCAGAGGCTGATGCAGCACTACGCTCAGAAAAGGCGCATTCATTCCCGCGCTGAAGGGATCGACGGCGGTGATGGTCTCTTCCGGCTGCCAACGATATCCGGCATTCCACCTGGTGCCCGCGCCCAGTACGCGTCCGTGCATGCTCACCAGAACCGATTGCGTGCGTGTCGGAGCGACATCCGACAAGGCGTCAGCGAACGAGGTTTGACCTGAAAAATTTGCGCTGGGCAGTGCGATCGCCGGTCCTTCCGCATATTCCACCGCCGTCCAAAGGTTTCCCTTCATCTGACGAGCGGCAAAAACGCGGAAGCCTCCTCCTGAATAGTTGGGGCCTACGGAACGGAAGGCGCCGGTCACCGGATCGAGCAGGACATCTCCGGAAGAAAACTCCGCCGCGCTGGCATCGCCGTAGCCGTTCAAGATGGGATCCACGAAATGGTCATAAAAATAGGCCGCCTCCAGTTGGACGCCGGCCAGTTTCCGCTGAACAGAAAATTCCTGATGGAGAGAATGCGTCAGTCGAATGCTTCCATCCTGCATCGCCATCGCCGGCACTTCGCCGGAAGAAGCCAGGTCTGTCAGGCCCTGCAAGTCGGTGCTGGTCGCCAGGCTGTATGTGACTTCATTCCCGCCTTCCTGCACATGAACCGCCATGAACGGCAGCGCGGCCGTCGCATTTTGTCCCGCCTGCACCGCCTCTGTCTCCGCGCCAAACTGTGCCGCGACTGCATCGCTTAACGCCAGTTCCTCGCCGCCGCGAACTTGGAAAATCTGCAATCGTCCCAGACCGGTGCCGAAGTCGACGGGCAACGTGCGGAAGGATGCCACCGCGCGCGCTGTATCTCCTGGCAGCGGATTTCTTTCCATGCCGGCGGCAACAAACCCCGCTCCGCTGGTGGAAGACTGCACATGCACGACAGCGTCGCTGGAATTGCCTTCCCGCATTCGGAAGAAGGCTTCCTGACGAAACCCTCCTTCCCCAAACTGCGTAGATCCAGCGGTAACTGCGGCATGGACTCGAATCGGATGAGCGGCATCCGTGCGACCCGTATTGTCGTCGGACTCAGGACTCTCACTGTTTGGGCCAGATTGGTTGGGCAAATCTATCCAGCGCAGGATCGGACGATCTACTCCGGAGCGCAACGTCCACTTCCAATCATCCGCCGGTTCATCCGCGCCGCGTGGGACGGCCGGGAACCACTCTGCCATCCCGAGAAGCGATACTAAACTCAGATTGACAATAGCATGGGTGGTGTCATTGACCTGGATGTTCCTGCGGCGGACCGGCACCGCGTCTGCCTGCAGCACGCGGATGCTGTATCGCCCCGGAGCAAGGTTGGAGAACTGGTAGTGCCCATGGATATCTGTAAACGCAGTCAGAAGAGGAAATGTATCGACCGAACCAAACAGTTCCACCACGACCCCCATCAGCGGGGCCTGGTTGGCATCCTGCACAACGCCGCTCACGCTAGCCGGCCCCGCGGCGCACGCGGGAACAGCTAACGACAACAGTGCTGCCAATACGAATTGAGACGCGGATCGAGTCACCGATCGTTCAGCTACTCACTCGAGGTTGCCCTCTCTGCCGCGAAAAGGTCGTTGGGGGACGTACCTTCCACGCACGAGATCATATATGCCCTGTCCGTTAGACGCAGAACACTTTATTGCGTGACCTCAAAGGGTGCGGATTGCGCCAGTTGCTGCTTGGATACTCCATCATTCACGCTGATGGTGATTTCGTACTTTCCTGGTTGCAAACTGGCCAGGGGCATGGATTTCTCCAGCGTTACCTGGTCAGAATTCGGATTTAGCTTATTGGCCGCCTCCGTGGTTTCAAACAAAAGCTTGTGCGTGCCCAGATTGGTCACCTCATAATGAACCGTGGCCTCATTCTGCTTGGTTTTGGGATTGATTTTCAGGTTATACACCTGCATCCAGAAATCCAGGCTTTGGTCCCGGTTGAACGTGACCGGTTGACTCTCTGTTGCGCTCACACGGGGTCGAATAAATGTGTTTCCGATCACGAATTGCCCGGTCCCAATATCCTTGGAAGGGACCTCCTGCATTTTGTCCGCCAGAATCAGGGAGGATGCCGCAAGTTTATCGTCGTCGTATTCCGGAACGATGAAAGAGCGGGCGTAGGTCCCGATGTGGTCCGGGTTGTTTACATCCTTGATGACGATGTCCAGCCGATATCGTCCCGGACGCAATGGCAGCGCCTTCCAGTAGACCGACTTGCTGTTGAGCATCTTTGGCAACAGCTCAGACGGCTCGTCCACCTCCACCGTGTCTTCAAATGTCTGCACGATCCGGCCGGTAATGGTCGAGACCCGAGCTAGGATGTTGACGACTCCCTTGGCAACGCCGTCTGTGGTCTTGTATGTAATGTCGCGATTTCGAATCTGCAGCGTAATCGGCACCAGCACCGTATCGTCCGTCACACGCACAAAATCCGTTCGTACATCGAATGGAAAGAAAGGACCGGTCAGCACCTTATGGCTGGTCATGAACTCATCCAGATCCCGGAACTTGATGATGGGAGCGGCTTCCAGCTTCGCATACTGGTCCAGGCGGTCGAATTCCTTCGCACCTTGCTCGGAAGACATCGGCCCCTTGCCCAACTGTTCAATACCGTTGTTGAAGCGGTCTTTCTTCTTGGCCCGGCCCATCTCTTCATCCAACGTGGGGCCGGCTCCCGGAACATGCAGCAGCGCATCTTTCTCGGCGCGATTGATCGTCATGTGGTAATCGCCGCACATGCACGTATCCACGAATTCGATATTGATGTTCTCGCCGATTCCATCCAGATGGCGATAGTTCCATATCTCGAACGGGTAGGTCTCCGTCTCTCCGCCTCCTTCGTCCATCGGGCGGTTGTACGGGCCACCGGCGGGATGCGCGTCGATGCTGTCCGGCGGACCCCAGGCAATATACATATGACCGCGATCGGTCATCCAGCCCGGCTTGCCGGCTGCAAAGTGCTCGTTGGCATACGCAATGCGCCGATAAATCTCTTCTCGATAGCTGTTGTCGGGGGACTCGGGATCGGGATTGCGACGACGCCAGAACTGTTCAATAAAAGCGTCGCGCTCTTCGTCGTTTGAAAGCCCAAGAAATGCGCTCCGCTCCTGGTCGGTGATGATCCAGCGCACATCCTGGTCCAGCCACTTCTTGTAGGGGCCCTTCAACTCCTGCCGCAGTTCTTTCTGCTGCTCGCGGATTTCCTTGTCGCTCAACTTCCTCTTTAACGGGTTGGGCTGCGCTGCATTTTCCGATGGATTCAGGGATGTATCTTGCGTCTGGGCCGCTTGTGCGCGCGCTTTGCCGGCCGGATATCCCAAGAAGGCAATCAGGAGTGCAAAGGCGATCGTAAAGCGTATCCGGGACATGTCGGGACCTCAATTTCTGTATTCTGATTGTATGGTGTTTGTGATGACACTTTCAAGCGGGAGGACCAACTGATTTCCTGGTCGCCAGCCCGAACTGCATCGGGAATCTTTCACTTGCGGTTGCTTGGACTCCCCACTGTCCGCACACTGGAATTCCAGGGCGCAGACATAGCGCGGAACTTTCATCAGCGCAACATCGTACATACGAGAAAACGGACGGGCTGGAAGATGCCAGCGAATTCCTGCGTCATCCCACCGTCGATGGAAGAGATTGCCGAATGAAGATGAATAAGAAGACGATTGGCATTGTGGTCGCGATTCTGATTGGTTCTGCTGCGTTGGTTGCCGTGACCGTGTACCGCAGCGACGCCGATGCCCAAAAGGTCCTGACTGCGAAAGTAACGCGGGAAAATCTTTCCAGCGTCGTCAGCGGCACGGGCGAAATCAAGCCAAAGATTTATGTGAACGTCGGCGCACAGTTGCTGGGGCGTATTACACATTTGTATGCGAAAGAGGGAGACCACGTTACTAAGGGCGAAGTTGTGGCGACGATTGAGAGTGTCCCGCAAGCTTCCAGCGTCGCGGCCCAAAAAGCCACCATCGATTCCTCACAAAAGGACATTGCCGCAGACATCGCTGCCCAGCAAGTGGCAAAAGCGAACGTAGATCACGCCAAAGCCGACCTAGAACAGAAACAGCTCGATTACAAGCGTGCGCAGGAGTTGTATCAAGATGCCTTGATCGCGAAGCAGGACTTCGACGCCAAGAAGGCAGCCTACGATATCGCCGTCGCAACCCTCGCCCAGGATCGAGCCTCGCTGACACAGGCCATCGCCACCACGGCTTCCGCTCGCGCCAAACTGACATCGAACATCGCCATGCTGCGCAACGATACCGATCAGTTGGATCGGACGATCAGCATTGCGCCGTTCGATGGCATCGTGACCAATGAGCCGGTGCGAGAAGGCGAAACCGTGGTTCCGGGCATTCAGAACACGGAAGGCAGCACGCTAATGACCCTCGCCAATATGTCCGTCGTCACCGCGGAAGTGAAAGTGGACGAGACCGACATCACCGGCGTCAAAATCGGGCAGCCTGCCGATGTCACCGTCGATGCCATCCCTGGGAAGATTTTCAAAGGGCATGTCACCGAGGTGGGCGACCAGGCACTGCTGCGCTCGACCGGTGTTTCCACCAGCCAAAGCACCACCGGCGCCGAGGAAGCCAAAGACTTCAAGGTCGTCGTCACCCTGGACAATCCGTCCCCCGAACTTCGCCCTGGTCTCTCTGCCACCGCCAAGATCACCACCGCGCATAAGAACGACGTCGTCGCAATCCCGCTACAGGCGCTGGTCATGGAAGTTCCCGATTCCGGCAACAAGAAAGGCGCTCACAAGATGAACGCCAGCCTGTCCACTGCTCCCAAACCGCAGCCCGTACAGGGAGTTTTTGTTCTGCGGAAAGAGGGACGTAAGTTGCGCGCCATCTTCGTGCCCGTCCAGACCGGCATCACAGGCGCTTCCGACATTGAGGTGACGAGCGGCGTGAAACCTGGAGATGAAATCGTCGTCGGGCCTTACCGCGTGCTGCGGATACTGAAAAGTAACGCCACGGTGAAAATTGATACGACGCCGGCCGCCACAACCTCCCCAGCGTAGAAGCGGTCTCATACACCCAAAGCAGACCGTGATGGGAAGGGTGAGACCCGCCGCGATGCGGGCTCTCAAGCCGTTCGCAGAAACAGTAAAGGCATAGAGGAGGCCGCTTCTAGGCTGGGGAGCACGAAACTGGTACCCTGAACCTCAGCCACTGCTATAAGGATGAAGGCCGGGACCTGTGGTGACGGCGATAGCAAACGGATGTATCCCGGAGCCGCGTTCTTCAGGTCGACGCGATCGATAGGATCGGGGCCGCCAGCGACAGGTCTACATCGCCGCGGTGGAACGAACGGAGATCTTGAACGAAACGAAATGGGACCATGTCCCTGGTTTTGCTCAAACGACAGGAGATTGTGCATGACATTCGAGACTCCCACTCAGACCGCCTCTACAAGTGCAACGACAAGTGCGGCGGCGCCGAGTCCCGGTCCGGATGAAGTGATCGTTGTCGACAATCTCTGGAAGACGTACAACATGGGATCGGAGCAGGTCCACGCACTGCGCGGCGTCAATCTGCGCATTCGCCATAACGAATACGTCGCCATCATGGGACCATCGGGCTCCGGTAAATCCACTCTGATGAACCTGATCGGCTGCCTCGATACGCCAACCGAGGGAAGCTACTGGCTCAACGGACACGAAGTCAGCGAACTGAACGACGATGAACTGGCGCGCATCCGCAATAAGGAAATCGGCTTCGTCTTCCAGACGTTCAATTTGCTGGCCCGCGCCACGGCCTTGCATAACGTGGAGCTGCCGCTCATCTACAACGGCACTCCCGCGATCGAACGCATCGAACGCGCCAAGGCGGCCCTGGCCGCCGTCAACCTGGCGGAACGCATGTATCACAAGCCGAATGAACTCTCCGGCGGTCAGCGCCAGCGCGTCGCCATTGCGCGCGCGCTCGTCAACAGTCCCTCCATCATTCTTGCCGACGAGCCCACCGGAAACCTCGATTCAAAGACCGGCGCGGAAATCATGGCGCTGATGGACGATCTCCATAGCAAGGGCAACACCATTATTGTGGTCACGCACGAGCCCGACATCGCCGGCTACGCCCATCGCATCGTTCACATTCGCGATGGCGAAATCGCCTCGGACGAGGCTTCCCCCCGCATTCACACATAGCGCGGGTACTCCATGTCTCGCTTTTTCAGCTGCGCCTTCCCAACTCCAGCAGGCGCAGCTCGCGGTAGGCAATGACCAGGAAATTGCCGCAGCCGCAGGCAGGGTCAAGGACGCGAATTTTTCCAATCTTTTCATGGAAGGCCATCAGGCGGTTCGTATCGCGCCGGACACGCTCAAATTCCGCTCGCAGCGCATCCAGGAAGAGCGGCTGCAATGCCTTCAGGATGTTGGTTTCGCTGGTGTAGTGCGCGCCCAGGTTGCGCCAGGCCTTCTCGTCCATGATCGACTGGAACAACGCGCCAAAGATTGCCGGTGAAATACGTCCAGTCCAGGCCGCTGCAATCCAACAGCATCTCGCGCATCTTGCGGTCGAAGGACGCCAGCGGTAGGGCCTCCTCAAACAGCTTGCCGTTGATGTAGCGGAAGGCCGCGAACTGTTCATCCAGATTGGTTGGCCGCTTCTCGGGTTCTGTATTCAGGACCTGGAACAACTGGGCCAGCATTGGGCCAAAGTCGGAGCCGTCCTCGGCGATGCGCTGCTCGATCCATTCGCGGAACTGCTGCCGCTCAAAAATCGCGTTGTCTTCCGCGAACAGGCAAAACAGCAGCCGCACCAGCAAAAGTTCCAGCGCATGGCCCTGGTAACCGACGGCCTTCAGCAGGTCATGGAGCTTGCCAAGTTTTTCAGCGGCCTGGATGTTGACCGGGTCCTGCTGGCCGAAGGAGCGGGTCTGATATCCGGCGATGAAGCCGAAAAGCCGGATGTTCTTGTGCAGGTCCTTGAGGGGAAACTCGTATGGTTCTGCCTCCGTTGTATCGAGGTCGTAGAGGCGAAATCTCGCGAAATCGGAGACCAGGACATAACGCGGAAGGTCGCGCTCCTTAAGCCCGTGGAAATAATCGGTAGCTTGATGAAAAGCGCGGTCTAAATCTTTGCCGCGAGATTTGTGCTCGACCAGCAGCATGCCTTTCCACAGCAAGTCGATGAAGCCGCCTTTGCCATCGGACTTTGTGACCGGCGTCTCGAAGGACGCTACCCGGCGGCGAGTGATGCCAAAGACATGAAAGAAGTCGTCCCAGAAGCTCTTTGCTTCGGCGTCTTCGGAGGACTCGTCTTTCCATTCCCGTGAAAAGCTACGGCGCGGTCGCGGATCTCATTCCAGGACAGGGGCATACGGTTGTTCTAGCTTTATACGTTGCAAAAGTACAGACCAACGACAGCGTACTTATTTTTCGATAGCGAATGCCATATGTCTGATACGTGGCAAGTAGCTGGACACCGATGCTGGCGGATGTTCCTGCAAAGCGCCACTGGCGTCCCATCGCCCTTGGTACACTTAGGGTTGACCTATGTTTGAAAACCTTTCAGAAAAACTTCAGCGCACCTTCAAAAGCCTGCGCGGCCAGGGCACCATCACCGAGGAAAATATCGGCGAGGCGCTCAAAGAAATCCGGATTGCGCTGCTGGAAGCCGACGTCAACCTCAACGTCGTCAAAGACCTGATCGAGCACATCCGCGCCAAAGCGGTGGGTCAGGAGGTGCTGACTGCGCTCTCTCCCACCGAACAGGTCATTAAGATTGTGCGGGATGAACTGGTCGCGATGCTGGGAACGGATACGGCCCGCTTTAAGTTCGCATCGCAACCGCCGACGGTCATTTTGATGGCGGGCCTGCAAGGCTCCGGCAAGACGACGACCTCCGGCAAGCTGGCAGCATGGTTGAAAAAGGGCGGCCATCGTCCGCTGCTGGTTTCTGTCGACGTGTATCGTCCTGCCGCGCGCGAGCAACTTCAGATTGTTGCCAAGGCCATCGGCGCCAATCTCTATGAGGGTGACTTGAAGGGCGAGACGGCAGGTCCGGCGCTGGTCGAACGGCTGGCCAAAGAAGCTCGCCGTGAAGCCATTATTTCCGGTTGCGACGTGATGATTGTCGATACCGCTGGCCGTCTCCACATTGACGAAGGCCTGATGAACGAAATGCAGCGGCTGAAGTCGCTGCTGAATCCGCAGGAGATTCTGTTCGTCGCCGACGCCATGACGGGACAAGACGCGGTCCGTTCGACAAAGGAATTTCACGATCGGCTGGCGCTCACCGGTACCGTACTGACCAAGATGGACGGCGACGCACGCGGCGGCGCGGCGCTTTCCATTCGCCACGTCACCGGCCAGCCCATCAAGTTCATCGGCATGGGCGAAAAACCGGATGCGTTTGAGCCCTTTCATCCCGATCGCATCGTCAGCCGCATTCTCGGGATGGGCGACATCATGACGCTCATCGAGAAAGCGGAGGAAAATCTCGACCGGAAAAAGTCGGAAGAACTGGCCAAAAAAGCCTTGATGGGCGATGGCTTTTCGCTGGAGGATTTCCGCGAGCAGCTGCGGCAAATCAAGAAAATGGGCTCGCTGCAAAGCATTATGAAGATGCTGCCTTCGGTCGGCCCCTTTCAGGGGATGCAACAGGCCGCCGGCAATGTCGATGAAAAACAATTCACCCGCATTGAAGCAATTATCAACTCCATGACGGCCGCCGAGCGCAAGAACCATGAACTCATCTCCGGCAGCCGTCGCAAGCGCATCGCGCGCGGCTCTGGCACCAGCGTGCAGGAAGTGAATCAGATGCTGCGCCAATACGTCCAGATGCGCAAAATGTTCAAGTCGATGGGCAAGGGCGGCGCAGTGCAACGGCGCCTGATGGGCTCGCTCACCAATATGCGCACTGGACGCTAGAGTGAAAAATGTCTCCGCTTCAGGACCAACTCGACGAAATCAGCGAGCAGACCCGACGTCTGGTCCAGCCGGAACGGTTGCAGCCAAGCGAACAAGCCATTGCCGAGTTGTTTTTGAGCGGCATTGAGCAGCAGATCCTGCCCGTCGGCAGTATCGCGCCTGAATTTTCTCTTCCCGATGCGAATGGCCGCATGGTGCGCTCATCCGATCTGCTGGCCCTGGGGCCGGTGGTGCTCAACTTCTTTCGCGGACGCTGGTGCCCGTACTGCCTGGCGGAACTGGCGGCCTGGCGCGATCTGTACCCGGAGCTGCGCACACGCGGAGCGCTCCTGCTAGCCATCTCTCCGCAGACCGTCCATCAAAATGATCTATTGCTCCAGCAACATCCGTTCCCATTTCCCGTGTTGAGCGATGCCGGGTCAGTTGTCGCGGAACGCTTTCGGATTGCCTATACCGTCCCGGCCTATCACCAGAAGCATTATCGAAGCATCCTGGTAAACATCCCGTTTATCAACGACGATCCATCCTGGCGACTTCTATTGCCCGCCACCTATCTTCTGCGGCCCGATGGAAGCGTTGTGTTCGCCCAGGCCTACGCAGACTTCCGCGTGCGTCCGGAACCGGAGGAAGTGCTGGCCGCGCTGGACCGCGAACGCTCGCTCTAGAAATTCAGGCTAATGTGGGGATTCGATTGTGTTCCGGTAATCCTTATCGGAACATCGGTTCCGGCTCCGTGCTTGGCAAAGAATGGGTCGATAGGCTTCAACAGCGTCCCCTTCCATCCGCCCACAATGTCGGAGACGGAAGCCTGCATACGCGCATGTCCCGTAAAATCGAACTCTCTTCCATCCAGCGTATAGACCCCCGCCAGCCGGATCTCTGCGCCGGGCACGGTACAAACCAATTGCGGCAGGGTCAGTTTGCCGTCCTCCAACGAAAAAGTTCCATGCATGTTCGCCTGAACGTCCTGCTGCCCGGGCAGCAGCACTCCAGTTTCGTTGTCCATTTCCTTGGCCTCCGCCGCCTTGCCCCGGCTGCGCAGGCTCAGTTGGTCCATCTTCTTTTGAAATTTGTCGTTGCTGAACGATATGTTCTCCACCGCGAACGTTCCTTGCAACTGAAGCTTCTGGTTCACAGGCTCATGCCCGGGCGGCAGGTGGAACTGCGTTTTTAGCTGCACATTGCCCGTCATTACCGGCGGATCGGTTTTCACACCCAGTTCCAACAGGTCCTCAATACGCCCTTTGTCGATGGTCACGTTCAGGTGGATATCGTGGCCAGGCTGGTTCTGCGCCCGCACCACGTCCCCCGTTGCCGTGATATCGGTGTCCAGGAAATGGGCCTTTACTGGCTGCAGGTAGGTGTTGCCGTTGGTCCCATTCACAATGGCATGAAATTGTGTGGTCAGGTGTACTTTATGCCCACTCACATCCACGCTGAAGTCGGGAGTGTCCGTGGTGCCGTCCACATGAATGGTATCCAGCTCGCCGGAATACTTCCCTTGAGACGAAAGCATTCCGGTAATTCCATGAGTCGTGCTCAAATCGGCATGAGTAAAGGAATAGGTGCCGCTCACCGGCGTGTCCGAGGGTTGATCCGCGTTCCAGGGACCGAAGTTCCCACTGGAGGCAATATCTCCCAATGGTTTGGGATTGACCAGGTCCGCGACAAAATGCATCGGCCGCTTGTTGCCAACCTGCGTCAATGTCAGAGCATGAATCTCAAATTGCAGAGGGATCTTGTTGGGCTTGTCGGTCATCATGGTCAGCGTTGCGTCGTCGCAGACAATCTTATCGATGAAAATCGAAATCTTGCCATGGCTCTTTTTCGACTTCGGCATCGCCGAGCGCTGCCCCTTGGGCGGAATCATCAGCGCCAGCCCGTGAAGCTGGACTGTTCCAATATGCAGGGGCGAACGAAATACATCCAGCAGTCCTGTGTGAAAACTGAACTGCCCTACCTGGATTTGCGGCGGTAGGCTGGGATCGAGATTGGAGCGGAGACTGAGATTCTTGCCTTCCACATCCAATCCTTGCAGGACGGAAACATTGAATTCTCCCAGCTGCACCTGGCTGTCGAATCGCTTGGAGAGCGTCTGAATGACGCGCGCCCGCAGCATGGGTCCTGCATGATGCATCGCATATAGAGCGGCAATCAGAGTTGCAATCGTAAGTCCGGCAACGAACGCCAGAATCACGAGAACAATGTTCCGGCGACGGTGAGGGTTTTTCATCTTAGGTGCGTTCTGATCTTGCTTCACCATTGCTCCGATGCGGAAAAACCTCGAGAAGATTCTTCGCAACGAAAATTGTAGGGCCGCGACCAGCCACTCCACACAGCATCGGGGGGATTCCGGCGATTCTCTTTGTGCAAATCGTATGCGAAAAGAAATAGCGCACCAAGCTGGTGCGCTAATTTCGTGCTGAATAATTTCTTGGCTACGCGGGAGTCAGCGCCTGAGCGGGCGTATCGACCAGGGCAGTCCCGATGTCGGCGGCAATCTTCTCCGCCGTGAAAGCTTCCAGCACGTCTCCAACCTTGATGTCGTTGAAGTTCTGAATGCTGATGCCGCACTCCATGCCGTTCCGCACCTCGCTCGCATCATCCTTGAAGCGTTTGAGCGACGCCAGCCGGCCCTTGTAGATCGACACGCCGTCCCGCAGAACGCGCACTTCCGAGTCGCGCTTGAACATTCCATCCGTCACGCGGCAACCCGCCACCGCACCCACCTTCGGAATTTTGAAGACGTTGGCAACCTCGGCCCGGCCAAGATAATTCTCCTTGATCGTTGCCTCCAGCAGTCCCAGCATGGCCTTGCGCATCTCATCCTGCAGTTCGTAAATGATCGAATGCAGTCGAATGTCCACACGCTCCTGCGCGGCCAGCTCGGAGGCTTTCCGTTCCGGCCGTACATTGAAGCCGATGACGATCGCGTCCGATGCCGAAGCCAGCAGGATATCGCTCTCGGTAATGGCGCCGACGCCCGAGTGGATCACCTTGACGCGCACCTTTTCCGTCGAGAGTCTCGGCAGCGATTCCGCGAGCACTTCCACCGAACCCTGCACATCGCCCTTCAGGATGATCGGCAGTTCTTTCACGCCGGCCTGTTTGATCTGCTCCGCCAAACCTTCCAGCGACACGCGCGAAGACTTCGCCAGCTGCGATTCGCGCTCCTTCATCTTGCGATACTGCGCAACGTTCTTTGCCTTGTCGCGGTCCGCAACCACCGTGAACACATCTCCCGCATCCGGAATGCTTTCCAGGCCAAGAATTTCAACCGGTGTCGACGGCGTGGCTTCCACCAGCGCGCGACCGCGATCGTCGAACATGGCGCGGACCTTGCCGAACGTGTTTCCGACCACAAACGTATCGCCCAGCCGCAACGTGCCGTTCTGGACCAGCACGGTGGAAACAGCACCGCGGCCCCGATCCAGCTTCGATTCGATGACGGTGCCCAGCGCGGGACGGTCCGGCGATGCCCGCAAGGTGCCCACATCCGCAACCAGGCAGATCATCTCCAGCAACAAATCCAGGTTGATGCGTTTCTTTGCGGAAACATCGACAAATACCGTGCTGCCGCCCCAGGCTTCCGGCACCAATCCGCGATCGCCGAGTTGCTGCTTGACGCGGTCCGGCTGAGCGTCCGGCTTGTCAATTTTGTTCACCGCCACAATGATCGGCACATTTGCCGCCTTGGCATGGTCGATCGCTTCCAGCGTTTGCGGCATCACTCCATCGTCCGCCGCAACCACAATCACAACAATGTCCGTTACCTTGGCGCCGCGAGCGCGCATTCGCGTAAAGGCTTCGTGGCCCGGGGTGTCGAGGAACACAATTTCGCGCCCGAATGCCGGAGAATCTTCCTTGCTGATGCGAACCTTGTAGGCGCCGATATGCTGCGTAATTCCGCCGGCCTCGCCTGCCGCCACGTCGGTTTCACGGATGGCATCCAGCAGCGATGTTTTTCCATGATCGACGTGCCCCATGATCGTGACCACGGGAGGACGCGTCACTTCCAACTCATTGGTCGTCTCCTGCGTCAGCAGGTTCTCCAATGCTTCGTTGGCCATCTCATCTTCAAAGCTGATGACCTGCGCTTCGGCGCCAAACTGCCGCGACACTTCCTTGATCAATTCCGTATCCAGCGATTGGTTGACGGTCACAAACACGCCGCGCTGCAACAGCGTGGCGATCAAATCCTTGGCGCGCAGATCCAGCTTCTCCGCCAGGTCTTTCACGCTGACGCCGTCGGTAACGGTAATATTGCGGGTAATCGGGACCGGTCCGGTAGGAATCTGTGCCGCGCCCAGACGCGGCGCAACCATTCCCTTCATTGGACCTTCCTTCGACTTCTCGTAGCGATTGTTTCCGCCACGCCTCTGCGCATGTCCACGCGATGGACGATCTCCAGCGCCGGCCGGAGGCGCCATGCCAGGTGCGCCGAGTCCCGGACGCGGTGCTCCGAAGCCCGGACGTCCAGGCACTCCAGGGCGCGATCCAGGCGCGCCCGTGGGATGTTGGCGTGTCGGATGCATCGGTCGACGGACGCCGCCCGGACCCATTCCTGGACCCGTAGCCGGACGAGAACCGTAGGGCGCGCCGCCAGGTCCCTGCGGGCGAGGACGCTCAAAAATCGGTTTGCCGCGCTGCATGCCGCCCAGGGTCTGCGCCGCCCCTGCCGGAGCCGTATAAATGGGGCGAGGACCAGTCTGGGGCATAATGACCCGCTTGGCGGGCGGCCCTGCAACTGCGGGCGCACTCGAGGCGACCGCGGACTGGCCGGGTGGTATCGCCTTGGTCGCGGGAGCGGAACTCGCTGCAACCGGCTGCTCGGTGGCCGCCGCTGGTGCAAGTGTGGACTCCGCAGTCGCGGTTGGAGTTTGCGGCGCGCGCGACGAGATGGCAGCACTCGTAGACGTGGCCGGAATCGCCGGCTTTGTCTCCTGCGGCGCACTTTTTGCCGGAGCAGCCACAACCGCAGATGCACCCGCCAAACCGGATGCAGGCGGCTTCACAATCACTGGACCTGAAGGCGCGCGAGATGCGATCGCGGGCGTGGGGGTCGGCGCCGCGGAAACAATCGGCGGAGCTTGTCGCGGTAAGGGAACAATTCTTCTCGGAGCGGGCTTCGATCCAGCGGCACCCGCGGAGACTGTGCTCGTTGGTGCGGTGCTTGCGGGTGTGCCAGTGGAGGCAGGCTTGCCGACTGCGTGTCCAGCGGCCGCAGAGCTGGCCGCGGGCGCCGAAACTGTCGATTTTGCTGGTCCTGCGGCGGCAGCGGTCACCGTGGGTCGCGGCGCAGCGGTCGCGCCACGATGCGTTCTCTGCGATTCTCGCTGCTCTTTCTGCTGCTGAATGGCCCGCAGAACATCGCCCGGCCTGGAGATATGCGACAGATCGATCTTGGGCTTCGGCTCGATCGTAGCGGCCTTGACAGACGCACTCGACGCAGACCTTCCCGCCCGGCCCAGGGCGGCGCGCACACGCCTGGCCTCGTCTTCCTCAACTGAACTGGAGTGCGTCTTCTTCTCCGCAACTCCCACTTCAGGGAGTATGTCGAGAATCACCCTGCTTTTCACTTCCAGCTCTCGTGCTAAATCGTTAATCCGAACTTTACTCATCCGTCTCTTTCGCCTTTTCCCAAACTTTTAGCTGCTCATAGCGTGCCTCGTCGTCTGCAGTCAGGTGCGCATCTTCTCACATTATCCCCTGAAAGTTGCATCGAAATTGCTAATTTTCATGCCGACCGGCCTCTTCGACTGTCCAAATCAGGGTTTTTCCTTCTCTTCCCAATTGTCCAGGATGGGCTCATGGGCATCCGGAGCGTCCACCGAGACGGGTTGATCGTCATTGTCCGTCGCCGTCGCTTCCTCTAAGAAATTCTTCATCAGGCTTTGCGATGTCCCCTCGTCTTCCGCGGCGGCAATCTCCGATACCTCACCGGCTTCGACCGGCTCTGTCTCTTCGGCCACTTCCAAATTGGGTACTTCCCCAGGCTCGAGCCCTCCCGCTTGCTCGGATTCAGCGCCGTCCTCAGCACCCGCCGCTTCCAGACCGGCCCCGGCCCCAGCTTCCCGGTCCAGCGCCGCCTCATTGCTGTCTTCCGCTTCTGACGTTTCCGTCCCCAGCGGACTCGCGTCCGTGTCAGTACTTGCATCCAGCTGCGCAAAATAATGGCGCACCGCGGTACCAATCTTTTCCAGCGTTTTCTCGCCGATGCCCGGAACTTCCTCCAGTTCCTCGGGCGTCATGTCCGCCAATCCCTCCACCGTCGTGATGCCCGCTGCGATCAGTTTCTGGATCGTGCCTTCACCCAGTTCCGTCACCTGTTCAATCGGCGTGGTCACAGGACCCGCCATGGCCTGCATTTGCTGCTCGACCTCCTGGCGCTTTTCTTCCTCGCTCTTGATGTCGATTTTCCAGCCCAGCAGCTTCGCCGCCAGGCGCACGTTCTGTCCCTTTTTCCCAATGGCCAGCGACAACTGCGTATCGTCGACGATCACTTCAATCTGCTTGTCCGCCAAGTCGATGATGCTGACGCGGCTTACCTTCGCCGGCTGCAGCGCCTTCTCCGCAAACGTCGTGATCTCTTCGCTGAACTCAATGATGTCGATCTTTTCTCCGCGCAGTTCGCGAATGATCGACTGCACCCGCATGCCCTTCATGCCAACGCACGCGCCCACCGGATCGACGTCCTTGTCCCGCGACACCACGGCAATCTTGGTGCGCTCGCCGGCTTCCCGAGCAATCGCGCGGATCTCCACCGTGCCGTCATAAATCTCCGGCACTTCGCTCTGGAACAGGTTCTGCACCAGCTCCTTCGCGGCGCGAGAGACAACGACTTGCGGCCCGCGCGCATTCCGGTCCACCCGCAACAGCACCACGCGTACCCGCTCGCCCACCGCAAACTGTTCCAGCCGCGACTGCTCGCGCTTCGGCATCCGCGCTTCCGCTTTGCCGATGTCGAAGATGACATCCTGGCCTTCGATCCGCTTCACGGTGGCGTTCAGCACTTCACCCACGCGATGCGCATATTCGTTGAAGACGGTGTCCCGCTCGGCTTCGCGCACCTTCTGAAAGATGATCTGCTTCGCCATCTGCGCCGCGATGCGTCCCAGCACATCGGTCGGCTTGTAGTAGCGCAACTCGCCGCCCACTTCCACTTCCGGCGCAATCCCGCGCGCCTCTTCCAGGTTGATCTGGTTCAGCGGATCTTCCACAAGCTCCGGCGACTCCACCACCGTCTTGTAGGCATAGGCTCGAATCTCGCCGGTCTCACGGTCGAGTTCGCCTCGCATGTTTTCCAGCGTCTTGTAATACTTGCGCGTCGCTAGGGCAATCGCATCTTCCACCGCGTTCACCACAATCTGCGGATCGATGCCTTTGTCCCGGCTCAATACTTCAATGGTTTCGTAAAGTGCACTTGCCATAATTCGTCTCAGCCCTTATCTGGCGGATGGATGTGGAAAACTAAACTTCAGGAACCAGGTTCGCTTTCAAAATGTTCGAGAATGGGATCGTGACGTTCTCGACCGCCGCCGCTTCCTTCTTGTTCTTTCTCTTCCTCGTCGTGCCCAAATCCAGGTCCAGCGTTTCCTTCGTCACGTTCGTAATGCGCCCCTGCCAATGCGAGTTGCCATGGATCGGCTCAATCGTCCGCAGCTTCGCCAGACTTCCCGCGAACCGAACATAATCCTCATGCCCGCGCAGCTTGCGGTCCAGCCCCGGCGAGGAAACCTCCAGCGTATACTCCGCCCCCGGAACCAATTCCTCCACATCCAGCACGGTTCCAAAATCATCGCTGAATACCTGGCAATCTTCCACTTTGATGCCGGCCAACTGGTCGACCGAGACATGCTCGGGCAACTTCAGTTCGCCTCCATTCGCCGCATTCTCCTGGGCGAGCTTCGCTCGATTGGCGGCGTCCTTCTCTATATAGATGCGCAACGCGCGGTGCTTGGGACTACCGAGATATTCGATATCCACCACCGCCAACCCGTGGGATGCGGCGACACGGTCCGCCAAAACGCGAATTTTCTCCAGATCGAGAGCCATGGAATCGTACGCAGCGGTCGTTGTTCCCGAAAATTCCAGAGCAAATAAAAAGTGGGCTCTCGCCCACTCATTTCTCCCGCCCCGGCCCATTCGCCACAGGCCGCCAGCGACAAACTCCAGGACAAATTCAGGACAAACTCGTCTACATCCCTACCTTCCTTACGATACGCCCCTTTCCAGCGGATTTCAAACCTGGCCGCTGGCGCACCGAACAACCGACGCCGTTCGGCCCGAGTCCCATTGATTCCAAGGATTTACACGTATTCTCCGAGCCTCCTAGTAAGGCGGGAACCATCCCGCCCTCGGTTGCCCTTCGATGCGCGGAACATTACAATCAGGTATGCAACCTCCGACCAACTATTTTGCCGCGCGGAATCGAATCCGCCAGCCGCGTCTTCCCATCCTGGCCTGTGCCCTATGATTCAACTCCCGGTTCCTGAAGCCCTCACGTTCGACGATGTTCTTCTTGTTCCTGCTTATAGCGAAGTGGTACCGAACCAGGTGGTCACGCAGACTCAAGTCACTCGCAACATCACGCTGAATATCCCGCTGCTCAGCGCCGCCATGGATACCGTGACGGAGTCGCGGCTCGCGATCGCCATGGCCCAGCAGGGCGGCATTGGAGTGGTGCATCGCAATCTCTCCATCGAACAGCAGGCCGCGGAGATCGACAAAGTGAAGCGCTCAGAAAGCGGCATGATCGTCGATCCGGTAACAATTTCGCCGGAGCAGTTGATTTCAGAAGCGCTGGAAGTGATGCGGCGCTACAAAATCTCCGGCGTGCCCGTCACCAAAAACAGAAAATTGGTCGGCATCCTCACCAATCGCGATCTGCGTTTTGAAACCCGCACCGACATTCCCGTCGGCGAGGTGATGACAAAAGAAAATCTTGTCACCGTGGCCGTCGGCACCACCCTGCAACAGGCGGAAGAGATCCTGCACAAGCACCGCATCGAAAAACTCCTGGTGGTCAACGACCAGTACGAGCTAAAAGGCCTGATCACGGTCAAGGACATTCAGAAGAAATTGAAGTATCCGAACGCCGCAAAAGATTTGCAGGGTCGTCTGCGCGTGGCCGCGGCCATTGGGGCCACTGGAGATTTTCTCGAGCGCGCCACTGAGATGATCCGCAATCGTGTCGACGCCCTGGCCATCGATTCCGCCCACGGCCACTCCTCGCGCGTGTTGGATGCAATCCGCCTGATCAAAAAGAACTTCCCTGACATGGACCTGATGGCCGGCAACATCGCCACCTACGAAGGTGCGAAAGCGCTCATCGACGCGGGTGCGGACGCCATCAAGGTCGGTATCGGTCCAGGATCGATTTGCACCACCCGCATGGTGACCGGCGCGGGTATGCCGCAGATCACCGCGATTTCCGAGGCCTATCGGGCCGCCGAGCCTCTCAATATCCCCGTGATCGCCGATGGCGGCGTGAAGTATTCGGGCGACGTAACCAAAGCCATCGCCGCGGGCGCCAGCACGGTCATGATCGGCTCCCTCTTCGCCGGCGTCGATGAAAGTCCCGGCGAAACCATTCTCTTTCAGGGCCGCTCGTTCAAAACCTACCGCGGCATGGGATCGATCTCCGCCATGGCCCAGGGCTCAGGCGAACGCTACTTCCAAAGCTCGCGGGATTTGGGCGAGCACGAAGAGGCCCTCGCCGCTTCCGTCGTCTCCCGCGAGGGCAGCGCGCAAAACCGTCTTGGAAAATTTGTTCCGGAAGGCATCGAAGGCCGAGTCCCCTATCGCGGCCCGCTGGAGGCCATGGTCTATCAACTGGTCGGCGGCCTGCGCTCCGGCATGGGCTATCTAGGCTGCAGCAGTATCGATGAGTTGCAGAAGAACGCGCGCTTCATCCGCATCTCCAATGCCGGCCTGCGCGAAAGCCATGTACACGATGTGATCATCACACGCGAAGCGCCCAACTACCATGTTGAGTGATCGCCGCTCGCCGCGGCGAGTGCTGCTCAGCGCCTGGATTCCCGCGGCCATCTGCGTGCTGTTGATCGCAATTTCCTCCTCGGACACATTCTCCTCCGACAAGACCGGCAGCGTTTTGCGTCCCTGGTTTCAGGACCTCTTCGGCCCGGTCGCCAATGCTGTCTGGCTGAAGCTTCTCTACGACATTCGCAAAACCGGGCACTTCTTCGGCTATGGCTTTGTCAGCGTGGTCTTTTTCCGCGCCTGGCGCATGACCTTCCGGTTAAGTCGCGCCTACTCTGCCGTCACGGCTTCCCTCCGAGCCGCCGCCGTCGCGCTGCTGTCGACGTTGATACTCTCCAGCGCCGACGAGTTCCACCAGAGCTTTCTGCCCAAGCGCACCGGCTCGCCGTTCGATGTGCTGCTCGATATGTGCGGCGCTCTCACCTGCCACCTAATCTTGTTCGCCTTCGTCGGCAGCCTGCTGGAGTTGACCAGCACGACTAGTCCGCTGGTGCGGCTTCGCGGGAAGGGCAGGGAAATCCTGGAATGAGCATCGCTGCTTTCAGCCCAGCTAAGCTCGACCGACCTGAAGCCGCCGCGGCGCAATCGCGTAATACAGCTGCACCACAAAGATGAAGGCGATGCTCCATCGCGTGTCGATCACACACAGCAGCGCGCCGAAGGCATAGAGCGACTGCGCAATCACCACTCGACGCCGGATCGCCCGCCGAATTTCTCGCGGCGCATCTTCTTTAATCAGACCGGCACGGCTGGCATACCGCCAGCAACTATACAAAACCGCCCCCATCAGCAAAATATTCAACCAATACGCCACCAAAGCCGTACGATAGGCGAGAAACGCGGCCAGCAGTTTTGTGGAAAACGGTGTCAGCGTCACCGCAAACAGAAACGCAACGTACATCCAGGTAAGGTCTCGATCGCATCGCGTCAGATAATTCATCTGCGTCTGCTGCCCGTTCCAAAAGATTCCCAGGGTAAGAAAGCTCATCAAGTACATCACGATGCTGGGAGAAAGAAGTATCAGTGCATGCCATAATTCATGTTCGGAGTGGATGGTTCCCGCTTCCGGCAAACGCAGATCCAGCACCAGCAGCGTCAAGGCAAATGCGAACACGCCATCGCTCAACGCCGCCAGCCTTTCCAGGCTTTGATTGGCAATTTGGTTGTACAGCGTCACCATTGCGGTTTGAGTGTAATCAGGGCGCCACGCAACGTTGCCCAGGCAGGCCCCGCCGGGGCAACGGGAACGGCGCACTCTGTGTCCAACTTGGCTACAACCTGACAACGCACCCCAGCGGCGCATGAAAGGATGAACGAATGCAGAGTCTGCAATGGCTGACCGGGGCAACCACTGCACAAAAACGCGCACTCCTCACCACGTCGCTGGGGTGGATGCTCGACAGCATGGACATGATGCTGTTTTCGTTCGTCCTGGTCGACCTGCAGCGCGACCTTCACATGGGCGCCGCCACCAGCGGGCTGCTCATGTCCCTCAGCTTAATTTCGGCGGCCATCGGCGGCGTCTTCTTTGGATGGCTGGCCGACAAACTGGGCCGGATCCATACCCTGATCGTCAGCATGTTGATCTACTCCATCTTCACGGCCTGTTGCGGGTTGGCGCACTCCGTTGTGCAGCTTGGAATCTTCCGCTTCCTGCTGGGACTGGGTATCGGCGGAGAATGGGCAGCCGGGGGCGCGCTGGTAGCCGAAACCTGGCCGGATGAGCATCGCGGCAAAGCCATCGGCATCGCCCAAAGTTCCTGGGCAGTTGGATATGGTCTCGGCGCGACCGTCACCGCATTGGTGATGCCGCATTTCGGCTGGCGCGCTGTTTTCTTTGTCGGCGTCTTGCCCGCGCTGGTCACAATTTGGATTCGCCGGTCGGTAAAAGAGCCCGAAGTATGGCGGGAGAAAGCGGCCACGATGCCGCTGCGCCGTATGTTTCAAGGAAAACTCGGCCGAGCTACGATCATCACCGCATCCATGAACGCAGCCTCCCTGTTTGCCTGGTGGGGGCTGTTCACCTGGATTCCGCGATTCCTTTCGTTGCCCGTTTCCCAGGGCGGACGCGGACTCAGCATCGTCGAAACTTCCACATGGACCATCGTCATGCAAATTGGGACCGCGCTCGGCTATCTTTCGTTCGGATACCTGGCGGACATCTTCGGCCGCAAACGGATCTATATCGGCTTCCTGCTGGTAGCCGCCGCGCTGGTGCCCCTCTACGCGAACACGCATAGTCCTCGGCTATTGCTGCTGCTCGGACCGATCGTTGGATTTTTCGGCACTGGATTCTTCAGCGGCTTCACCATCATCGCCAGCGAAGTCTTCCCCACGGCCGTCCGCGGAACGGCAATGGGCGTGGTCTACAACATTGGCCGCTTCCTGGGCGCTGGCGCTCCCTATCTGATCGGGTACATCACAGAAATCAGCGGCATCGAACTTGCGCTGTCGTCCATCTCCATCGCGTTTCTGGCGGCAGCCATCATCGCAATGGGGCTTCAAGAAACCAAATCTCACGCCCTCAGTTAAAGCAAAATGCCGCCGATAGGTCCTTTGCCTGCCGGTTTGAGAATAAATTATCGTAGTTGAAATCCAGGGCCGCATCTCAACGGACAGGAGGAAATTGCCATGCCAGTCAAGCCCATCCCCGACGGATACCACAGCGTCCAGCCGTATCTCATGCTCAACGGAGCCGCCAAGGCGATTGAGTTCTACAAGAATGCCTTCGGCGCCACCGAACGCCTTTGTATGACGCAACCGGATGGCCGCATCGGCCACGCGGAGCTTGAGATTGGCGACTCGTGCATCATGATGGCCGACGAGAACCCTCAGATCGAAGCCTTCGCTCCAACTCACTACGGCGGCAGCCCGGTTTCGCTGCTGATCTATACCGAGGATTGTGATCGCATGTACCACCAGGCCATGGCTGCCGGAGCGAAGAGCGAACGCGAGCCCGCGGACCAGTTTTACGGCGACCGCATGGCCGGAGTGGAAGACCCTTTCGGCTACAGATGGTTCATCTCGACCCACATCAAGGACGTCTCCAAAGAGGAACTGGAGAAGCCCCATTGACCGCAATGCACGGAAAGAGCGGTCCCATCCATGCAGACTATTTGAACCCGCTCGCTATCCACGCGCCACGCTTGCGTCACGCTTGTGGCCTGCGAAATATTCTTCGATCTGTTCCAGGGTCTTGCCCTTCGTTTCCGGCAGGAAAATGGCCACGATCAGCAAGTAGAGCACAGTGCATCCGGCGAACAGAAAGAAGATCGTGGAATATCCATATTTGCTGACTACAGGCAAAAACACTCCAGCCAAGATCGCCGAAACCATCAGGTTCAGAACCAGAGCGATGCTCATGCCATTGGAGCGAATGCGTGTCGGCATCAACTCCGACAGCGCGACCCACACGCAGACACCGGGACCGAGCGCGTAGAACGCCATGAACAGGTAAAGGCCCAGTGCTACCAGCCAGCCGTGCGCCGCATCCGGCACCCGACCGATCACGGCCTTCTCAATTTTCAGCGGCGCGGTGCGCGCGACCTCAAGATTTGCAAAAGGGTTCTTCATGAACGCTTCGAACTTGCTATTGGGCACGCAGCTCGCGCGCGAGATGTGAATGGCCGCTCCCTTTTCATCCGAACGCACGTAGTTGGTGGCCGCGGTGAAACCGCCATAGGAGTAAATGACCGCCAGCGATGCCCGATCGGGCTGGATTGCCTTGCCTTCGCGGCCCTTGCCAGCCAGCAGCCTGGCCGCTTCCGCCGCATTGAACGGTAAGGCGAGGGTCTGGTCCGGCCGGACCATCGACTGGACCGCGTTGAGGCAATCCAGGTTCGCGCTTTCTGTGTGGATAAACAACAAACCCACCCCTAGCAAAGAGACGATCATTCCAGAGGTGCCTACAGTGAAGAGAAATTTCCTGCCCTTGGTGTCCACTAGCGTCATGGCAACCATCGTCATCGCAAAATTGACGAAGGTGAAAATGACAAAGCCCCAATGCGCGCTTACGTCGGAGAGCCCGCTTTGCAGCAGGATACTGGTGTTGTAGAGGATCAGCGAATTGACTCCCGTCGCCTGCGTGAAGATCAGGACCGCGCACGCCAGCAAAAAAGGGACCACGTACTTGCGGTGCAGCAGCGAATCTTTCGTCTTCTCCCCGGATGCGGAAGTGGTTCGCGCATGGGCCGTTCGCGCTGTCTCTTCCATATCCATCAGTTCAACATCCGCTTGCTCTTTGGTCCGCGAGCGAAGCAGCGCCGCGTAGGCAAGCTCCTTTTTGCCGCGCCTGAACAGCCAGCGCGGAGATTCCCCCAGGAAGAAACTACCGAGGACAAACAGCGCCGCCGGCGGGAACGACACGCAGAAGATGCGCCGCCAGGCCTGGTCCTTGAACGCGAAAATGGCCGCGGCGCCAGCGGTTTGCGTGACCTCCTCAACGCGGTGACTGTAATACATTCCGATCAGCGCCGCCGCAACAAGGCCAAAGGTCAATAGCCACTGGAATACCCCAGTCCCTTTTCCGCGGATGGAGGCAGGCAGGCACTCGGCGAGATACAGGGGAATCACAAGCCCGATAAAACCGCCGCCGATGCCCTGCAAAAGGCGTCCGAAGAACAAGGGCGCGTAGCCGTGCGAGAGCACGATCACGGGAATACTGACAACGAATGCCAGCCCGCTCAAAACCATGAGAGGCTTGCGTCCCATCCAGTCGGCCAACTGTCCGGCGAACAGGGTTGCAATCACGTTGCCCAGCAGGACGGCCGCCACAATGATGGAAAGCTGCTCCGCGCTCAGGTGGGACGTGGCTTCCAGATACGGCAACGCTCCGCCGATGATGCCAAGGTCCACTCCAAAGAGCAGGCCACCAAGCCCTGCAACCAGTAGGAGAAGGCGGTTGTACGTCGATTTGTTGTCAGCGATGGCGGATGGGCCCATTGGAATTGGATCGAATTGTGTCATAGATTTTGGTGAGATGAAAGTCGAAGCGCGTCTGATGAAACCGCCCCAGACAAACATTGATTCTCCATCAGAATCATATAGTAAGTGGTTCGTCAATTGTTCGCAACGGTTGCGTCGGCCATGGTCGAAGCGATGGATCGCAGCGCGGAGGACCTCCCGTATCTCCTCGGAATACTTGACAACCCGTTCGACGATCGGCTAATCTGCATCATAAGTTATGAATCTCTGTCTCCACAACATGCAAATGCCCATGCGAATGCCAATCTGCGTTTGCGGGCAGCTGTTTCTGGAGAGGCGAATGATCCGATAGTCCACCTCCGATCAGAAGATTCAGTCACCCGCAGCGTTCAGCTTGCGGGTTTTTCTTTTTGTGCATCACAAACTCAGCGCCGCTCTTAGGAGAAATTGAATGTCCGAACCGAACCACCACCGACCCGCTACCCTCGCCGTTCACGCTGGCCAAGTCGTCGACCCCGCCACCGGATCGCGCGCCGTGCCGATCTATCAGACGACTTCCTACGTGTTTGAGAATGCCGACCATGCCGCCGCGCTGTTCGGTTTGCAGCAATTCGGCAACATCTACAGCCGCATCATGAATCCGACCAACGATGTTCTGGAGAAGCGCGTTGCCGCACTCGAAGGCGGAGTGGCAGCTCTGGCCACGGCCTCCGGCCAGGCGGCGGAAACGTTGACCATCCTCACGCTGGCGAACTCCGGCGACGAAATTGTTTCCACCACCTCGCTCTACGGCGGCACCTACAATCTGTTTCACTACACTCTGCCCAAGCTTGGCATCAAGGTCCGCTTCGTCGAAGCCGACGACTATGAAGGCCTGCGCAAAGCCATCAACGACCGGACTCGCGCCGTCTACACCGAATCGCTTGGCAATCCCAAGCTCGATGTCGTCGACCTGGAAAAGCTCGCTTCTATCGCGCATGAGCATGGCCTTCCTCTCATCGTCGATAACACGGTTCCTTCGCCCATTCTCTGCAATCCCATCCAGTGGGGAGCGGATATAGTCCTCCACTCGGCCACAAAATTTCTCGGCGGCCATGGCAACAGCATTGCCGGTGTCATTGTCGACAGCGGAAAATTCGACTGGGCCAAGTCCGGACGATTTCGCGATTTTGTCGAGCCTGATCCTTCCTACCACGGCCTTTCCTACACTGGAGCGTTCGCCAATCTCGCCTTTATTCTTAAGGCCCGCGTTCAGGGCCTGCGCGACACCGGCGCCTGCCTCTCTCCCTTCAACGCATTTCTTATTCTGCAGGGAATTGAAACACTCCACCTGCGCATGCAGCGTCATTCGGAAAATGCGCTCACCGTCGCGAAGCTGCTGGAAAAACATCCAGGCGTCGAGTGGGTCAACTATCCCGGATTGACGAGCAGCAAATACCATGCGCTGGCCAAAAAATATTTCCCGCTCGGATCCAGTTCCATCGTGACGTTTGGCATTCGCGGAGGCTACGACGCCGGGAAGCAGTTCATCGACTCGCTGCAACTGTTCAGCCTGCTGGCCAACATCGGCGACTCCAAGTCCCTCGTCATCCATCCCGCCTCCACTACGCATCAGCAACTTACCGGGGAAGAGCAGAGCTCGACCGGCGTCGTTCCCAACCTGATTCGGCTTTCTGTCGGCATTGAAGATGTTGCCGATCTCATCGCCGATCTTGAACAGGCATTTGCAACCGTGCAGTCGTCCAGCCAAACCCCGGTCACTGCGTAAGGCGGATACGATGACACAGCAACCACCCTTAGAACCCGATTACGAAGGCGATTTTCTACTCAACCAGGGCGCGCCGTTCCCGCTCGATTCCGGCGCTGAGTTGCCGCGGGCCTCGCTGCACTATGCCATCTACGGCAAGCTGAACCAGACCCGTGACAACGCCATCCTCGCCTGTCATGCGCTCACCGGTTCAGCGCGCGTCGCAGACTGGTGGCCTGACCTGTTTCATGATCGCCATCCTCTCGACGCGGACAAGCATTGCGTGATCGGCATCAATGTTCTCGGCTCCTGTTATGGCTCCTCCGGCCCCGGATCCATCGACCCAACCACCGGCCAACCCTACAACGCGGACTTTCCAGTCGTCAGCATTCGCGATATGGTCCGTGCCCAGGCGCAGTTGATTCAGCATCTGGGCATTCATCAACTGCGCGCTGTTCTCGGCGGTTCCATCGGTGGCATGCAGGCACTGCAATGGACCGTCGATTTTCCGGAGCGAGTCGCCGGCTGTTTTTCAGTCGGCGCAGCCCCGCTTTCCGCCATGGGGTTGGCGCTCAACCATCTGCAGCGCGAAATCATTCGACTCGACCCGGCATGGAACGGAGGGAATTACGATGTCTCCAACCCGCCGACGAAGGGACTTGCCCTGGCGCGCGGACTCGCGGTCTGTACCTACAAATCGCCGGCACTCTTTACCGAGCGTTTCGGGCGCAAGCCCGACCGCTCCGGCGAAGACCCGCTCCTGTCCCACGCAGCACGCTACGATGCCGCCGGCTATCTCGATTACCAGGGACGCATTTTCAACGAGCGCTTTGACGCCAACAGCTATCTCGTCATCGCGCGCGCCATGGACACCTTCGATCTGTCCCAGGGATACGCGAGCGAGGCCGAAGCCCTGCGCCGCATCCGCGCCCGCCTGCTCGTCGTGGGCATTTCCTCCGATTGGCTGTTCCCAGCCGCCGACGTGCACGCATTGGCGGAACGCATTCAAAATGCGAATGCTGTGTGCAATTACATTGAACTGCATGGCGACCACGGACACGATGCCTTTCTCGCCGAGGCCAGCAACGTGCGCCCGTTGATTGAATACATCGTGCAGAGCGGCGCACCGCGGGTCCAGGAAAAGGCCCCCGTCTCTTGCGCGGTCTAGAAGCACAGGCACCCGCCGCTGGCTCAGATACAATTCTCTTGTCTGAGGCAGGCATGATCGAGACAGAAAGACTTCGTTTGCGACCCTGGCAGAATCAAGACTTGCCGGTCTTTGCGGAAATGAACGCGGACCCGCGTGTCCGAAGGTTTTTTCCATCTCTGCTGAGTCGTGAGGAGAGCGACGTCTCTGTCGCAGCGTTCCGAAAAATGTGCGAGCGGGACGGTTTCGGCTTCCTCGCGGCGGAATTGCGCGAAACGTCCGCCTTCATCGGCCTGATCGGGATCCAGAGGATGACGTTTCCTCTGCCAACGGTCCCCCCGCCGGCGGTCGAAATTGGTTGGCGCCTCCATCCGCAAAGTTGGGGAAAAGGTCTCGCCACCGAGGGTGCCCGCGCCGTGTTGCGGTTCGCCTTTGAGGAGCTTCAACTTCCCGAGGTGGTCGCCTTCACCATACCCGCAAACCTTCCTTCCCGCAGGGTGATGGAGAAATTAGGAATGACACGCGACCCTCAGGACGACTTCGACCATCCAAGGGTTTCCTCGGGTCATCCGTTCCGGCACCATGTGCTCTATCGCCTGCAGAGAAGCGCATGGAAAGAAAACGGTGAGAGCAACAGCCTCCCCGTGTAAAGCACCCTTGTTTTCACGAGAATCATTCTCTGAGGTCCGGAGGAACAATGAAACGCTATCCTTACGATATCCGACTCATCCTGATGGCCGGAATCCTGTCGTCCTTGGCACTCATCGTGTTTCCAAAAGGGCCCTTGCACCTGATTCTTGATTGTCTTGTGATAGTCCTGCTGGGATCGGGAATCGTCCTGATGTATCTGCGAAAAACTGGCCGGTCCAACGTAAGCGTCCGGGTCTGGCCGTATAGACATAAGCGCCTGCGTGGCCGACGATCTCCTTGTGAGCGACGCGATAGAAGTTGGGTGTGATGGTGGCCGGGCGAAGCGGGTTCATCGCACGGCGGAGGA
>JBKQVW010000099.1:0-70334 GCA_052142955.1 Acidobacteriaceae bacterium | reverse complement strand
TGGGTGAGTTCCTCAATGGCACGTCCAGCAACGGCAATGGGGCGGCGTTGGAATTTCCGATCGCTTCCGCGGCTTTTGCCGGAGCGCAGCCCATCAACCAGTGGATGCTGGGTAGCCAGAATTGCACGAATTTTCCCACGGGATGCGCCACCGCGCCGAGTGCAGCGTACCCGAACATCGTCTCGCCGGGCATGTTGGTGAACACCAGCGCCGTGCATATCACCCAAGGCGGCGGCTTCAACGAGGTTCCCATGAATCCCGACTACAAACCCTCCACGGTCCAGGAGTACTCCCTGGGCATCGAGCGTCAGTTGCCCTTTAATACGGGGGTCCAGGTCACCTATATCGGCAACCATAGCTACAACCTGCTGGAAACCGATCCGATCAACTTTACGGTTCCGCGCGCGAATTGCGCCGCCGCCGGGTTCACGGGCGACGCTCTTGCCGCTTGCGTCAGCCAGTCAATCCCGGCTGACACTCGCGCCTATGGGGTCTTTGCCACCTCCAGCGTTTCCAACTACACCTCCCAGTTCCTCTACAACGGCTATGCCAACACCAACGAGCTGGAGGCGCAGGTGCAGCATACCTTCGGCGGCGGCCTGCTGGTGCAGGCCTACTTTACCTGGCTGAAAGCGCTGACCACCAGCGAGACCACGCTGCTGGGCGAGAGCGATTTGACGCTGCCGCCAGCATCCGTTACTCCCGGCTATAATATTGCCAATCCTCTTACCTCTGGAGATACCGTTTCTCAGCGGCTGGCCCGGCTCTACGCGCCCGACTCCAACCTGCCCGCCAAGACCATCCAGTTCAACGCCCAGTACACGCTTCCGTTCGGCAAGGGGAAAAGGTTCCTGGGCAATGCTCACGGCCTCCTGAACGCCATCGTCAGCGGGTATAGCCTCTCTCCGTTTTTCGAGTGGCATAGCGGCCTCCCATTTATGCCATGGGCGACCGGCACCGGGCAACCGGCGTTATCATCCCCCTACTATCTCGCCCCAGGCAAAACTGGCAAACTGCCGAAAGGCCAGCGGACCCGCAGTCAATGGTTCAACGCAAGCGTCTGGGATGCCAATAACGCGAATACTGGTGGCCCTCCTTATCAGAACCAGACGTTTATTTACTACGGCAATATCCCAAGCGACTCCTACCACAACGATTTCCCCAACAACATCCCGCGCAACTACATGACCGGTCCCGGTTTCAACCAGATGGACGCGGACGTCTACAAGGTGACGCCGCTATGGAGAAACCTGACCTTCAACTTCGAGGCCCAGTTCTTGAATATCTACAACCACATCAACCTGGGTCTACCCAACAATAACGGCCACATCCTGGTCGGAAACGGGACCCCGCGCCACATCCTGTTACAGGGCAAGTTCGTGTTCTAGCTTGTTTGCTGTAACCTTTGCCTCCGGCGGCCCGCGCAATGCGCGGGCCGATTAAGGACGAAATTGTGAAAGTACTCCTGCTCGCCGCTACAATCGGCTGCTTATCATGCGGTGGATTGGCGCAAACAGTGTCTCCGCTCTTCGCTCGTGGCTATACGGTGATTCCGGAACCACAGAAAGTCTCTTTGGATGCCCACGACTTCACTTTCGGTCCAAGTTGGCAGCTTGAGGTGGGCAAAAGCGTTGCCGCCGGCGATGTCGCGGTGGAAACATTGCGCGAGGATCTGAATACCAGATTTGATGTGAGGCTGGGCGCGTCCGGCAGCTCCAGCGACATTCTGTCGTTGCGCATCGAGCCAGGAAATGTACCAATCGGCGAGGCCCTTGATTCCAACAAGGCATCTCTCAAAGAGCAGGCGTACCGGATCAGCCTGCACGAAGGCGCGGTTATGATCACCGCGAATGCTCCCACGGGACTCCTTTATGGGGTCGACACCTTCATCCAGTTGTTGCGCCGGGACATGGGAAAACTGTGGCTGCCGGAAGGCACAATTGAAGACTGGCCCGACCTGCAACTCCGACAGATATACTGGGATAACGACCATCAACTTGAAAGAATGGACGATCTTAAGCGGGATCTGCGGCAAGCTGCGTTTTATAAGATCAATGGTTTTGTGATTAAGTTTCACGGGCATTTTCAATATAAGAGCGCTCCCGCCGTGGTTGAGCCATATGCAATCAGTCCTCCGGAGCTACAGGAACTCACAGATTATGGTCTGCATTATCATATTCAGCTTATCCCCTACGTAGATGGTCCTGCGCACAGCGCTTACGTACTGAAGCATCCTGAATATGCGAAGCTGCGTGAATTTCCGGACAACAATTATGAGTTTTGCGCAACGAATCCAGAGAGCTACAAGATGCTTGAAGGCATGTCTCAGGACTTGATGGAAGCAAATAAAGGAGTGAAGTATTTCTACCTATCGACCGACGAACCGTACTACTTTGGCCTGGCGCATAATTCCCAATGCAACGAAGCGGATCTGAAGAAAAAATTGGGCTCGCCAGGCCAGGTCTTCGCATACTTTGTCGATAAAGCCGGCGGCTACCTCCACGACCACGGTCGGACGGTAGTGTTCTGGGGAGAATATCCGCTGAAACCGAGTGACATTCCATCGCTCCCACCGTATCTAATCAACGGCGAGGTATATGGCCCGGAGTTCGACAAAGCCTATCATCAGCGCGGCATTCGGCAGATGATTTACACCTCCAACGAAGGCGAGGAAAACCTGTTTCCCGACTATATTATGTTGCCCCAGAGCGAGCGACTGCATAGCATGTTGAACGATGAGTACCAGGATCAACAGACTGTTCCAAGACTAGACGATATCTTCAATACGATTTCATTCAATTCCGCCCGGGTGAATACGAGTATTATCGGCGAGGTAAACGCGGGTTGGACGCCGTCGGGAGTGAACGCCGAAACCATGTGGCTCGCTTACATTGCCAGTGGCTCGTGGGGATGGCACCCCGGCTCGCCCAGTCCCTCGGAGGTGGCGAGCAGTTTCTACTCCTTGTTCTACGGACCGAAAGTTGTGGATATGGACCGCATCTATCAGTTGATGAGCGAGCAGGCCCAGTCTTGGATCGATAGTTGGGACCTCACGCCATCACGATCGCGCAAGCCGCTCTTGGGAAATTCTCACGGAATCTATAAGACCCCTCGTCCCGCACACGATCAGTCCATTCCACTACCTCCAGCTCCCGGTAGTGATTTGGAGTATCGTTCTACATGGTCCGGTGAAAATGCTAGACGAATCGCATTGGCCTTGCAGGCGAAACATGCCAACGACATTTTACTTGGCTTGCTCCATGAAAATATGCAGCGGGCGCAATTCAACCGTTACAATCTCGAAGTGTTTACGATGATCGCCAATCTCTGCCGCCAGAATCTTATGATGATTGCAGGTATTCATGAGATGGATATCGATCTGGCGACGGCCTCCCAACTCAAAAGCAAAGATCCTAAAGCGGCTATCGAGGAAGTGGACGATGCACTTGATATTGCCGGTTCGATCCGGCGGCAACGGAATGATGTACTAAAGGATGCCACGACAACGTGGTATAAGGCTTGGTTCCCACGTGTTTCAGATGCCAATGGGCGTCACTTCCTGCATGAACAAGATGATTCCAAGGACTATCTAACAGACAGGACGGTAGGTATGGGCTATCTTGTCTATCGGGAAAAAATCCTTCCCTTCGGCCAGTGGGTCAATGCCATCGCCGCCGCTCGCAACCAATTTGCCGCGGCACACAATCTTCCCGCCAGAAACTACCATTTTGATTGGCAGGATTTCAGTGAATTGCCCGGCGTCTGTACCGGCAAAACGGGTGAGAGCTGGAGCGCTCCTTGCAGATACTGATCAGAATGGAGAGCATGAAAAATTGTGGGGTGGATGTCCTTTGAATAGGTCCCAGGCCAGGTTAACCTCATATCTGATAAACGATGGAGGTTCCTCATGGAATAGATACTGAAGTGGTCGCGGAATTGATTCCAGTGAGACGGAAACGGATGGTCAAGAAGCAGCAGATACGCTGGAACCGATCCACTGTGCAGCCATTTCTAACTGTGCGGGTCCATGTGTTGAACGATATGCTGGAACAGGCCTTCCGCGCATGGCACACAAACTTCGGGCTCTCCATGGCGGCGTGAGCACCCCACAATTTTTTATGCTCTCCGTCGAATACGTAACCTATCGAAATGCCTCGCATCCTGTGCCCTCGGCAGTGATTGCGACTCCGCCCTCACTCCGGAAGCCATCTTCACGTTCCATTTGTACCGACGTTTAGAAGCAACGCGTCTTGCGTTTTGAGAGGACCTCGATGAGCGAATCGGCGCCGCAGACCATCGCAAACGATCCCTCCACTACGGGACATATCCGACGGGTGCTTACACGATGGGACCTCATCCTCTTTGGGCTCGTCATCCTAAGTCCGACCGCGGTCTATCCGGTTTACGGAATTATTCAGTATGTTTCCCATGGCCAGGCTGCATTGAGCTATGTGGTCGCCATGGTTGCCATGTTGTTCACGGCTGCCAGTTATGGAAGAATGGCGACCGTTTATCCTTCTGCCGGTTCCACCTACACCTACGTTCAGCAGTCGTTTAATCCCACCATCGGTTTTGTTGCCGGCTGGGCCATGATCCTGGACTATTTTCTGATTCCGCTGGTAAGTGTGATTTATGCGGCGTTGACGGCGCAGCGTTTTGTGCCGACGATTCCCTATTTTGTTTGGGTCTTAGTCTTCACCGCAGCCATCACCGCCATCAATGTCCGTGGCATTCGGATTCTGGCCCGCACCAACACCGTGATGATGGCGGCGATGACCATCTGTGCGGTGCTCTTCATCATTCTCGCCGTGCATTATGTTGAACTGCACTATGGCAAAGCAAGCCTTATCTCACCCGTGGGCATATTCCCAAAGGGCCACTTCTCTGTTCGGCCGATGATGCTGGGTGCGTCGATTGCGGCCCTTTCCTACATAGGATTCGACGCCATCTCCACTTTGGCGGAAGACACGCTGCATCCCGAGAAAGACATCGGGTTTTCTACCGTCCTTGTCTGCATCATCCAGACCTTGATTTGCGTCGTCACCGTCTATTTCGCCGCATTGGCCTGGAACAACTACGGCAGTTTCCCGCACGTTGACACTGCCATCCTCGATATCGGCCATCGAATCGGCGGACAAGTGATGTTCCTGATCCTGACATTAGTGCTGCTGGTGGCCGGCGTCTCCAGTGCGCTTACTGGGCAGGCGGGCGCTTCCCGACTGCTCTACGCCATGGGCCGAGACGGAGTATTTTCCCGCACCGTGTTCGGCTATGTTTCGCCAAAGTACGGCACCCCGACTCGCGCTATCTACGTAACCTCTGCCGCCTCTTTAGTAGGCGCTCTGCTGATGAATTTCCAGATCGCCGTCGAGCTGCTGAACTTTGGCGCGTTTGTAGGCTACATTCTCGTCAACCTCTCTGTCATCCAGCACTTTTACATCGGCCAAAAACAGCGCGGTGCTGGCACCATCTTCTCCAACTTGATTTCCCCTCTCGCCGGAGCGTGCGCCTGTATCTATGTTTGGCTGAACCTGAGCACGCATGCCAAGGTCGTGGGTTTTATCTGGCTGGCGATCGGCGTTCTTTACCTCGCCATCCTGACGCGGGGATTCAAGAATAAACTCAGTCAGTGGAGCGGAGACGCGTTCAAATGAATTCACCCGCAGTCGAAAACGAACTCGCAAGCTACGTAGAACACCATGCCGACCGCCTGCGGTATGTACTGATAGTATTTGTGCGTTGGGTCTAAGTTGAGGTAAAAGCTAGATTAATGACGAGGCGGGAGCAGCCATGAATCTGAATAGTATATCGAGAAGGAATTTTATCAAGGTCGGCGCAGTCGGTGACCTGAGCGCGTTGTCATTGCACTCCCATTCCGCTCAGGAGAAGACGCAAAATGACAGCGGAAAGTAGCCCCCCTGCTGGGAAGATCCGTGTCGCGGTGGTGCAGATGGAGACGGTACCAGGCTCGGTGGAGAAGAACCGAATTAAGGCCTTGGCTTTTGCCGGCGAGGCCCTGAGAAATGGCGCGGACATAGTCCTCTTCCATGAGGAGTTGGTGGTCGGTTACGTAGCGAACCTGAAAGAGCTGGCGGAGTGTGCGGGTGGGCCGACCAGCCGGGCCTTTCAGTCTTTGCTGGCGGGCAGCCAGTCCCTCGTTCTCTGGGGCCTGACAGAGCGCGATGAGGACAAGTGTTTTATCTCCGCCACTTTAGTTGGCGCGTCAGGAGTGGAAGCCAATTATCGGAAGACTCACCTGTGGTGGAAAGAAGAGGGGTTGCGCCACGAGCCTAGCTATTACGAACCCGGCAACGAGCTGGTTACTTTCGCCGTAAAGGGCCACAAGTGCGGAGTGATGATCTGCTTCGACGGCAATTTCCCAGAAATGACCCGTTGCTATGCCAACCTGAATTGCGGAATGCTTTTCTGGCTGAACAATCGAACTCAACGGGGTCATGACGAAGTCATGGGGCTGGCCAGGGACAACTCGATGATCATGCCCACGTCGTGCTGCTGCGGGCATGACGAATTGTCCAGCACGTGCCCGGGCGGTAGCAATATCACCAACTACGACGGCGGCCTGCTCGCGGAAATCTGGGACAAAGAAGGAGTGATCTACGCGGATGTCAACCCCGAGGAGGCGTTGAAAGAGCGTGCCGAGAACCCGTTGTATACGGGAAGGAGACCCGACCTATACTCCCGCTACGCCTGAGACCGACCGGGCCGCTTCTCAGCCCCGAAGCGGCAGAAAACCTGGCGCTCCACCAGACAGGCTACCTCTCCCATTCCGCTCAAACTAAAACAATCCAAATAACGCGATTACTCTAGCAATACGCAACCGCCACTCGCAGAAAGTTGCGCTCACACCATAGTCGCTAGCGACGTCTGCTGCGGAAAGTCGAACAGGCCGCAGCTGAACGACCTTAGGCTTCCATCGCGTTTCCGCGCCTTCAGTTCAAATGGATTTCGGACAGTGTTTTGCCAGCTTGGCCGAGCTGGCCATTGGCATACTCATTTTCAAATTTGTGAACGAGAAGAACCATTTTCCAGAAGCGCAGGCTGTCGCCGAGCGAGAATCCACCTGTAACGGATCCGGGCTCGAGGCTTTGTCGCTTCGCTGGATCAACTGTACCGTTGGGATACGGCAGTCGAGACTCGTAGGCAAGGATATTGTCCCGGACTTTCAGGAAAAGTAGTTCGCGCGCGATGTCCAGACAGTACCGTTCCCGTTCCGGCATCTCCGCTTTTTTCGCATCTTCCTCATACTGAAGGGCGAGCGGATCGGAAGCGACCTTCGTCAGTTCCGCGATGAACTGCTGGTCGCTGGCGATGGCCTCCGGCAAAATCTTCTCGTTGTATTCCTTTGTCAGTTCTTCTAGTGAAAGCTTCACCGGGTGGGCACGCGGGTCGAAGTGGTCCACGCGCACCGGAAAAGGTGATCCCGGACGATAGACTTCTACCGTATCCAGATAACCATCCCGGTTATCATCGAACCAGCGGAACTCCAGATCTTTGTGATTGTTAGCAATATGCCCCACTTCGAGCCAGCCTTGTTGTGCACCGAACAGGTGGTAGCGGCGGTCCGCTGCCGAATAATACAAGCGCCGTTCCGTGGTTGGCTTTAAGGAATACTCCCGCCGCATATTCCACCGATATGTCGGTCTGCCGGTGTTAGAAAGATAGATTCGCTGGTAGATCCAGAACTGGCCTTCCCATCGCCACACTGACCTTGCCTCATCCCAGGTAAAGCCCGTCGCACTGGCGGGATAGTGCACGCCCGGCGTCCAACCTTGTGTCCAATTCATATGGATGGTTGTCTGTGGCGGCCGCCGGCGAATGTTGATGTCTCTCATCTCCGGGTATTGGTATGGCTGCGCGTCGACACTGGTAAAGCCGAAGTTGTAATGCGGTTTGTTTAGAGGATCCCGACGCGGTTTTGGATCGACGTTGAAACTCAAGCGCATGTTGACCATCGCAATCTTGCTCAAAGGCGTAGTCTCGGGTGCCCACATGTGGTCGTAATTGTTGGCGTAATCAGTATCCGAACCATTCAGGCTCGAGCGGGGAGCAACACTGGCTCGAAGCACAACATCGCTGCGCCCCTCTTTGTCCGTATCGTCTGTATCCCAGAATGAAAATGGACATTCCGATAACGGAACCCACGACTTGGTTACCGAGTCATATTTATTGAGATAAATCTGCGCGTTGCCGCGGAACCGGCTTGCAAACCCATTGTAAGAATACTGCCAGTTCTTCAGGTCGAAGATATTGGACGCATCGCAGCTGTCATAACACTCGCCGATCCACGTGAAACGAAGATAGCCGTCCTGGTAATATCGCAAGTCAACTTCGTCAGCGCGCCCGTCGCCGTTGTTGTCGAGGTAAGACACCATGCGGTCGACCAACCCTGTGCCGTGATAACTGACCACATAGGTTGTGCTGGCATGGTTCCATATCTTTGCGGCGTGCCCGCTATCGTCGATGGCTTCGATGATGTTGCCGTTTCTGCGGGTAATCATGGTATCGGGCCGCCCATCATGGTTTAGGTCCAACGTAAAACTCTCTCCCTCTTTGAGAGTTGTCGCACGCGGCCACCATGGCTTCCGCAACATCGTAAGCCGTCCATCTTCCGTCATTGCCGTTTCCCGCATGTTCCAGGGCAGGTTCGGCGATGTTTGTGCTGCCGCTGTTAGGGCCGCCACAAGCAGAATGGCAGTGCAACATATTGAAAGCATCCTTATCACGGCCACCCTTTGCTTATCCGAATTGAAGCCCCGCGTACAAAACGTGTACCGGCTTGGTTGTTCCGGGGACAATCATCAGTTCCAGCGATGTTTTTCGTTATTCTTCTCTACGTCTGTCAGTACCCCAGTTTTTTCTGGATTTCAGCCACGGCTTTTAGCAGAGAGGAACTGGTTACCCGCAGGTTGGAGCTGCCGAAACGGATATCTGGGCCTGCGATGCTGATGGCCGCCACGGGCGACGTATTGGAGTCAAGGATCGGTGCGGCAACACAGAAAGCCCCTAACATACTTTCCTGGCGATCGACCGCATAGCCATCGGCACGTATTCGTTCCAGTTCAGCTATCAGCGCTTTTATTGTGGTAATTGTATGCTCGGTATACGTTCGCATTCCGTACTCTTGCATCAGCCGGCGAACATCTTCCGAAGGGAGAAAAGCCAGTTGTGCCTTCCCCAGCGCGGTAGAGTGCAGCGGATCACTGCCGCCGATGCGCTCGGCAAACCGAAAGCGCTTCCGGCTCTCACGCACGTCGACATATCGAACGCAGCCGCCGTCCAACACTCCAAGATTGACCGTTTCGCCGAACTCGTCGCGCAGGTTATCTAAGTAGGGGCCGGCTACGGTCAGCAGATCCTGGCGATGTAACTTCGTGCTGCCAAGATCTAAAAGCCGCTGGCCAAGACGATAGGAATGATTCTCTTTGCTGATATACCCATGCTTGGCCAGCGTATAGAGAATCCGAAAGACCGTGTTTTTGTTTAGCTTTGTCGCAACGGAAATATCCTGCAGAGATAATTTGGGTTTGTTAAGGCTAGTAAAGACGTCGAGTATGTCGAGCGTTTTACCGAGAACCCCGATGTAATAGATGTCTGGTTTTCTGTCGAGCGGGTCTTTATGGCTCATCATAGGAAATTATACATTTCATAATCCTCGCTCTTTCCATAGTTACATTACTGGACTTCCATTCGTGATGTGGGATATTATTATGCTTCATGACACTGGATTTGTTAATGTTAAACAAGGCCATCAGCCTCTTTGCGCTACTTTTCGCGGTTGCGGTTCCTCTGTCATTTGCTCAGAAGCCCTCCCCCTGGCTCCTGCCAAATTTCTCTGATCGACTGGAATTGCAGGTGTCGAACCCGACCGATCAACCTGTAGATACCCTGGCCGCGATTCTCGTGGACGAAGCAGCGCGAACGGCTCCGGGTTTTCCAGGAACGCTTGCCATTACCGTCATACCAGGCTCTCCGATGACCATCCTGCCATCGCAGGCCGACGATCTGAACGGAGACGGCAAGCCGGACGAATTTGTCTTCCCTGTAAAGATGCAGCCACATTCCAGGAAGACCGTCGATGTGTACTATTCGATGACATTACGGAACCACCTCCCATGGCCCAAGCAGGTGAATGCAAGCCATTCGTTCGGATATAACCGCTCCACAGTAGCGCTTGAATCGGAAGCGATTGGATATCGGACGTACGGAGGTTTTTTTCTCGATGTACAGGGGCGTAACCAGGGCAGACCCGGACTCAACAACAGCCTGGTCGGTTTCTTCAGCGCAAACTCGCCTTCTCCTGCGGGCAGGGACATTCTGCATATCGGAGACACGCTCGGCCTGGGTGGCATGTTTATACGAACTGGCGATGAAGTTTTTCGCCCCCCACTCAACGTTCCGGATTATGCCCATAAACCTGCTCCTCTTGAAGCCCCAAAATACCGTGTGATTGCAAGCGGTCCTGTACGCGCAGTAGTAGAAGCCAGCATGAGCCGTTGGACCATTGGAAAGGATGTGGTCAACATTGACGCTCTGTATTCCATCCCCGCCGGCGGCGAAGCAGTCGAGTGCAGGTTCCGCATACTGCCAGTTTCACTCACTCATACGTATGAGGTGGGTGCGGGTATACGCTATTTGCCCAAAATGCGCACAGCTTTGGCCCCAGGCCGGCTAGTCCTCGAAGGCGAGCAAGATCTGCAAATCGGCCCACTGGGTCTTGCGCTGTATTATGATCCGAACACAGTTTCCAGCGCCGGAACAATAAAAACTCCGGACGGCAACAATGATGTCGTTATTTTTCGAACCGCCCTGAAACCCGGACAGGCTGTCACCGGACACTATTGGGTAGCTGCTGCCTGGAGCGGCAGCGGAATCCACGACCTGCTCGGGCATCTCAGCAACCAGGCTCGATTGGCCCGAGAAAATGTCGTCATCAGCAACTTCAGCCACGTCAGCACTCCGACACCAGGACGCCTGGAAGGAGAAGCATATTGACGGTTGACGGACATGTACACATTGGCAAGTCCACGCGCCTGCAAATCGACGCCGATGGAGAAATGCTCGTGCGCGTTGCTGACGCCGTGGGCTTTGACAAGATTTGCTGCACGGATCTGACCGCCCTCTTTTACGACATGCACGAAGGCAACCGCCTGCTGTATCGGGAAATGAAAAAGTTTCCAGATCGGGTTCTTGGCTACGCCAGCCTGCATTCGACCCGTTTCGGCCAGGAAACGATCGACGAAATCAAGCGTTGCCGCCACGACTACGGCATGCGCGGGTTGAAGATATACTCCACCCCGGAGATGAGTATTGCGGAGTCAGCTATGATTCCGATCCTGGAAGTCTGCGCAGACCTAAAGATGCCGATTCTGGCCCACACGACGCCGCAGGAATGCGAATACCTGCTCAGCGCTGTGCCCGAGGTCTACTTCATCATGGCTCATGCCGGAGCGCAGCCGTATGCACACGGTGACTGGAACCGCGCCATCATGGTGGCGCAGCGCTTTCCTAACCTCTATCTTGATACCGCTAGCTCGACCATCGACACGGGATTTGTCGAGGCGTGTGTGATCGCCCTGGGAGCCGAAAGAATTATTTTTGGCACCGATATTCCGCTACTCGATCCGTGGCCGCAGCTTGTAAAAATTCGTCAAACCAGACTCTCAGACGAGGATCGAAAGCTGATCATGGGGGGGAATATCCTGCGGCTGATGGGAATTTCAGAATGATCTATGACGCCAATGCGTTCATCGGCAAATGGCCTTACTGGCCGATACGGTCGTCGAATCCTGCTCAGGTAGCAGGGGAGCTTGCCGGCTGGAGCATCGACCGCGCGACGATTTGCTCCACTCGCTCAGTTTTCGTCCATTGGGAAGACGGAAATATTGAGACGGAAGCCGCCGCCCGTCAGGATCCGACACGCTTTACTCCATTTGCCTGCCTGGGAACGCTCGAACTCAGCCATCGGCTGCAGCAGGGCCCGTATGATTTCACGGATTACATGGCCCGGGGCTTTCGAGGTGTGCGGCTGTACCCGCAACATCACAGTTATCATCCGCTATATGCAGCCTTCGTAGACTCTATTCTGGAAAATGCTTTGCAACGCGGCTGGCCGGTATTGCTGCCATTGCGAATCATTATGAACTGGGGAATGCCTTCGCTAGACCTTGCCGTAATGGAAACTCTGGTGGAACGTCATCCCCGCGTGAACTGGATCCTCGCCGGGATCAACTATCTTTATGAATTACAACTCGCTATTTATTTGATGCGCAGGTACCCCGGCGTGCATTTGGAAACCTCCTGTGTGATGGGCTATGCGGCCATCGCAAAGATTGTCCAGCAGTGTGGGGCGCAACAGATTCTGTTCGGCAGCGGCGCCCCCGTGCAGCACGGGGCAGCAGCGCTCAGTAAAATTCTGCGCGCCCGCATCTGCGATTCTGATCGCGAAGCCATTCTGGGCACGAATCTGCAGCGTTTGCTGGGAGAAACATAGTCATGCGGCTGCTGCGCTTCTTCGCCGAAGACGGTTCCGTTCACCTGGGAGTACGACAGGACACGATGGTCCGCGATCTCGGTGTGCGCAATCCCTTGGCTCCGATTTCGTCCGAAACGATTGCTGCCGCTCCTATATTGCCGGCTGCAGGTCTGCGTTTGGACGCGCCGATTCGCTCCGTACCAAAACTCCTTGCCCTTGCCGGCAATTACCGCAAACACGTTGCCGAGTCCGGTTTCTCCGGTCCAAACAAGGGGGTATGGACGCCGCAAATCTTCTGGAAGCCGAATACCTCGATCCTTGAGCCTGGCGGTATGGTTGCCCTGCGCCCCAACAATGTCTTCTTTGACTGGGAAGCGGAACTCGCTGTCATTATCGGCAGGCGCGGAAAAGATGTGTCGATCTCGGAAGCCATGTCGTATGTCTTCGGGTACACGATTGTCAACGATCTCAGCGAGCGCAAGTTCAATACGCAAATTGAGAATCGCGACAAGCGCGAATTTGATCCATTCTTCGATTGGCTGATAGGCAAGTGGTTCGATGGGTCCGCTCCGCTTGGGCCAGAGATTGTCACTGCCGATGAAATCAGCGATCCACACAATCTACCAATTCGTTTATCTCTGAATGGCGAATGGATGCAGGATTCCAATACCAGCGCAATGATCTTTCGAATTCCCGAAACAATCGCCGCGATCTCATCGGTTTTAACGCTTGAGCCGGGAGACGTGATTGCGACGGGAACTCCGGAGGGCGTTGGTATCGCGCGCGGGCGTGCTCTGCGCGCGGGCGATCATCTGCGGGCCGAAATTGAAGAACTGGGCGCTCTGGATACCTTCATCGCGGAGGAACCGGCAAGATGAATTCTGTGCGCATTGGAATCATCGGCTCAGGGTTTATGGGGAAAACGAATGCTGAGACCGTCACTCGATATCTGCGCCGGGCAAAGTTGATCGCGATCGCCGGGGGCAGTCGAGCACCGGCGCTGGCCGCGGAGTATGGCGTCGAAAGCGAATCCTCCGTGGATGCGCTGCTGCAGCGAAGCGATATCGACGCGGTTTTGATTAGCACTCCTCAATCAGCGCATGCGCGCGAGGCAGTGGCCGCAGCACGCGCCGGCAAGCACATCCTGATCGACAAGCCGATGGCAACCTCAGTAGAAGACTGCGATCGAATTCTCGAAGCTTCCCGTGCCAGCCACGTCAAAGTGATGATCATGTTCGGACAGCGTTTTCGCATCTGCAATATGGAAGCGCGACGACTTGTCCGTGAAGGTGCGATTGGAAAAATTCGTATGATCCAGGAACAGATTCTGGCCAGCGGAGGCTTGGGCTCACTTCCGCCATGGCAATCGCTGCCGGAAAATTATGGAATTTTCCTGGGTCATGCCGTCCATAACATCGACCGCGTCCGCTGGATCACCGGTGCGGAGATTGCATCCGTCAGTGCCCACGTGCAGCGCGATCCGAAAAACGGAAATGAAGTCTCGACGATGGCTTTGCTTTCCCTCACCAATGGCGCCATGGTGACACTGTGGGCTTCCTGGGACATTGCTGCCCCGGCATTCCCTCACACCGCTTCGGGTTCTCTGATTGCCGGCGAAACCGGAAACCTGGAACTCGATGCGTACGGCGAACTGCGTCTCGGCAGGGAAAACCGCTGGACTGTGGTCGCAAAGCAGGAACCAATTGACTGGGCCGGCGAGGGCGCTCTCTCACCCATCAGAATGAAGGCATATCAAATGCAGGACCAAGAATTCATCGATAGTATTCTCGAAGATCGCACCCCCTCTGTCACAGGAGAGGATGGCCGTGCTGCCGTGGAAGTGGCCGTGGCCGCGTACCGGTCTGCCAGCGAGGGCCGCACCATTCAGCTTCGCGAGGTAGGTGCGGCCCAATGAACAACCAGCTTGCGATTGAAGGCGGACCCAAGGCTGTTTTTGAAAGTCTGCCGAATTTTCTATCCGCTGCCGGACGAACATTTGGAGCGGAGGAAGAAGCACTCGTGATCGAAGCGCTCCGCTCCGGTTGTCTTAGCCGGAACGGCGGAACCATGGTCAAAGGGCTGGAGCTGGACTTTGCCGAAGCTCTCGGTGTATCCCACGCCGTGGCCTGTTCCAGCGGGACCGCATGCGTCCACCTTGCCGTGGCTGCTCTTGATCTGGAACCTGGCGATGAAATTATTGTTCCGCCCATTACAGACATCGGATCGATTCTTCCGGTGCTTTGGCAGAATGCCATTCCAGTATTTGCCGATGTCAATCCGCTCACCCTGGTTCTTGATCCCGTCGAGGTAGAAAAGCAAATTACTCCCCGCACACGGGCCGTGATCGCGGTACACCTTGCCGGCATGCCATGCCCGATGGATGAGCTGCAGGAAATCTGCCGGCGACACGGCATTGCGCTGATCGAAGATTGCGCCCAGGCCTATTGGGCCGAATACAGCGGCAAGCTGGTCGGCACATTCGGAGACCTGGCTTGCTTCAGCCTGCAACAGAGCAAGCACATGACATGTGGCGAAGGCGGCGTGATGGTTGCCTCCAACGAAGCCTACACGCGTCGCGCACAGCTATTTGCGGACAAGGCATGGCCAAGGGAAAGCGGCGCACTGGGTTCCTGTCGATTTCTCTTCCTATCGCAGAATTATCGAATGAGCGAACTGGCTGGAGCGGTAGCCTGGGCGCAATTGAAAAAGGTGCAAGCGACTGTGGAGCGCCGACGGGCGAGAGCCGTGCAGCTAACCCGGTTAATTGGCGATATCGAGGGCGTGTCCGCACCGCATACGCCGCCCGACATCAATCCTGCGTATTGGCTCTATATGCTGCGAGTCAATGATTCGGCGGGGGTCGGCACGCAGGAGTTCGGCGATGCGCTTGTGGCGGAAGGTGTGCCCGCCTGGGTACGCTATATCGTGGACCCACTCTATCGGTCTCCGGTTTTCACTGGTCCCAACACCTACGGCGTAAGCGGCTATCCATTCTCAGCCTATCCCCACCAGTCGTTTGAGAACGGCTTATGTCCAAATGCCGAAACGGCACTCTCTCGCATCATCGCAATTCACTGGAATGAAAACTATACGGCGGAGCAGGTGGAACAGATTGGCAAGGCCATTCGCAAAGTGGCGACCCATTTCGCTTCGGTCGGTGCGCGGCACTGATCATGTGTGCACAGTTGAACCAGGAAGACGTATGAATCCTTGTCGCAGCGCTAAGGAGTTAGGCGAGTTTGGTCCTGTCACGCTTCGCAGCGCTCAGGCCTGGCGTGTTTCAATCCCCATGCTAGAGCCTTTCCGTATCAGCTCAGGCGAAGTCTCCAGCAAGGACGCGATCCTGATTCGTATCAGCGATGGGCGCGACTTCGGTTGGGGTGAGTCTTCCTCGATGCCGGGCCCGTTCTACTCCGCCGAAACGCCCGACACATGTGAAAGAGAATTGATCGATCACATTTTGCCAAACATCATTGGTCAAGCCTACCCAACCATGCTGGCGCTGGAAGCGGCGCTTGCCGAACTAACTTCCAGCCGTTTCGTCCGCGTAGCCGTTGAAACCGCAGCCTGGGAGCTACTGGCCAGGCAGGGTGGTCAATCGCTGCGAGACCTATTTGGCATCCAGGACCGCCCCGTGCCATCTGGCTTGGCGGTAGGACTCTACGACACCGACGATGCATTGCATTCCGCCCTCGAACGCTACCGGGTCTACGATTACCCTCGTTTAAAGATCAAAATCAAGCACGGCCATGACGCGCGGTTAGTTCGGGCAGTCCGCGACTGGTACGGAAATATTCCGCTCTTTGTCGACGCCAACGCGGACTATTCGCTGGATGACCTCGACCTGTTCCGCGAATTAGACACCCATCAACTGACGATGTTCGAGCAGCCTTTCGCGCGATCAGATTTTGAGGGCTCTGCCGTGCTGCAGCATGCTGTGCGCACACCGGTATGCTTTGACGAGAGTATCGAGACAGTCGACGATGTCCGGCGATCCGCAAAGCTGGATGCCTGCCGGATCGTGAATATCAAATTGCAGCGGGTTGGCGGATACCTGGAAGCTCTTCGAATTGCTGAATGCTGTATACAGAACAATATTGCCCTCTGGATGGGTACCATGCCGGAGCTGGGGATCGGAAGCGCCCAGGCAGTGATGCTTGCCGCCCATCCGGGATGCGCCTATCCCACAGACGTCGAACCCAGTACGCGGTGGTATCGCGACGACATTCTGAAACCTGAGCTAATGCTGCAGGCAGGCCAATTGATCGCACCGTCTGGAGCTGGGTTGGGCTTTTCTGTCGACACCGTAAAACTGGAGCATTATGCGCTCCGTCATTGGAGCTTCTGACAGATGACGCATCTGCGTCTCACCGCGTCCGATTACCTGGTCGTCATCGGGTATTTTGTGCTCGTTCTCTGGATCGGGATCTGGTTTCGAAATCGTTTAGCCACCCTGAAGGATTACTTTGCCGGAGGCAACCAGATTCCGTGGTGGATGGCCGGTATTTCCCACTACATGTCGAGCTTCAGTGCGTTCTCATTCATCGCATACGCACAAATCGGTTATATGTACGGGTGGGTTGCCGTGACGTTGTTTTGGGTTGCCGTTCCTGGCTGTATTGCCGGAGGATTGTTTTTCGCAAAGCGCTGGCGGCGCGCTCGGGTGATTACCCCAGTGCAGTTTCTGGAGACGCGCTTCAATACCTTCATCCAGCAATTATTTGCCTGGGCCGGCATACCTATGAAGATCTTCGACGACGCGCTGAAAATCTTTGCGACGGGGTTGTTCGTCTCGATTGCATCGGGCCTCAGTTTGCCATGGTCGATCATCATCTGCGGTGTTGTCATGGTGGCCTACACGTTTTTCGGCGGAGTCTGGGCCCTGGTGGTCACTGACTATGTTCAATTCCTGATGAAAGCGCTTGCCATTCTTTTGATGTTGCCATTGGCTATTGTGGCTGCTGGAGGACTTAGACCTGCATTCTCCGGTTTGCCCAAGGGATTTCTGGCGCCGGTGAACGGACCGTATGGTTGGATATATATTGCCGGTTTCGCGACGGTGATGATCGTGAGTTACAACTCGACCTGGGCCCTGGCGCAAAAATATTATTCGGTACGCGATGAACACGAGGCATCCAAAGCGGCCTACTGTTCCGCAGCTCTAAACATTGTGGGCGCCCCACTGATGATTCTGCCGGCTGTCATCGGGCGCCACATTCTTCCAAACCTGATTGCGCAGCATCGCACCGCCGACACATATGTATTGCTTGTCATGCGCCTGCTTCCGACGGGCATGGTCGGCATCATCATGGCGGCCATGTTCTCGGCCACTATGGCAGCGGTCAGTGGCGATTTCAATGCAATTGCAAGCGTGCTCACACAGGACATCTGCCGTCGCCTGATTCGCCCTTCCGCACCGGAACGCCGCCTGGTCTCTATAGGGCGCTGGATAACCTTTGGCCTCGGCGCTCTAACAACTGCCTTCAGCTTGTGGATTGCCTTTGAGCATCAGGAATCGCTGTTTAACCTGATGGTGACGGCTCTGGGATTATTCATGGCGCCTACGCTGCTGCCATTACTCGCGGGCCTGACAGTGCGAAAACTGAATTGGCAGGGCGCATTCGCCGGTTTTCTTTGTGGATTGGCTACCGGCAGCATCATGCTCGCCATGAAAACATGGTGGCCCGCAGCGGACACAGTGTTTGGATCGACGTACAACTTTGAAGGGGTATCGCTACTGGCCAACACATTCGCAACTGTTCTCGGTATGGTGTTGGGAACTCGCCTCTTCCCGCGCACATCTGCCGAATCCACGCGGGTCGATGAGTTCTTTCGCGCCTTGGATGCGCCCGTGCTGGCCAACGAAATTCCAATGAAAGCCGCGAACCCTGCGGAGCCCGTGCTCGCAATATCTACGGGTGGGGTAGGATTGTTGATCACCTTGGCCGGGTTGATTTCCAAATCCACAACTGCTCGGATTGTCGATCCGCTGGTTGGACTTGTTCTTATCGGAATCGGAGTAATTTTTTACCGTAACTCCCGCAAAAATGCTCCTGAGGAACGCGTTGCGATCCACAGATAAGGGCCGCACATGAATGTTTCCTCGCTCGACACACTTACCGCAAAGCATAACGATACGACAGGCTATGCGCATTGCACCCTGGCTGCTAAAAGCGCGCGCTGTGACACAAATTGGTATACAACTCTTTGAAATCATTAGATTGACTTTGTGCTGATTCCTTCGTCGAGTGTTCTGAGTATCTTCGGAGCCTGTGGACGCAGCAAATCCCTTGCCACAGCGCTGTCTTTTCCTCTGCAAGAGCTCTGGGGATCGACGGATCCCGTGCGCAGGCTCAGAAAATGATCTTGCTCCCAAGCAGAACGAAGCGGGTCCCGGATGGCGGTGTGTTCCCGGGAATATTTGTGTCCTCTGAATAGTCATAGCTCCCGAAATATGCAGGATTACCGACGTAGGTTTGTGGGGAACCGCGGTACATCTGGTTCAAGGCGTTATAGGCGGTCATGGAAAGCTGCAATGTAATGCGGTCGGTGATCTTCGTGTTCTTGAAGCAGGATCGCCCGCAACAAGAATACTTTGAGTTCGGCGAGCCAGAAGAGTGGCCTTTTCACAGTCCAGAGCGTGTGGTCATGTTTTCCGGAGGGCTAGACTCTCTTGCTGGCGCTGTGGAGACCGCCAGGAACGGCAGTAGATTGGTCTTAGTGAGTCACCGGCCAGTGACCACGTTGAGTTCCCGACAGAAACAGCTATTCCATGAGTTGCAGAAGGAATTCCCCGATCAGTTGCTCCACGTTCCGGTTTGGATCAACAAGGATAAGAGGTTTGGGCAAGAGCCTAGGAATACCGTGCGCGCCTGGGTAAAGGCGGGATTGCCAATCTGCGACAGCAAGCGCCCCACACTGGTTCTTGGCCGCGACCTTGCCGCTTATCTTCACGCGCGCCGAACGAAAAATAAGCAGCTTTGTAAGCCGGGAGAGATTTACTGTGTGCGATGCCGCGCACCGAAGCGGCCCGCTGGTGAAATGGCGGAATACAAGCCAATTACCGAGACGTTAGGCAACCTAATGGGCATCTGCCCGGATTGCAACGGGATGATCTACCGGCGCTCCAGCTGGGCAAAGTTGGCTGTAAATCAGGGGAATTTGGACATCACGTTTTCGGAGGTGGAGCGACAAGTAAGTGAGATGGACTCCTCCACCCTAAACAGTGACTTCAGCCAAGGATGAGAAAGCATGACGAAATACAACCCAGAAAATGAACGAATTAAGCGCCAATACTTCGCTTATCTGAAGGAAGCCAAGCGCCACAGTGATCCGCTGTTTCCGGCAACGCGCATCGTGGTAGGGCAGACGCGCCAGTTTGAAGTGGCAGGATTGGAGAAAGCGCACTGGAGCAACGCCGAGCCGATCCGCAAAGTCTTCCGTGAGGCGTTCGAGCGCGCGGGACTGCCGTATTTCAACCCGTATAGTCTGAGAGAGACGCTGGTGCGGATTGCCAAGGAGGTCTGCCAGTCCCCGGAACAATTTAAGGCATGGAGTCAGAATCTAGGACATGAGCAGGTGCTGACAACTTTCTTCAGCTGCGGCGCAGTTGCCTGTGATCGCCAGGGGGAGATTCTGCGAGGACTGGCAATGCCCCAGCAGGCCACGCCATCGGGTGCCAACGAGATTGCAGAGGCCGTATTCCAGAGATTTCGTAATTCCGGCGTGAACATACCGGCTCAATGAACCCGATGGCTAAGCCCCTTTGCGTATCGGGATCACTTCAGCCTCAGCCTTCAGCTTGTCCAGATAATCCGCCCACTGTTGCATCATTTTTTTGCGCTCAGGCAGATGCGCCGTGCGGTTGTATGCACGCCCGTTTGGATCGCGCACGGCATGGGCGAGTTGGTGTTCGATGAAGTCAGGCCGGACGCCGAGCACTTCACCAAGACTCGTCCGTGCAACCGCCCGGAAGCCATGCCCGCTCATTTCATCCTTGTCAATTCCCGCACGTCGCATGGCGGCGAGAATTGCGTTGTTGCTCATCGGTCGCGCGTTGCTCCGTGCACTCGGAAAGACAAAGCGGCCGTTCCCTGTGAGCGGTTGCAGTTCGCGCAGTATCTCCACAGCCTGACGTGAAAGGGGAACAATATGCGGGGTATTAGTCTTGCTGACGGTGTAGCGCCATTCCTTCCCGTCCAGGTCGATGTCCGCCCATTCTGCACTGCGAAGCTCGCCAGGGCGAACGAATACCAACGGCGCAAGGCGGAGCGCGCACCGCACCGCGAGCGTGCCTTCGTAGGCATCCATCGCCCGCAGTATCCCGGCAACTTCCTTTGGGTCGGTCTTTGCCGCGAAATGCCGACCCTTCGCTGGCGGCAGGGCACCGCGCAGATCGCCCGAAGGATCACGCAAGGCGCGTCCGGTGGCGATAGCGTAACGGAATACCTGACCGCAGTTGCCACGGGCGCGATGTGCCGTCTCCAGAGCGCCTCGGCTTTCAATCCGGCGCACGACCGTTAACAAATCCGGCGCAGCTATCTCGGCAATTGACCGCCCACCGATCCACGGGAAGATGTCGCGCTCGAAGAGTCGGACGATCCGGTCGCTGTGGCTCACCGCCCAGTTTGCGGAATACTTGGCGAACCACTCGCGCGCCACTACTTCGAAACTGTTTGCGGCCCGTTCCGCATGAGCAGATTTTTGTGCCTTGCGGTTCTCACTAGGGTCAATGCCGTCGGCCAGCAGCTTGCGCGCGGCATCTCGGCGGTCACGGGCATCTTTCAGGCTCACGTCAGGAAAAACGCCCAGGGACAGCCGCTTTTCCTTGCCCTCGAACCGGTATTTCAACCGCCACCATCTGCCGCCGGACGGAGAAACCTCCAGATAAAGTCCGCGTTCGTCGAACAGCTTGACGCTCTTCTTGCCAGGTTTGACGTTCCGAATTGTGGTATTGGTCAGGGGCATAATGGGGGCAACTCCTTTTCAGTGGAACCCACTTGCCCCTAATGTTGCCCCCAGTTGCCCCCGGATGTCAACAGACCAGACTGTCCCTAACTGGACGATAAGCAGCAAAAATCCTGAAATTACGCTGGCTTTAAGACTCCTTCGGAACTTGTTGGATGGAGTTTTGGTGGAGCTAGTCGGGATCGAACCGACGACCTCGCCATTGCGAACGGCGCGCTCTCCCAAACTGAGCTATAGCCCCACGTTGCGTATCGTTGCTAGTGTATCAGCGACACGCGAAATTCGGAAAGCGCGGGACCGTTCGGTAGTGGTGCCGTTCGTTTCCCACAGTAGAGGAGATTGGCGATTGTATTGCTGCTCGGGATATTTCAGGTCTACGGTGTTGCGTGGGGCTTCACACCGATGGCGACTTTAATAGTGTGCTCTGGCAAACCCCCATCAGTTGCGCCCTGTGCGTCTACCCCGTTTGCACGTAGATCATTTAGTAGAAGCAGCGGCACTTGTCCCATAGCATTGATCGGATTTACCGATAACATAACACCCTCAGGGACACGAATATACCCTGCTGCGTCTGGGCCGGAGACTGCCCCTCCGAGGCCACCAAGGGCATTCATCAGTGCATCTGCGTATCCTTCGCATTCGGCGCATCCCATAGGAATCGAGAAGCGTATTTCCCAACCACGAAGCGGCAGAATGTTGGTTCGGAGCAGACCTTTTCTGATTGCCGTTTTCTGTTCTGGAGTGACCGTCCTCCAAGACAACTGCTGCTCCAGGCTAGCAGTGCGCTGCAAAGCGGCTGCGAGATCGTTTTCTGCCTTGGTGGCTTCCTTCTTAGATGAGTCGGCCTCGCTTCGTGCGCCGCGAGCGAGAACTAGAGCGTTCGATGACAGAGTGTTGGCCTTACCTGATTTGGCTTCGGCGTCACCGGATTGGGACAAGGCATTTCCGGAATCCGTCAATGCCTTTCTTGCCGTAGCATCGGCCTGCTTGGCTTTGTTCCCAAGTGAACCAATTACTCCGCCAGAAAGTTCATTCGTTTTGATGAGAGATGTAAGTTCGAAAGACAAAGCGAGAATCAGCACAATAGTTGACCACTTCCCGATGCGCTTTCTCACACTTTCGGATAGTCTCGTGAAGAAATCGGCAACGAGTTCGCCGCCACAACCAACGATCACGAAGAGCTCCGATACATACTCTGCAATTTCCCAGCGAGAAAGCGATCTCGATAAAGACCCAACGTCCGAAGAAGTGAGGATCATTTTGGCTCACCTGTGCAGGGAAAGAATAGGGCTGACCGTCTGGTTGTATTCTTTGCTCCCTGGGCACCCACTACTTGCTTTCCTTGCTGAAGAAATGATCGATGAGATAGTCACGGAGCTGGATATCGAAATCGTGGGTGTTCTGGGCGGCGTCCTGCGCGTCCGTGTTGTAGACCACGATGTACGCGCTCCGAGAGATTGGATCGAGATAGAAATGGCTTTGGAAGCCGTTCTGCGAGCCCGACTTGCCCACCAGGCGCAGCTTGCCATCCGTGTGGACGAAAAAACTTCCCGCAACAGCGTCGTGGGCCCCGGCGCGCGAGGGAAAATCCGCATCGGGAGTGACCGGCAGGATGGGCTTCCACATCTCTTCCAACGAGGAACGTTTCAGAATCGCATCGTATTCGGCCTGGTGCGCCGGATCGCTCAGCAGAAAGTCCAGGTACTTCACCATGTCCGGCAGCGGGGCATTCAGGCCGCCGTTCGAGCGCGTGATCCCGGTATCGAAGTCGAAGGGATCTTCCGTCAGCTTGCCGTTTTTGAGGTCGTAGCTGTGCGAGCGAGAACGCAACAGCGTGTACGGGCTGCGATCGAAATACGAGTGGTACATTCCCAGAGGCTCCAGGACATTTTTCTCCATATAGGCCTCATAGGGCTCGCCGGAAAGCCGCTGAATGATTTCACCCAGAAATACGACCGCCAGGTTGGAGTAGCCGAAGCGAGAGCCAGGTGCGAACTGGATGCCGGTATACGGCAGCATGGCGACGATCTGCGACCATTGCGTCGGTTCGAAGGGTTGCCACGGCTCCGTCCGCCACGGCCAGGTAGGGTTGCGAAATCCACTGGAGTGCGACATCGCCTCCCGAATGGTGATGGCGGAAATGGGACCATAGGGATCGTGCACCGCGGCCAGTTCGGGGATGTACTTGATCAGCGGGTCGTCCAGCGAAAGCAGGCCGCGGTCGCGGAGCTGCATGATAGCGACTCCGGTAAACGTCTTCGTGATCGATGCCCAATGGTAGGTCGTATTTTCATCGACCTGCTGAGCGGGAGACAGATTCTGCTTGCCATGGAAATCCTCGAATACGATTCGGTTGCCATCTAGCAGGACCAGGCTGCTGCCGACGATTCCATTGCGCTGCAGCCCGGATTCATAAAACGTCCGGAGCCGAGCGATATCTTGCGCGGAAAACGACTGCGCGGGCAGACTGGCCGTCGTCAACAGGCATCCCAAAATCAGCAGAAAAAATCGCTTCCTTCGCACCGAGAAACCTCCCTTGGATTCATGTGTTGGAATGTTGCTCTACGTGTACATGCAATGGCAAATCTATGTTTCTCTGTACCACGCGGCGGTGCGCCGGATCGCGTCGATCAGCGAAACCCCATCGGCGAGGTCGAGATATTTCTTCGCCGCCTCAACCGAGGGCACATAGCGCTGGACCGGAGCGCCGGCAACAGCCGTCCGCGCAACTTGGATCTCCATTCCCGGCTGAATAGCGGCCGCAACCGCCTCTGCAACATCACGGATGCTCAGGTCGCGCTCCGATCCCACATTGAATGCCCGCAGCGATTCGGCGCGAAATAACATCGTCCACAGCCAGATCGCCAGATCGGCCGCATACATATAGGAACGCATTGGCGTCCCGTCGCCCTGGATGATGATCGGACCTCCGCGCATGGCATCGCGAATAAAATTTCCGATGGCAAAATGCGCATCCAGCGGAAGGTGCGGGCCGACAAAGGCGAAACAGCGGGCAATCTTGCATTCCATCTGCGTTCGAGATGACGAAAGAGCGCACAGCATCTCCGCCATACGCTTGCCTTCTCCGTACATGGAACTTGCCTGCAATACATCCGGCGCGCCGCGATAGTCCTCTGCAATGTGCGTCATCTCAGAGGGCTGTTGACCGTACACCGCGCCGGAGCTGGTCAGCAGGAATTTGGTGGTGCCATGCGACTCCGCAAATTCCAGGCATCGCCGCGTTCCCTCCACGATCGTCGATAGCATCTCGGATGCCGCGTCGCCGGATCGCGGATTGGCGGGATGACTTGGCACGGATTCCGTTGCAGCGTGAATCACAAAAGGGAACTCGCCTGCGGGAAAAGCAAAGCTCCGCACATCGCCCTCGACCAGTTCAATGGCGGCATCGTTGGCAAGATGCGGCGCCCGCTCGCGAAACTTCCGCGACGAACGTGTCAGAACCACGGCCTGGGCCTGCAGATGGAACGCGCGATTGGCCGCCAGAAAGCTTTCCAGCAGCCAGCAGCCGAAGAAGCCCGTCCCCCCTGTGAGAAAGATGCGACGCCCGCGCATTTCTTCCCACAAACTCGCATTGTTTTCTAGAATGTAGTTCAGATCAAGATCGGAAACCGGCGGCGCGGGATGCACAGGGCTGACCATCGATAAAAGTGTATACTCCGCTGCATCGGGAACCGGGTAAAGTTGCATCTATGCACAGGGAAAATACGCCCTGGTTTTGCCAGGGCGTGTCAGGCCTCGGGAGAAGAGGGTTGCAATCATGATGCAGGAATCCGGCGCGGTAAAAATCGGCAAAAAACTTGTTGGTGATGGGCAGCCCTGCTATGTCATCGCGGAAATCGGCATCAATCACAACGGCAACCTGGACATTGCCAAACGACTGATCAGTGTCGCGGTGGCGGCGGGATGCGACGCCGTCAAGTTCCAGAAGCGCACGGTTGAAGTCGTCTATTCCGCGGAAGAACTGGCGCGCCCGCGCGAAAGTCCGTTTGGCGCCACCAACGGCGACCTGAAGGAAGCGCTTGAATTCGACGCGGACGATTACGCGGAAATCGATGCGTATTGCAAGGCGGTCAACATCCCGTGGTTTGTCTCCTGCTGGGATGAGGGCTCGGTCGACGTGATTGCCGAATTCGACGTGCCGTGCTTCAAGATTGCCTCCGCATCGCTGACCGACGATCACTTGCTGCGCCACACCCGCTCCAAAGGCAAACCCATCATCCTGTCGACCGGCATGAGTACCTATGAAGAGATCGATCATGCGATCGATGTGCTCGGCAAAAAAGATTTGGTCGTGATGCATAGCTGCAGCACCTATCCCGCGTATTACGAGGAGCTGAACCTGCGCGTGATTCCAACCATGAAAGAGCGCTACGGACTGCCCATCGGCTACTCCGGCCACGAGACCGGAATCGCCTCCAGCGTAGCCGCGGCCGTGCTGGGCGCCTGCTCGGTGGAGCGTCACGTCACGCTCGACCGCTCCATGTGGGGCAGCGATCAGGCAGCATCTCTTGAGCCGAATGGAATCACGCGGCTCATCCGCGACATCCGCCTGGTGGAGCAGTCCATGGGAGATGGTGTGAAGCGCGTCTATGAACGCGAGCTGCCGATCATCAAGAAACTGCGCCGGGTCGGGGCGGGAGTTTGATGAAGGACATCCGTGCCATCGCTCTCGATGTCGATGGCGTTCTGACCGATGGCGGCGTCTGGTGGGGTCCGAACGGCGAGGAGTGGAAGCGCTTTTCCTTCGCGGACATCATGGGCGTTTCGAACGCGTGCAAGGCGGGCCTCATCGTCACCTTGATCTCCGGCGAAGACAGTCCGCTGGTCGACCGGTTTGCGCAGAAGTTTCAGCTGACCGACATCACCAAAGGCTGTCGCGACAAAGCCGGCGCCCTGCGTCTGTTTGCGGAACGGCAGCATCTTCCGCTTGCCGCAATCTGCTTTATGGGAGATGACATCAACGACATTGCCGCCCAGCAGATTGCCGGTTTGTCGGCTGCTCCCGCCGATGCCCACGCAGCCGTTCTCGCCAAGGCTACATTCATTGCGAAACATAAGGGCGGAAACGGCGCAGTGCGCGAATTGATCGACGCTATCCTGGCCGCCCGTACAACCTGAGATCCACTCCCAAGCGTGAAGCAATCCATGCCAAAGCTTTCCGATAAAAAATATGCCAAAACTTTCTGATTATGTAACTCAATTTGTCGCGGACCAAGGTGTCCGGCACGTTTTCCTCGTTACCGGCGGTGGAGCAATGCACCTGAACGAGTCGCTGTCGCGCTGCAAAGCAATTGAACCCGTGTGCAATTCGCATGAGCAGGCCAGCGCGATTTGCGCCGAGGCCTACGCCAAAGCAACCAACTCGCTTGGGGTCGCCATGGTGACCACCGGACCGGGCGGCACGAATGCGGTCACTGGCGTTGCCGGGGCCTGGCTCGATTCCACGCCTGTCCTGTTTATTTCCGGACAGGTGAAGCGTCCCGACCGCATGTTCGATGCGGAAGGCAAGCCGCTGGGCATGCGGCAGCTCGGAGTGCAGGAAGTCGACATTGTCTCGATCGTGCGCCCGATTACAAAATATGCCGTCACAGTTCTCGATCCGACCAGCATTCGCTATCACCTGGAAAAGGCCGTGTACCTGGCACGCACAGGTCGCCCCGGTCCGGTGTGGATTGACGTCCCGCTCGATGTGCAGGCGTTTCCAATCGACGATCTCTCGACGCTCCAGGGTTTCGATCCATCCGAGATGGAAGTTTCGACCGCCGACGCCGCATTGCAGGATCAAGTTCGACAGGCGATCGCCGCGCTGAACAAGTCAGAGCGTCCGCTGCTGTTTGCCGGCAATGGGATACGCCTCGCCCGCGCGGAAAAGGAATTTCACGAGCTGCGGCAGTTGTTGAAGATTCCTATCGCGGCGACATGGTGCGCTGCCGATCTGGTCCCCAGCGATGAGCCGCTCTATGTAGGCCGTCCCGGTTCCGTGGCTGCCCGCGGAGCGAACTTCGCGCTGCAGAACTGCGATTTTCTGTTGGCGTTGGGGGTCCGCCTGGACTTTGCCATTACCGGCTACGCGCCCGACAAGCTTGCCCGCGAAGCGCACAAAGTGGTCGTCGACATCGACGCGGCGGAGCTGGCCAAATTGCATCCGCATATTCAGCAGCCGGTGTGCGCCGATGCCCGTGCATTTTTGATGGAAATGCTACGGCAGCGCGATGCCATTCGTCCCCGCGATCGTTCCGCCTGGGACCGCCGCTGTGCCGACTGGAAGACGCGCTATCCCGTGGTGACCGACGAGCATCGCAACCCAGACAGCCAGGTCAGCATTTATCATCTGGCGGAAATCATTGGCGCCGAAACCGACGCCAGCGACCAACTGGTTTCCGGCAGCTCCGGCAGCGGCATTGAGATCTTTCTGCTGGCTTGTCCCACCCGCACCGGCCAGCGCATTTACCATACCGCGGGCCTCGGCAGCATGGGTTTTGGGCTGCCGATGTCGATTGCCGTTTGTCTCGCCGCCGGACGCAGGCAGACGATCTGTGTCGATGGAGACGGCGGTTTCCAATTCAATATTCAGGAACTGGAAACGGTAGCGCGGCTGAATTTGCCCATTAAGTTTTTTGTCCTGAATAACGACGGCTACGCCTCTATCCGCGCTTCGCAGAAAAACTATTTTGGACAGGCCAGCATTGGTTGCGATGACCGCACCGGACTCACGGTGCCGAATCTTGAAAAGATCGCCGCCGCGTATGGAATCCAATTCGCGCGGATCGCCGACCAGCGAAATCTGCGCCGGGAGGTGCGGGCTGTGCTTGATACCCCGGGACCGGTCCTGTGCGATGTTCACGTAATCCCGGACGAGACCAGGGCCCCTCGGCTCTCCTCGACGCAAAAGCCGGATGGATCCTTTGTTTCCCGACCTCTCGAGGATTTGTGGCCTTTCCTTGACCGCGAGGAGTTTTTGTCGAATATGATTGTGGCGCCGCTGCTAGATTAAAACTGAATATCAAGCCGCGGAGCGGTTCCTCCGGAGCGTGTTCTCGGCAGCCAACCGGCCAGGTAACTGGACCGGCAAAAATTCCCGCCGATCACGTCAGCAGAGGCATCAAGTCCAGGGGTGCGTGGACCATGACATTCGGCGGCACAATCTCCAGCGTGTGCGGCGAAAGACCGTAGCTGCAGCCGATGGAAAATGTGCCGGCGTTCTTGGCCACCAGAACGTCCACATCGGAATCCCCGATCATCACCGCCTGATGGGCCTCCACGTTGGCTTCGCGCATCAGGGACTGCAACCCCATCGCATCCGGCTTCTTGGTTGGGAAGCTGTCGCCGCCGTAGATGCGAAACATTCCTTCCGCCAATCCCAATGCTTCGCAGATTGCCCGCGACGGTCCCACCGGTTTGTTGGTCAGCACCGCCAGCCTCGGCTGCTGCGGATGGTTGCGCAACGTGTCCAGCAGCGGCAACATTCCGGGATACACGTAGGTATTGTCCAGCTTGTGCTTGCGGTAGTAGGAGAGAAAATACTCGGCGCCTTTCTCCAGTAGCGCGGCATCTTCAGGGTCTCCCAGCGCGCGGCGCACCAGCATTCCAACGCCGTTGCCGATATAGCTGGCGATGACGTCCTCGGGCAGCTCAGGCCGATCCAGGTATCGCAGCATCGCATTTACGGACTGCGCCAGGTCGGCCCGCGAGTCAATCAGCGTTCCGTCCAGATCGAACACGATCAGGCGAAAACGCTCGGCGGGAATGGTGCGGGGTTCATGAACCATATCTCTACTGTATGCGAAATTGTGCCGCCAAAAAACGGCGACGGGACCGCCGCCATAGACCGCATCGCGCAGAGGGTCGTGCAGAAATCTATTCGCGGCCTCTGAATTGTCGGCGAAATGTCTAGTCGAAAGTGATATTTCCCGAACCCGTGTACAACTGGACCACCGGGCCGCCGCCGTTCACGGGCCCTTTCAGCACGCCGTTCGTGACGTGACCGGAAAGTGGGCTCGGCAAGTTCGAATCGATCGTGCCCGAACCGGTCTCCGCGTCCAGGGTAAATTTCGCATTCGCATCGACGTGGATTTGAATGGCTCCCGAACCGGTCTCGAGTTTCCAATCAGCGGTCGGCAGGCCGCCGATGGTCAGATTGCCGGTGCCCGAGTTGACCCGCATGCCGCCATGAAGGTTCGTAGTCGTAATGTTTCCCGAGCCAGTGTGCAGCCGCGCTTCGCTCACGTCGGAATCGCGAATCGATAGATTGCCGGAGTCGGTGATGGCCATCAACGCTCCGTGGGCTCCCTGAATATCGATCGTCCCGGCACGGGTGGCAAGCTTGGAATCCGGCCCGATGTTGCTGGCGATGATAGCGCCGCTGCCCGCAGCCGCATGGACGAAACCGCCGATATTTTCCACGTGGACGCTACCCGGTCCCGTGACGGCCTCTACCGTGGAGTTCTTCGGAACCGAGATCTCATAATCGATGTCGATGTTGTGGGCCTTTGCGCCGCCGCACGTATCGGGGTCGCCGACCTTGATTTCGTTGCCCGTTTGTTTGATCGGAGGATTTGCAACAATCTCCTTCATATCGCCGGACGTGCCAGTAGTGTGCCAAGTGCTGTTATGAAGCTTGGCCGCGATTTGGACCTTGTTGCCGTCCACTCCCGATACATGGATCGATCCGGAGGTGGTGCAGACGTTGAACGTAAGATTGCCGTTGACGGTCAGGGAGCGTTGGAACTCCGGCTCAGCCGCATAGCAAAGAGCTGGGACGCAAATGAGGGCAAGGATGGCCGTAGCAAGTCGTGGAGCATACATGGGGGGAATCCTCCGACGAAACGTAAGATTAATCAGAATGTACTACCGGCCAGCGAAACTTACGAGGAAATCCTGACCAGGGTTCCCGGGAAACTAACTCCCAAATGCCGGCGGAAAGCATGCTACATACAGGTTCGTATTGAGCCTGCACGGCTTGGCGGGGCGGATTTCCGGCGGTTGCGCCCAACCTGGCGCGAAACGAGTCAGGTCACAGTATCCCTGGTTTTGCTTTAGACTCGGAGGCGAATGCCAAGTCTGCCGCTATTTCGAGCTGCCGCAATCGCGGCGCTGATCCTGGCCAACGCATTTTTTGTCGCGGCGGAGTTTGCGCTGGTCTCGTTGCGGCGAACACGCGTGCAGCAACTCATTGAGGAGAAACGTTCCAGCGCCCGCATTGTCGCCGAGCTGCAGGCCAATTTAGACGGGCTTTTGCCCGCCGTACAACTCGGCGTCACCCTGGCCAGCCTGACCCTGGGCTGGTTGGGCGAGCCGTTTGTCGCTCGCTTTCTGCTGCCCTGGCTTTCTGTCCTGCCCCATGCGCGCTTCTACGGCGGCGTCCTGTCCGCCGTGCTGGCTTTCAGCCTGATTACCTATCTGGAGGTCATTTTCGGCGAACTGGTTCCCAAGTCGCTCGCCCTGCGCCAGGGCGAGAAAATGGCGTTGGCCATCGCCGGTCCCATCCATGTTTTTATGCGGGTCACCCGGCCCCTAGTCCGCCTGATGAACTCCTCCGCCGAAATCGTGCTGCGTCTGTTCCGGCTTTCCCGCGCGCCCGAAGGCAGCGTCCATTCTCCTGAGGAGTTGAAGCTGATCACCACCGCCACTCGCCGCATGGGCCTGCTGCCGGAAAAACTGGAGTTGATTATCCATCGCGTGCTCGATCTCGATACCATCACGGTGCGCGAAATCATGACGCCGCGACAGAAGATTTTCTCTCTGCCGGCCAATCTTCCCCTCGCGGAAGCCAATGCCCGCATCACCCAGGTGCAGCGCTCGCGCGTGCCGGTTTTCGATCCCGCGCGTGGCCCCGAGCACATCATCGGCGTGGTCTATGCCAAGGACCTGGCAAGGCTGATGCATTTTCGCGCCATCGTGCAGCCGGCGCCGTCCGCAAACGCCATCCGCAACGGCGAACCCGAGATGCGGTTAGGTCAGTTGATGCATGATGTCATCATCGTTCCGGAAACCAAGGCGGTTGCCGATCTGCTGACCGAGTTTCAAACTCGAAGAAGGCATCTGGCCATTGTCGTCGATGAATTTGGCTCCATCACCGGATTGGTTACGGTCGAAGATGCGCTGGAGCAGATTGTCGGGGAAATGGAAGATGAGTTCGATGTGCGCGACAGTTCCATGCAGAAACTTTCCTCGGGTACGCTGGTGCTGCACGGCAACGTAACCCTGCTGGACCTGGAGACGCAAATGGGATGGCATCTGCCGCACGATGGCGGCGTCGAGACCCTCGCCGGATTTCTGCTGGTGCACATGCAGAAAATTCCCAGGGTAGGGGATTCTTTCGTGCAGGACGGACGAGAATTCACCGTCGCTTCCATGGAAGATCGCCGTATCACGCGCGTCCGCGTTGAGCCGGTCGCCGCCGATCAAGGACCGTTGCCGCACCTGCAGGCGCAAGCCTCCCTCTTCTTCGACAAGGACGCAACGTTGCCGGAGAAATCCGAAAGCATCGACCCCTCCGCCGAAGCGGAACATGCCGCGACCCAGAACGTCGTGACCAAACACGAAGGGGACCGTCCCGCATGAAGGCAGCCTGGCGAACGGTTCTGAAGCGGCTCCTGCTGGTACTCCCCGTGCTGTGGATCGTGGTCTCACTCATTTTTCTTCTGATTCATCTGGTGCCCGGAGATCCAGTGGAACAGATGCTGGGCGAGGGAGCGACCGCCTCCGACATCGGCGCATTGCGCCATGCCTATGGATTGGATGTTCCACTCGGCACCCAATATGTTCGCTATTGGGATGGCGTGCTGCATGGCAGCCTGGGGCAGTCGATTCGTTTCAACAGGCCGGTGACCCAGCTGATTTTGTCACGGTATCCCTACACGCTGGAGCTTGCCATTCCGGCAATCCTGCTCGCGATTCTGCTGTCGTTTCCCGCCGGCATTGCCTCCGCGAGGCACCGCTCCAAGTGGCAGGACCAAAGCCTGGGCGTGATCAGTTTGTTTGGCGTTTCCTTTCCAAGCTTCACCCTGGGGCCCATCTTGATTCTCATTTTTGGAATCTTGCTGGGATGGCTTCCCGTCTCGGGCACGGGATCGTGGCAGAATTTCATTCTTCCCACCCTCACCATGGGGTCCGCTCTGGCGGCGATCCTGACGCGCATGGTGCGCACCTCTATGCTGGAGGAACTCGGCCAGGACTATGTCCGTACCGCCCGCGCCAAAGGACTTTCCGAGCGCGCAATCGTCTACCGTCATGCGCTGCCCAATGCGATGATTCCTCTGCTGACGGTGGTCGGCCTGCAGTTTGGAGTGTTGCTGGCCGGCGCCATTGTGACCGAGACCATCTTCGCCTGGCCCGGCATCGGGCGACTCACCATCTCGGCCATTTCCAATCGCGATTATCCCCTGGTGCAGGGCTGTATTCTGGCCATCGGTCTGACCTATGTGCTGGTCAACCTGCTCACCGATGCGCTGTATATCCTCGCCAATCCGCGTATCCGCCAGTAGGCAGTTGCCGTCAATGATCGGTGGGTGCGGCTGCGTCCTCCGCAAGCGCATGCGCCGTTAGCAAAAAAAATGCACCCCGGCAGCAGGGCAATGCATCCAACAGAAATTCACGGAAAACAATCCCTCCTTGGTACGCTGGAGAACCATGTCATACTGACAATGTTGCTTGTATCGCCGGACCTGGTGATCTGGGCCGGCGCCCCCGGAAATTTCTTTGATACATTCCAAAGAGTAGCTCAGCGTTTCAGGAGTCCTGCGTTGAAGTTCTTTTGTTTGAATGCCGTGCGGCCCACCCTGTTGTCGGCGGCGTTGCATGGCCATTCCACCTCCCATCGTGCCGTTCTGGCTATGGTGACTGGCTCCAGCGGAGGCTTTTTCCAGAGGCTGTTCACTTCTTCGACCAATATCTTCTCTCCACAATCGGCGCCTGCCCACGAAATTTTCCGTCTTTCCATCTTCGTGCTCATTATTACCGGCGCCATTTTCGTTACCGTCTCCGGATTGCTGCTTTTCGTCATTGTTCGCTATCGCCACCGGCCTGGCGACGACGAACGCGAGCCGCCCCAGATTTATGGAAGCAATCAGATCGAACTGGCGTGGACCGTTTTTCCCATCCTGATTGTCGTGGTGCTGTTTCTCTCGACTGTGCGAATCATCTTTAGCATCCAACACGAGCCTCAACCCGGGCAGGCGCTGGATGTTACCGTTACCGGCCACCAGTGGTGGTGGGAGTTTGCCTACCCGAAATATAAGTTTGTGACGGCGAACGAGTTGCATGTTCCGGTCAGCGGCGATGCAAAACATCCCGTGCCCACCTTTATGAAACTTGTCACCGCGGATGTCGATCATAGTTTCTGGGTCCCCCGCCTGGGCGGCAAGACCGACATGATGGCGGGCCAGGTGAACGAGATGTGGATTCAACCCGAAGCGACGGGAATCTATCTCGGGCAGTGCGCGCAATTCTGCGGCGCCGAACATGCCCGGATGTTAATTCGCGTGTACGCGCAGACGCCCGCCGATTTCCAGAAGTGGGTCGCCAATCAGGAAAAAAATGCGGTGCAAGATCCCAGTGTCGCCGCCGGACGGGCCGTGTTCGAACGGAGCGCCTGCATCAACTGCCACACCATCCGCGGCACCGTGGCGAATGGCCGCTTCGGACCGGACCTGACCCACCTGATGAGCCGCGACACCATTGCATCGGGCACGTTGCCCAACACCCGCGGCAACCTCGAGGGCTGGATCAAAGACCCCGACTTCTACAAGCCCGGCTGTTTGATGCCGGCCATGAAATTGAGCGATAAGGACGTCGCGTTGATCGCGTCCTATCTTGTGACACTGAAGTAAGCTGGGAAAGTGAGAGGCGCATTGCATGGCTGATTCCATACCACTGTCAGGAGTGCTTGATCTAACTCCGAAGGAGAAGCATCCCCGGCTCTGGTTAGAGGTGATGCATGAGTGGATTGTTACCACCGATCACAAAAAAATCGGGCTCATGTACATTGCCGCTGCGCTGATGTTTCTCCTCGTCGGCGGCGTTGAGATCCTGCTGATCCGCATCCAGCTTGCCCGGCCCGAGTCGACATTTCTCTCTCCGGAACACTTCAATCAGCTGTTCACGCTGCACGGCACCACCATGATCTTTTTCGTGGCCATGCCGATTTTGTTCGGCTTTGGAAATTACCTGGTGCCGCTGATGATCGGCGCCCGCGACATGGCATTTCCCCGGCTCAATGCCTTCAGTTTCTGGATTTTTTTCTTCGGCGCCCTGTTGCTCTATTTCAGCCTCCTGGGAGGCACAGGTCTCTACGGCGGCTCCGGAATTCCCGATCAGGGCTGGTTTGCGTATGCGCCGCTCACCTCCGTCGCGTTTTCAAAAAGTCATGCCGCCGACTATTGGGCGCTGGGAATCTTGGTCAGCGGGATTGGGACCATCGGCACCGCGCTGAATATCGTAGCCACCACCCTTTGCATGCGCTGCAAAGGGATGAAACTGAATCGTATGCCGCTGTTCGTCTGGCTGATGCTGGTCACGTCCGTGATGGCCTTGGGCGGGATTCCCCCTCTGTCGGCCGCCCAGATCATGCTCTTGATCGACCGCTTTCTCGGCGCACATTTTTTTGACACGCAGGCCGGCGGTTCCGCCGTTCTGTGGGCGCATTTCTTCTGGATCTTTGGGCATCCCGAAGTCTACATCCTGGTGCTGCCTGCCTTTGGATTTGTGAACGAAATCATTCCCGTGTTTTCGCGCAAAGCCATCTTTGGATATCCGGCCATGGTGGCCGCCTCCGTCGGCATTGGATTTATCAGCTTCACAGTTTGGGCCCACCACATGTTCACGGTGGGCATGGGAGCGGCGGCCAACACCGCCTTCGTGCTTTCCACCATGATCATCGCCGTGCCCACGGGAATCAAAATCTTCAACTGGCTGGCCACCATGTGGGGCGGTAAGATCCATTTCACCGTCCCCATGCTGTTCTGCACCGCGTTTCTGTTCCAGTTCACGCTTGCTGGACTGACGGGAATCATGCTGGCGGTCGCGCCGTTCGACTGGCAATTGCACAACTCCTATTTCGTCGTCGCCCATTTTCACTACGTGATTGTCGGCGGAATTCTTTTCGCGCTGTTTGCCGCGTTCTATTACTGGTTCCCCAAGATCACCGGGCGCATGATGAGCGAGAGGTTAGGGAAGTGGCATTTCTGGCTTTTCGTCCTCGGCTTCCAGATGACCTTCGACTTCATGCACATCGTCGGCCTGCTCGGCATGCCGCGCGAAATCTACACCTATGAGCCCGGTCATCATTGGGCGACCTGGAACCTGATCATGACCATGGGGGCCTTTATCCAGGCGATTGCCATCCTCATCTTCGTCTACAACCTGGTGCGTTCCCACTTTCGCGGGGAACTTGCCGGCAACGATCCCTGGGACGCCTGGACGCTGGAATGGGCCACCACCTCGCCTCCTCCCAGCTACAACTTCGCCGAAGATCCCATGGTCCGCAGCCGTCGCCCGCTGTGGGATCTGAAGCATCCGGAAGATCCCGACTGGAAGTATGAGTTCGAAACCGAGAATCGACTGGCGGCCCAAAAATGACGACGATTCCCTTCACCTTCGACGTCAAGGACGAGCCTTGGGAATTGCCTGACCGGGGCAGCGTGGGCATGTGGTGTTTGATCACTGCCGAATCGGCCATGTTCCTCATCTTTGTCGTGGCCTACATTTACTACATGGGAAAAAGTCTCAGCGGACCCACTCCCAGGGAAATTCTCAAGCTGCCGATCCTTGGCACCGTCTGTTTGCTTTCCAGCAGCCTCACCGTCCACCTTTCCGTCAACGGCCTGAAAAAGAAAAGTCAGCCGGCATTTATCGGCTGGCTCGCGGGCACCATCCTGCTGGGGCTCATTTTCCTGTTGGGCACGGCAAAAGAATGGCTCGACCTGATTTATCAACACAATTTCACCATCCACACCAGCCTGTTTGGTACCACCTTCTATTCGCTCGTGGGGTTGCACGCCACCCACGTCGCGATCGGGTTGCTCATGCTCACCGTGGTGTTGGTTCTTGGACTGTTTGGCATGGTCGGTGAAGATCAAGCCAAACACTTTCACTCACTCTCGATGTACTGGCACTTTGTCGACGCCGTATGGGTAGTCGTTCTGACCGTCGTATATATCGTTGGAAGATGACAAAAGCACACTATGAAAACCGATACTGAGAACAGCCACGCGACGGTCCATGCCATTCACATGCCGGCACCCACCGCATGGCCGTTTGTGCTGGCGCTCGGGGTGACATTCCTGTTTGCTGGATTGGTGACGGCCTGGGCGATCAGCGCCCTCGGAATCATCCTGATGGTCTTCGCTTCCGTCGGCTGGTTTCGGGATGTCCTGCCTCACGAGCGGCACGAGCAAATATCGGTGACCACCGAAATCATCGAAATTAAAAGCTCGCGCGAACAAGTGGAGCGCCTGCCCGTTGCCGCGTCGCATCGCAGCTTCATTCCCGTGGAAAGATATACGCTCAGTGCGGGAGCGGAAGGCGGCTTGGCCGGCGGAGTTGCCATGATTGCCCCCGCCACGGTCTATGGGCTGATTGGCTATCACAGCCTGTGGTACGCGCCCAACCTGCTGGCGGCAATGGCCATTCCCGATTGGGCCGAGAGGAGTACGGCATTTCTCTCTGCGTTCCATCTGGAAGGACTGCTGGTTGCCGGAGTCGTCCATGTTCTTGCTTCGGTGCTGGTCGGGCTTCTCTATGGCGCCATTCTTCCCATGTTTCCGCGCAAACCCATTCTGACGGCAGGATTTCTGGCGCCGTTATTTTGGACTGGCCTGCTCTACGCCGGATTGGCGGCTGTCAATCCCATGTTGATCCACAGGATCGACTGGTTCTGGTTCATCCTCTCGCAGATTGCTTACGGCCTGGTGGCCGGGTTTGTCGTGAATCTACATGTCCGCGTGCGTACTCCGCAGTTTCAGGCCAGACCATTTGCGGAACGCGCCGGCTTGATCTCGCTGGGCATGGAAGAGGAAGCGCATGACGACGAGGACCGCACCCAATGAAGCCAAGGTTGCAAGCAGTGGGAGCAAGGATGGTCGCCGCGACGCTCTTGTTGGCCGCGATGGGTTGCGGCCATCTGCCCGGCAAGCCTGGATTTCAGCCTGAAACGCTGCGCCCGGACCAGACCCTGGGCTTTGCGGTCCTCTACAAGAACAATTGCTCCGCCTGTCACGGAGATCGCGGGTTGAACGGCCCGGCGCTGCCCCTCAACAACCCGGTCTATCTGGCCTGGGCAGGGCATGATCGTATCGTTCCCATCGTTGCCAGTGGAGTGTCGCTACAGTCCATGCATGCATTCGCCCGCACCAGCGGCGGCATGTTGACCGACCAGCAGATCGAAAGCATTGTCAACGGAATGATCGAGCATTGGGGCAAACCCGGCATCTTGAATGGAACCGATCCGCCCGGCTACACAGCCGCCACCCCCGGCGATGTCGCCGCGGGCAAGGCCGCATTTCAGGTTCATTGTGCCCGCTGTCATGGCGAGGATGGGACCGGGCCCGCTCCGGGAGCTGTCGCCAGTGCCAAACAGCGTGTGGTCGGCTCGATTGTCGATCCAACCTATCTATCGCTCATTGGTACCCAGGGTCTGCGCAACATCGTAGTTTCCGGGCTGCCCGGGGAGGGAATGCCGGATTGGCGCGGCGATGGCTCAACCAGGCCGATGACCGACAAGGAAGTCACCGACGTGGTGGCGTGGTTGGGATCGCACCGCGTCCAGTTTCCCGGCCAGCCGTTTCCAAACTCGCCACCGGCCAGTGCCGAACATCCCACGAAAGGGAACTAAAACCAGCGGAGCCCCCGCGGCAGGAGTGACTGTGAAGAACCCTTTGAAGGATTTGTTGAACAATCCGATCGTCAAGGATCCGATGAACAAGCCCAGTGAGCACTCGCGTCGAGTATTTCTTTTCAAGGTCGCGGTGTTGCTGAATGGCGCAGTCGGCGCCGTGTTGGCTGTGCCCGTTCTGGGCTATCTGTTGGGGCCGATTTTCAGGCGAAATTCCAGTTACAACTCCTGGGTGCCAGTCGGAAATCTTGAGCAGTTCCCGCCCGGAGAAACCAGGCTGGGAAGATATCGCAATCCGGTGGGCACGCCGGCCGACGGCCAAACCCGCACGCTGCCCTGCTGGGTCCGGCATATTCAGGGCAATCAATTCCAGGTTTTCGCCATCAACTGCGCACACATGGACTGCCCGGTGCACTGGTTCCCGCAATCCAAGCTGTTCATGTGCCCCTGCCATGGCGGCGTGTATTACCAGAATGGTGCAGTCGCGGCCGGGCCTCCCCCGCGCGGCCTCTATCAATACAAATACAAAGTCGCAGGCAATCAACTTCTCATATGGGCTGGAGAATTGCCGACGCTATCGACAGAAGCCAGCATTGCCAGGCCGGGGTGTGCGTCATGCCAGGGATAAAACAGAAGGGCCTTGCGCTCTATCGCTGGTTCGACCGTCGCCTGGGTTTCACAAAACCCATTACCGAGGCCGCCGAGCATCCGATTCCGGCAAGCAGCGCCAGCTGGTGGTACGTTTTCGGCAGCGCCGCGGCTGTCATCCTGGTGCTGCAGGTGGTCACCGGTATTTTGTTGGCGCTGGTCTACACGCCCACGGCGCGGGACGCATGGAACAGCCTGAACTTCTTGAATCATGGCCTGACGCTGGGATGGTTTCTCCGCGCGCTGCACGGCTGGGGATCGGATTTCATGATCGCCATCGTCCTCATCCACATGACCCAGGTGTTTATGTTCGGGTCATACAAGTTCCCGCGCGAACTTACCTGGATTGTCGGCGTGTTTCTGTTGCTGCTGACGCTGGGCATGGCCTTTACCGGCCAGGTGCTGCGCTTCGATCAGGATGCCTATTGGGGATTGGGGATCGGCGCGTCCATCATGGGGAGGGTTCCATGGATTGGCGCGGGATTGGTCCATTTCATGCTGGGCGGCCCCATCATCGGCGCAGCTACCTTTTCCCGCTTCTTCACGCTGCACGTATTCATCATTCCCGGAATTCTGATCGCCCTGGTTGGCGTGCATGTCTGGATGGTTCTCTACCTCGGCATCAGCGAGTGGCCCATGCCCGGCCGCCTGGTCCGCAGAAGCACCTATGTCAAGGAGTACGAGGCGCAGACCCATACAGACGGCGTGCCCTTCGTTCCGGATGCGGCCTGGAAAGATGTCATGTTTTCCGCCGCCATCATTCTCGCGATCATGGCGTGCGCAATTTTCTTTGGTCCCATCGGTCCCGGTGGCCCGCCCGATCCCACCATCATCCAGACTGTCCCCAAACCGGACTTTGCGTTCCTGTGGATTTATGCGCTCTTCGCGTTGATGCCGCCGGCGCTGGAGACGCCGCTGCTGCTGATCGCGCCCATTGCTGTGATCTGCGTGATGCTCGGGTTGCCGCTCTACGCCGGAGAAGGCGAGAAGCACTGGTCGCGCCGTCCGGTCGCGGTGCTGATCGTCTGCGCCATTGCAGTCTCGCTGGCGATCCTCACCAGCCTCGGAGAACATCCGCCGTGGAGTCCGGTCATGAATGCATGGAGCGCGGACCCGGTGCAGCCGAAGTATCTAAAAGACAGAACTCCGCTTGAGCGGCGCGGCGCCGTTGTCTTTCAACAAATGCAGTGCCGCAACTGCCACTCGCTCGATGGCGTGGGCGGCCGACGCGGACCGGATCTGGACCGCGTTGCCACGCAGATGACCGAGAGCCAGTTGATTCGGCAAGTGCTGCAGGGCAGCGGGAACATGCCTGCCTATGGCAGCACGTTGAGCCCGCAGCAAACGACGGCGCTGGTACGCTTTCTCGAAACCCTGCACGGCGATCAAATGCCTGCCCGGGATCTTTCCCGTCCATTGGCGCAAGGCGTGCCCCTGACGCAGTCGCAGCAAGGGCACAAGGAGTAGAACAAAGTTGTTATTCCGACTGAAGCGGAGGAACCTGTAGTTCTTCTTGAATGACAACTGAAGGACGCAGCAAGGCAGGGAAGCCATGTCCACAGCAACGCAAGCCATTTTTGACGCATGGTCGCCGCCGTTCTGGCTGAGCGCCGCCGTCATCCTTGTCTCCGCAATCTATGTGCGGGGATGGCTTGCGATCCGTCGTACCAGGCCGGCCTATTTCACTGGCGCGCGGCTGCTGTGTTTTGTCGGCGGCATGGCCGTGCTATGGCTCGCCATCGCCTCGCCCATCGACGGCTTTGCGGACGCGCTGCTGAGCGCCCACATGGTGCAGCATTTTCTGCTGATGTCGGCCGTGCCGCCGCTGGTGCTGCTCGGCGCTCCCGTAGTGCCGTTGTTGCGTGGCCTGCCGCGATGGAGCGTCCGGCGAATCGTCGGCCCGCTAATCGGCCTGCGCTGGTTGCGCAGCGTCGGCCATTTCCTTACCGAGCCCGTCGTCGCCTGGCTCACGTTCAATTGCGTTTTTCTTGCCTGGCACCTTCCCAAAGCGTACGACTACGCCCTGCGCAACGAAAACGTCCACGACTTCGAGCACATCTGTTTCCTCACCACCGCGCTGCTTTTTTGGTGGATCGTCCTCCATCCCTGGCCAGGCAGTGGCGCTCGTTATAACGGCTGGATGGTCCTGGTCTATCTGCTCTCCGCGGACATCGTGAACACCGCGCTCTCCGCTTTTCTCGCGTTCTGCAATCGGCCAATCTACCAGTTCTATTTCAACCATCCCAATCCGTTTCACATCTCCGCGCTCTCGGATCAGATAGCGGGCGGAGTCATTATGTGGGTGCTGAACTCCACCGTCTTTCTGGTGCCGGCCATGCTGTTGACGGTGCGGCTCGCCGGTTTTTCCAGCCCGCCATCCAACCGAGCGAGGACCGCGCCCGGCACACTCCCTGTCTAGACCCACATCGATTGGAGAGTCATTCTGATCGAAGGTCGCCGCGGCGACGAGTGAAGAATCCAGACGAACTTTGCTTGACAGGAGCCCCTGCCCGTCGCGTACCGAACAGACTAGATGGTAGACTAGTTGAAGAGGTGCGACATGTCCAGTGTGGGTTCGTTTGAAGCCAAAACTCATCTTCCTGCGCTTTTGGAGCGGGTGCAACGGGGCGAACGCATCACCATCACCAAACGGGGTGTGCCCGTTGCGATGTTGGTGCCGGCACAACCGCAGTCACGCCAAGGGCGCAAGCAAATCATCGCGGAACTGAAGGAGTTTGGACGCGGGCATTCTCTTCCGCGTGGAATGACGGTGCGCGATCTGATTGAAGAAGGACGGCGTTTCTGATGGAGGGCCTCGTCCTCGATGCGTCGATTGCCATGACCTGGTGCTATCCCGACGAGCACAGCGACTTTGCCTACAGCGTCCTGGATAGCTTGGAGCATCGGTCAGCCATGGTTCCCGCGCTTTGGGCGGTGGAAGTCGCCAACGCGCTGGTAGTCGGCGAACGCCGGCGCCGTCTCACCTCTTCCGACATCGCGCGTTTTTTTGAACTGCTCCAGGGCTTGCCGATCGAGACCGACACCCAGACCGCATCCCGGGCCTTGACGGATACGTTGCAACTTGCGCGGGCCCACGGCTTGTCCGCCTATGATGCCGCCTATCTGGAACTCGCGATGCGCGAAGGGTGGACGCTTGCCACGCTCGATAGGCAGCTGAAGAGAGCTGCGAAAGCAGTCGGCGTCAAAGTATTTGTCTAAACCCGCAGCGGTATCGTTTGCATACCAATGACCAAGTAGGATGCAAGGGGGATGCTACGTATCATTGCGCCTTGATCGGAGATTCCTTAAAGTCCCCGGCTTGGCTATACTGCCAACCAGCGAGAGGTGCTGCCTATGAGGTCTTACACGCAGGATGAGCTTAGTTCTATCTGGCAACAGCTAAAAGACGGAACAGAACCCGATGAAGCTTTAGTTTTTTCGGCCCACATCACGGCCGACAGGGAGACGGAACAGGCGATGATGCTCTCCACTCAACCTACCGCCTATAACGATTTTGATAATGACGACAGCAAAGCGAGGGATTACATCCGCACACGTGGGAACAAAGAAGCGGTGTGGGGGATCTGGGAATCCTATTCTCCCCGCATGACCCCATAGGGGCTCTGTTCGATACACTGAACAATTAGAAGCAATGATGGACAGGAGAATTGATCGGGCAACTGGACAGTAGGAGTGGCAATGGTGGTATCGTACTGCCGAATTCGCGGGCGCGTCCAAGGGCAGTTTTCCGCGCCTCTGCGGGGCGGTCGGGTGTAGACTGATCTTCGCAAACTCTTGGAGCACTGGGATGCCGACCTGTACCCGATGTGGCTCTCACAACGTAGAAGGCACGCGATTTTGCGGGAATTGCGGGGCACCAGTGTCCGGCGTGGCAACTCCAAATCCGGTCCGCCGGAAGAAAGTAAGTAGGAAGACCGCCATAATACTTGGCATACCCTTCCTGTGCTTAGTTCTTTTTGTTATATTCATGCCCAAAGCTCGTACCCCCGATTCAACACAATTAGCGCCGAACGCAACGACTGCGGAGCCAGCACAGCCGACACCAGACAACTCCGCAACGGAGCCAACCGATGGTTTCAACCCTGACTCAACTGAGATTTTTCTACCTTACCTACTCAGTAAGAACCCCTACGAGTGGGCGGTGCATTCCGGCATTCTCGATACTCGGAATCCGCTCATGCTTATGCCGAATGGCCTCTATAGGAAGTTTCCTCAGCTCGGACCGTCATCCATCCGGTTCGATAAGATGCTGGATGAACACACAGCGGTTTATGATGTCATGACCATCGATCAGGCCGCTTTGGCTGCCGCTGATCCTGATTACATGGTTCCTGACGGACAGATTGCGGTTATCCTTCCCGACAGCACTCCGCCGAGTCTTGCAAAGCCGTGGAAAGTGCTGGTGGAAGGCCCAGTCACAGGAACCAATGCGTTTGGAGCCGATCTGACTGTCACGACGGTCAAATTCGAGGGATACTATGAGCCTCCTCCGCCGCCTCCCGTTCCTGCTCCTGTTCCTGCGCCGGCCACCACGCCCGCCGCGCCAGGGCAATCCAACACAATGCAGCCGTTCACGTTCGCCGACGGGCGTTTCAGCGTCCTGTTTCACGGAACTCCGCAGCAGTCCTCGCAGACAGTTCATTTGGAGAACGGCGAAACGACTATGCAATACGAGTTTTCCGCCAGTGTTGACAACGGCAACACCGGCTACGTCGTGCAGTACGCCGATTACGCGCCGGGGTTCATCGGGGCTTCGCCGCAAGCCTTCCTGCAAGGGTCTGAGAATTCAGCGGTCGCCGACAAAACCTTGCTCAGTGACCAGGTCATCGATCTCGATGGCGTTCCCGGACGCGCATACACGGCAACCGATTCCGATGGAATCAACTACACCATCCACGACTTCCTGGCCGGGACGCGCTTCTACCAGGTGATTGCGGCTGCCCGGAAAGGCTATACCGCAACCCAGGCCAACCAGTTCATGAACTCGTTCAGAATTTTGGATAATCCGCCGACCCGCTGAGAGCGCACAGCAAATCATCTCAGATAAGGAGTCTGCCGCTGCGCAGCGTGCTGGAACGAAGGTAGAGAACCCGGCTCTTATCGCGCTCGATGGGGAACGGCCGTCTCCAGAAAATAAAAATTCCCCGATGGAGATGCCTCCACTCCGCTGAGCCGCCGGTTGTAGATCACCACAGAGTCGAGAAACCAGAGCGGCAGACTGGGCAGCTCCTTCGCCAGAATCTGCTGCACGCGCACATACGCGGTAAGGCGTTTCGCCTGGTTCGACTCCGTCGCCGCCGCTTGCAACAGCGTGTCGACTTCCGCGTTGGAATAATCTCCGCGATTCGCCCCGTGCGGCGGAACGCTGGACGAGGCATACGCATAACGGAAAATGTCCGGGTCCTCATTGCCGCCGATCCAGCGCAGACTGTAGATGCCGAACGACCCATGGGAAATATCGGAATAAAATGTGGCAAATTCAAAACTGCGCACGTCCAGTGCAATCCCAACCGCCCGTAATTGTTGTTGCAGCGCCATAGCCAGCACCCGCGCTCCTGCATCGTTCGATGTCTTCATCGTCAGATGAAAGCGGATGCCGTCTTTTCCCGGCTTATATCCGGCATCGTCCAGCAACCGGCGTGCTTGCTGCGGACTGTAGTCGTAGTGCGCCACGTCCCCCATATACGCCCAATGGCCCGGAGGAAGCAGACTGTCTGCCGGACGCGCCATGCCGCGCAACAAGGTCGCGATCAGCAGCGGCCGATTCATGGCGTAAGCAATCGCCTGGCGCACCCGCGCATCCCGCAAATACCGGTCGCGCAAATTGAAGGTCAGATATTGCACAATCGTTCCCGGTTCTTCCGCGATCGCAAGCGTCGGGTCCTTTCGCATCGACCAGATCATGTCTGGCGACAAAGCATTCGACGCTGCGTCCGCCGAACCCTTGCGCAGCTCCAGCGCCCGCGTCATCTCATCGGGAACCACCTCAAACCGCAGCCGCGCAATCTTCGGGACCCCCTGCCAGCTCAATGGATTGCGCTCCAGCACCACTTCCTTGTCCAGCTCCTGCCGCACAAAACGAAACGGTCCCGTGCCGATGGGGTGCTGCTGGAAATCGCGCCCGCTCCCATAGGGAACAATCCCGAGCGCGCCGTCGGAAAGGCTCCACAGCAGGGCTGCATCGGGCTGCTTCATGTGGATGACCACGGTCTCGGCATCCGGCGCGTCGATCGAGGCAATGTTGCGATAGGCCTGATACTTCGAGGTCAAAATGCTGTGGCCGCGCATCGAGTCGAGCGTCCACTTCACATCGCGCGCCGTGAACGGCTGGCCATTCTGGAATCGCACTCCGGTTCGCAGATGAAACACGTACGTCAGCGGATCGGGCATGTCCCAGGAGGTCGCGAGGTCGGGCTGCAGGTTGAAATGGGCGTCTTTTTTCACCAGAGAATCGAAGATCAGCTCGTCGATGCGTTCCGATTGTGCGTCCACTCCAATGCGCGGATCGAGGTTGGTCGGGCTGCTTTCAATCGCAACCGTCACCGTATTCGGGTCAACCGGCTTTTGCCTGCATCCTGGCAAGATCACCGCGCCGCAGAGAGAAGCGATCAAAAATAATTGTCGTGCGAAAGTGCGAACGCAGTCCGCGCGCCGGTTCGAGCGATTCCACGGTGGATGTACCCAGCAGGATTGGATCTTCGCGCAGCTCGCCGCGGCCGGGTGCCCCAGGTCTCGCTTTTGAGACCTGGGTTGGAATACATGCAGAGCTTCGCTGCAGCGCGGAGCCCAGACTCGCGCGCACAACCGGTGCCCCTTACACATACGTAATTTTTCCCAGGATCGCAACCCGCTCCGCGCCCGTCGCCCGCGGGATGTTTCCCGGCAAGCGATGCCACGTTTGATACGCCAGCAGCGCGAAGGCCGTCGCCTCTTTTGCCGCCGCTGGCATCCCGAAATCGTCGCTCGTCTTCATTTGGATTTCCCCGAAGCTGGCCAATTCCTCGCGAATCATTTTCATTAAGGTTGCGTTGTGCACGCCTCCACCGGCCACAATATAGTCGGTCGGAGCATCGCCAAGCGCCCGAGCAACAAAATCTCTCCACGCCAGTCCAATACTGCGCGGCGTCAGCGCCGTCGCCGTAGCGACCGCGTCTTCCGGCCGCTGGCTCTGTTTCCGGCATTGCAGAAGAAATCGCATCGCAAACTCGCGCCCGAATTGTTCTCTGCCCGCCGACTTCGGCGGCGCCGCCTGAAAAAATCTATCCCGCATACACGCCTGCACGAGTGAATCCAGCACGCGCCCGCGCGCCGCTGTCGCGCCACCGGCATCATATTTTCTGCCAAAGCATTCCGTCATCAACGCGTCGATCACCATGTTTGCAGGACCGGTGTCGAACGCAAAAACATCCTGTTGCGAAGCGCCCGCTGGAATAACGGTCAGGTTCGCAATCCCGCCAAGATTTTGCAGTACGCGATTGCGCGTGGCATGACGAAACGCGACGTAATCTAGCAACGGCACCAGCGGAGCGCCTTGTCCACCCACAGCCAGATCGGCAGGCCGAAAATCCGACACTACAGGAACGCCAAGCCTCGCCGCGAGGACGGAGGCTTCCCCCATCTGCCACGTGCACGCGACGCGACCGCCGAGAAACGGCTGGGCAACGCCTTGATGGTAGATTGTCTGTCCGTGGCAGCCCACCAGGTCCAGCCGCATCGGATATTTTCTCAATGCCAACTCCACCGCGTCCGCATACAACTGTCCCAGCCGCCAATGGAGCCGAGACATCTCCGCGACCGATGCGTTCTCCGCATTCATCCTGTGCAGAATCCCCCTGCGAACCGCTGCCGGATAGGGCACCGCAACATGTGCCAACAATCTCAGGCGCGGAGCATTGTCCGCGGAGCCGCGGATCGGCGTGATTCGAACCAGCGCCACGTCCATCCCGTCCGCGGAAGTGCCGCTCATGATTCCGGCAACGGTCAGCGGTTGGATTTGTTTTTGGTTCGAACCTCGCGTGCTAGGAGAATTCTTCATCGTGCTGTCCCCGGAGCCGCGCGCGCGACTTGCTCGCACAACCGCTCCTGTGCCTTCTGCAATTGCTTCAACCCTGCTGCGGAAAGCGTTCTCGGCAGAGGAGAGTCCCTCAGCAGCCGCAGGTTCGCATCGGAGACGCGTTTTGCGGCCCGGTTTACACAGCGCGCAAAGGCGGGCGAGTGCTCGGCCTCCCGCAGCAAAGCCTCATGCGTGGCCAGTACGCGGTCGGCTCGATGGCAGATTTCCAGCAGGTCCGTCCCCGCGGCAATGGCCGCAATCGCGGCGGACTCCGGCGACGCGTGGTTCAGCACGCCGCCCATTTCCATGTCGTCGGAAATCACCAGCCCGCGATACCGCAATTTGCCGCGCAACACCTCTTCGATCCAGAAGCGTGACAACGATGCGGGTCGTGCGGGCCGCTCAATCTTCGGATAGGCCGCGTGATTCACCATAATCATTGGCAGCTTCGCTGCTAGTGCGCGGTATGGTTGCAGGTCCTGTTCCCAAACCTGCTCCCAGGTGCGCTCGATACTCGGCGTGGCGTGATGTGAATCCAGCGTTCCGCCGCCCAGCCCAGGAAAATGCTTGCCGCATCCCAGGACCTTGTGTTGCTGCAGCCCAACCAGAAATGCGCTGGCGTACGCAATCACCTTGCTGGGATCGTCAGAGACGACGCGCGTGCCCATCACACCGCGCGAAACCGGCAACGCCAGGTCGAGCGCCGGCGCCAAATTAAGATTGAACCCGAGCGCGTGCAGCATTCGTCCGATGAAAACTCCGTGCGCGCGGAAAATGGCCGTTCGGTCCGTTGCGGCTACTTCTGCTGCGGAAGGCGTTGGCCCCACCAGATCGCGCAGCCGGTCCACCGTGCCGCCTTCGAGATCCACGCAACGAAAAAAAGGCTGCGTCAACGTCGATGCCGCCTGCCGCCACAACCCATGCACCTGCGCGGCGGTCTCGATATTGCGGCGGAACAAAATCACTCCGCTCGGCTGCACACTGTTCAGCCACGCCAGTTCCAGGGCCGACAGGGAAGTAGATTCGATGCCCACGATCAGCAGCGATCCCACGCGATGACGCAGCGCGCTCGTTTTCATGCTTCGGTCCCCAGCGCGGGCGAACCTTCGTGGACTTCCTGTTGCAGCTCCTGCAGCAAATTCAGCGCCTGCATCGGGGTCAGCGAATTCAGATCGAGCGCGTGGATCTGGTCCACAATCCGCTGCGACAGCGGAGTGAACAGCGTCATCTGCACATCCGGTTCGCGGCTGGATTCAATCTCGCGTTTTTCCGAACGCTCATGCTGCCGCAGAATTTCTCTCGCCCGCACCACTACTTCCTGCGGAATGCCGGCCAGCCGCGCCACTTCAATCCCATAACTTTTGTTGGCCGCGCCTTCTTCAATCGCGTGCAGAAACACAATTCCCTTGGGAGTTTCCTGTACTGTCACGCGCAGATTTTTCAGCCGGGGCAGCAATCCGGAAAGCATAGTTAGCTCGTGATAATGCGTTGCGAATAATGTTCTTGCAGACAATACTTCATGGATATGTTCAACTGTTGCCCAGGCCAGCGACATGCCATCGAAGGTCGCCGTTCCGCGTCCCATCTCATCCAGCAGCAGCAGCGACTGCCGCGTGGCCGTGTGCAGAATCGTAGCCGTCTCCGTCATCTCCACCATAAATGTGGAGCGGCCTTCGGCCACGTTGTCGCTGGCTCCGATGCGCGTGTAGATGCGATCCACAATTCCCAGACGCATGCGTTGCGCCGGAACAAAACATCCCATCTGCGCCAGAATCGCCAGCAGCGCCGCCTGCCGCAGGTACGTCGATTTGCCGCCCATATTCGGCCCCGTCAGCAGCAGAAGACTTGGCCCCTCTGTATCGAGATAGATGCTGTTGGGAACGAACCGCCCCTCCGACGCCTGCTCCATGTGCCATTCAATCACCGGATGGCGCGCCGCCAGCGCTTCGAAAACGCCCGAATCGTCCACCTCCGGCCGCACGTAGCGCCGCGCCGCGGCAAGATGCGCAAAGCACGCCAGCAGGTCGATTTCCGCAATCGTCTCCGCGGTGGCGCGAATCCGCCCGCTCGCCGCCAGGATGGTCTGGCGCAATTCGAGAAAAATGCGCCGTTCGATCTCCAGGCAGCGCTCCTGCGCGCCCAACACGCTTCGCTCGTACTCCTTCAATTCCCGCGTGGTGAAGCGTTCCGCATTCACCAGTGTTTGCTTGCGCTCGTACTCCGCGGGAACATGGTCGAGGTTCGATTTTGTGATCTCAATGTAATATCCGAACACCGAGTTGTAGCGGACCTTCAGCGATCCAATCCCGGTCCGCTGGCGCTCGCGCTCCTCAATGGCGGCAATCGATTGTTTGCCGCTCAGACTGAGCGATCGCAATTCATCCAACTCCGCATCGACTCCCGCGGCAATCGCTCCGCCATCTTCCAAATGCACCGGAGGCTGCTCTGTCAGCGTGGTCGCAATCGCCTGCTGCAGGTCTGCCAGGCAGTCGAGCGAGGCTTGCATTCGCTTCCACGCCGCCGCTTGAAGCGATGCCAGCCCAGCCGCCACCGCCGGCAGTTTCGCAGCCGAACTGGCAAGCGCCAGCAAATCGCGCGGTCCGGCGCTGTCGAGCGAAATCCGGCTCAGCAATCGTTCCAGGTCGAGAATGCCGCCAATGCTTTCGCGCACTCGCTCGCGCTGCTGCAAATCGCCGTGCAACTCCGCCACCCCGTCCAGGCGTTCGTGAATCGCCTTCAAATCCAAAAGTGGCCGCAAAATGGTCGCCCGCAGCTTGCGCTTTCCCATCGGTGTCTGGCACACATCCAGCGTGTGGAACAGCGTCGTCTGCCGGCGCGCATCCGCCATCAGCGGTTCGACCAGTTCCAGGTTGCGGACCGTCACGGCATCCAGTTGCAGGCAACCGCTGTGTTCGTAGTAGCGCACCCGATCGATGTGCTCCAGCTGGCCCAGTTGCGTGGCGCGCAAATAATGCAAAATGCTGCCCGCCGCCACCGCTGCCGCCGTGTGACCTTCCAGGCCAAACCCTGTCAGCTCGCGCGTTCCCAGATGATTTTCCAATAGCGGAACCGCGTAGTCCTTGGTCAGCACCCACGGCTCCAGATGCGTCACCGTGCCGGAGCGCAAGGCATCTTCCAGGTGCGCGGCGGCGCCTACGGCATTCTCGGCCAGCAAAATTTCCGCCGGATGGAAGCGCGCCAGTTCGTCGCTGGCCTGCGTTGCGGCGTCGTGTGCATCGCGGCCGCGAAACTCCGTCGCCCGAAAATCACCGGTCGAGTTGTCCAGCAACGCCAGGCCAATGGTCGAGCCATCGAAGCACAGCGCCGCCAGAAAGTTGTTCTGTTCCGAGTGCAGCGTCGGGTCGATCGCCGTGCCCGGTGTCAGCACCCGCGTCACCTCGCGACGAACAATGGTTTTTGTCAGTTTCGGATCTTCCAGTTGTTCGCAGATGGCGATGCGATGGCCCAGCCGCAGCAGGCGCGTAATGTATTGATCGGCGGCGTGGTGGGGCACGCCGCACATCGGGATGGCCCGCTCCTTGTCCCGCGACGTCAGCGTGATTTGCAGTTCCCGCGCCGCGGTCTTGGCGTCCTCATAAAACAGCTCGTAGAAATCGCCCAGTCGAAAAAAGAGCAGCGTGTCCGGGTACTTCCGCTTGGCCGCGGCATACTGCCGCATCAACGGCGTGGAGGCCATTTCGACCGTCGCATTCGGGCTAGCGCTGGACACGGACAGAGCGGTTCTCCTCTGGATTTGGGCGCGGCAAAACGATGGGCGGCCTTTCCTTTCAAGATAGGCCACAGGGAACGATGTGTACCAATCTACAGCATCCGAAACTCACCCCCATCCGGATCTCCCGTGTCCCGCCCAAAGAAAATCGGCTGCGTCCTGGCATCGACAGCTTATGTGTTCTGCGTCACATGTGTCCTGCATCACAGTAAAGTCGTTTGTGCTGAGCTATATACTTACTTGTACGTTCTCTCAGGGAGCGGCTTTCTAAGCGATGGCAATGTATCTCATCTGGCTGCGGGTCGCGCTGGTTCTCTACGGCGTGTCCAGCCTCACGGTCATTCCAGATGTTTTGACGGGACATGACCGCTGGCGCAAGTTTGTGCACCCGGTCTGCGTCTCTGCTTTCTACTTTCACCTGGTCGCGCTGGTGGAAATGATGCGCCTGGCCCATCACTGGGTCCCGGTCAGCCTGCATGAAGTGGAAACCTCGTTCGCGCTCCTGCTTACCATCACATTCCTGGCAATTTACTGGCGGTATCGCGCCATCTCCTTCGGCTTATTTGTTCTGCCCATCATTTTTCTTCTGCTGCTGTTGCCCGCGGCCCAGCCCGACCACGCTCCTCTGTCCAGCCAGTGGATGCACAATGGATGGATCCTGCTGCATATCGCGCTGCTTCTGGTCGCCTACACATTATTGTTGTTCAGTCTGCTCTCCAGTCTGCTGTATCTTATCCAGGAACGGCGCTTGAAAAACAAGCAGATCGGCGGCATTTTCAGTCATCTTCCGCCTCTCGATACCATCGACCACATCGCGTTTGTGACCCTGGTTGTCGGCCTGCCTTGCATGACGATCGGGCTGCTGGCCGGCGCATTGATCGCGCAGGAAAGCGTGGGAGCGGCCTATTTCCTCGATCCCAAAGTCCTGCTCTCCATCGGCATGTGGGTGCTGTACGTCTGGATGCTCTACGTCCGCCGCCACACCGGCCTTCGCGGCAAGCGGGCCGTCTATCTCTCGTCGCTGGTATTTCTTATGGCGCTCACCGTCTGGGTCGCCAATCAGTTCAGCACCGTCCATAGGTTCCCCGCGCCATGAACTTCGTCCTCATCGGCGTGAATCACAAATCTGCTCCCTTGCAGGTGCGGGAGAGGCTTTCCATTCCCGCCGCGCGCCTGCAAGAGGCCACGCTCTCTCTGTTGAGCGTGCCCTGCGTTCGCGAAGGGATGATTCTGTCCACCTGCAACCGGGTCGAGTTCCTCACCTATCAGGAGCCGGCGCAGGCCGACCTGCTCGAATTCATTCAAAACTATTTCGCTGTCGATAAAGACGCGCTGCACCCGTACATGTATGAATACCGCGCCTCGGAAGTCGTCCGGCATGTGTTCCGCGTCGCTTCCAGCCTGGATTCTCTCGTGGTGGGCGAGCCGCAAATCCTTGGCCAGGTAAAAGAGTCCTACACCCTGGCGCGGTCGATTGGAGGAGTCAACAACAATCTGGACCCGCTGATGCAACGCGCATTTACCGTGGCCCGCAAGGTGCGCAACCAGACCAGCATCGGCATCTCCTCGGTTTCCATTGCCTCGGTGGCGGTCGACCTGGCCCGCAAAATCTTCGGTTCATTGCAAGGGAAAACCGTGCTGCTCATGGGCGCGGGCAAGATGGGCGAACTTGCCGCCCGCAGCATGATGCAGCATGGGGCCAGCACCATCTACGTCTGCAACCGCACCTACGAACGCGCCGTCGAGCTGGCCGGCAAGTTTCCCGGCGTGCGGGCCGAGAGTGGGTCCGCGACCGGCCAATCCGCAATCGTGCAGCCCATCTCCTACGACCTGCTGCACCAGTACGCCGCCGCCGCAGACATTATTGTCAGCTCCACCGGAGCCGAGAAACCCATCTTTGAACGGAAGCACGCGGAGCAGTATATGCAGCGCCGCAAGCAGCGGCCCATGTTTATGATCGATATCGCCGTGCCGCGGGATGTCGATCCTGAGATCAACAGTGTCGAAGGCGTGTTTGTGTACAACATCGACGACCTGCAGGCCGTCGCCGTGTCCAATATGTCCAGCCGTGCCAAGGAAGCAAAAGACGCTGAGGCCATCATCCGCGCGGAAGTCGAGCGCTATGCGCAGCGCATGCAATCGCTCAATGGCGTTCCTTCCATCGTTGCCTTGCAGCAAACCCTGGAAGATGTCCGGCAAGGGGAAATGCGTCGCATCGCCCCTCGTCTCGCCCAGTTGTCCAGCGAGCAATTGCAGGCCGTCGAACAGATGACCCGCTCGCTCGTCCACAAGCTGCAGCATGCGCCCATTCAAGCTATCAAGCGCGCCGCGCAGGAAGGCGACCGCGAAACCCTCGCTGTCATTCAAACCGTTTTCGATCTGGAACACCATGCGAAACAAGCGGAGATCGCCGGTACACAGGAGGATGCAACCGGCGCCGAGCATCCCGCTGCCGCCGCGCCCGTCGAGAGAACTGACACCGCAGCATTCGTTCCAACTCCCGATGCCACCGCCGGCGCAGACGTTGTCTCTTCATCCACGCCGAAATCTGTTTCCGTCAAAGAGGATTGTTTACCGTGATCCGCATTGGCAGTCGCGGCTCCGCGCTGGCCCGCTGGCAGGCCGATCACATTGCGGCCGAACTGCGCCAATGTGGCCACGAAGTCTCCATTGAAATTCTGGTCACCACCGGCGACCGTGTCCAGCACGCCCCTTTCATGCAGGTCGGCACCAAGGGCATGTTCACCAAAGAAATTGAAGAGGCGCTTGCGGAGGATCGCATCGATCTCGCCGTCCACAGCCTGAAAGATTTGCCGACCGAGTTGACGGAACATTTCGTCATCGCCGCTATTCCGCAGCGCGCGGATGCCCGGGACGCATTTGTGTCCGTCCAGTATGAAAGTTTTTCAGCCCTCCCCCAGGGTGCCAGGGTCGGGACCAGCAGTCTGCGCCGTCAGGCGCAACTGTGCGCGCTGCGCGCGGATCTGGACATTCGCGAACTGCGCGGCAACGTCGATACGCGGCTGCGCAAGCTGCACGACGGTCAATACGACGCCATCATTCTTGCCGCTGCCGGTCTGGACCGTCTCGGTCTGGCCGCCGATGTGAAGCAGCTGTTTTCATCGCAACTCATGTGTCCTGCTGCGGGGCAGGGCGCGCTCGCCATCGAGTGCCGCACGGACGACAACGCGACCCGCTCGGTCGTTGCGGCGCTGGACCATGCCCCCACCCGCTTTGCCGTACATGCGGAGCGCGCAGCCCTGGCCACCCTGGGCGGAGGCTGTCATCTTCCCGTCGGCGTCTATTGCGCGCCGGCACGAAAAGGCTGGACGATGACCGGCGTGGTCGCTCGCCCGGATGGATCGCAGATTTTGCGCGAGCAGATGGAACTTGACCGGAAACACTCCTCCGCCGAGGAGGCAGGCAGCACCCTCGCTAATCGTTTGCTGGCGCGCGGCGCCGCGGAATTTCTCGCCGCTGCTGAAATCGCCCCGCCGGCAGGAAATGCAAGCAGATGAGACCCCTCGCCGGGCGCAAGATCCTGATCACGCGCGCGCGGCACCAGGCGCAATCGCTGGCAACAGCGTTGGAAGAAAACGGCGCCGCGGTCCTTGCCATTCCGGCCATTGAAATCATTCCTCCCGATTCCTACGCCTCTCTGGATGCGGCGATGTGGAACGCAAAAAAATATCAGTGGCTGGTGGTGACCAGCGCGAACGGCGCGGACGTACTGGCGCAGCGGCTCAAGGCCCTGGGAGTGGGCAGCGGCGTGCTCGGCGATTTGAAGATTGCGGCGATCGGCCCGGCCACTGCGCGCGGTCTTGGAGAGATGGGCCTGCACGTCGACGAAGTTCCCAAACAATCCATTGCGGAATCGCTGGTGGAATCGCTGCGGGATCAGGTCGGCGGCAAGAATGTCTTATTGGTGCGGGCCAAGGTTGCGCGCGATGTGCTTCCGGAAGAGCTGCGCCAGGCGGGTGCTACCGTGGATGTGGTCGATGCCTACCAGACCGTCGTTCCGGCCTCATCGAGCGAGGCGTTGCGGCTCGTTTTCGCCGCGCCCAGCCAGCTCCCGGATGCGGTCACGTTTACCAGCTCCTCGACGGTGACGAATTTTTTTCGTCTGCTGCACGAAGCAAATATCGCCGCCTGGCCCGCCACCATGGCTGCGGCGTCCATCGGCCCCATTACCAGCCAGACGCTTCGTCATCACGGCATCGAACCCGCCGTCGAAGCTGCGGAATATACGATTCCCGGCCTGGTCGCTGCCCTCTGCCGCTGGTCGGCGCCGGACGTATCCCCGCGCGGGTAGCTAGTGCGTGCTCCAGGTCTTGTCCTTCGAGTTGCACACGTCTTCCAGAAAGCAATCCGCGCAGCGAGGTTTCCGCGCGATGCAAATTTCCCGTCCAAAATGAATCACGCGATGGGAAAAATCGATCCAGCTCGCCTGCGGAATCAGCCGCATCATGTCCTGTTCGATTTTTTCCGGTGTCGTCGACTTCGTCAGTTCCAGCCGCTGCGTGATGCGCATCACGTGCGTGTCGACCACCACCCCCAGCCCGATTTTGTACCATGAGCCCAGCACGACATTGGCGGTTTTGCGCGCCACGCCGGGGATCGTCAACAGCTCCTCCATTGTCTGCGGAACTTTCCCGCCAAATTCTGCGACGATTTTCTGCGCTGCGCCGATCACATTCTTTGCCTTGTTGCGGAAAAATCCTGTGGTCCGGATCATCGCCTCCACTTCCGCCTGCGAGGCCTTCGCCATCGCCTGCGGGGTAGGGAAGCGCTGGAACAGCGCCGGCGTCACCATATTCACGCGAACGTCCGTGCACTGCGCGGAGAGAATGGTCGCCACCATCAATTCCCACGCATTTCTATGGTGCAGCGCGCACACCGCGTTCGGATAATATTCCGCCAGCCGATCGAGAATCGTTTGCACCCGCTGCGGACTCGTCGGATCGGCTGCGGATTGCTTCTTCGCAGCCTTTGTCCCTGAGTGCACCGGAGCTGTCTTCGCTGTCGCCCTCGCTCCAGTCCGCACCGGCGCTGCCTTTGCAGTCGGTTTCTTCGCAGCCCGTACCGTCGCCGTCTTCGCGCGCGAGCCCTTCTTCTTCGTAGCTGCTTTTTTCTGCGGACGTGCGGCGGGCACAGGCTTATCCCACCCGATCCAGCATCTCCTGCGCGGTCATCCGCACGCAGGTGAAGATGGGATAGTCCTTCAGCGTATAGGCGCTGATCTCCGTACCGCGCAGCTGCTCGACCAGATCGAGAAAATCTTCGGGATAATTAGTCTCAAACGCCACCACAAATTCCTGGTCGTCCAGGCCGAACGAATACGTCGTGTTCAGCTTCACGCGTGGGAACAAATGTCCGACGCGAATATGCTCCGTCATCAAGCGCTGGCGCTCATCCTTCGGCAGCAGATACCAGGCCCGCGTCTTCCAGAACGGATACACGAAGACATATTTCTGTCGTCCCGGCCGCAAAAATCCGCGCGAATCAGCCTGCCCCTCGTGCTCATGGCCAATCAAATATTGCGAACGCTTGGTCATCGCCAGATAGCTGAACGCCGTTTCCAGATAGCCGCCCATCGGCGTCGCCATCAGCTCCGCCGTCATCAGATTCAGGTCGTCCACCGTCGTGCAAATCCGCCACAGCATCAGGTCGCACTCGCTGCGCGTGCCCACGGTGGAATACGTCAGCGTCAACATCCTGTCCGCCTGGTTCCAGTGTTCGATCACCGTGGCCACCGCGCGTTTGTGCGCGGCGCGTTCCTCCGCCGGCAGGCGACGCCATTCCGGCATCACCTTAAAAAATTGGAAGGAGACGATCTGCCGCTTCATCTCCTTTTCCTTGGGAGCTTCTTTCGCGGGCGCGGTCTGGATGTCGGCAGTGGTGTTGGAAGTCCCCGTCACAATTTCGGAGGTGAGAGTGTCGGTCATCGAATTCTCCTTGATTCAACCTTCATGCTAGCAAAAACCATTCCATCTAGGATTCGCGTTCCGGATTCACAGTGAAACCGCGCCTTGCCCGCTATACTGCTGAAAGACCGCATTCCAAAGCTCGATGACAGAAAAAATCCTTACCTTCCTTGTCCCCTGGGTCACCGGAATCATTTCGCACATCGGCTATCCGGGCGTCGCCCTGTTGATGGCCATCGAGTCGGCTTGCATTCCGTTGCCGTCGGAAATCATCATGCCCTTCGCCGGATATCTGGTGTACTTGCACCGGTTCAATCTGGTGTGGGTGGCCACCGCCGGAGCCATCGGCTGCAATCTCGGCTCAGCGGTTGCGTACTGGATTGGCGCCTACGGCGGCCGTCCGCTGGTCGAAAAATACGGCGCCTATATTCTTCTGGATCGCCGCGATCTCGACCGCACCACGCGATTTTTTGAGCGCTTTGGGACCATCACGGTTTTGCTGGGCCGTCTGTTGCCCGTGGTGCGCACCTTTATTGCGCTGCCTGCCGGGATCGCCCGCATGCCTCAGCTCAGGTTCCACATCTACACATTTATCGGATCGTGGCCCTGGTGTTTCGTCCTGGCCTATGCCGGAATGAGACTGGGCAATGCGTGGAACACCGATCCCCGCCTGAAAAATATTCTTCATCGCTCGGACGCGGCAGTGCTCCTGCTGCTGGGCGCGGCGTTCGCCTGGTTCATCTGGACGCACTTGAAAAATCGCAGCAGAGAAAGCGAAGCGTAGCCGGAAGTTTCGTCCGCGCCTGCCTCGCCTCATGGACAAGGATCGCTCTATTCGCCGGCCTTCTCCATGGTCACGCCAAAAGCCTTGGCTTGGATTCCCTTTGGCAAATTCGGCAGCAACACGCTGGCCATACCGCGCGTGCCCGGCTGATCCATGGCCCCTGCAATCCCCGGGAAGACACAGCCTTTCTTTTCCGGCTCTTGCATCTCAGGGGCTGGCCCGGTACGGTGAACTGTGCGGTTTCACCGTTTGCCGCGAACGACGGCCAGGGCTGATTTCCTATAGGTCGAGTCGAAGCGGTAATTCTTCGCGCGGCTCGGCGCGGCGAGCCGCGGATCGTTGAAGCCGGATGGGTGTAGGAATAGGAAATCAGCTTTGGAAGGGGATGTACGAACGCATGACTGAAACACCGAGAATCGCAATTGGGGAAGGCCTGCCGTACCCGCGGGGAGCTTCCTGGGATGGCACCGGAACAAATTTCGCAATCTTTTCCGCCCACGCAACCAAGGTCGAACTCTGCCTTTTCGATGACAAGGGAGAACACGAACGTCAGCGCATCGAACTGCCGGAATGTACCAACCAGATTTGGCATGGCTGTTTGCCCGAGGTCGGCCCCGGCACGGTCTATGGATATCGCGTGCATGGCCCCTACGAACCGGAAAACGGGCACAGATTCAATCCCAATAAGCTGTTGCTCGATCCCTACGCGGTTGAGTACATCGGAGAACTGAAGTGGGACCCGGCTGTCTTCGGCTATCGGATGGAGACCATGGACGACCTCACCTTCGACGAGCGCGATAGTGCGCCCTTCATGCCAAAGTGTGTCGTGGTCGATCCCGATTTCAATTGGAGCGGCGTTCCCGGACGGCAACGCCGAGGAAGCCAAAGGCAGTTGGCAGTTTCCTTCAACGACACGATCATTTACGAGCTGCATGTGCGCGGCTACACCAAGAAACATCCGGCGGTGCCGGAACATCTCCGCGGCACCTACGGCGGACTCGCGCGGCCGGAAGTCCTGGAGTACATCAAATCCCTGGGCGTCACGTCGATGGAATTGCTGCCGATCCACGCCTTTATCAACGACAGCCGTTTGCTGAGCAAGGGACTGACGAATTATTGGGGATACAACAGCATCGGCTATTTTGCGCCCGATCCAAGATATGCCTCGGACCCGGCGCAGGCGCTGCGCGAACTGAAAGAAATGGTGGCCCAGATTCACCAGGCCGGGCTCGAAGTCATTCTCGACGTGGTTTACAACCATACGGCGGAAGGCAACGAGCGCGGTCCAACCTTGTCCTTCAAAGGCATCGACAACGCCAGCTATTATCGTCTGATGCCGAACAATCCGCGCTATTACATCAATGACACAGGCGCGGGAAATACCGTCAACCTGAGCCATGCCCGCGTCCTGCAGATGGTCACCGACAGCCTGCGTTACTGGGTGGAAGAGGTCCAGGTGGATGGATTCCGATTCGATCTGGGGACCATCCTGGCGCGGGAACCCAACGGCTTCGACAATCAGAGCGGCTTTCTCAAGGCATGCAGCCAAGACCCCGTCCTGAACACGGTCAAGCTGATTGCCGAGCCTTGGGACTGCGGTCCGGGCGGCTATCAGGTAGGCGAATTTCCGCCGGGCTGGGCGGAATGGAACGACAAGTTCCGCGACGATGTCCGCGGTTTCTGGAAGGGAGATCGACCGGCTGCGGCCTTGACCCGGCGTCTCTGCGCCTCCGCCGCAATTTTCAATCAGCAGGGCCGCAGGCCATGGGCGAGTGTCAACTTCATCGCCGCCCATGACGGTTTCACGCTGAACGACCTGGTTTCATACAACGAAAAACATAACGAAGCCAACGGGGAGGGAAATCAGGACGGGAACCCCAACACCATTTCCTGGAATTGCGGAGTGGAAGGTCCCACCGACGATCCCGAGGTCAATGCGCTGCGGCGGCGCCAGATGCGCAACATGCTGGCGACACTGCTGCTCTCGCAGGGTACCCCCCTGATGCTGGCCGGCGATGAGTTCGCCCGCACCCAGCAGGGCAACAACAATGCCTATTGCCAGGACGACGACATCGGCTGGGTGGATTGGAGCCTGCTGGAAAAGAACAGATCCATGGTCCAATTTGTCCGAAAGCTTACGGCGCTGCGCCATAAATATCCCATCCTTCGCCGTAACTTGTTTCTGACCGGCGAGTTCAACGAGGAACTGGGCGTGAAAGATGTGACATGGATCAACGCCAATGGCTCCGAGATGGAACACGCCAACTGGGGCGATGAAGGCATGCGCTGCTTCGGCATGCTGATGGACGGCCGCGCCCAGACCACCGGCATTCATCAGCGCGGACACGAAGCCACCTTGCTCCTGGTCGTCAATGGTCATTTCGACCTGGTCGGGTTCACCCTGCCGGAGTGCCCCGGCGGCGACACCTGGAACCTGCTCATCGACACCAATATCGAGGCGGAAGAGGGAAAATCCGGCGCGAAGGAAACATTCCAGACCGGCGACTCCTACGACGTCACCGCCCGCTCGTTGTTGCTGTTCGCATTGCAGCCGGACCCGGCAGCCGGCTCCGCGAAGTAAAGCGCAATTTCCTCGGGAAAAAGTTCGGGGAAGATCACGCGTCGCGTGACCTTCCCCGAAAGCTGTTCACAAGTGGATCCGTTATGGCATACAACCGAGGGCCTAGTTGTCGTCGCAGACCCCCGTAAACTTGTCCCTGCGGTTACGTTGCGCGTCGTTCCCGCAACTACTTCTTCTGCAGGGTGTGAATGTAGGCAACCACCTCACCGATTTGCGCACCCGTCAGGCTGCCGGAATACGCGGGCATTTTGCCCTTGCCATTCTTGGTGGCTTCGACCAGTTCCGTAGTCGACATTTTCACGGCCTCCGGAGAACTGAACGAGGGTGTTTTGGTTGCTTTTCCCGCGGGCGTCGCGCCGCTGCCATCCGCGGCATGACACATCGCGCACTTGGCTTTGTAAGTAGCGGCTCCTGGACTCTGTGCGAAGACTGTCATCGCCGAAAATGCCATGACACTGACCGCTGCCAACGCAAATCGAGTTTTCATCATTCGCTCCTGTTCAGCTGCCGTGCTGCCAACATCCATAGACCCAGGTCAAAACTCATATCGCATTCCGAGGGTCACGTTATTCGCATGGAAGTTCCGCGGCGCGGTCTCACCGGCCGGCGAGATGGTTAGACCGGTCTGAAGCCCGGCCAGTGAGGGATCGTTGCAGGCAACCACGGGCGCGTTAGTCCCAGGAATGGGTAGCGTGCTGGACGTGGTGCAGTACTGTGCGCCGGAAGGGCCGCCCTCACCATATCCGTAGTAGTTGTATTCTGCGTTCCAAATCCAGCTCTTACGAACCGCGTACGCAACCCTTACATAGGGAGACTGATAGGTAGACACCAGCGAGCCATTCACATCCCGCGCGTCGTTGAAGAACCGGCTGCCATTCACGGAACTGATGGTATAGCCGATACTGGAGTGGATTCGGTTGGTGGGGGACAGACTGAGGGCCGCCGATGCGTACTGCGTCGGAGCATCCATGAAGTCCTTGACCGGCCCAAACTGATAGTAAGAGGCTCCACGAACGGTCCCGCCGGGACATGCCGTACCGCTCGGCGTCGCCGCGCCGGGCAGTGTGGCACTGGCGTCGGCATCGTAGCAGATGTTGGTCGACGAATATACATCGCTGTAGGCGTAATTGAAATCGAGCCCATAGTGCTCATTCCGTGTCACGGTCGCACCCAGGCTGAACACCCGGCTGTGATCGACATGGTCGAGCGGTCCGGCTGCGGAGGGCGCGCCTGTGTTGTTCGTGTTGTTCTGCCGTTCCACGTCGTTATAGGCGGCGGATACCGTCAGCCAGGATTTTGGTATGTAGAGGGTATGCAGTCGGTAGCGCTGCGTTCGCCGCGGGGTCAGCGGGGTGAATGCGTTGTCGGCATAGAGCAGCCCGAGGCTACCATTCACATCCCAATGCTCGCTGGGACGCACGGTAGCGTACAAGATTGCACCGTTTTCGTGAATGGTGACTGTTCCGTTTGTCGTTGCGCCTGGGGCCAGGGGGGCGTTATGCGGAATGCCTTCCGCGATGGTGTGCGTTTGGTAGCGATAGGTGAGCGAAAGCGTGGCGCGGGACAAGCCATCCCACGTCGCCGTCAGGTTGTTGGTCAGGAACTTCTGACCAAAATAGTCGGGCAGGGGCGTTCCGTTGGGGCTGCCTTCAGCATTGGAAGGGCTTCCAGGGGTCAGCGGACCCGAGTAGTTGATGGTTTCATTTGGGTTCCCGGGCGTCACCAGTGTGGCCCCTGCGGAGATGTTGGCGGTGCCGGGTTGGTGGGCATTGGAGAAGTTCACCTGATCGGAAAAACTCACCGTTTTGGTCGCATCCCAGTTGATGCCGTAGTCGATCGCGACGACCTCCCGCTTGGCGTTTGCGTTGCCTTTAAACGTGATCGAGCGAGTCGCCCCATCGAGACCTTGAAAATTCTCGTAATAGTTGGGAAGGTTCATATTTGCGTTGGTGTAACGCACATTGCCGTTCATCGCAATGTTCGGGATGCTCGAGCTTTGGAACCGGAAAATCTCCGTGGGGTACAGAAGGCGCGTCGGCTGGCTACGCAGGTAGCTGGTAGCGACATCGCAGGCCGGATTGATGATGGGCAGCCCGCCCGGGGTTTGTGCAGGCGACAAGATCGTGTAGTTCGTCGGGCTGGTGTAACCACTACCCATGCTGCCGGTATTGCAGGCGGCGATCCCGTTGGGGGTCAGGCTGGTATAGTTGCCGAGGGACACTGGTGTACCATCCGCCTCCTGCGCAATAAAGCTGCTCGGAGCCAGGGTGAAATAGGAGTTCTCCTTCAGGTGGTCGATCTGCTCTTCAAAGGTCAGCTTGGTCCTTGCCAAGGGCTTCCAGTCGACCGCTCCCATGAAATCGTCGGAGCTATGGCGCTGGTACTCCGAGAGCAGGGCGTTATACTTGCCCACCGATTCACCGGGGCTGAGGCTCGGACCCTCCATGGTGTCCTCGGAGTATCCGAAATGGTACGTGACCTTGGAAAGAGGAAAGAGCGTGAGATTTGTGTCCAACAGCCTGCGTACCGTGTTAAACATGACCGGCGACTGTCGAACCTGCGGCCATGCCAAGGAACCCGTGGGCGCGTTGGACGGCCCGATTGGGATCGATTGCCCTGAGGGGATATTCGGGTTGCCCAGCAGGTCGTAGTCGAAATAATCGCGGTGGCGACGGAACGTTCCCTTGAACTCGTAGAGATTCCCCTTGGATGCGCTCATTGTGGTAAAGCTGTCGGGATCGCCGCCAAATCCGGTGGTGAAGGCCGTCAGGGAATCGGCCAGGGGATGCTTATTGCTCGGCAGCGCATGCAGGTCGAAGGTTTGGCCAAACACCCGCGGCCCGGACTGCATATTGACCAGCGTGTCGTACATGGCCCCGCTGCCGGTGATGCTCGCCACGTGCCCGCCCTCATCGGTGCTTCCATGGATCGTATACCCATTCGGGGCTTCCGGAACGGGTGGCGGCGTAACCTGGGCGGCAGCGACGCCCGCGGTCATCACGAACATTGCGATTCCAATGCCCGCGGCGATACGCAGGGCAAATGCGGGAGAGAGCTGTTGATGGTACAGCCTTGAAAACCCGTCTGTATTCTTCATATAAAACCTCACTTGGTAAAAACGTCAGTACATCAAAATCCCGGACCCAGCTCCATTACTTAAGGAAAGCCGCATTGAGATTGGACCCGTGGATCATGGTGTGACAGGTGATGCAGGGTGTAAGCTCTGTCGATCCCGAACCCATCCCGTGGATGTTATCGTTGCTAACGGTGCTATGGCACTGCTTGCACAATGTATTGATCGTGGGCATGTTCAGCAGCTGGGCGTTCTGCGATCCGTGCGGTGTGTGGCACGCCAGGCACCCTTCGCCCTTGACCACTGCGTGCTCGTACACGAAAGGCCCACGCACATCCGTATGGCATTTGGTGCAGATCAGGTTCTGATCGGCGGTCGACCTCAGTTGCGAGCTCTGGAACGTGCCGTGCACGTCGTGGCAGTCGGTGCACTTGACCACACCTTCCAGCACCGGGTGGTGAAACGGCATATTGAACGCCCCCTTCACGTCGGTATGGCAGGTGAAGCACAGTGTCGGCTGCGGCAATTTCAGCAGACTCTCTTCGCTCTGCGAGGCGTGAATGCTATGGCAGCTGATGCAGCTCAGGCCGGCTTTGGCATGGGGCGAGCGTTCGAAATTCGGGTGCACCCCGGCGTGGCAGCCGAGACAGGTTGCGTCGACCTGCTTGGCGGTTCCCTTGGTCGGTAGAAAGATCTTGGTGATGTCTCCGCCGCCCTCAACGTGCGCCTGCCCCGGTCCGTGGCAGCTTTCGCAGGTAATGCCTTTCCCGCCGTGCATCAGGGCAAGCTTGGAATGGGGGTTGGTGGCAAAGTTCTTGGCGATATTCGCATGGCATAGCACGCAGGTATCGGAGCCCACGTAGCCGGACGTCGCGGTAGTGGCCGCGGGGGGGGTTTGAGGTGCGGCGGCTTGTTGTTGGCCGGCCTTGCTCGCGGCATGCGCCACTCCGGCATTCCAGAGCCCGGGGAGTGCAATGACCAGCGCAACACATAGGAGCAAACGTTTCATAGAGCCTCCACGTTAACGGTTCAGCAATATCTTTCCTGGATCTGACAATCAGCCCGGAGTTGCTGGGCATTCTTTGCTTGTCAATTGAAAGTAGAATGAGCGGCAGGGATTTGGCAGTGATGGCGATCACTGAGGTTGTATCGGCTGTCGAGGGAGCCATTCACAGCCGTGACTTCCCCATCCGCGCAAGCCCAACAAACATGCGGCCAGCTCGGAACGGCAGCGAGTCCTCTAGATGTCTGCGCGGCCGACGATCGGCATGCGCTTTCCCCGCGGTCGGCGGATTCTGGGATGTGCGTTTTTCGGTGTGTGTGGGGGAAACATGCGGGGGAAGTCTCGAGGAAACATTCAGATCGAGATGTTTCTCATTTTTTCCTGTTGCAGAATTTCCATCGAAACGCCCTGGACACGGATCCATCCGTTCTGGCGAAACTGGGCCAGAGTGCGGGTAACGGTCTCGCGGGTGGTGCCCACCATTTCCGCGATTTCCTGGTGGGTCAGCACCATGTTGAAATGTTTCTTCCCGTTGCGACTGCTCATGGTTGTCCCCCAATCCAACAGCAGCTTGGCCACATTTCCCGCCACCGATCCGGACAGCGCCACGCGGCGCGCATTCACCAGCAACTCGCGGTTTTCCGCGGCCAGCATCCGCATCACCTGGCAGCAAACTGTTCTGCGACGGAAAAGAAAGGTCAGAAATTCTCCGTCACGAATCTCGTTCACCACGCAGGGCCCATACGCCTCGGCGGTCGTTTCGTAGGGGATCTGTCCGATTGCGGAAACCAGGCCCAGGATCACGCCGGGGCTGGCGATGCTCAGCAGTAAGGTTTTTCCTTCCTGCGATGATGTGTAGATCTTCACCCGGCCGCCGCAAACGATTCGGACGAATTCCGCGGGGTCTCCCTGGCGCATGAGGGTTGCCCCAGCCGGATATTCGACAGGCATACTGATGGCATCCAGCTCTGTAACCGCTTCGGGCGGAAGGTTCGAAAACGCAGGGTGTCCAGGACCGCTATGCGGGAGGTGAAGTGAAACAGGCGATAGAGACATGGTGCACCACCGATTGCACGTCTGAAATGGCTCAGATGGAACGGCCTGGCAAGTAGTTTAATTGAGGCATGGTTGATTGGGGAAGGGGTGTTCGCAGCCTCTTCGATTCGGCTCGGACCCGCGCGAATCGGCCCTGGAGGCCCGCGGGAACGCTGAGAATGGAGCGTAAATGAAAGCTGCGGCTTTGAATTCGACGGATGCCGTTTCCGAGCACGCTCTTCGCATTGAGCAGCTCCCCCAGCCGCGCCCAAATGCCGGCCAGGTCCTTCTGCGTGTCCGCGCCTGCGGCGTCTGTCGCACCGACCTGCACATCCTTGCAGGAGAACTCGCGCCCCGTCTCAAAACGTTGATTCCAGGCCATCAGATTGTGGGGGAAATCGTCGAAGGCGCGACCCCGGAACTCCCCGCTGGGACCCGGGTGGGCGTGTCCTGGATGGGCGGCGTCGATGGGACCTGCTGGTATTGCCGGCACGGCTTGGAAAACCTGTGCGATGACCCGACATTTACCGGATATACGGTGAATGGCGGCTATGCCGAGTACGCGGTGGCCCGCGCCGATTTCGTGTTTCCGCTTCCGGAGGCGCTCGACGATCTGCACGTCGCGCCGCTGCTGTGCGCCGGCATCATCGGGTTTCGCAGCTTGCGAGTGGCGGGTGTCGAGCGTGGGGAGCGTGTCGGCCTGTTTGGCTTTGGGGCCTCCGCACACCTGGCGATTGCGGTGCTGCGCGCCTGGAACTGTGACGTGTACGTGTCCACCCGCGGCGCCTCGCATCGCCGTCTGGCCGAATCGCTGGGCGCTGTCTGGGTGGGCAGCGAAACAGATATGCCGCCGGTAAAACTGGACCGTGCCGTCACCTTTGCGCCCAGCGGAGACGTGGTGATCGCCGCGCTCTCGTGCTTAAGAAAAGGCGGAGTGGTGGCGATCAATGCGATTCATCTGGATCGTATGCCGGAATTCAATTACGACAAGCTGTTGTGGGGGGAGCGGCAAATCCGCAGCGTGGCCAACATGACGCGGGCGGATGCCGTGGATTTTCTTGAAGTTGCCGCGCAAATCAAGATCCAAACCAAGGCCACGGCCTTTCCGCTCGACCGCGTGAATGAAGCGTTACAAGCGATTCAGAACGATGCGATCGACGGCGCGGCGGTCATACTTCCGTAAGACAGGGAAGGACAATTTCGTCCCCGGATTTTGCGATGGGAATGTCCCTATTTCGGGGGACATTTTCATCGTTTGCGGGGCCACGAAAACGATAGTTGCCTAGGCAACTATTATGTACCAAAATGGGCGAGATGGTTGCTAAGGCAACTATATTTTCGGGCGCGGATTTTCGCCGTTTCGACCCCTGTGCCGCCATGGGTGACTTTCGTCACGTCCCGGATGGCGCAAACGTTGTTCAATTAGGATGAAAGAAGCGAACTCAAGACGCATGGCGACAGCTGACGGTGAGGGCCCGGTTCGAGGGCGCCCACGATTTCGACCGACCGTCATGCTCCAACGAGTAAGAGAGGGACGGTAACGATGAGCAAACTTGTTCTCCTTCGACATGGAGAGAGTGTTTGGAACAAACAGAATCTATTTACCGGATGGACGGACGTCGATCTTTCGGAAAAGGGCCGAGAAGAGGCCAGCGATGCCGGCCGTTTGCTGATGAATGAGGGATTTGCGTTCGATGTAACGTTTACTTCAGTGTTGCAGCGGGCCATCCGCACGCTTTGGATCGTTCTGGATGAAATGGAGCGGATGTGGGTGCCGGTGGTACGTGACTGGCGGCTGAACGAACGGCATTATGGGGCCCTACAAGGGCTGAACAAGGCGGAAACGGCGGAAAAGTACGGCGAAACGCAGATGAAACTGTGGCGGCGGAGTTACGATGTTCCTCCTCCGGCGTTGAATGAGAACGATCCGCGCTATCCGGGCTTCGATCCCCGGTACAAGAACCTGACCAAAGCGCAGCTTCCGCTGACGGAATGCCTGAAAGACACGGTGGCGCGGGTGCTTCCATGCTGGCATGAGCTGATTGTGCCGCGGGTGAAGGCGGGCGACCAGGTGCTGATCACCGCGCACGGCAACAGCCTGCGGGCGCTGGTGAAGTATCTGGATGAGATTTCCGACAAGGAGATTGCAGCGCTGAACATTCCTACCGGGATTCCGCTGGTGTACGAGCTGGACGAGCGTCTGAAGCCGACGCGGCACTACTATCTCGGCGACCCTAAGCGCGTCGAGCAGGCGATTTCCGCCGTCGCCAGCCAGGGCGCGGTCACGAAATAAGCGGGCGCTGAACCAGGGCCGACTCTGCTGCGGTAAGCTGCCGCAGGGTCGGCTTTGTTTCGATGGGTGAAGGCAATCCGATTTCACTTTGGTCCGCGAACGCCTGAGAGTGGCACAACGGGATTACGAGGAAAGATATGGCTAAGAGAACCGCAGAACGAGTGATACCGAGCAGCGGCAATGTCTTTGCGGACATGGGACTGCCCGATGCCGCCGAACTCGACACAAAAGCTCGTCTCGGTGCTGCCATCAGCCGTGTTGTGGAACGGCGTGGCCTGACGCAGGCCGAAGTTGCGGCGGTGCTCGAAATCAACCAGCCTAAGGTCTCCGCCCTGCTGCATTACAAGCTGGAAGGCTTCTCAGTGGAACGGCTGATGCGCTTTCTTGTTGCCCTCGGACAGGATGTCGAGATCGTGGTAAAAGCAAAGCCCCGCAGTCGTTCCGCCCGCATCGCGGTCTGCGCTGCCTGATCGTCTTCACCGCGTGGGCGAGCCTGGCGCACGCGGTTGTGATGCGGGCATCGTTCTATCCCACCCTAGCTTCGCTAGGATGGGGCACCCGGCTTACGCAGACTCCTGCGGTCGGGTCGGCACGGCGAGCGGGGTGACAATTATTTCCATCCCACCCTAGAGGCGGTCTGCCGCTCGGTTACCCAGCGGGCAAAGATCGCCTGCCGGGACCATGACGCGCGGCAAGGATGGGGCACCCGGCAGTGTACGAAGCTTTAGTCAAGCGAGGTGTGGTTCAATCTGATCAGCGCCGTATAAGGACGAGCCGGCCACATTGAGGAATTAATGCGCGAGGATCTTGAAATTCATGCCCACATCGCCCCCTGCCGACTATCGCGAGATTCGTAGAATTGCCATCACCGCGATTTTTTCCGACGACGTGCTCTTTGAGCGCGTTGTTCTCAAGGGAGGAAATGCCCTTTCCTTGGCGCTGGGTCTGAGTAATCGCACATCCCTGGATCTGGATTTCTCAATTGAGAATGATTTCGAAGACCTGAATGAGGTTCGGAGTCGTATTCTAAAGGCGCTAGAGAATCGCTTCCTGGCGGCAGGTTTTGTCGTTTTCGATTTCAAGTTCGATCCCAAACCGAGCGTTGCTCGGGCGGGACAAAGCCCTCGCTGGGGCGGCTACATGGCGAGCTTCAAAGTAACAGAGAAGCAGAAGTATGAAAAGCTCCACGGTGATCCGGCAGCTCTTCGTCGCGATTCTCTGGTCATTGGACCAGGGCAACAACGTGTATTCACCATTGACCTCAGCAAGTACGAGTACGTCACCGGCAAGATGGAAGTGGAACTCAACGATTACGCCATATACGTCTACAGTTCGGCCATGATTGCAATCGAAAAGCTTCGAGCGATCTGTCAGCAAATGCCGGAGTACACATTACAACGGAACCCTTCGGCGCGGGCGCGCGATTTTTATGATATACATTTGGTCGTTACCCTCACCGGCATGAAGTTGAACTCCCCAGAGAATCTGGATCTGGGGCGAAACATATTTGCCGCGAAGGAAGTTCCGCTAAGCTTGTTGGGAAAGATCAAGGACCAGAAGGAATTCCATCGCCCCGACTGGGACAGCGTCAAGACATCCTCCAATGACGGCAACCTCGCAGAGTTCGACGCCTATTTCGATTTTGTCGTGGAACAAGTGAACTCAATGCAGGCCCTTTGGAAGGAATAGCCGCCACTCCGCGTCATATTCCTTGTCCTTGAGGCCATACGCCAGATAAAAGTCGTAATTGAGGCCAATGCTCTTGAGGCGGTTGTATTGGCTCTTTGCATATCCTGCCCTTTGCATATAGAAACCGATCGCTTGGTGGTAAGGATAAACGTAATCCAGCTTTTTGAGCGTTGCTACCAGCGTACCCACAGAAACACGATCCTTGGCTCCGCGAAATGCATTCAGGACCTGGAATACTCCTCCTGCGTAAGATGGGCGGACGGCGATATCGATTAAGGTCCTTTCGAGCCCGGTGACCCTCAGTTTCGTCCCTAAGTATTCCATGTCAATCACTTCCAACTGACCGGTATTTTTTCCCCAAAGCAGCAGCGCCTCCGAATCGCCGAATTTGAAAATGAACTGTGATTCTCGCTGTTTCCCCGCAAAGGCCCGATTGATGCCTTCTTGGGTGAGATGGCCGGAACTTGGCTTCGGGCTCTGTTCGCTGTTGACATAGATTCTCGATGGAATCTGTTCCGTTATGTCGTGCAGGAACATCGCAGTTCCGTGGCACAGGTAGGCTTCACGCTTCATCGAGAGTGCAATTTCATATGCAGATGCCTCTTTCCAGACGTAGCGCGAAATGCCTGGAGCGTTCGGATGATTCACCGGCTCCAAATACTCAAGATGGAGGTCCGTCTTATTCCGAAGGAAATGCAGGAATTTGGCAGTCGTAGTATTCTTGGCCAATCTCCAGAAAGCTCGATTTTGTTCCAGGATTTGCGAAATGTCGCTGGGCCAGAAGACGCGCTTGCCAGCTTCTTCGAAGGCTTTGACAATATCGGGCTTGGCGATTTGTAAACGACTTTGGGCAGCCATATGATCAAAGGGGCTAGGGTATACATACCAAAGCCCCTTCATCCTTTCGTAAACTCAATTTATTATATCACTAGGTATATATACCTAGTGATATTGCATATAGATTGTCAAAAGTTACAGACAATTGGCTTATTAACAATGATTTACAGTATTTTTCGCTAACAGATGGAGGTGACTGTATTGGGTATATATACCCAATACAATGAAGTATAGTTACCGTTGGCAACAGCCTCAATAGGTCACTCCTCCCTCTTACCAGAAACAAAGGATTTATTGGCGCTTTTCCTGACAACTCGCATTGGGTATATATACCCAATGCGAGTTGTCAGG